>NC_012673.1:2167500-2767500 GCF_000023045.1 Exiguobacterium sp. AT1b | reverse complement strand
ACTGGTGGTCTACTCGGTCCCCTCATCGGCGGACTGCTCGCAGACTGGATTGGGCTTCGATCCGTTTTTCTCTTTACCGGAAGTGCACTCTTCCTGACGTTCCTCATCACGCTTTGGTTCGTAAAAGAAGATTTTGTCCCAGTGAAACGCGAAGAACTCGCGTCGATGAAATCGATTTTTGCCTCACTGCGACATCCACAGTTGATTGTCGGTCTGTTTGTGACAACGTTCCTCATTCAGTTCTCGACACAATCCATCGGACCACTCTTGACGTTATACGTACGTGAATTGAATCCGAACACTACCGCGCTCGCCTTCATGGCAGGGATTGTCGCCTCTGCTCCGGGACTGGCCGCTCTCGTTTCGGCGCAGTGTCTCGGACGGTTATCGGACAGACACGGAGCAGAGCGCATCTTGTTTTGGGCACTGCTCCTCTATAGCCTCTTCTTGATTCCGCAAGCATTCGTTACCTCAACGACTCAACTCATCTTGTTGCGTTTCGGAATCGGGTTCGCAACGGCCGCCTTGATGCCGTCCGTTCAATCGCTACTGCGCCAGCATACGCCGGTCTCTGCGACGGGGCGCATCTTTTCATACAATCAGTCCGCTCAGTTCATGGGGAATCTACTCGGACCGCTATTTGGATCCCAAATCGTGGCACACTTCGGATTTTCTGCCCTGTTCATCATCACGGGATTGATTATGATCTCGAATGCCTTTTTAGAACGGACGAACGTCCAGTCGTTACAACTCGATACAAAATAACGCCGAGCACGAAGCTCGGCGTTATTTGTGTATATCGCTTATAGTAAATCAGCCGCCAATCGTGCAAGGGATGAACGTTCCCCTTTCACGAGTTGCACGTGTCCGAAGACGTTTTGTCCTTTGAAGCGTTCCACCGCGTACGTCAAGCCGTTCGAGTATTCATCCAAATACGGATGGTCGATCTGATACGGGTCACCGACGAGAACGATTTTCGAGTTCTCTCCAACGCGAGTAAGAATCGTTTTGATTTCATGCTTCGTTAAGTTCTGCGCCTCATCGATGATGATGAACTGGTCCGGCATACTTCTACCTCGAATATAGGTGAGTGCCTCGAGCTGAATCGATTTCATACCGGCTAGAATATTGCCGAGCTCGTCTTTTGAATTCGCATTGAATAAAAATTCTAGGTTATCATAAATCGGTTGCATCCATGGGCGAAGCTTCTCTTCCATCTCCCCTGGCAAATAACCGATATCATTCCCCATCGGCACGACCGGACGAGCGACGACGAGCTTATTGTAACGCTGTTCATCCTCGACGAGCGAGAGCCCTGCTGCTAGGGCAAGGAGCGTCTTCCCGGTACCGGCTTTCCCAAGTAAGGTGACAAACGGAATGTCATCTCGAAGCAACAGGTCGAGGGCCATCCGCTGTTGAACGTTTCGCGGATGAATTCCCCAAATATGATCTGCATCGAGTGCCAGCGGTCGTAAAATCGGTTGAAGCGAATCGACCACAGCAAGCGCACTCGCTTTCGACACATTACTTTTCAAGACGACGAATGAATTCGGATATAGCACTTGTTTCGTCAAGGCCGTCGTCGGCAATTGACGAACTTTATAAAATTCATCGATGAGCGACTGATCGACTTCAATCTCTCGATAGCCGGCGTATAAGTCCGTCGTATCAACGATATGATCTGTCAGATAGTCTTCTGCATCAATTCCAATGGCGTCCGCTTTGACACGGACCAATATATCTTTTGAGACGACGACGACCTTTCGACCTGCGTCATGCTCGTATTGTTTCATTAACTTTAAGGCAACGAGTAGGATACGGTTATCGTTTGTCATGACATCGAACGGAATATCGACCTGGTGTTCATGACCGATTTCGACAAACAGACGTCCTCCGTTTTCAAGCGGGACCCCGTCATGGAGTTTTCCCGATGTCCGGAGCTGGTCGAGGACACGTGACGTTTCACGGGCGTTCCGCCCGACCTCATCCATGTTTCGTTTCTTTCCATCTAACTCTTCTAGGACGATGGCTGGAATGACCACGTCGTGTTCTTCAAATTGAAATAAGGATAGCGGATCATGTAGGAGTACGTTCGTATCGAGTACATACGTTTTTTTCATAGACTTTGCCGCCCCTCGAATATAGGATGGTATTCAAGAATGAAGACTTTCTTTCACTTCACGGTCAAGCTTTTCCGCCGCTCGAATATCATACGTTTTCGTGATTTCGGGCTGTGCGTAAGCTGCTCCATAAAACGAGATGTTCCTCACTTCTTCGACATGTCCTTCAAAAAAACGAAGATGAAGGCTTGGTTTAACCGCCGGATCGAACTCTCGAATCGCTGAGAGTAAAACATGATAGGACTGACCATCTTCGATAAAAATGAGGCCAGCTGTCTTTTCTGTCGTCAAGATGGTCACGATATGTGAATTTCTTGTCAATGCGAACCGGACCGTGACAGCATCTAACGCTTGCACCCAACTGATCGCATGGCTGATCGGCCAACGCTTCGCCTCGTCGAAACCGACGAGAAATGTTAACGGCATGTCGTTCAATAGGCGCTCTTGCGCAGCTGTCAGTTCAAACGTTGCCTTACTCGCCATTCAACTCCCCTCCTTTTAACCGGGTATGGTTGTACCATTCTCCCTTACCGGTTCAATTCCCTGCTTTTAACGGTTGAAATCATGCTATACTCATCGTATAGAGGAAGGTGAAAAGATGCGTGTAAAATGTTCTCTTTGCGATAAAGTCGAGACCATCGACTCATGGTCGTTTGAAGCAAAACGCTTGCGTAACAAACCGGCTAAAACGTATATGTGTCAAGAGTGTCAGGAGCGAATCAGCGAACGAACGGCTGAACGCGCCGCATCTGGACAGTTCAAGTTATATCCTACATTTCGACAGAAACGAAATTGGTAATGCAAACGGGCGCCTCCGAAGAGACGCCCGTATTTTTTATGATTCTACCGCATCTTGACGACGGTTCCACCAGAGGCGACCACGATAAATGGCTAACACGATTGCCATGACGGCAAGCACTTCCGGGATTGGCCATGTGAAAAAGACGAGTGCCATCGTACCTGCTCCAAGTGAAAGCAAAATATAGACGATGAGCGACTTCCACCATGCCAATTGTTTCGCAAAACCAAGTTTAAAGACAAGGATCGTCAGTAAGATGACCGTGACAACGAGTGCATTGAACCCGACGGAAAAGTCATTCGGGTCACTGCCGACACCTAGCATCGAAGCGATCCACGGAACGTCAATCTGTGTGATATCGATTGTTTGAGAAGCTTTCAAGACAAAGAGTCCCCCTTTATTTCATACACATCCATTCTACACTATTCCATGCAAAAGGGAACGCCGAAGCGTCCCCTTTCTGCTAACTTATTCTTTACCAAGTTTACGACGCTTGTCAGCTTTCTCACGTTCGTTCTTGTTCAAGATTTTCTTACGAAGACGGATTGACTCCGGCGTGATTTCACAGTACTCGTCATCGTTCAAGAACGTGAGCGACTCTTCAAGCGAGAAGACGCGCGGACGTTTCAAGACTTGTGTCGAGTCTTTTGCAGAAGCACGCATGTTCGTCAATTGCTTCCCTTTAACGGCGTTAATGGCAAGGTCAACGTCACGGTTACATTCCCCAATGATCATTCCTTCATACACATCCGTACCTGGCTCAATAAAGATTGTTCCACGGTCTTCGAGGGCACCGATTGAGTAAGCCGTCGACTTCCCGTTTTCGATACATACCATAACACCGCTACGACGGCCACCGATATCAGCAGCGATATACGGACGATACTCTTCGAACGTATGGTTCAAGATTCCGTATCCACGTGTCGCTGACAAGAATTCGTTACGGTAACCGATGAGACCACGTGATGGCACGAGGAATTCCATACGCGTCTGACCGTTGTCATTCGTGTTCATGTTCGCAAGCTCACCTTTACGGAGACCAATCGATTCCATGACTGAACCTGTATACTCTTCAGGTACGTCGATGATGACGCGCTCGAACGGCTCAACTTTCGTGCCGCTCTCGTCTTCACGGATGATAACTTGTGGTTTCGACACTTGGAGCTCGTAACCTTCACGACGCATGTTCTCGATCAAGATCCCGAGGTGAAGCTCACCGCGTCCTGATACGATCCATTGGTCTGGTGAATCTGTATTTTCGACACGGAGTGAAACGTCCGTCTCGAGTTGTTTCATCAAACGTTCTTCGATTTTACGTGCTGTCACGAAATCGCCTTCACGTCCTGCGAACGGAGAGTTGTTTGTCATGAAACGCATTTGAAGCGTTGGCTCATCGATGCGAAGGAGCGGAAGTGGCTCTTCTTTACCGACTGGCGTTACCGTTTCACCGACGTTGATATCTTCCATTCCGGCGATAGCGATCAAGTCCCCTGCTTTTGCTTCTTCGATTTCGACGCGCTTGAGGCCGAAGTAACCGAACAATTTCGTGACACGAAGTTGCTTCACCGTACCGTCTGTCTTACAAAGCGATACTTGCTCACCGACTTTGATTTTCCCACGGAAGACGCGACCTACACCGATACGACCGAGGTAGTTATCATAGTCGAGCATCGTCACTTGGAATTGAAGTGGCTCGTCTGAGTTGTCCACTGGAGCCGGCGTGTTTTCAAGAATCGTGTCGAGCACGTGCGTGATTGTATCTTCTTGTTTTTCTGGGTCAGGATCGAACGAACTTGAACCGCTGACTGCTGATGTGTAGACGACAGGGAATTCAAGTTGATCTTCATCTGCGCCAAGGTCGATCAAGAGATCAACAACTTCATCGACAACGTCGAGTGGACGAACCATCGGCTTATCGATTTTGTTGACGACGACAATCGGACGAAGTCCTTGGTCGAGAGCTTTTTTCAATACGAAACGTGTTTGTGGCATACAGCCTTCACGCGCATCGACAACAAGGATAACGCCGTCTACCATACGCATGATTCGCTCAACTTCTCCACCGAAGTCTGCGTGACCTGGTGTATCTACGATGTTGATGCGCGTCTCTTTATAATCGATTGCTGTGTTTTTTGCGAGAATCGTGATTCCGCGCTCACGCTCGATATCGTTCGAGTCCATCGCGCGTTCTGCGACTGCCTCGTTCGTCCGGAAAGTACCAGACTGTTTCAATAATTCATCGACTAACGTTGTTTTACCGTGGTCAACGTGCGCGATGATGGCTACGTTACGAAGGTTTGTTCTTACGTTCATGTAGTTATTCCTCTCTTATTTAAAAAATTTCAACTTTTCTTCAACTTTAAGAGTATAGCACACGTCACAGTACCTTTGTCGAGTGGAATCGACTGTGAACGTTTTCATCCCGTGTTTTTTATCATACAATAGGGAGGATAAGAGAAAATAAGGAGGAACCTCCATGCAGCTAATGTTTGTATTGATCGCAACGGCCGTTGTCGCAGGATTCGTCGGCATTGGAATCGGGGTGGCCGAGGCAAGCGCCGCCATTATTTTAGGAAGCCTCGTGTTAAGTGGCGTAGCGACATTCTTTGGTATTCAATTGCGTCGCCGCATTCTTTCAGAACGTCAATCATAAAAAAGGGTTACTCCGGGATCATGTCGGAGTAACCCTTTTAACTTGCCTTTATAGCGGACGAGTCAAGCAGATGCGGTCGCGTAAAACGAGCCCATCTTCTTCGATGTCATCGTACCCGTGATCACGAAAATAATCGCGTTCCACCGAATCGAATCGGAATCCGGCTTGTTGGTAAAAACGCAACTGCATGATGCTTGAATTCCCTGTACAGACGAGTAGTTCTTTCCCACCAATCATCGTGGCCCGCTTCACTGCGTCTTGTAACATGCGTTGACCAATCGTTTGGTTTTGACGTTCGGGTTTCACTGCGATATTGACGAGTTCAACCCGATTGCCTTCGTGTGAGACGAGCATATACGCACCGACAATCTCACCACCGAGTAACGCTTTGTACGTACGACCTTCCTCGAATTGTTCCCGGACCATCGCTTCATTCGGATTCGCCAAGACGAGTAAGTCGCGGATTTCTTCATACGAATCATGTTCCACGATGTGTAAGTCCGGCTTCGCTTCAGCTGTGACCCCTTTTGTGATGACGTAATGTTTGATGACGTCATTTACAAATGAATCGCTCCCAGCCAGGACAGATGTTTTTCCGTCATACCGAATCGGCTCACCATATAAGGAAACGACACGCCCGCCTACCTCTTCAACGAGTAACTTTCCAGCAGCATAATCCCATGGCATATTGCGCATGGTGATGTAGCCGTCCACGCGACCCGCAGCAAGCCAGGCTAATTCAAGCGATGCAGCACCATGAGCTCGCGTACCAATCGAGTCCCGAACAATCGGAGCGAGTATTTCCGGGGCAATCTGGTGGTTCGGCGTGACCCACGTCGCATTCATACTTAAAAACGCGTCTCGGACATGATGTTCATGAAGGGTCGTCAACGTCCGACCGTTCAATGTCGCCCCGTATCCTTTCCGCGCCATGAACATCTCATCCGCCATGACGTCATAGACGAATCCATATTCCACGACCCCATCTATCATGATCGCGATGGAGATGGCAAACATACGTTTTTGATGAATAAAATTTAACGTCCCATCAATCGGGTCGACAAACCAGACGGTACCGGTCAATTGTTCTGGCTGATCTGTCGTCCCCTCTTCCCCCATAATCTGATGTTCCGGAAATGTATGTTGGATTCGACGGACAATCAGTTGTTCCACCGCGCGGTCGATTTCAGTGACCAAGTCCCCTTTCCCCGTCTTTCGTTCCACTTCATAACTTTGATCAATCTCGCGACGAATCAGTTCTCCCGCTTGTTTGATTAAGTCGACTGCAAACCATTCTATCATCTGTGATCACCTCAACTGTATTGTACCAAACAAAAACCAGTATCCGCTCGGAATACTGGTTGAATGTGTGTGTAATGGTTAGGCTTCGAGACGCAATAATTCTTGGCGGTACTTCTCTAACCGATGCTTGCTAGCCTGAACTGTAGCATCATCTTGTGACGCCATCGCATCGAAGAGGGTTGCCAATTCATAATCAATCTCTAAGCGCAGCACCGGGATCCGTTTTTCTGCGTCTTTTCTTTTGAATGCCTCAATCACTTGTTTCATAAGATGCCACACTCCTTTTGTTGGGCTACAAGTTACGGTTTAGTGAGTTGAATTGAGTATATCAGATAAAATTCGAAAAAGAAAGAGAATTGTCTGACTATTTTGAATTTTTTATCTTAATGGATATATTCCCAATTCCGAGGTCCCTAAACCTGATTTGGTGTTAATGAACTGTACCCGATTTAAAGGAGAAATAACAAAAAAGCATGCCTGAATTTGCTCGGGCATGCTCGGTCTTACAGTTTGATCATTTTACTCGAGGACTTCATTGCCGCCTGAACCGTACGATACGTGGAATAACCTGTCTGTTCGTCGTGAACCGCGTTCAGTTGTTTCTCCTCCGACTTAGATGTTACGATTCGCTTGAAGGCACGATAAGAGTCGAGAAAAACCTCTCGTTCCACCCCACCTTCATTGGCTTGTGCGACGACATTATAAAACTCGACGACTTCAATCAATTCGTCAGTCGTCCAATCCGGATTGATCGGATAGTTGATTTGCATATTGTTTCACCTCGACACCCATTGTATCAACAAAAAAAACTATTGCAAGTTGAGCCAGAAATCTCTATAGTTTTTTTGTTGCTTCTTTTTTAAAAACAACATATATCATAACGATACTATTCATCTTATAAATAAACTGATTCAAGGGGGATTTACGATTGAAATTAAAAGGTGCTACTCAGCTCGAAACGCCACTATTTGACACGTTGCTTGAACATGTCGACTCAAACCCGATTGCGTTCCATATTCCTGGTCATAAAAGCGGAAAAGGGATGGACCCGGAGTTTCGTGACTTTATTGGTGAAAACGCCCTAAAAATTGATTTGATTAACATTGCCCCACTCGATGACCTCCATCATCCAAAAGCGGCAATCGCTGAAGCGGAGCGCTTGGCGGCAGAGGCGTTCCGTGCTGACGAGACCTTTTTCTCCGTTCAAGGGACATCGAGTGCCATCATGGCGATGATCATGGGTGTCGTTGGCCCGAACGAAAAAATCATCGTGCCACGGAACGTCCATAAATCCGTCATGTCCGCGCTCGTCTTAACGGGTGCCCACCCGGTCTTCATCCACCCGGAATTTGATGAAACATATGGCATCGCCCACGGAATCACGGCTAGCGCCGTAGAACGCGCGCTTGAACTTCATCCGGACACGAAAGCCGTACTCGTCATCAACCCGACTTATTTCGGGGTCGCAGGTGATTTAGAACGTATCGTGTCCGTCGCGCATGCACAAGACGTTCCAGTACTTGTCGATGAGGCACACGGCGTTCATCTTCCGTTTCACGATGAACTTCCGCTCTCGGCGATGCAAGCGGGAGCAGATGTGGCGGCGACGAGTGTGCACAAGCTTGGTGGTTCAATGACAGGCAGTTCGATTTTGAACGTACGCCGCGGACTCGTCTCGCCAGAACGAATTCACGCAATGCTCTCTATGATTACAACGACGTCAACATCCTATTTGCTCCTCGCTTCTCTCGACGCGGCACGTCGACAGTTAGCGACAAAGGGTCACATGATGAATGAGCGTGCACTCGAGCTTGCTAGAACGGCCCGTACGGCAATCAATCACATGCCGAACTTATCGGTATACGGTCATGCCGAGTTGCATTCTGAATCGACTTACGCGCTCGATGAAACGAAAGTACTCGTATCCGTGCGTGAACTTGGGGTAACTGGATTTGAAGTCGAGAAATATCTTCGCGACAAACACCGCATCGAAGTCGAGATGTCCGATTTATTGAATGTGCTCTTCATCGTCACATCAGCGGACGACGAATCAACGATTCAAGCGTTGATTGAAGCGATGCGAGATGTCGTTTCTGTTTACCAAAAGTCTGGGAACGACTCATTATCCATCATGCTCCCAGAGATTCCACCACTTGCGCTCAGTCCTCGTGATGCGTTTTATGAAGAGACGGAGACGATCCCTCTCGAAAACGCAGTCGGGCGTATTTCAGCGGAATTCATCATGGTGTATCCACCTGGAATTCCAATCATCATTCCAGGTGAATTGATTACGACATCGACACTCGAATACATCATGGCCAACATTGAAGCGGGTCTTCCCGTACAAGGTCTTGAAGATGAGTCGCTGCAAATGATTAAAGTCATCCAACAAACAAAAGCGATTCGCTAAATAAAAAATGAGCCGGTCATCATGACCGGCTCATTTTTTATGTCATCTCAGAAAAGGTGGCTGTAGATGATCGAATTGCTTCCCCTAGTGCCTATTATAAGAAAACGCTTACATTTTTTCAAGTGTCAATTTCTTCAGATGCTTGTGTTTTTTCGACCAAGCAAAGTCGTAAAAATTCAGCGACATGCTCTGTGTCGTTCAAGTTGATGCCAAGCATCGGATACAATTGACGCGGCTCTTCTAGGGCATGCATATCAAGAAGGGCCGATTGACCCGTTTGCATACAGACGACTAACACCTTGCCCATGAATTGCTGTGTATAGACGAAACCAAAATCATAACGGGCGGCTTCTGTTTCAATCCCCGTAAATCGGACCCGACTCGTCTCGGACACGGTATACAATAACTCCTCATCGAATGCCATCAGGATTCCCTCCCTTCTCTCTTCACAAGTATTTTCCTTTATACTACAAGTATGAAACCTAAGGAGAGAATGACAATGAAGATTGATTATGCAACAGAGGTAAACGTAGAAACTCTTGTCCAGTTCATGCACGATCTATGGCCAGACGCCCCCATTGAAGAATTACGAATGGAAGTCAAACTCGGTCTCGCCTCAAAAAAGATGCATTATTTCATCGCATCAAATGAACATGGGAAGGCGGTTGGTTTTTGTCAACTCAGTTTCCGGCATGACTATGTGCCAGGTTCTAGTACGTCCCCGACCGCCTATGTGGAAGGAATCTATGTCAGTGAATCAGAGCGCCACCGAGGTGTCGCCTCTCGTTTGGTCGATGCTGCATCAACCTTCGCGGCCCGTCACGGTTGTATCGAACTGGCATCGGATACCGAGCTTGAAAACGAGGACAGTCAACGCTTTCACGAGAAGGTCGGATTCAAGGAAGTCGAGCGTGTCGTCACCTACATGAAAAACCTCTCCCACGAATCGTGAGAGAGGTTTTATTGACGTTCTTATTTTACAACGTGGATTGGCATACCCATTGCGATTTCAGCAGCTTCCATAGCCATCTCACCGAGTGATGGGTGAGCGTGGATTGTAAGTGCGATATCTTCAGCAGTCATACCAGCCTCGATTGCAAGGCCAAGCTCAGCAATCATATCTGAAGCGCCCGTACCCGCGATTTGAGCACCGATCAAGAGACCGTCCTCTTTGCGTGTGATGAGCTTCATGAAGCCGTCTGGCTCGTCAAGTGCAAGTGCACGACCGTTCGCTGCGAATGGGAATTTCGAAACTGTGATTTCGAGTCCTTCTTCTTTTGCGAGTGGCTCTGTATAACCAACCGTTGCGAGTTCAGGATCTGTGAAGACGACTGCAGGGATTGCAGAGTAGTCGAGGTAAGCTGGCTTACCTGCTGCTGCTTCCGCTGCGATTTTCGCTTCGTAAGATGCTTTGTGTGCAAGTGGTGGTCCAGGAACGATATCACCGATTGCATAGATGTTTTCGTTCGATGTTTTACACTGGTCATCGATTTCGATGATTCCACGGTCGCTGATTTTAACGTCCGCGTTCTCAAGACCGATGTCGCCTGTGTTTGGACGACGACCAACTGTGACGAGGACATAGTCCGCTTCAACAGATTGCTCTTCACCGTTTACTTCAAACTTAACAGTTACGCCGTCTTCCGTTTCTTCAACACCTTTAGCAAGTGCATTCGTGTGGATTGTGACGTTCCCTTTTTGCTTGAGTTTCTTCTTAACGATTTGCGTCATTTGTGGTTCGAAACCAGACAAGATGTCGCTAGCGCCCTCTACAACGACAACTTCTGTATCGAAGTTAGCGTATGCAGTACCGAGCTCCATACCGATGTATCCACCGCCGATGACGACGAGTTTCTTCGGTACTTCAGGAAGTGCCAACGCGCCAGTTGAAGAAAGGACACGTTTAGACCATTTGAACGATGGGATCTCGATTGGTGTAGAACCAGTCGCGACAATCGCTTTTTTGAATTTGTAAGGAGTTGAGCTGTCTTCAGTGATGACACGAACTGTGTCTTCAGAAGCGAAGAACGCTTCACCTTGAACGATCTCAATTTTGTTTCCTTTGAGGAGACCTTTGACACCGCCAGTCAATTTGTTAACGACTGACTGTTTCCAGTCTTGAACTTTTGTGAAGTCCACTGACACGTTGTCAGACGTGATTCCCATTGAATCATGTCCTTTAGCGTGTTGGAAGTTGTGTCCTGCTGTGATCAACGCTTTCGATGGGATACATCCGACGTTCAAGCAGACACCACCGAAGTTGCCTTTCTCAACGATTGTTACTTTCATTCCGAGCTGAGCGCCACGGATTGCGGCAACGTATCCACCAGGACCGGCACCGATGACAAGCAAATCAGTTTCTTGTGCGAATTCTCCTACTACCATGTTCTTATCCCTCCATCATTAGAAGTGCTGGGTCTTCGAGCAAGCGTTTCACCATGTTAAGAGCGTTTTGTGCAGTCGCACCGTCGATGAGGCGGTGGTCAAAGCTGAATGAAAGTGCAAGTACTGGCGCAGCAACGATTTCACCGTTCTTCACGACAGCTTTCTCAGCGATGCGGCCGATACCGAGAATCGCAACTTCTGGGTGGTTGATGACAGGTGTGAACCATTGTCCACCAGCTGAACCGATGTTTGTGATTGTGATCGATCCGCCTTTCATGTCTTCCCCAGCGAGCTTACCTTCACGAGCTTTACCTGCAAGTTCGTTAATGTTTGTAGCAAGTGCATAGATTGATTTACGGTCTGCATCTTTTACGACTGGTACAACGAGTCCGTTGTCCGTGTCAGCTGCAATTCCGATGTTGTAGTAGTTTTTGTAGACGATTTCTTCGTTCACGTCATCGATTGAAGCGTTGATTGTTGGGAATGCTTTCGCTGCAGCAGTCAATGCTTTCACGACGAATGGCAAGTACGTGAGTTTCACGCCTTGGTCAGCCGCGACTTGTTTGAAGTCTTTGCGGAGTGCAACGAGTTTTGTAACGTCGACTTCGTCCATGAGTGTAACGTGTGGTGCAGTGTGTTTCGAGTTAACCATCGCTTTCGAGATCGCTTTACGGATTCCACGGATTTTCTCACGTGTTTCAAGTTCAGGAGTCGCTGACTCGTAAGGCTTGATTTCCGTTTTCGCAGCTGCTGCTGGTGCTACAGATTCTGTTTTCTCTGTTGTAGCTTCTGCAGACGGTGCTTCGCCGTTCGCGAATGCATCGATGTCTTCTTTCAATACACGGCCGTTGTCGCCAGAACCGTTGACTTCACGGATGTCGACACCTTTTTCACGTGCATATTTACGGACAGATGGCATAGCGATAACACGTTCAGATTTGTGAAGTTGAACGTCGCGTGGCGCGTCTTCTTTCACATCTTCTTTTACGTCTTCTGTCTTCTCTTCTGCTTTCGGTTGTTCAGGTGTTTCTTCTTCACCTGCTGGTGCGTCGCCTTCGATGTCAAACGTAATGAGGACGTCGCCGACTACGGCAACTGTACCTTCAGAAACTTTAACTTCTTTGACTGTACCGTCAACTGGAGCTGGGATTTCAACGACTGCTTTGTCGTTTTGTACTTCTAAAAGAACATCGTCCTCTTTGACCGTATCCCCTGCTTTTACGAACCACTTGACGATTTCACCTTCGTGAATACCTTCACCGATATCTGGTAATTTAAATTCAAATACTGCCACTGGTTTTTCCTCCCATCAATTCATCATGTAAACACGACAAGGGAGACAATTCTCCCTCATCGTTTATTCGACACGATCTTAGAAGTTCACAACTTCCTTAACTTTTGCAACGACATCTTTATGGTCAGGTAACCACATGTCTTCACCTTGTGCGAATGCGAAGACTGTGTCAGGTGCAGTTACTCGAAGAACTGGTGCTTCGAGGTGAAGAATTGCGCGCTCTTGAATTTCAGTTACGACGTTCGCCGCGATACCTGCTTGACGTTGTGCCTCTTGAACGACGATCGCACGACCTGTCTTCTTAACAGATTCTACGATTGTGTCGATATCAAGCGGGCTCACTGTCATGAGGTCGATGACTTCAACGTTGATGTTTTCTTTTTCAAGCTCTTCCGCTGCTTTGAGTGACGTGTGCACCATCGCACCGTAAGTGATGATTGAAACGTCTGTACCTTCACGTTTCACATCCGCTTTACCGAGTTCGATTGTGTACTCACCTTCAGGTACTTCGCCACGGAATGAACGATACAATTTCATGTGCTCGAGGAACACGACTGGGTCGTTGTCACGGATAGACGCGATCAACAAACCTTTTGCATCGTACGGAGTCGATGGAATAACGACTTTAAGACCAGGTGTCTGAGCCATCAAACCTTCAAGGCTGTCCGCGTGAAGCTCAGGTGTCTTAACTCCACCACCGAATGGTGAACGGATTGTGATTGGTTGGCTGTAAGCGCCGCCTGAACGGTAACGCATACGTGCCATTTGAGCTGCGATTGAGTCGAAAACTTCGAATACGAATCCGAAGAATTGAACTTCCATGATTGGACGGAATCCAGTAAGACCTAGACCGATCGCAAGACCACCAATCCCTGATTCAGCGAGTGGCGTGTCGAAGACACGGTCTTCGCCGAGCTCGTCTTGGAGACCTTCCGTCGCACGGAATACCCCACCGTTTTTACCAACGTCTTCTCCGAAAAGAAGTACTTTCTCGTCGCGTTTCATTTCAACGCGCATCGCATCAGTAATCGCTTGGATCATTGTCATTTGAGCCATAACTTACTTCGACTCCTTTGCAGTATATTCTTCAAGCTGTTCTTTCAAGTTTGAAGGAAGTTCTTCGAACATGTTGTTGATGAAGTCCGAAACTTTTTGTTTTGGTTCTTTGTCTGCTTGGCTGATTGCTTCTTTCACGTCAGCTTTCGCTTGCTCGATCACTTCGTTCTCCATGTCTTCGTTCCAGAGTTTCTTGTTCTCAAGGAAGAGACGGAAACGTACGAGTGGATCTTTTTCTTGATACTCTGTGTCGAGTTCTTTTGTACGGTAACGTGTTGGGTCATCCCCAGCGAGCGTATGTGGTCCGTAACGGTAAGTGAGTGACTCGATGAGTGTCGGTGTTCCTTCGAGTGCATCGACACGAGCTTGTTGAGTCGCTGCGAGCACTGCAAGAACGTCCATTCCGTCTACTTGAATTCCGTTGATTCCAGCTGCAACAGCTTTTTGCGCGATCGTTTTAGCTGCTGTTTGCTTTTCAACAGGAGTCGAGATAGCGAAACGGTTGTTTTGAACGACGAAGATTGCTGGTGATTTGAATGCACCTGCAAAGTTCAATCCTTCGTAGAAGTCACCTTGTGATGAGCCACCGTCACCTGTGTAAGTAATAGCGACATTTTTGTTGCCGTTGCGTTTGAGGCCCATTGCCACACCCGCAGTTTGAATGATTTGTGCACCGATGATGATTTGTGGCATCAATACGTTGACACCTTCAGGGATGCGGTTTCCTGCCACGTGTCCACGTGAGAACAAGAACGCTTGATAAAGCGGAAGTCCGTGGAATACGAGTTGCGGGATATCACGGTATCCTGGAAGAATCCAGTCCTCTTTGTCGAGCGCGTATTGCGTCCCGATCATCGTCGCTTCTTGACCTGCCACTGGCGCGTAGAATCCTAAGCGACCTTGACGGTTAAGTGAGATGGCGCGTTGGTCCCAGATTCGAGTATAGACCATGCGGCGCATGAGTTCCTGAAGTTGCTCGTCCGTTAGGTCAGGCATTGCGTCTTGGTTGACGACCTCACCCTTCTCGTCGAGAATACGGAACGTTTGGAAGTTTTCTTCCACGTTTTGAAGTACCTGAACGTTGTTCATTCGTTTCACCTCATCCTTTCAACTATGAGACAATTGTCTTTTTTGTGATCAAACACTATCTCAAATCTTACGTGTATCTGTCCAAAAAAGCAATCTGTATTAACGTGATTCAGAAAAGTTATCCTCTTCTGCCGTTTCCTTGTTAGTATAAAACGGGTTGTTTCAATAACGCAAAAAATATGCTTACCGAAATAAAACGCTTACATTCAAGGGATATGACATCCTTTTCACCACTGTATTATTTTCATTTCACCTTCTGTACCATCCACATTCCTTCCTGTTTAAATATGATATAATCAATCATATATGTTTGATAGAAAGGAAGTTGTGTATGTTAACCATGAAAGATGTCATCCGCGAAGGAGACGAGCGGCTTCGCGCGCGCTCAACTGAAGTACCGATTCCGCCAACGGCAGAAGATTTGGCGTTACTCGACGAGATGGAGACGTTCCTCGTCAATAGTCAAGACCCAGAGATGAGCGAGAAATACGAGTTGCGAGGTGGGGTCGGTATCGCCGCGCCACAACTCGGTGTGAATCGTCGTTTCTTCACAGTCTTGCTACAAGAAGAGGAAGAGACGTTCAAACTCTCCATCTTCAATCCTAAAATCACAAGTCATTCCGTCGAGCAGACATTTTTGAATGGCGGCGAAGGCTGTCTATCGGTCGATCGCGTGGTCAAAGGAAATGTACCTCGTTTTCGTCGAATCACGTTAGAAGGGTTCGACCGCGATGGGAAGCCCATTAAGCTTCGCCTGCGTGGAATGCGCGCTGTCGTATGTCAGCACGAGCTCGATCATTTAGATGGGATCATGTTCTATGACCGCATCAATATGTCGAACCCGTTAGAAACATACGGCGAACCGATTTAACATGTTTAGCTCGAGAAAAAGGGCACTGTTGTTACTATTCCCATTTTTATTTCTTTTAATCGGTGGATGTGTGCGAATCAATTATGATGCGACTGTTCACTATGACCAATCTGTTTCGCTCGAAACAACTTATGCGTTCCGTGATCATCCTGTCATGAAATTGCTCAATCTCAGGCTCGACTGGGATACTTGGAAAGAGCAGGCGGAAGAGAACGGATATGAAACAGAAGATTATTCAAGTCCTGATGACTACGAAGGCATGGTCTTAAAGAAGACATTTAAAAATGTGGACGAGTTGCAACAGATTAAAGAGGAATGGAAAACGGGACCAGCCGGTATTTTAGTTCCTCCGGATATTCAGTTCGACATCGATCAACGAGAAGGCATTTGGTTTGATTCCTATACGTTACAAACCAATCTCGACCTCCGTCTCGACCGGGTCGACTTACCCGGCGTCGAACTAACCGGCTCCCCAAAAAAATTGGCTGAACGATATATCCGCCAAGCCGACATTCGCTTTAACTTGACTGTTCCGACCGGCGTATTCGTTGAGGATGGAACCGGCCTAGATCTCCGTTCTATGAAGCATGTCGAGTGGCAAGTGTACGGAGGACGCCAAAACAATGTAAAGTTAGTCGCCCATGTGCCGAACGTTAAAGCATGGGTGATCACCATCATCGTATTGGTGTCAGCTATCATCTTAAGTTATTTCATTTGGCGCAAGTATCGACGAAACGTCGGCAACCCTAGAGAAACGTCGATTCGTTCACGCCTGTTAGGGTTATTGATTGTCTCCCTCTCGCTCATTTTGATTGTCGGGACATTCCGACAAGAGTTGGCAAACGAGCGTCAATCCGAGGCGATTCGCCAAGCTTCTCAAACGAATGAGTTTATCCCTACGTTTGCAGTTCATGGATTACTCGGGACAGACCGGACGTTCCTACGCTTCTCTCAAGCAATGGAACAAAGTGGTCAAGCGACTGACGGAGCACTTTGTACCGTGACTGTCAAAGGGAAGACCGACTGTGAAATATATGATTTTAGTTCAACTCGCCCGATTGTCCGAATCGAGTTCGAAGATGCAGAGGCTTCTTTGAACAATCAGACAAAGTGGTTGAATGCAGCCATTGAAACATACAAGAAAACGAGAAATCGTTCGTTCGACCGGATGTATATCATTGGCCATAGCATGGGTGGCGTAGCCGCTGCCAACTATATCTTGAATCAAGAGACGTACATCGTCGATAAGTTTGTAACGTTCGATAGCCCGTTCGGCGGGACACGCCTTGCAAACTTCGGATTATCTGCCAGTAACTTCGGCGTTAACACCGGAAGCCCTGCCATCCGTGATTTGTCCCCCAACTCAGACGGACTGCAAGCATTCCAGTCTAAGCTTGAGACATGGCCGAGGTCCGTTCAGGTACTCTCCTTCTCTGGACGAGGCGGCGAATTCAATTTGATTGAGCCGGCGAGTTCTCTGTTACTTGAAGAGTATACGAATAACATTCAGACAGAAACGGTACCGTACGACCATTTCTCACTTCACCGTAAAAGTGACGTCTTGAAAGAGACTGGAAAATTCTTATACGAATACACGAATGAGTTTAATCCAATCGAGACGAACTAACGTCAAAACAGCTATCCCCAAATTTTGAGGATAGCTGTTTTTTAATACGTCATCGTCCATGTGACTTTTTGGAGCCAATACATCATATACTTTCCGATTGGGAGATCGGTTTGAATCTCATCATACGCTACCGTATACGTGCCATTCTCATTGTTCCATAGACGATTAAAATACTCGTCCACTTCATCAAAGAAGGCTGTATCTACATCTCCTGTCACTTCGACGTCTGCCTCTAGGTTGTAATCGTTCATGTTCCGGGTCGTATAGTTCCCTGAACCTAAGACAACTGTCTTTTCTTCACCATCCACATACAGGATTTTTGGATGATATTGTTCCTTGCCGACATCATACCAGCGAATCTCGATTTGCTCCGGGTTGACGGTGTTCAGTTCTGCCGTCACCGGTAAGTTCGGTAACCCTGATTTCGATCGACCGAAGGCATTCGTGTTCGGATCGAGGATCAAGTTCACCTTCACCCCGCGCCCGGCGGCATCCTCGATTGCTTGGATAATATTCCGATCTGCCAAATAGAACATTCCGATCCAAATGGTGTCCCCATCGTCCGCCCCATTCATTGCATCGAGCACCGACTCTTGAATCTTCCCTTCCGTGACATAACGAATCTCCATCGGTGCCTCGCTCGGCGCATTTTCAATCTTCGACAACGCTTCATCATCTGGGAAGCGCCGTGCATCCCCTTTCGAGAACGTCGCGACCGCTTGCTCACCTTCAACGATTTCTTTTAAAATCGGTCCTTTTAAATGGACACCGACATTCGAGTGATATCCACTGGCATCATGTGGATTAGCGGAAAGTACAAAGCCTTCATTCTCGGTGACCATCACTTTCCGATGGTTCGCTTTGATGTTGAGCAACCTTAAATAAGCACGAACCGTAATGTCCGGTGCCGAAGAGGCCATCGGATTCGGTAGCCATCCGTCTTGACTATCCCCAAACCATTGAAGCGCCATTCGGTAAAACGTGGAGTATAAAATATTCGGGTCACGAAGAGCATCGAGGTTTGTATATACGACCTCCACTCCCGCTTCCTCTAGGACATCAAAGTGGTCAGAAACATGACCGCTATACGTGGTATTGATGTCATCCGTGATGAAGACGACCTTCAAATCCGGGTACCGCTCCATTTGCTCAAGCAATACTGAAGATAGGCGCGATGTAATGTCCGGATATTGTCGGTCTTCATTCGAATAAGGATTGAATAAGAAAAAGTCCATGACGATATATTCTTTTGCCTCACGTATCGCTCGTTCAACTTCACTAAATATCTCCTGTTCGACAATCTCTGTATCTTCCCCTTGATAGGTCAAATCATGAAGAAAATCGATTTGGTCATCTGTGATGAGATACGGTTCAGATTGTCTCGACACGCCTTCCGGTAATGGTTTGACTTGATGATAAACGAGCGTGATGAGAAAAATGACCGCAATGATTGCGGCTCCCCATTTCAGCCACCCTTTCTTTCCCTTTTTCTTCGACATAAGCTCCCCCTCCTCATTTGCGGTGAAAAAAACGAGCTGTAGTCTCCTACAGCCCGTCAGATCATACTTCCATAATAATCGGCAGGACCATTGGGTGTCTCCGCGTCTTTTGTGCCAAGTAAGGTGTGAGGGTGTCTGAAACGAGTTGTTTCATCTCCGACCACTTCATCTGCTTATTGGACAATCCTTGTTCGACGGTTTTCTTCAACAATCGTTCGCCATCACGAATCAGACTACCTGATTCACGCATGTAGACGAATCCACGTGAGATGATATCCGGTCCTGAGACGAGTTTGCGCGTCTTGCCATCGATGCTGATGACGACGACAACAAGTCCATCTTCAGACAGAATTCGGCGATCCCTTAATACTATATTCCCGATATCACCAATTCCATTCCCATCAATATACACAGCGTTCGCAGAAATTTTACCAGTGACCGCAGCCGACTCCGAGTCGACAGCAAGCACTTCGCCATTATCCATAACGAAACTGTTCTCTTTCGGGATTCCAACCGATTCAGCAAGCTCAGCATGCTTTTTCAACATACGGTACTCGCCGTGAATCGGCATGAAGAATTTCGGATTCAGAAGACGAATCATCAACAACTGTTCTTGTTGCGAACCGTGACCTGACGTGTGAATGTTCGTCAACTTACCGTAGACAACATCCGCTCCCGCTTTATACAACTGGTCAATCGTCTTCCCGACCGAGATGGCGTTACCTGGGATTGGAGAAGAAGAGAAGATGACCGTATCCCCAGGAATGATTGACACTTGACGGTGCGTCCCGTTCGCAATACGACTGAGCGCTGCCATTGGTTCCCCTTGCGATCCGGTACAAAGAATCGCGATTTCATTCGGGTCGTAGTGACGCATCTGATTCGCCTCAATAATCATACCCTTTGGCACGTTGATGAAACCGAGTTCTTGTCCGATCGTCATGACTTTCTCCATCGAACGACCGAAAATCATGAGATGACGACCTGTCTCGGCACACGCATCGACCACTTGTTGCAAACGATAGATGTTCGATGCGAACGTCGCAAAGATGATTCGACCGTCCGCTTTCCGGAACGTCTCACTAATCGTCCCACCGACCACGCTCTCACTCATCGTGAAGCCTTCCACTTCTGCATTTGTTGAATCGGACAAGAGACAAAGTACGCCTTCTTTTCCGATTTCCGCCATCTTGGCAAGGTCTGCCGGCTCGCCTACCGGAGTGAAGTCGAACTTGAAGTCACCGGTATGGACGATGTTCCCTTGTGGCGTCTTGACGACGACACCGAGTGAGTTCGGAATCGAGTGCGTCGTGCGGAAGAACGAGATGCTCGTCTTACGGAATTTGATGAGTGAATCCTCATCAATCTCATGGAGCTCCGCCTCACGAAGCAACCCATGCTCCTCAAGTTTAACTTTGATCAATCCGAGCGCGAGCTTCGTCGCGTAAATCGGCAATTGCACTTGCTTCAATAAGAATGGAATTCCCCCGATATGGTCTTCGTGACCGTGAGTGATGAATACCCCTTTTACTTTGTCCTTGTTTTTAATCAAGTACGAGTAATCAGGAATCACATAGTCGATTCCAAGCAAGTCATCCTCTGGGAACATGATTCCCGCATCGATGACGATGATTTCATCTTGGAATTGAACAACATATGTGTTCTTCCCGATTTCTCCGAGTCCGCCCAATGCGAACACGGCTGTTTGGTGGTTCTTAACAAACTTCATTTAATCTCTCCTTACTTCAATTATTAATACATCTATGTGAAACATAAGTGATTCTCGAATATGCCCGTAAGATTCTTTTTTCATTATAGCTCATATCATGACAATATTTCACTAACGATGTGATATTCGTGGTAGTTTCCCTATTTCGTGTTATCCTTTTAGTGGGTTCAGAAAACATATTTTTTTAGATAAAGAGAAAGAATGGTGAATCAAATGGAAGATCAAAAGGTTGTTTTCTTCGACATTGACGGCACGCTTTTACATGAAGGTAGTTATATCCCGCCTTCCACGATTTCAGCGATTCAAGCACTTCAGGCAAACGGCGTCGAGACGTTCATCGCGACGGGACGAGGACCGGCCATGCTATCCGACATCCCAGAACGTGTCGGGATTGATAGTCTCGTTTGTTACAACGGTCAGATTGTCGTGCACAAAGGTGAAATTGTCTATCGTAACACGCTCTCGAAAGATGCACTCGGTCGCTTGACGACGCACGCTTCTTCAAATGACCATACACTCGTCTATTTGGGTCAGGACCGTGGTGGTGCTTCAAGACCGAATGACGCCATCGTTGAACAATCGCTCGGCGAACTCGACATGCCGATCCCTTCATTCGAACCGAACTTCCACGCAGAAGAGGATGTGTATCAGACGTTACTGTATTGCACGCCTGAAGACGAGCATCATTACATCAATGCTTATCGTGAGTTCGATTTTATCCGTTGGCACCCTCATGCGATGGACGTGATCAATAAAGGAGCCAGTAAAGCAGACGGCATCCGTCACTTTATTGAGACCAACGGCTACCGTCTGGAGAATACGTATGCTTTCGGAGATGCATTGAACGACTTGGCCATGCTTCAGTATGTAGGGACAGGAATCGCCATGGGCAATGGTCGCACCGAAGCGAAAGACGTGGCGGATTTCGTCACGAAATCCATCCTTGAAGATGGGATTGAGTACGGCCTAAAGGCGATGAAGCTCATCTAAAAAAAGACCCTCGGAGTCAAACCGTCGAGTTGGATCAATCGATTCAACGATCGCGGCATCGCTCCAAAGGTCTTTTCTTTTATCTCGAACGAAGAGTGCGCTCTAGTCTATCCAAATCGGTATCCTTCCCAATGATGATCAGGATATCTTCCGATAAAATCATCTCATCCGCTTGAGGAGAAATCAGAACATCGTCATCGCGACGAATCGCGACGATGTTCACCCCGTACTTCGCTCGCAAGTCCAAATCGATGAGGGATTTGTTCGATAACTTGTCCGATGCTTTAATTTCGACAATCGAATGTTCATTCGATAATTCGAGGTAGTCGAGGATACTTTGGCTCATCAATCCATTGGCAATTCGAACGCCCATATCACGCTCAGGGTGGACGATGTTATCCGCCCCGATTCGACGGAGTACTTTTTCATGGTAATCGTTCGTCGCCTTGACCGTGATGATTTGGACACCGAGTTCCTTTAAAATCAACGTCGTCAAAATGGAAGCTTGAATATTCTCCCCGATGGCGACGATCACATGTTCAAAGTTACGAATCCCTAAACTCTTTAACACATTCTCATCTGTTGTATCGGCAATCACGGCATGGGTTGCCAATCCCATAAACTCATTGACACGTTCCTCATCTGAATCGATGGCGAGGACGTCATATCCATTTGAAGACAATTCTCGGACGATCGACCCTCCAAATCGTCCTAACCCGATGACTGCAAATTCACCTGTCATGATGCTACATCCCTTTCCTACACATGTTCTCTTCTTGATTCTTCGTTCAGTGTAACTGATTCCACTTCAAAACTCTATATAAAAAACAAAACGGGATTCCCTTTAAATCAAGGAAATCCCGTTCTTGCCATTATGCTTTTCCACTCGAGCGTTTCCCTCGTACGTAGTCGTTGTCGAACAAGAACAAACGGAGCAAGAGATAGAGCGCCGGAACGAGTAGGAGCAACCCTAAGATGAATACGATGACAAGTGCCACCGCCATCGACTCGTTGACGACACTTCCATTAATGTCGATATACGGATACAGGATGTATGGCAAGTGAGAGTATCCGTAGCCGAACCATGCCATGAAGAACTGACCCATGACCATCAAGAAGGCAATCCCGTAATTTCGTTTCATATACACGAAGGAGACGGCGATGACGAAGAACAAGAAGCTCATCGCAAACCACCACCAGTTCCCTCCTAGGATGCTTTCGTAGTGCCACGCAGCTTGTGACTTCAACCCAAAGAAGACGAGACCCGATGCGATAATTGTCGGGACGCTCCAAAATAGAGCCCATTTCCGAACGAGTTCGACGGCATTTTGGTCACGTGCCTTGTCCGCATAGAACAAGAGGAACATGGCGCTAATATAGAGGACGGAGACAATCGCCAAGATGACGACCGTCCACGAGTAGAAGTTGGTGAACAACTTCGCCCCGTCAAAGAAGACACCGTTCTCTGTCTCCGTGATGAAACCACCTTGGCTGACAGTTAAGACCGTCGACATCGAAGCTGGGATGAGTAGTCCCGTCGCCCCATAGAGGAACATATAGAGCGTGCTTTCCTTTGACCCATAGTTAGCGAACGCATAGAAACTACCACGAATCGCAAGCAAGATTAACACGACAGACGCTGGAACGAGCAAGGCCGTACCATAGTAATAAGCAGTGTCCGGAAAGAATCCGACAATCCCGACAAAGAAGAACACGAAGAATACGTTCGTCACTTCCCATGTCGGTGACAAATACCGTTTGACGAGACGGTTCACTAAGTGATCACGTTTCGTATAGCGGCTATAGAAAGCGAAGAAGCCTGCACCGAAGTCAATCGATGCGACGATGAGGTAGCCGTATAGAAACGTCCATAAGACGGCAATCCCTAATTCTTGAATTTGCATGTCATACCCTCCGATCACACTTCATCCGCAAACATCGCTTCACCACGATGCTCGGATTGTTTTAGTTCTTTTCCTACCGGATTCTCTTTGAACAGGCGTGATAGGACAACCACAGTCACTGTTCCGAGTACCGCGTAGAGGATCGCGAAAGCGACAAGCATCCAACCGACGTTCGCTGATGTCGTAGCTGCCTCACTCGTACGCATCAACTCATATAACGCCCAAGGTTGACGACCAAACTCTGCGAAGAACCACCCAAACTCAATCGCCGCCATGGCAAGAGGTCCACCGGCTGCAATCGCAAAGAGCATCGGCTTGCTGAACTGGTTCAAACGTTTAATATAGCGTCCGAGTACGAACAGGAAGGAAATGAGCGCGAGAAGCATCCCAATTCCGACCATCGCATCAAATAGATAGTGAACGAAGAGCGGCGGTTGATCTTCTTTCGCAAATTCATTGAGACCCGTCACTTCATAGTTCGGGACACCACCTGCAAGAATAGAGAGGGCGTAAGGAATCTTCAAGGCGCCTCGAACTTCATAGCCACCTTGCCCATCATCTTCTAACCATCCGCCCAAAATCAATTCGGCCTCGGAGGAGGTTTCGAAATGCCATTCTGCAGCTGCTAATTTATCTGGTTGATACTTAGCCAAATATTTACCTGAGAAGTCACCGACGAGCGCTGTCGCGATCGCAAAGATCAAAGCGACCGTCATCGTCAGACGAAGACCTTTCTTATGATACTCGATTGACATCTTGTCGAGTTGATTTCGGCGTTGACGTAACAACTGAACGGCTGCGATCGCAGCTAGAATGAACGCGGATGTTAAAATAGCCGAAGTCAACACGTGTGCCATTTTCGTCGGCATGGCCGGACTGAACATCGCTTCGAGCGGGCTGACATTTGCCAATCGACCATCGACAATATCAAACCCTACAGGCTGGTTCATAAAACTGTTTACCGTTGTGATAAAAAACCCTGAAAACAATGCACCGACGGCAACCGGAATCCCGAGAAGCATGTGGTGCCACGGATTTTTAAATCGATCCCACGTGTACAAGTAAATACCAAGGAAAATCGCTTCAAAGAAGAAGGCGAACGTTTCCATGAAAAGCGGGAGCGCAATCGTTTGACCCGCAACGCGCATCAAGTTCGGCCATAGGAGTGAAAGTTGCAGACCGATGGCCGTACCCGTCACAACCCCAACCGCTACCGTCACGACATAGCCGCGCGACCAGCGTCGAGCCATGAGCGTGTATTTCGGGTCTTTTTTACGAATTCCTAAAAATTCTGCCAATAAAATTAAAAGTGGAACCCCGACGCCGAGTGTGGCAAAAATCACATGAAAACCTAATGTGAGTGCCGTCAATGCTCGACTCATCAGGACAGGATCTTGAAACATCTATTGATTACCTCCTATCTCTCTCTATCGCTTCGAACCCATGTATGAAACGACAATCACAGATGAATACCCTTCGATACTTACATCATAATGATTTTATATTGCGCTGTAATGTCTCAATGCTCGAGTTCGCAAAATGTTCACATTTGAGCAATCGCCACAAAATCGTCGCTTTACATGAATAAATCTTTCCCTTTTTCTCACTCGTTCACTCCTTTTTGGGCACACTAAAAGCGGACTCAATCGAGACCGCTTCGTGTTATTGAATCATGACAGTTCGGAAGTAATGGTCGAAAAGATCGATGGCCACTTCGATCGAACGTTCATCCGGGTTGAGTGTCGATTGATGGAGTCCAGACCCCATATCGTTCACTCCTAACCAAACCATAAATCCAGGGACCTGTTTCAACATATATCCAAAATCCTCACCCGTCATGGCAGGGACACATGTTTTATAAGAATAGCCGATCTCTTCAACCGCTTCCTCGAATTGATAAAGATAACGTTCGTCATTGACGACTTCGTGATACCGATTGCCGAATTCAAGGTCGATTTGTACGTTATACGTCATCTCGACTCCGGCGATGATTTGACGAATCCGGCTTTCAAGCACGACCATTTCTTTATCAGACAAGGCGCGGACCGTTCCATCCAGTTTGGCCGTATCAGCGATGATATTTTCTTTCGTTCCTGCTGCGACTTTTCCGATACTGACGACCGCACTTCCCATCGGGTCAATGTTACGAGACACAATCGTTTGCAGTTGCATGATGAGAGCGGCCTGAACGATGACAGCGTCAATTCCCGCGTGAGGGAAAGCACCATGCCCCCCTTTTCCATGAATGGTGATATGGAGCTCTCGCGCACTCGCGAACAACACGCCCGGTCGT
Organism: Exiguobacterium sp. AT1b; assembly: GCF_000023045.1. Classification (GTDB taxonomy): domain Bacteria; phylum Bacillota; class Bacilli; order Exiguobacteriales; family Exiguobacteriaceae; genus Exiguobacterium. The sequence continues at coordinate 2,741,479 of NC_012673.1, read as the reverse complement.
GAGGCGACCATGCCGACAGGATATTCAGGCGCGACATGTAAGCCGAACAATGCATCCGGACGGAAGTGATAGAACAATTCTGATTTCGCCATCGGTTCGGCACCACCCGGTCCCTCTTCGGCCGGTTGGAAAAAGACGACAAGGTGATGGTTAAGCGGTTCCTCGACCGCTCGTTTAATTAATCCAAGTGCGATTGACATGTGCACATCATGTCCGCATGCATGCATCATGCCTTCATGAATCGATGCGAACTCTAGCCCCGTCTCTTCCGTGATGGGCAGTCCATCCATATCGGCTCGATATCCAATCGTCTTCTCACCGACGAGACCATCTACCCGGACGAAAAGACCTGTTCGCCAGTGCGTGATATGAACACGTGACGAATCGAGCGATCGAATCAATTGCTCAAGTGTCGCTTGTGTTTTGAACTCTTCATATCCGGCTTCCGGAATTAAATGCAGCTGTCTTCTCGCTTCAATTGCCCAATTCATAACTCAGTCTCCTTCGTAATTTCTTCGACGATTTTCCAAAACGCCTGGACTTGCGCCAGCTCCAACATCGATTCTGTTGAAAGCATCCACGTGTCCCGGACGAGCGGCACGCCACCCGACGACGTCAATGGAGTCTTATTCATCTCGTTCACATCTTTGATGGTCGATTCCGGAAGAATCGCGAACCCGATTCCGTGTAACGCCATCTGTTTGCATGTTTCGATTTGGTCGACGACCAGCGTCGTCAGAGGCGGGCTCGAAAACCGTTCCTGCCACCACTCTAATATTTCCTGGTAATACGTCGAGTCGCTCTTGAATTGAATAAACGAGCGCTCGTTGTTTTTTAGTTGAGAGAGGTCGGTCATTTTCAGATCGACCAAATGCAAGGAATCAGAGAACAACTTCATCCGTTCCCCTCGCCAATCCGGATTTCCTCGGATGATTCCGATATGAAAATTCTCTTCGAGCATGTAACGCATCATTTCGCTCGACCATCCGGTGACCAATTTGACACGGACGGACGGATAGCGTTCGACGAACGTCTTCAATACCTTGGGTAGCCAATACTGTCCCATGATGGAGGCGACGGCAATTTTCAACGTCCCGTACACTTCTCCTTGGTTGGCCGTCAGTTCGCCCCTTAGTTCTTGTTCTTCACTGTACATCTTTTTGGCGAACTCGATGATTTTCTCTCCATCTGGCGTCAATGCGAGCCCTCTTGTGGAGCGAACGAAAATCTTCTTCCCCCACTGATGTTCGATGGTTACGAGCCGTTGACTGAGCGCTGGTTGTGAGACAAACAATCGCTCGGCTGCTTTACGCATATTCAATTCTTCCGCAAGAATAATTAACACTTCTACTTCCGAAACTTGCATCACGTCACCTGTTTCTCTATCGTTTGAAAGATTGTATACTGAATAAGTATTTGTTTCAATGTATCATATCATGTTTAATCATCAATTTGATTGTTAGGAGGAAATCTGATGCAACGTCATCATTTCGCCTTTATCGTCGCGACCGTCGCGACGCTCGGCAGCCTTTATTTTTCAGAGGTCATGCTCTTTTTACCTTGTAAGCTGTGTTGGTTCCAACGCATCTTTATGTATCCACTAGCCATCTACTACCTGACTATCATGTTGACCGCACGAGACGTCAACCGCTTGTTCGTAGGGATTATGGCCGGTGCCGGATGGTGTATCAGTCTGTATCATGTCATTTTAGAACGGATCCCGAATGGTGAAGCCTTCTGTACGAACGACTGCCTGATTCGTTGGGTCAACTATTTTGGATTCGTCACCATCCCACTCCTCAGTTTCATCGCTTTCACCTGCATCCTGATCATTCAGTTCATCCCACTTAAAAAAGCGTGAGACAACAAAGGAGAAGCTGTCTCGAGACAGCTCCTCCTTTTTTCATTGCCACCATTCGTCGTACAACGAGGCAGGCATATGATGCTTGTGGCGTGAACGTTTGAAAATCGTCTCGATTCGCTCGGCGATTGTCGGATCGATTGTCTTCCCTTCCAAATAGTCGTCCAGCTGATCATATGTCATACCGAGCGCGACTTCATCAGGTAGTCCAGGGCGCCCATCTTCAAGGTCGGCCGTCGGCACCTTATAAATCACACGCTCATGCGCTTCAAGTTCATGGAGAAGTGCTTTCCCTTGACGTTTGTTCAAGCCGGTCAACGGCGTGAGGTCACAAGCTCCGTCACCATGTTTTGTATAAAATCCTGTCACATATTCTGCGGCATGGTCCGTTCCGACCACAAGGGCACCGAACGTTGCCGCAATGTCGTATTGTGCCTTCATCCGCTCACGTGCCTTCGTGTTCCCTTTATGGAAGTCACTCAATTCGAGGCCCGTTGCACGGTGAAACGCTTCTACCGACGCGTCAACAGCAGGCTTGATGTTGACAGTGAACGATTTGTCCGGACGAATGAACTCAAGCGCAAGTTGCGCGTCATGCTCATCGTGTTGCTCACCATACGGCAATCTGATTGCATAAAATGTATACTCGTCACCCGTTTCTTCTCGAAGCTCTTCCATGGCGAGTTGACATAGCTTTCCGGCAAGGCTCGAGTCTTGCCCGCCTGAGATCCCTAAGACGAGTCCTTTCGCACCAGCCCGTTTCACATATGCTTTCAAGAAGTCGATACGTTGACGAATTTCTTCTTTCGGGTTGATGGTCGGTTTGACATGTGTTGATTCAATGATATGTTGTTGCATGGATTACCCTCCCACTATGCTCTCATTTTGCTTTATTGTCTGATAATCCTTATACCCCGTCAACTAGCGTCTCAAAAAGAAAGACGGAAACAACAGTTTCCGCCATGGTTTTATTGAACTTTAAATGATGTGACCTCTCCACCGATTGGTGTCATCTCTAAGAACAATGGTTGATCTTTCGCCGGTGCTTCATCGAGCAATACCCCAAACGAGAAACCACCGCCGGTCACTTCGGCTGCACCTTGAGCGTAAACATTATGTCCGTCTGATACAGACCACTCAAACTCGACCTCATCCGTATACCCGCTCACTTGAATCATCGTGTCATTCAAGTCAATTTGTACATCACGGAACGCGCCGTCCGACTGCGGCTCTGTTGCAGGCGTTTCTTCCGGTGTTTCTGACGTACCTTCATCCGGAGTTTCTGTTGTAGCAGATTCAACGGTGAACGTCGTCTCATCTGTCACAGCAATTTCAGGTGCCCCGTCAACTTGACCGAGCCCAATCACTTCGACCGAATATTCGCCTGGTTCTAATGTCAATGGGAAGACTTCGTCGAATACTTTTTTATCATTCGCTTCCCACTTTTCCTCAATTACAGATTCTGTGAACATATAATCACTTCCGTAATCAAATACGGTTTGATCCCCTTTTTTGACAACTAACTGAAAACGTTGCGACGAATTAAACGTTACATCGACTGCTTCCTCATTTGGGTTTGTCATCGAAATCGTAGCTGATAACGTTTTTGCCGACGCATCGTATGCCATTTCCGTGTCGAGCGTCAATGGAGCCGGTGGTTCAGACGAATCACTGTTTACTTGACTCGGTTTCGCCTCTTCTTTCCCACATCCCGCTACGACTAATAAGATTGCCGTCACTACGGCGAGCAACCAAGTTTTCTTCATGAATCCCACTCTCCTCAACAAAATAAAAAACGTCTATAGCACTAGTGTATACAATGTGCAGACGTTTGTAATGATTTTCCTTATATTATTTACCTTTTTTACGAAACTTTAGTTTGTTCCATGTATTGTTGCCAACCGGTCATGAACAATGAATCTGCGATATCGAGATCAGACCGGACTTGAGCCGTGATAGAGAACGTCTCACTGTGCATCGACTCAAACGTGACGACCATCGTTTCTCCTACTACTTCCTTATAAGCTACAAGTTCAGGCGTTTCTGCAAACAATATCATAAGTATGGCTCCTTTGTTCATCTGTGATAAACCTAGTGTACCAATCTTAAACCAAGATATATGTCCTATCGTTCGACAGCACAACAACGACATTTTACCTATTGTCGAAACGTCTACATCAAATGTTAGTCAATTGGGGAAATGTGCATATGATTTCATGAAAAAAAGGAGCAATCCGTACTACAGACGCTCCTCTTTACCTTAAATTGTAAATCAATTTGATTCAATACATGTCGAACGAAATCTCATTTCGACCGATTCGAAATTTGTTGCCATACTGTCCCGAGTGCTGTCTCGCCGCTCGTGATCCGCTCTTTCGCAAGTCGCGCTTGTAAAGAGACCTCGAACTCGCGGTCTTCCTCCGCAATCGACAAGGCAGGTACAGCCCGCTCATCTCCACAATCGAATAAGAAACGAGCCGCTCGCCAACGTACGAGTTTGTTTTTATCCTTTAACGCCTCAATCATGGAAGGTTGGGACTGAGGTAATGCCCAGTCGGAGACCGTATCCCCAGCCGTCCGCCGCACAATAGGAGAAGCGTCCACTAAGGCTTGTTCGATATATGTGACATATTCCTCACGTCGCTCTTCAAACATCCCGATCATGACGACCGCCTGTCGACGGATTGCCATCACGGAATCTTCCAAGGCACGACGGAAATAAGGCATGTTTTCATGTTGGATTTCGAGTTCATCCAAGAAGGCCATCCGATCTTTCCAATTATCCGACTGCAGATGGTTCGCGTTCGCCTCGAAATCCGCTTCACGACCAAACGCCCGGGCCACGATCCGCTCGATGCGCTCTTCAGGATACGCCGCTTCCAATTCTTCTTGTGCGACGACACTGACTTCATCCAATTCACCATAGCGTGGGGCTTGTTCTACCCAACGACGGTCTTGAATGACATTCTTCACTTGTGCTTGAACTTCCATCGCTGCATCGACGAATCGTTTCGACAATCCGATTCGTTTTTCCTCGTCCCCTTTGACGAGTTTTAATTGCATCGGTACATCGAGCACGAATTGGACGGATACATGGACCGGTTCATAGTCCGTATCCATCTTTGTGGATTCGACTTCCTCAACTTGTTCCCCGAACGCCCGTCGGATCTCATTCATGACGTCATGCCAATCATGTTTCGGATGTCGCTCGACAGCGAGAAAATCAGACACGGCGTAAACGGATTTGACGCCTCGAAGCCCGATGATTTCTTGAATGATGGCTGGGGCATCCGTACTCGCTTTGTCGTACGTTGTGCCTCTCCCTTCAAACGGAGGGTCCACAATGATTTTCAAGTTATTCGGACTTGGTGTCGGTTCGATTGCTACTAGTTTCATCCTCATCACCTCACTCTTCATCGTGACGAAAATGACAAAAAAACGCAAGCGAGTCGCTTGCGTTCAATTAACCATCTATTTACTTAAAACAACGCGATAAACTGTTGGAGTGAATACGTCGTCCCATCCACAGTAAACGTGTCGTCCTCTGAAATCGGTTCAAGGAAGAAACGTTTTTCACCATCTTCTTTCACGTAACCAAAAATATGATTGGATTGATAGAACAATTCAACAATCGTCATCCGTCCAAATGTCATCCCATCGTTCATTACCGCCCGATCACCCAATTCGCCGCCATTGTACAGTTCGATGTAAGTTTCCATTTTGGTGTCGCTCCTCTTGTGTTTGTTTTCACAATTCCTTTCTATCAAACAATATGAGCGACTTCAAGTTATTTTTTTGCGTTACGCTTCCAAAACTCAATCCATTTACGATATTCCAATAATGTTTTGTTGATTTGATTAATCGACTTCTCATCATGCAACCCGCTATCATCAATCTTTTCTTTACAATGCGTGATGAAAATTTCATTTCCCGGTAAAACATTTGCACGATTTGTGGCAAATACTTGTCGGAGATGGATTTGGCATCTGGCGGTTCCAAGTATGCCCGGCGAGGCCCCGGCGATCATGACCGGTTTATCCCGAAGTGGCGTTCCCGGCTCGAGCGAAAGCCAGTCGATTGCATTCTTCAGGACGCCCGGGATGCTATGGTTATATTCAGGCGTGACAATCAATAACCCATCAGCTTCCCGAACAGCTTGCTTCAATGCGGCCACAACTTCCGGTTCATCCGGATCAATCAAATCGTCATTGAACAGTGGAAGTTCGATGGAGACGACTTCAATGTCGAAATCCTCTTGAGCCAGTTCAATGATCGAATGCAAAAGAGCGGTATTGAAAGATTTCTTGCGAAGACTTCCTGACATAGCGATTAATTTATACTTTTCCATGTTCTACCTCCCGCATCCATTCGTTCACGATTTTCGCTTCTTCTTCAGGGGCTTCCATCATCCCCATATGACTGAACGGAACGATTGCTTTCGTATGTCGTGACGCACCTAAAAACGCCCGCTCTTCATTCATATTCGGGTCTTTTGAGCCGTAAATGAATAGGCCGGGGAGGTCAGTCGTTTCGATGGTGTCCACTTCGTCTTCACGATCGCGGATTGCCTGTTGCGCGTTCACGATTCCCTCGACCGTCATTTCATATCCGATTGCGATCGCTTGTTGGATGAGCGCCGGGTCGGAATCGCTTGAGAAGACATTTGGAATCATTCCGTCAATAAACGGCTCGATCCCTTCTTCGATGACTTGATGGATGTCACCGTTTCGCTTTTCCCGCGCCGCTTCTGTATCAGCGGCCGCCGTGGAGTGAATCAATCCAAATCCCGATATTTCTGTTCCATAGCGACGCACGAGGTTAGTCGTCACATAGCCTCCGAAAGAATGCCCACATACGAGCGGACGGTCAAGACCCCGAAGACGAATTTCTCCGATGACCCAGTCCGCAAATTGATCCATCGTTTCTGGTCCCACGTCCGTCCCGGCATGACCAGGTAATGTGAGCGCGTGAACTTCGGCATTCAATAACGGTTCCAACTGTTCAAAGTACTTTGGAGAACCGCACAGCCCATGTAGCAATACGAGTGCTTTCATATCATCGAGTGCTCCTTTTCTTCCCATTCTGTTTTGAGTAGCCGATACATCGTCAAATCCATGAATCGGCCATGGCTATATGCATAATCTTGTAGAAGTCCTTCTTCAATAAATCCCAATTTTTGAACGAGTCGATTCGACCCTTCATTCCCTGGTGCGACCAACGCAGAGATTCGATGAAACTTGAATTCTTCAAAACCGTATTGGATGACAGCTGAAGCAGCTTCGAAAGCCACCCCTTGTCTCCAATAATGAGGGGAAACCTCAAACCCGATTTCGGCGCGATAGTATTGGGGCGTCCAATTATGAAATCCAATCGTTCCGACCAATTCGTTCGTCATCCGATCGCATATCGCCCAACGAATGGCCTTCCCTTGCTGAAATTGATCCTTAAAGTAAGCGATCACGTTCTTCGCCTCATAGACGGCAAGCAACGGGTCCGACCCATAATATCGCATCACTTCCTCAGTGGATAAAATGGTATAAAGTGCTCTAGCATCACGCGGTTCTAGCTCTCGCAGGATAAACCGGGGCGTAGCGAGCTCAGGAAAACTACGTTTTAATCCCCACATGTGGAACCCGCCTTTCCTATTCGTTTCCTCAATTATACTTCTATTTTCCCAAATGTATCGAACTCAACCCTCTGGTACCGTCTCAAGATGGCAGAAAACACGTGTTTTTGCTACTATAATCGTAGTATGTCAAACTGAGGGGATACCATATGTCAAAACAACTCTTTTATTTGAAGCAAGACCGGGACGTCCAACGCTTCACACTGCATGGTGTGACGTTGGCGGATGTAACAGAAGCGCTTTCCGTGACGAGACCGATGATTATTTGTCGAACGGACATCAAAGGGATGAGACAATCCTCGAGGTCGCGTTTCCGTTATATTGAAGCGCACGAACTATCTTCGTTCTCGTCTAAGTATTTGAATAACCAAACAACGTTTACAGCGATCGATTTTCCGGACTACAATACGCTCGAAACGCTGTCCGATCATGAAATTGCAGAAATCTTGTTTTTAAGTCATATGGAACGCGGAATCAAGAAGCCGTTCTTGGATTCGCTCGATAATGAGATTGTGTTCTTCAATGAAGCAAACGATCGACATAGCAGTCTTTATATTCGCGATTGGTCGACAATCAATCGTTTCGTCCAAAACATGTTGCAAAGTAAACTTGATCGTGACATTCGTAACATCAGTTTTGTTCCGATTCCACTTCCCGTCATCGATGAATTACTCGATTTGGCACCTCAAGGTCTGATCATCGATTTCGATCATACGAAACGCAGTTTGTTTAATCGACAAATCGTCATCTCATTCTATGTAGCGGGCCGTTATGAAGACATGTCTGTTCTTGAAGAAGACTTCGATGCGAAGAAAGAATCCATCGCCTTAAAAGGGCAATTGTTGTACCGTCGTCGTACATGGCAGATTGAACGATTATAAGGTCATACATGCAATGAATAGTTGTGAACCTCTGGAAACGAGGTTCTTTTTTGTTATTTTCAGACCGATTGTTTCAACCTTATGCCTATACTGGACAGGGTTGAACGCTATTCTTAAAAATTGATAACAAATTGTCTTAATTTTTTGTTAAATTAACACTTTTCTTTTTCGAACGAGGCGTTATACTAGGAATAACCTTCTGGAGGAATGGAAGGCAATATAGAGAAAGCGAGGTGAAAATCTATTCATCACGCGATGGATAGATACACGAAATGGAACAACTGAAAGTACAAGGAGTCTCATCGTTCACCAAGTTTGCGACGAATGGAAAAATGCTGAAACTTAAAGATGCTCACGCAGGGGAACAACGCATTTCACTACAGGATGCGACGGATATTCAAGTCTCTCTGCTCGACGAAGACCATTCGCGCTTCACTATATTTGGTCACGCTCACCCTCTTGTGGAGCTGACCCTTCCTCACAACTCTTGTGAAGTCCTCTATGCTTGGTTACTACACAAGATGAAACGACAAAAAATCAAACTCGCTTCAAACGCTTAAACAAAACAAGGTCTGCTCTCCATTTGGGAGGCAGACCTTGTTGTTTTGACTGAAGTCATTTCATTCCTTCGTCTCTTCCAATGATGAATTCGTCGTGACCGGGTTTCTGCGATAAATCGTCACGCCACCGTGCTTGGCCTCTCCTACTACTTGAAAGAGCCAACCTTTCTCAATCAAAATGGTTCGAACGGATAAAAAGTCTTCGCGTGGTACGTTCACTTCATCCACTTGTCCGTCCAACAATTGCTGAAATGTCTTTTCCCAATCAGTCATGTTGATTCTCCTTACGTAAGTCTTCATCATGCATCCATTCGAACAGGCGTCGTCCGGATTCTAAGCGATCCGTCTTATCTAACAATGTTGCCGGGACGATCCGCGTCGCATCAATCGACTCATCACCGGCAAAAGCGACTGGTTCATTCGTCATCTGTTCAATATATTGAAGTGCGAACAATAAAATCGATTTTTCTGTATCCAATCCACTTTCCCGTAGCACAACATCAAACGACTCATCTCGTTTATTGTCCACTAGTAACGTCCGTCCCCCGTCGAGGAGAGCCAATGATGGCACAGCATCGACATGAAATACTTCATATGCGCGATAGGTCTGCTCATCACACAGTAAAAGGGGAACAAAGCGACGTCGGCTCGTCCATTTCTTTAACTGAAACAAAATTTTCATCGAGGTGAACCACGTCGCCCCATCTCGATCTTTTTCCACTAAAATTGTGGGAACTGATGCCTCATCCGCTTCTTTTTTTTGAACGAATAACCATTTTTCTACATCTACCACAACGATCAAGCCGTTCTCCTCCTTATGATCCATTCAGACAATGCAATCATCGTCAACGCAACGAGCCAACCGCCGAGCACATCACTAAAGTAATGAACGTTCAAGATGACACGGCTGAGCGAAACCGCAAGGACGAGGCACAAGAGAATGAAGATGACGACTTTCGACTGTTTCTTTCGATACAGTACATAAGCTGTCAATCCATATAGGGCCAGCGACCCTGAGGCGTGTCCACTCGGAAAACTGTATGTCGTTGCATCGAGGGATGCATCAATGAGCGGTCGATCGATTCCGTAGACGAGCTTTAGCACCTGGGTAAACAGGAGTGTCCCAATTCCAACGAGCGCTAGTCGCCACGCTTCGATACGGTCCCCGCGCCAATACCAAAACAACAACCCTAATATGGAGAGCCCCACAATGACCTGTGCACTCCCGAGCTCTGTCACGTAGGCAAACACTCGATCCGGTAGCGGTTGTAACCATTCATATACGAATGTGTTCATCGGATCGACCGCCCCTAAAACGACAAACACCGACACGATCACATAAGCGACCGTCCCGGTGATGACCACCATTTGCGGTGTCCACTTCATCAATACAACCCTTTTCTTTCACGCATCTCTTCTTCTCCGAAATCGACCATATCTCGCAATCGGTGCGCCAATCGTCCTGAAGCGTTGGCAGCGATGGCACCGACGAGATCGTCCATGAACGTATGGACTTGTCCATCATCCATCTTCGTGTCGAGTTGTTTGATGATACCGATTTTTGCCTTGTCTAAGTATCCGAAAGTCGTAACGGCAATCGAACCATATGTGTTGACGGCACCGATCGCAATCGTCTCGTCCACTCCAAATAAACCTTCGTCTGAGGCGATAATCGACAGAAGCGGTTCAGATAATTGGCCTTTTTCAGCCAACATGTCGAGCTCTGAACCAACAAGAATCGCATGTTGTAGTTCACGTTTGTCAAGAACCGCCTCGACAGAATCCATACAATCTTTTAAAGAAAGATGCGGCGAGTAAGGTGCCTGCATCTGGTATACGATTTCAGCAATCGATTCAATCGTGACCCCGCGTTCGAGCAAACGAGCACGAGCCGCTTCTCGGACGTCACGTGAGTGTGGTACGTGTTTCATAATAGGCGCAGGATCGAAATCCCGCTTCACATCCCTTCGTTCAGAGAGTCATCGTCTCTCTATATGATATAACCATTATACTGAAAAATTGAAAAAAGACGAACCCTGCTTTGACTTCCCACATTAAATCGGTCATCATTAACATGTAGGTTAAACGATTAAAGGGGGAAGAGGAATGAAGATTGGGGTAGTCTTATTTCCGTCTAAACAAGTGCAAGATTTTGCGAACTCTTATCGAAAACGCTATGACACAAAATATGCGTTGATTTCACCTCACGTGACCATTAAAGAGCGGACAGAGGTGTCAGAAGAAGACTTGCCGAAAGTACTCGAGTACTTGCAACAAGTTGCGGATTCGACTAAACCGATTCAGTTAAAAGTCGATGGCGTTCGGTCTTTCGCACCGACGAACAATGTCTTGTATTTAAAAGTGTTACCGACACGTGATTTGTCGACTCTTCAGCAACGACTGCATGAAGGTGTGCTCAACCAAACACCGAAATATGAATTCTTGCCGCACATCACGATTGGTCAAGATTTGACCGATGCCGAGCTGTTCGACGTCCTCGAACGTATGCGTATGGAGCAGGTTCATTTCGAAGAGACGATCACTCGTATGGCCGTCATGTATGAACTCGAAAATGAAACATGGAACGTCTATGAGACGTTCCGTTTCCGAGGCTAACCTTATATGCTCCGGTCGACATAGCGACCGGGGTTTTTTTCTTGCTCTTCTTCAAGCCATTCTTCACGTCGAGGTCGGATTCGTTGGACACGTTTGATTCGTGTCACCGGTTCGATGCTTGCTCGACCTGATGGCTGGACTTGTCGGTTGACGTATTGTACGACAGTAAAATCAATCTGATAGGGACCCATGATCTGACCTCCTTCATAGGTCCTTACCCGATTTATTCACGAGGTAATACAAAAATGGCGCATCACTGCGCCATACCCCAAACTTATAAAATATGGTATCCGCTATCTACGTGAATGACTTCGCCGGTCACGCCACTTCCCATCCCCGAGAGGAGGAAGAGGCCTGTCGAAGCTACTTCTTCCGCCGAAACGTTTCGACGCAATGGCGCCTTCTGTTCAAGCTCAGAAAGGATACTGTTGAAATCACCAACCCCTTTGGCTGACAATGTACGAATCGGCCCCGCCGAGATAGCATTGACACGCACACCATGTGGACCGTATTCGTTCGCCAAATACTTGACGCTCGAATCAAGTGCCGCTTTGGCGACACCCATCAAGTTGTAGTTCGGAACGACACGCTCGCCGCCGAGGTAAGTGAGTGTGATCACCGAGGCGTCTTGTGCGAAGTAAGGCTTCGCCGCTTTCACAACTGCCGTCAAACTATATGCTGAGATGTCTAATGCCTGCGCGAACTGACCACGTGTCATTTCTGAGAACTCACCGCGCAATGCTTCTTTGTCAGCAAATGCGATCGAATGCGCGATTCCTTGAATCTCGCCCGCTTGTTCGTGAATCGAACGGAATGTTGAATCAATCGCTTCGTCATTCGTCACATCACACTCAAGTAGAATCGCTTCTTGCTTCAACTCACTTGCGAGTGACTCGAGACCTGATTTGAATCGTTCTGCCGCATACGTTAATACGAGCTTCGCCCCTGCCTCATCAAGCGTTTTGGCAATAGCCCATGCAATCGAGCGCTTGTTGGCAATCCCCATGACGACGTACGTTTTATTCGTTAATGTTGGAAAAATTGACATCATAAACTCCCCTTTTTAGTACCTGGTGATAATATCTGTCCTCAGATTACAGAAAGGTTTCTGTTTTGTCAACCGACTCGTTACGTATTGCGATTTTTTTAAGTTGCGGTAAGATAAAATACGTATAGAAAGGGTGATTCGACTCCGTTATGAACCGTATACAATCATATTTTAAAAGTTTAGATACGACACTGTTGACCATCGTCTTCCTATTGATGATCATCAGTCTCGGTGCAATCTATACCGCTCAACCGATGTTGCCAACGCGACTTCAACATATCAACTTCGCTCTTGAACAAGGCATTCGTTATGTCATCGGCTTTTTTGCGATGTTCGCGATCATGACGATCGAATATGAGCAACTCCGGAAAATCCATTGGTACTTATACGCATTCGGTCTACTTCTGCTCGTCGGTCTGATTCCACTTCGTGACACGTCGCTCGTGCCGAACATCAATGGGGCGTATGGATGGTATAATGTGCCTGGCTTCAGTTTCCAGCCGGCCGAATTCATGAAGCTCTTTTTACTGATTTCCATGTCGACTATCGTCTATGAGCACAATAAACGTTATGGCTCGTCACAACTCGATACGTGGCTCCTCGTGAAATTGGTATTAGTGGCCATCCCGCCGCTCGGTCTGATTGTGACACAACCGGACTTAGGGACCGGGCTCGTCTTGATGACGATGCTCGGCGCCATCATCATCGTCTCGGGAATCGGTTGGAAGTGGCTTCTCGGTCTCTTCAGCGCCGCGGCTTTGACCATCGGCACGTTCATGTATCTGTTCTTTGCCCATTTCGAAGTCTTGCAAGCGTTCGTACCTGGACATGCGCTCAACCGCTTCAAGGCCTGGATATATCCATACGAATATTCAGATGACTTGGCATTCCAATTGATCAAATCACTACAGGCGATTGGTTCTGGACAGATGTTCGGGGCGGGATACGGTCAAGGACTCGTCTATTTACCGGAATCTCAAACGGACTTCATATTTGCTGTTATCGCAGAACACTATGGGTTCATCGGCGCAGCTCTCGTGATCATCGTCTTCTTCCTATTCCTCTATCGGATGATTCACATTGCATTAGAGTCTAGTAGCGCGTTCGGAAGTTATATCGTCACCGGCGTCATCGCCATGTTCACGTTCCAGGTGTTCCAAAACATCGGTATGACGATCGGTGTCTTGCCAATCACCGGACTCACCCTTCCGTTCGTCAGTTACGGGGGGACAGGGATTATCATGAACATGATTGCCATCGGTCTCGTCATGAACGTGGCCTCTAAATCAAAAACCTATATGTTTGATGATGATTGACAAAATCCCTCAAGGTCTAACCTTGAGGGATTTCTTTATACAGTTCGAAAATCTTCCGGAATCGGCGCCTCAATCTGAATCGTATCCCCTGTCATCGGGTGAATGAATCGCGCAGACGCGCTGTGAAGGGCGTGACGGGGCATACGAGCCGTCCCCCCATACATGGAGTCCCCAATGAGCGAATGACCGATATGACGTAAATGCACGCGAATCTGATGGGTCCGTCCCGTCTCGAGTCGAATCGTCAATAACGAGCCGCTCCCAAACGGCTGACATGCGAGGATGTGCGTGATGGCGCGTTGTCCCTCAGTTGTCACGACTCGCTCCATAATCGAGTTCTCGGCACGCCCGATCGGTGCATCAATCGTTTGTGGCGTCACTTCTTCTTCGACCAATGCCTTGTACGTACGCATCAATCCATTCGCTTTCTGAAGTTCACTAAATCGATGATGGATGAATCCGTACTTTGCAAATAAGACGACACCGCTCGTGTCACGATCGAGTCGATTGATCACATGAATCGCAGATGACAGACCGATGCGTTGATAATAGCCGAGTACAGCGTTCGCAAGTGTATCGGTCGGATGTAGTCGTGATGGGATCGTGGCAATCCCTGCCGGTTTATCGACCGCCAATAGCGTATCGTCTTCATACAGAATTCGAATCGGTCTTTCCGAAGCGACCATGTCGAGTGATGGGGATTCGGGCGGGAATCGCACGCTCACTTCATCTCCTGGTTCGAGTTCATGCCTTACGGTGCGGTGCATGCCATTCACTTCAATATCGCCTTCATGCTTCACGAGCGTGAGCATCTTTCGAGAAATGCCCATATCTTGCATTAAAAAGTCGCGAAGTGGGATGGCTTTCTCCACAACGCGACGAATCGTAAACCCTTGCATTCGTTACTTTCCTTCCTCGATGAACGATTCGCGAACTCGGCGCCAGAATGGGAAGGGCCGGAAGCGAGCGAACGTCACTTTTTCTTTTGCGACCGCGCATCGAATCGAGACGACATCCGACCAGGACAACGCTTCCTGATGGTCAAACGCCAATTCAAATTCGGTTTTCGTGTGCGGCTTGATTTTCACTTGATGGTGTTTTGGTAAGAGAAGCGGTGCGCCGATCGTTCGATATACCAGGTTGTTGATCGAAGCCATCTCGGTCACTTGAATGGCTTCAATCGATGGGTGTACGATCGCTCCACCGAGTGCCTTATTGTAGGCGGTCGAACCCGATGGTGTCGAAATACATAATCCGTCTCCACGGAACGTTTCAAAGTAATCGTCTCGAATCGATAAATCACAGACGAGCGTGCGCTTGTAGTTCTTAATCGTGCAATCATTCATCGCCAATCGACGATCGGTCTCCCCGTTCTCATAGTCAATGAGCACCTCAACGAGCGGATACGAGACCGGCTCGAACGATTCGCTCGTGATCATCTCCGTCAGTTCATCTAACTCATCCGGTTGCCAATCGGCATAAAAGCCGAGATGCCCGGTGTGAATCCCGACAAGGAGCGTTTCATCGAGTCGGTCGATGTATTTATGAAACGCCTGTAACATCGTCCCGTCCCCTCCGACCGACACTACGATTCGGGGCTCTTCCGATAATGTATGCCCGGCGGCTTGAAGTTTTTCAGTCAGTTCCTGGGCGATTTCCGCTGATCGCGTATCTCCCCTCGATACAATCGCAAACTGCATATCGGTTCCCCCCTAGTCTTCATCCGTTTTCACGTTCATCTCTTTATCCCGAAACACTTGCTGGGCGTCCTGAATTTCAACGCGGAGTTGGCTCATCTCGGCATCGAGTAAAAAGGCCGCCTCGGCTGCGCGTCTCAATCGTTCCTGCACTTCAAGAGGCATGTCGCCATCATATTTATAATTCAATGAATGCTCGATTGTGGCCCAGAAATTCATCGCAAGCGTGCGGATTTGCACTTCAACGAGCGTCGGGATTTCACCGTGAATCGTTTGGACCGGGTACTCGATGATGACATGATACGATCGATAGCCCGAGTCTTTCTGATGGGTAATGTAATTGCGTTCTTCCACTATTTTAAAATCTGTTCGACGATGTAGCAAATCCAAGACGTGAACGATATCATCGACAAATTGGCACATGATTCGTAATCCCGCTATATCCTGCATATCCGTCGCCAATTCATGGTCAGCGATATTCTTTCGTTTCGCTTTCTCGAGAATGCTCCCGACCGGCTTCACTCGACCTGTGACAAATTCAATCGGAGAATGGTCATTTTGGGACTTGAATTGCTTACGAACGGCTTTCAATTTGACTTTCAACTCGTCTACCGCGATTTGATATGGTACTAAAAACTGATCCCAGTTCACTGATTGCATACGCTGTCACCACTTTCGTTCTTTTCCGGAAAAAACGCGTCCTTTCCGTATGTATCCGTTTGTATGGTATCATAAACGAACAATTGTTCATAGAATGGAGCGATGATTCATGACCCAAGAAGTGGAAATTGAATTTAAATCAATGTTGACGAAAGACGAGTATGAGACACTCCTACGTGCCTATCAGCTTGATGACCAAGTTCGTTGGCAGGCGAATGATTATTTCGACACCCCTTCCTTTCAACTAAAAGCGAACGGGGCAGCACTTCGCATTCGCGAGAAGAAACATGGTCAAGTGCTGACGTTGAAGCAACCAAACGAGGTCGGATTGCTTGAGACACATGCCACAATTACAGAAGATGAGGCTGAGGATCTGTTTAAGTACGGAATCATTCATGACGAGCAAATGAAGCAGGCACTGGCCCCGTTCCAGCTGAATGCACCGCTCGAACATCTCGGTCGACTCGAGACGAATCGGGCAGAGTTGCAGACAGAAGACGGTCTACTCGTTTTGGACGAAAGCCATTATTTGGAGACGAGCGACTATGAAATAGAATTTGAAGTGACGAATGAAGAAGAGGGAAAACGTGCGTTCGAAGGACTTCTTGCAAAACACGGTCTCCCCTATCGTCCCGCCAAAAATAAAATCGTCCGATTCATGGAATTGAAAATGAGTCGGTTGGAAGGTTGAGCAGATACATTGCCAACCTTTTTTTTTCGTTGCTACAATGAGTTTACAAAGTTAAATGAGTTTTTTGACGAGAGGAGGCGACACAAATGGAACTTGAACAATGTAATGGGTCATCCTGTTCACTGGAAGAAACTCCTATTCAAGTAACGTATAAGCCATTGGAGTTATTCTATTTCATGGACATCTCAAGTCCTGAGAACTTTCATGTGATGACACTGATCAAAAAGTTAGAGATTGAATACGGACACGTGATTCGTTTTCGAATGGTCTCTACCGTTCCTAGCTGTGTTGGCGGATGTCAGGAAGAAGTTCGCCTTCTCACCATGATCAAAGCGCTGGAATTACAAGGGAAACGTCATGCGATGCGCTTCTTGCGTCATTTGCATGTGAATGATCTATTCTCTGGTGAACAACTTGGTTCAATCGATTTATGGGAAATCGCACGTTCTTTCGAAGAGTATGGCCTTGATTTAAGTGAACTCGAAGCCGATCTTCAATCGAACCAGCTCTTGAATGCATTGGCTGTCGACCATCAAGTGTTGAAAGATTGGGAGATTGAGTCATTGCCCGCACTCACATTCGTGACGCGCGATGAAGCATTGAAGATTGAAGGGGTTTATCCGTACGACGTCTATCAATCGGTCATGACTGAATTGTTAGGTTATGCACCGAGCCGTTCGACCGATTGGGATGTAGCCAAAGTGTTGGCACGCTATGATGCTTCGACCATCACAGAGCTATCGTACATTCTAGACTTGGAGAAGACAGTGATTGAACGCGAATTGAAGAAGCTCTCCCTACAACAGCGTTGCCGTCCTGTGCCAGGATGTAGCGGTGAAGCGTGGGCTCAAACGAAATAAAAAAGAACCCCATGGCCGGGGAGCCATGGGGTTTTTGACGTCTCAAGCGGGGACAAGAGACATCGAACCTTGAGGCCCGGGGAAGGCCTACAAGATGGGAGAAAGTTTACGGTCAATAAAGGGGTTTGTGATTGATTTCACACTTATAATATACCTAGTACAGAATCACCTGACAACCTCTTTGTGCATATTGTCACATATTGTTCACGAGAATAATAATGATTCCATTTCATCAAGAACTGCCTCGAACTGATCGAGCGCCTTCAATACCGGCTCCTTCGTCGTCATATCGACACCAGCCGCCTTCAGCACCTCAATCGGATAGTCACTAGAACCCGCCTTCAAGAAGTTATCGATATAACGACGTACGGCTGGCTCCCCTTCTTCCATGATCTGTTGTGACAGTGCAGCAGATGCCGAAATCCCTGTCGCATATTGATAGACGTAGTAGTTGTAATAGAAGTGTGGGATGCGCGCCCACTCATATGAAATCTCTTCATCGATGACAATCTCGTCTCCGAAATAGCGTTTGTTCAACTCGAGGTAAGTTTCATTTAAGTACTCCGGAGTGAGCGATACGCCTTCTTGAGCAGCTTGATGAATCATGTGTTCGAATTCAGCGAACATCGTTTGACGGAACAATGTTCCACGGAACGTTTCAAGCTGATTGTTCAGCAAGTAGAGACGCTCCTCTTTCGCTGTTCTCGTTTTCAACAAATGGTCGTTTAACAAAGCTTCGTTCGTCGTCGATGCCACTTCTGCAACGAAGATTGAGTAATCTCCATACGGATATGGTTGCGATGTGCGTGTGTAATGACTATGCACCGAGTGTCCGAACTCGTGTGCGAGCGTGAACAAGTTATTGACGTTATCTTGCCAGTTCATGAGGATGAACGGTTGCGTATCGTATGCTCCCGAGGAGTAAGCACCGCTACGCTTACCACGCGTCTCTCGCACGTCGACCCAACGCGATTCGAGACCGTCTTTGACAATTTGGACGTACTCTTCTCCGAGTGGTGCCAAACCATCTACCATCCATTGTTTCGCTTCCTCATATGACACTTTCATCTCGACATCTTTGACGAGCGGTGTGTAGAGGTCATACATATGCAACTCATCTAAGCCAAGCGCTCGCTTACGTAACGCGACATAACGATGTAACAAGTCGAGTCGTTCGTTCACTGCTTCTACGAGGCCATCGTATACAGACTCCGGAATCGCATTATGGTGGAGTGCGGACTGTCTTGCACTTTCAAACTTACGCACAGTCGCATAGAAGTTATCTTTCTTCACACTTCCTGACAGTGTTGAGGCGAACGTATTCAAATATTGCGCGTACGTCCCGTACATCGCTTTAAATGCCCCTTCGCGAACGCTTCGGTCAGCCGATTCAAGGAACGTGATATATCGACCGTGCGTCAACTCGACTTCTTCCCCTTTTTCGTTTTTCACTTTCGGGAATTTCAAATCCGCGTTGTTGAGCATACCGAACGTCGAGCTCGATTGACCGAGCACATCTCCCGCTTGAGCCAAAATGGCTTCTTCTGCCTCTGTCAATACGTGCGGACGCTCAAGTGCCAACTCATCGAATGCATGACGATAAACGCGAAGTGACTCATTCTGCTCCATAAATGCTTCAATCTGATTCTCATCAATCGAAAGCAACTCAGGTGTCATAAACGCGAGTTGCGCTGAAACTTGAGAAGCAAGTGAGCCGGCACGATCATTCAATGCTTGATAATGGCTATTCGCCGTGTCTTCGTCATAGCGCATGTGCGCATACGTATATAGCTTATGTAACTGACGTGAGAGATCGTCCCGAAGTTGCAACGCTTCGTATAACGTCTCCGCCGACTCTCCAAGGCGTCCTTTAAATCCAATCAATGCCGGCACTTTCTCTTTTAACGCTTGAAAATCCGATTCCCAAGCCTCGTCATTGCTGTAGATGGTCTCTAAGTTCCATGTTTCTTCCACTGGAACTTGTTGTCTAGTCAATACCTCTGACATACGTCCACTTCCTTTTCGATGATTAAGTCGATTGTAAGATCAATCGCTGAAGTCCTTGAAACAAACGTGTATCGTGATGTCTGGCCTCCTCGTAATGCTTCGGATGCGGCCATGACCTGACATCACAGGATAGACGACTCGCATTCAAGAGTTGTTTCCATTGTACATGAAATGACTGGGAAAAGTCGCTTGTCGGTGTCACCCCAAATTGTCGACAAGTTTTTTGAATACTCCATTCCACGGAATCGTGAGGTGACTCGTAGCGATTCAAATAAAGAACGGTTTGAAAATCAATCGGATGCACACGAATTCCCCAAAGCGATGATAGCGGAAGGTAACAGGCGGTCGGTAATAATGCGGGTAACAGACCAAGTGGATAGAGCCGATTCAATATGAGCCGTCGATTTAACGGATATGGATAAAGAGGCGACATACGCTTACGACGAATCATCTCTGTCCATTCAAAAGCATCGAACCGGTAGTAAGCTTCGTACGGTGACGTGTTCACGGAAGATGAGGTTTCCCAGCTTCCGATTCCATACTTAATCGAAATCGGAAATCCATTGAAGCGTAACAATCTCCCATTTTTCACCGTCAACAACCGATGTCTCTGAAACAGTTCTAGACGCATCCATGGTTGAAACGATTGATTGCTTCTCAAATCGAGACCGCTCGCGATCCAAATGACATCAAGCCCCGCTCGTCGATAATCAATCGTTCGCTCGGCGTATTCTTCCGGTCGCAAGGGAGATGCCTGAATTTCGAACACGGTGTGCTGCCCGTCCATGTTCGTGAGTACGTCAGCTCGACGATTCTTGATCGTTACCTCCTGCTCGACTGGATAGCCTTTCTCTTGAAGCCACTGGCACACCGCCCATTTATCCTGATGGTGCGTGACCGATTCAGCCCTCCCACAGGTGTGGATATGCGCAAAATGCAGCCGTCGCTTCACACCTTGCTTTACAATCAATACTTCCTGACAAGTCGGACATCGAAAAGGAGCAAGTTGCTCTGCTTGCATCCGATTTAATGTAAAGGAATCAATGATATCCCCTTCCCGATCGATTGCAAACCGCATCTTGCTCCCTCCTCATAGCAATGGTGAAAACATTCTAGCTAATGATTCAACGAGTTTGATAAAGAATGACCGTTTCGCGAACTCTTCTAATACGAGTTCGTGAGACCCTTCGAAATCATCATATAAGTCTTGTTTCAGCTGATGGACCGAATTCGTGTTATATAGGAGCGCATTGACCTCGAAGTTCAAATGAAAGCTCCGAAAATCCATGTTCGCCGTCCCGATCGTGGCTAATCCATCATCCACCACGATGACTTTTGAATGCATAAATCCCTTTTCATATAGATAAATCTTCACCCCGGCGAGTAACAGTTCTTCGTAATAGGACCGACTCGCGTAGAACACGATTTTATGGTCCGGATAACTCGGTAAGACGATGCGGACATCGATTCCTGATAATGACGCCGTCTTCAAGGCACTCATAATGTCCTCATCTGGAATCAAGTAAGGTGACGAAATGTAGACAGATTTTTTCGCAGCATTGATGAGTGAAAAGTAAATGGACTTCATCGTCTCATACGGTTCATCCGGTCCACTTGCAACGATTTGGACCCCTCCGCTCGCACTTCTTACCGTTTCAAGCGGCTCTAGATAGAACGGTGTGAACAGGCGTTCCCCGGTCATGTAATACCAATCTTGCAAGAAAATCAATTGCAGTTCAGATACCCCTTCCCCTCTGACATACAGATGGGTGTCGCGCCAAAACCCGAACTTAGAGTGCTCACCCAAGTATTCATCGCCTACATTCAAGCCACCTGTGAATGCCTCCGTACCATCGATGACCACGATTTTTCGGTGGTTTCGATAGTTCGTCTTACTTGAAACGAGCGGCAATACTACTGGAAAGAATGCCTGGACTTGGACACCGGCTTGCTTCATCTCTTCAAAGAACGTGCCGCTCGTATGAATGGACCCGACGGCATCATATAAAAATCGGACTTCGACCCCCGCCTTCGCTTTTTCGATCAAGATCCGCTGTATTTCCCGAGAAATGCGATCTTCCCGGAAAATATAATACTCTAGATGGATGTGTCGGGACGCTCCTTTCAGAGCCGGCAATAACTTCGAAAACTTTTCACGGCCGTTCGTCAAGATTTGCGTATACGTATTCGATGAGACCGGTAACTGGTTCAACGAAGAAGTCAAATGCATCAGCTTCTCGTAATCGTCGTGGGCGAACATGAGGGACGGCGACAACGTCATCGCTTTCTGACGATAGGCCAAGTACGTCTCTTCATCAAGCATCGCTTTTTCTTTGAACATACGTTTACGGCGATAGTTCTGACCGAATACAAAGTATGCGAATAATCCGATGACTGGAAAACCAATCATGACAATTGCCCAAATGAGCGTACGTTGTGGATTTCGATTTTCAAGTAAGATGACGAGCAATATGCTGAACGTTGTCAAAAAGACGAGAATCGAGAACAATCCGATTACTTGTGAGCTCCAGTAATACGATAATATCGCAATGAGTCCTGCGAGCAAAATGAGGGAAAAGAGTACTTGTATGCGTCGCAACATATTATAAGCTGACCTCGTTTCTGTCATGTATTATCATTAATTATACATCGTAACATCATCTTTTTGAGGGGAGCGAATAAATTATGGGGACTTTTCTAATCACCGGTGCGACAAGTGGGATTGGTCGCGCCGTCGCTTTGCAGTTGACTGGTAAGGGGCACCGTGTCATCGGGATTGGTCGGGACGAAACGAGAGGTGCCGCCCTCGAGTCTGATTCAAATGGACAAGCCACATTTATTCGATGTGACCTTGCTTCTACAGAGGACATCGATCATCTTTTCGCTCAGTTAAAAGAGCAAGGTGTGACCTTGAACGGATTATTCAATAACGCTGCCACATTCGGCAGACCGGGCACCCCTGAGCGTTTGACACATGAGTCGTATACTGAGGTGTTCGAGGTCAACCTGTATGCACTGAACACCGTCACACAGCGCGCCATTCCCTTGTTTGACCAAGGAGCGAGTGTTGTCAACAATGCCGCCATCGTCGGGCACGTCAAGTTCCCTCCGATGCTCGCGCACTATGCCGCTTCAAAAGCGGCCGTAGTGGCCTTAACCAAAACGTTCGCGCACCGAATGAAAGGAAAAGTAAGATTCAATGCCGTTTGTTTCGGACCGATTGATACACCTCTCAGTCACAAGCTATACGGCGGGGAAGCGAAGTTTAAAGAGGCGATGACCCATCATTTCCGGGGACATGCCGCCCTCCCTGAGGAAGTAGCACCGGTCGTCGAATTTTTGTTGACGGATGCCTCAACGTATATTAACGGTCAAGCCATCACGGTCGATGGCGGGTATACATTGTCTTGAACAGCGACCACCTCTTCTTTTGAACAGGTGGTTGCTACTCATGTCGCCATCTTTTTAGCCCGATTGATCTTATTATGCAAATAGTTCTGTTCTTTCACATGAAGACGATCCCAATCAATCACATCCACAAAATATTGAACCATGTCCTCAAAGGTCGAATCGAGCGTTTCATGCGCTTGGAGGCGTGCCATTCGAATCGCTTCAAACACAGACCCCATCACGAAGATATCTCGGCTGGCATAGGTCTGCATCGGTGATAATGATTCAAATAGAATCGTCTCAAGCGTTTTTCGCTTCACATGCCAGTCGCACTTCCCGTTCGAATACAGAAAATCACCATCCGATAATTCACAAAGCTCTCGTAAAATATCCCCGATGTAATGAATCGCATGAATTGCGGTGTTCGGATCGTTGATTCCTGGAGAAATTCCACGTAGCGCAATCTCACTCAATTTTTCAATCGCAAATGACGGGTCTTGCATCGAAGAACGCACTTCCCCAATCTCAAACAACTCGATATCCGGTGCGTCCTCGCCTTTCCAAAACCCGAGTAAATCACCTTTGGCAACGAAATCCCCGACGGCAACGACGGACTCAAAGTCCGTTTCATGATCCCCTTGTTTCTCTCTTAAAAACAATCGGATGTACCCCGTTTGCGGAGCTCGTACCGCTTGACCTTCCAATGAATGGACAGATCGAGGCAAGACGAGATGAACCTCATCCGACTCAATCGCATCTTTTTGCTCACTGATGACAGAGAGCGCTTCTTTATGTAACTCGGATAAAAGACGTTCCGCTTGAATCGAAACACTGACCGTCTGGATGAACTTGACGAATGCCCAGATTGAACCAATGACTAAGAGCACACTGATCCCAGACGACAATACGACGCCTTCATCTGCCGTACGGACGAGGAATAAGTTCGAAATTCCATAAACCGTCGTCATGATGAAAAGACCGAGCGTATGCTTGGCCGACGTGTTCGTCAAAAAGTTGTTGATCGTCCGAGGAGAAAACTGAGAGGAATACGTCGTCAACACGACCAAAATCGTGGAAAAGCTGAACGTCATCATCGTCATCAGGCTCGTAAATGTCGAAGACAACACAGACGCCGCTGAGTCCAGGTCTAAATAAATAAATTCAGGTAATAAATCTCGGAAAAACTCCCCAAACACTTGAGTGAATGCCGTTAGTACGATGCCACCCATTCCATATAAAAATGGGACAAACCATGCGCTGTCATCAAGTAGTAATCGAATTCGTCTCACCATACCAACACCTCTTTACCGTCGATTTGAAAAAATCGCCTGTCCAACTGAACAGGCGATGTACCATTAAAAATAGTGACGCACTTTCGCAAAGACGTCGCCATCGAGAATGAGTTTCCCATACTCTTCAAGCATCGGTTGCGTCTGTGTACTGAATGTTAAATACTCTGCTAAAAGACTGAGTGCATTCTCTTCGTCTTCCGGTTCCATTTCATCCGGGAAATCAATCCACAAGTAGTAACGGTCTTGATAGTGATATAGTTTCAAATCAAGATCGCTGAACATGTCTCCTGTACGTTTACTCAGCGAAATGATTGCCTCGAAATCATTTGTTTCCATCGCGAGTGGTGCCCAAGCATCTGCCTCGGCTTCAAGTTCATCCAACTCACTCAATTGGTCGAGTACCGATTGTTGATCCCGTGCCTCATCGATTGCTGATCGAAGAAGCGAACCGAGTTCAGAATCGTCTTCCGTGTCCATTACATTTTTCGCGATTGTCACAGTCACTTCTAGACCTTTTTCAAAAGCTTGTACTTGAATCCATAGTGGACCATCAAACGAGATGTCTTCACGTTCGTGAGCCTCGTCCATCATTTGCCAGAACAGCTGCTCGCCACGTTCTCGGTTGTACCAAATTTCATCACGAGCAAAACCACGTTTTTCGATATCCACGTATGTGATGAAAAATTTGACGGTATTATCATTGATGCGCTCAATTTTCACGATTGTCCACTCCCTTCTCACCTCGCTCCCAATTCACATAAGGAGGAGAGGGGAAATTGTCTTGTTATCTTTGTACCCTTTTTAACATCGTTCAATCTAGATGAAGGGTTATAACTTTATTTTATAGGAAATAATCGATAATAAAAAGCACACTGCTTAAACAGTATGCTCTCATTCATTCACAAGGCGTTGGGCTTCCTGTAATTGGAACGTCCGAACTTTACGTGGCAAGAATCGACGAATCTCATCTTCGTTATATCCGACCTGTAAACGTTTCTCATCAATGAGGATCGGACGACGTAAAAGCCCTGGATATTCTTGAATCAAATCGTAAAGCTGTTGAAGAGATAGCGCATCAACAGACACATCGATTTTAGAGAAGACTTTCGAGCGAGTCGAAATGATTTCATCCGTCCCGTCTTCCGTCATACGTAAAATTTGTTTAATCTCATTCAATGAGAGCGGTTCTGAAAATATATTTCGTTCTGTAAACGGGATATCATGTTCTTCGAGCCAAGCCCGTGCCTTTCGGCAAGATGTACAGCTTGGAGACGTATAAAGTGTGACCATTTTTCTTCCTCCCTGATCGAGTATGCGTCCATCTTTTTAAGTGACTCTATTTGTATACCCAAATTCGCATCCACTTAATTATAGTAATTCTTATTTATCAAAACTTCAATGATATTCTTTATCAATCAGATATGAAAAGAGGGCGCATTCGTTGAATGCGACCTTGAACGACCTAACTTAAGACGCAGGGATTCGAGAAACCGGTTGAGACACCGTCTCTTTCCCTGGCTTGACTTGTAAGTCTTTCAACTTTTTCTTCAATACTTCTTTCAAAAGTCTCTTTTTCTCTCGCAGAACTTTGTCACGTTCTTTCATGGCCTCTCACCCCCATACAGCGTAAGGAACCGACCGAGCATTACCGATTCTGAAAATCTTGAAGTTGCACTATATCTACATTTAAATTATAGCACACTCGTTTGTGAAATGTGAATCATTCTTACGCGTTCATCTCATATTTACATCAATATCGTTTGCAATGACTTGAAGAAACCTGTATAGTTTATAGAAATAACCTTTTTATTTTTAAGGAGGAGAGCGATGATGAGAATCACTTTAGAAACGATTATGAAACATCCGGTTACCCAAAAATATTTAACTCGATCCGGCTTAAAACATGCGGTCGACGTCTGTGAACGCGCTCTCGAAATGGCAACGAAACGTGGTCTTGATACAGATTTGGCGACGAAAGCTGCGCTTCTTCATGATATCGGACACTATGAATGGTATACAGAAGGTAAATGGAATTATGATTTGTATCGTCAGAACGATATCCATGCGATCAAAGGGGCTGAACGGGCTCATAAACTATTAATTCGATTAGGGGAAGATCCAGCCCGGGCAAAAGAGATTTCTGTCATGATTCTGTTGCACACGGATTCCTATTTACCACCGAGTCGTATCCAACGGACCCCACTGCAACAACTCGTCCATGATGCGGACACGTATGTGGAGCAGCCAGGCGGTCTTCATCATTATGAAACAATGGAAATTGAAGATGCGCTAGCTCGCGTCCGTCAAATCGATGCCATCGTCGAGCGTCTTGCTAATTTACCACGCATCTCAAACGGATAATCAGTCACCTACTTTAATAGGTGATTTTTTTGTGCAAAAAAATCCTGACTCAATAAATGAGTCAGGATTGATTTTGTTACACGAGTTGCGCTTTATACGCTTCGTACTCTTCGTCTGTGAGCGAGACATAGTGTCCTGGCTCAACTTCGCGAAGTGGCGGGATGCTTGAATCTTCATCTGAACGTCCAACTGGACCTTTTGATGTTGACTCGTATACGATGCGCTTACGTGTACGTTCATGCTCCGGGTCCGGAAGCGGAATCGCTGAAAGGAGCGATTTCGTGTATGCATGAATTGGGTTCTCGTAAAGGCGATCTGCTGTCGCAAGCTCTACGAGGTGACCTTGATACATAACACCGATACGGTCAGAGATGTATTTAACCATCGACAAGTCGTGAGCGATGAACAAATACGTCAAATCGCGATCGCGTTGCAATTCTTTCATCAAGTTGACGACCTGCGCTTGAATCGAAACGTCAAGTGCTGAGATCGGCTCATCGGCGATGATGAAGTCCGGTTCAACCGCAAGGGCACGGGCAATCCCGATACGCTGACGCTGACCACCCGAGAATTCGTGTGGGTAACGGCTTGCGTGCTCTTTCGTCAAACCGACTGTTTCAAGAAGGTCATATACGCGGTTCATGCGGTCTTCTTTCGTCTTCGCAAGACCATGAATATCGATTCCTTCTGCGATGATATCGGCGACCGTCATACGCGGATTGAGCGAGGCGTATGGATCTTGGAAAATCATCTGCATCGCACGGTTGAATTTCAACTTGTCTGCTTTTGATTTTTTATCGTGGACGTTTTCGCCTTTGAACACAACATCGCCATCCGTCGCATCGTAGAGACCGATAATTGTACGTCCTGTCGTTGACTTACCGCAACCAGACTCACCTACGAGCCCAAGCACTTCACCTTTGTAAATATCGAATGAGATTCCGTCGACCGCTTTGACAACACGGCCACGACCAATTTTAAAGTGCTGCTTCAGGTTTTTTACCTCGAGTAATTTCTCGCGTTCCATTATTCAGCACCACCTTTCGTAAACGATTTTGCGAACGCACTGTCTGGACGATATTTGAGAGCGAGTTCACGAATCGCACGTGGCGGATTAACCGCTGGTGCTTGTGGGTGTAACAACCAACTTGAAGCAAAGTGTGTATCACTTACTTGGAACATCGGTGGCTCTTTCTCAAAATCAATCTTCATTGCGTATGGATTACGCGGTGCGAACGCATCCCCTTTTGGAGGATCGAGCAAGTTCGGAGGCGTACCTGGGATTGCCGGTAACGCTTCATTGCGGTCATCCGTCGGACGCGGCATCGAACCGAGAAGCCCCCATGTGTATGGGTGACGTGGTTCATAGAAAATTTCATCAACCGTTCCTTTTTCAACGAGACGTCCTGCATACATAACAGCAACACGGTCAGCCATGTTCGCAACAACGCCAAGGTCGTGCGTGATGAAAATAATCGCAGTGCCAGTCTTTTGCTGAATATCTTTTAACAGTTCAAGAATCTGCGCTTGAATTGTTACGTCAAGTGCTGTGGTCGGTTCATCGGCAATCAACACTTTCGGGTTACATGCGAGTGCAATCGCAATAACGATCCGTTGACGCATCCCACCAGAAAGTTGGTGTGGATACTGTTTCAAACGTGCTTCAGGGTTTGGAATCCCTACAAGTGTCAACAATTCGAGCGTACGTTTCTTCGCATCCTCACCCGTTAACCCTTGGTGCTGTTTCAACCCTTCAGCGATTTGCTTATAAATCGTCATCGTCGGGTTGAGTGACGTCATCGGGTCTTGGAAAATCATTGCGATGTCGCGACCACGAATTTTTAACATTTCTTTTTCCGAAAGCTTCGCCAAGTCTTTTCCTTCGAACATGATTTCTCCGTTCGTGATCTCACCTGGAGGGTTCGGAATGAGACGCATAATCGCCTTCGAAGTAACGGATTTACCTGAACCCGACTCTCCTACGATGGCGAGCGTCTCGCCTTTTTTCAAATCAAACGAAACACCACGAACAGCTTGAACTGTTCCTGCATATGTGTGGAACGAGACCTCTAAGTCTCGGACTGATAAAATCGTTTCCATGCACGAGTCCCCCTCTTTCTTTTTTATTTACGCATTTTCGGATCGAACGCATCACGCAAACCGTCAGCAAGCAAGTTGAAGCTGACCATGAGCAAGACGATGATGACAGACGGGATAATAAGAAGGAACGGGAAAGTCCGTAGTTCTTTGTATCCATCGTTGATCAACGTACCAAGTGATGCCTGTGGTGGTTGAAGCCCGATCCCGATAAAGCTGAGGAATGCCTCGAAGAAGATGGCAGATGGAATCGTGAACATGAGCGTGATGATAATCGCGCCTAATGTGTTTGGAATCAAGTGTTTGAAAATCAAACGCGTACTAGATGCACCCAATGTGCGAGCTGCCAAGACGAACTCTTGGTTTTTAAGCTTGAGAATCTGACCACGAACGAGTCGACTCATCCCGATCCAACCGGTGATGGCCATGGCAAGGATGATGGTGAAGACACCCGGGTCAAAGATCAAGATGAACAGGATGATCAAAATCAAGTTTGGTACACCTGTCAAGATTTCAACAATACGTTGCATGATGTTATCGGTACGACCACCGAAGTAAGCCGAGATTCCACCGTATGCGACACCAATAATTGTATCGATGATGGCAGCGACGAACCCGATGAAGAGAGAAATACGTGTCCCTTCCCAAATACGTGACCAAAGATCACGACCGAGATAATCTGTACCGAACCAGAAGTTTTCTTCTACATTCTTCTGCTCATAGAAGTCGATTTCACGACCGCCAAGTGTTGCCAATCCATCAAATCCAGCCCATTCAAGTCCTGTGACTTTAGGTGGAAGCTTCGCTTGCGAGATGTTTTGTTCATATGCATCTCGGCTTGAGAGCATCGGGCCAAATAAAGCGAGAGCGACAAGAATTAAAATGATAGACAGCGAGATGATGGCTGCTTTGTTTTTCTTTAAACGCATCCATGCATCTTGCCAGAAGTTTAAACTTTTCCCAGCGATTCGCTCGCCAAGCTGTTCATTCATTTCAACTGGTGTGAACATGTCTTGGTCGAACTGTTCGTAATTCTTTTTGTTTTCAATCATCAGTTATTCCCCCCAAGACGAATACGTGGATCCACAACCCCATAGAGCAAGTCGACAAGCAAAATGATAATAATGAATAAGCCTGAGAAGAACAATGTCGTTCCCATGATGACAGAATAGTCGTTCAACGTAATCGACGTAACGAACAACTCACCAAGACCAGGTACCGCAAAGATTTTTTCGATGACGAACGTACCCGTTAAGAGTCCTGCTGTCATCGGTCCGAGAATCGTGATGGCAGGAATCATGGCGTTACGGACCATGTGTTTCCATACAATCGCGTTACCCGTCAACCCTTTGGCTTTTGCGAGCGTGACATAATCTTGTCCGGTGACTTCAAGCATCTCCGTTCGGACGAAACGGGCAATGGCTGCCGTTACCCCTAGCGATAGTGAGATGGTTGGTAAAATCGTATGAGCTGGCGTTTCCCAGAATGCGACCGGGAGTAACTGTAATTTAACTCCAACATAGTACTGAAGGAGGGCTGCAAAAACGAACGATGGGACGGAAATCCCGATTACCGATACGAACATTGAACCATAGTCAATGACCGTATTGTGACGAATCGCCGCGACAACACCTAACAATACACCTAGAAAAGTTCCGAGAACCAGTGCTTGGAGCCCTAGTTGTGCCGAAGGACCGATACGTTCCATAATCAACTCAGTTACTGGACGGTTGGCTGTACGGAATGATACGCCAAGATCACCTTGCAACATGTTTCCGATGTACGTAGCATAGCGGACCGGAAGCGGATCATTGAGTCCGTAGCGGTCATTCAACAATTGAATTTGTGATTCTGTCAGTTTTTCCTGGTTCTGATACGGCGAACCTGGGAGCAGGTCCATCAGGAAGAACGTGAACGTGGCAATCAAGAAGAACGTGATGAGGCCGTAAGTCAGCCGTTGTAGGATATAACGTCCCATGAATAAAAACCCCCTGTTTTTTTCTGATTCTTTCTACTACTTGCACCAACAGCTTTACTATGACATATGACCCATTTTTCAAATTCACAAAATGAAAGGAATTTTCTGAAAGATAAGTGTAGACGTCATCTCAAGGCTCTTAGTACAGCGGCTGAAAACAAAGAATACTCGTTTCAGAGATTATTCTGAATTTTCACTGTTACTACATTATACTTTACCAACAAAACATTTGAACAGTGTTTTCTCTTACTTCATTAGAATTTTTTAGAAAATTGGGGACATGCGTTAAGCATGCCCCCTCCTTCCATCACTTAATATCAACGTATTTGTACTGGTAATCAGCACCGAATAATTGACGGTTAAAGTTTTCGATATTTGGACGGATCAAGTATGCCACACCTGCTTGGTAGATTGGCATGATTGCTTGATCTTGTTCAATCAAGAGAGCTTCTGCTTCTTTGAATAAGTCATAACGTGCATCGATGCTCGTTTCAGCAGATGCCTCATCAATCAACTTGTCATACTCAGATGATGAGTAGTTGATGTCGTTTTGTCCATTCTCTGAAGTGAAGATACCAAGGTTTGTAAGCGGATCTTGGTAGTCAGGTCCCCAAAGTGCGAATGACATTTGGTAGTCCCCTTTTGCTTCACGCTCAAGTTTGTTGTTGAAAGGTTGTTGTGCGATCTCAACCGTTACGTTCGGTAAGTTCGACTCTATTTGACCTTTCATGTACTCAGAGATTTGTTTCGATACTTCGCTATCGAACGAGAGGAGTTCGATTGTAGTCGCTTCTCCACCAGTTGCCTCTTCCCAGAGTGAAGCAGCTTCGTCAGCGTTTGTTTTGAAGTATTCCACGCCTTCTGTGTAATCCGTTCCGTCTTCATACTTGATGAAGTCTTTCGGGATGAATGACGTTGTCGCTACTGAACCGTTGTTCAAGAGCTGATCGATGATTCCTGATGGATCAACTGCGCGTGCGATTGCTTTACGTGCGTTTACATCAGAGAAAATCTCATCTTCATGGTTAAATTTGAAATAACCGATTGCAGAACGAAGACCCGTGTTGTAGTCCTCATCTTCTTGGAATGCTGCGACTTGTTCTGATGCGAGACCAGCGTAGTCAACATCGCCCGCTTCATACAAGTTTACGACTGTAGATGTTTCTTTAACAACACGAACGTCAACCGCTTCGAGGGCCACGTTCTCTTTATCCCAATACGTGTCGTTTTTAGTTAAGACGTAACCTTGCTCGCGGTCCCATTCAGTCCATGTGAACGGTCCGTTGTAGAGAAGGTTTTCAGGGCTAGTTGAGAAATCTTTCCCTTTTTCAGTGGCGAATGCTTCGTTGATCGGAGTGAATGTACCGAACGAAGTAAGTGAAAGGAATGATGGGTCTGGACGCTCGAGTGTAACTTCGAGTGTCTTCTCATCGATTGCTTTAACACCGAGCTCTTCTTTTGGTGTGTCACCAGTGTTGATTGCTTCAGCGTTTTTAATTGTGTTCATGATATATGCGTACTGTGAACCTGTTGCAGGATCGACAGCTCGCTGCCAAGCATAAACGAAGTCATTAGCTGTGACCGGTTCCCCGTTTGACCATTCAGCATCACGAAGTGTGAACGTGTAAACCGTCTCGTCTTCGTTTACTTCTGGTTCGCCTTCAGCAAGTGCCGGTACTGCATTTCCATCTTTATCAAGACGGTAAAGACCTTCCATTGTGTTGGCGATCAAGTTGAATGCGACCGCGTCTGTAGCAAGAGCCGGATCGGCTGTTGTGATATCTGACGTATCCGTCAAACGAAGAACTTTTTCTCCGTTTGAAGAAGAACCGCCGCCATCAGAGTCTCCGCCTGTTGAACAAGCCGCGAGAACTGAACCGAGTGCCAAGATGATCGTCATCATGAGCAAAATCGATTTTTTCTTCATTGCGATTTCCCCTTTCATTTTGAAAAGCTAGCCGATCGCCGAATAAACATCTTACTTTTTCTTTAATTTTCTGAATATTTCATAAAGTATTCGACGAAAGAACGTTAGGGCTATTGTAAGAAATTTTTAATGAAACTGTCAACTATTGAATGAACCGCTATCATTCGACATCATTTTCTTACTCGCTTTATGCCCTACGTTCCTAGTATCATAGAAGAAACACGGAATGTTGACACATTTCTTTTATCGATTGAAAGGAGATTACATCGTTGAAAAAGTTTCGAAATATATTTTTTGTTTGGGGAATTGTCACACTTCTCTATACCGTTTGGTCGATTTTCTCTTATTTCCGAAGTGAATCTTTCACGTTTCACTTAAGTGGTGGCTTATTTGTATCAGGTATACTCCTCTTTGCCATCGGGATGTTCTCCCATATGAGTGCATCCGGTCTATTTGACGGAATCATGTACGGGTTTAAACGCAATCGACGCGCAAGGTTGAAGGAAATTGATGCCGATTACGAAGAGGATGAGGAAGAGGACCCGGAAGATCGGCAGCTTCGTAAACATTCAGCGTGGAACTGGGTATATGTCGGTGTCGTGAGTATCGCTCTTTCCTTCCTCGTCGCATTGATTTAATCTTTTCGTCACTTGAATCCTGTGCTAAACTAAATGCAGAATAAGAACATTTGGATGAAGACAAGTAATTCAACTATCCTTTTCCCCAGAGAGTCTACGGTGCTGCGAGTAGATGAAAAGTTTTTGAATGAATGGACTTCGGAGTGGCTCGCTTGAACAACAGTATGGCGAGACGGCTCACGCCCGTTAACGCGTTCAAGTGGCATATGATATGCAAATTTGGGTGGCACCGCGGTTATTCGTCCCGATTTATTCGGGAGGACGACTGCGGTTTTTTATATTCTTCGGAGGTGTATACACATGGCAACGATTTTTTCAGGAATCAAACCGACCGGCGTCGTGACGCTCGGGAACTACTTAGGCGCAATGAAGCAATTCGTCGATCTTCAAGATGACAACAATGCGTATTATTGTATCGTCGATTTACATTCGATTACCGTTCAACTCGATCGTGTCGAGTTAATGAACAACACGCGAAAGTTGGCGGCACTCTACTTGGCTTCTGGTCTCGACCCAGAAAAAGCGACGATTTTTGTTCAGTCTGAAGTGAAGGCGCACGCTCAACTCGGTTGGATGTTAACTTGTATCGCCGGCATGGGTGAGCTCGGCCGGATGACGCAGTATAAAGACAAGTCGCAAGGTAGTGAGAACGTTGGCGCAGGGCTGTTCGTTTACCCGACGCTCATGGCATCTGACATCTTGTTATACAATACGGAACTCGTTCCAGTCGGAGACGACCAAAAGCAACACATCGAGTTGACTCGTGATTTGGCGGAACGCTTTAACAAACGATATTATGAGACATTCACAATCCCAGAGCCACTCATTCAAAAAGAAGGCGCACGGATCATGTCTCTCACGAATCCCGTGAAGAAGATGTCGAAATCGGATACGAATGCCAAAGGATATATCTCGATGCTCGACGAGCCGAATGTCATCCGTAAGAAGATTAAGAGTGCCGTCACAGACTCGAGTGGTGTCATCTCGTTCGACCGGGAGAACAAACCGGGGATTTCGAACTTGTTAGAAATTTACTCGCTTTCGACGGGGACCCCAATCGATGATCTCGTCAAACAATATGAGAACTCGAACTATGGGACGTTCAAACAAGATGTGGCTGAAGCGGTTGTTGCTCTACTTGAACCAATTCAAGCTCGTTATCACGAATTGATCGATTCTCCAGAACTCGATGAAATTCTTGATGCCGGTCGTGCGAAAGCTGAAGCCGTCGCAAATAAGAATCTCGCGAAGATTGAAAAAGCGATGGGTCTCAGTCGTAAGCGCGCCAAAGTGAAAAAATAAGATTGTTGTGAAAGAACTCTCCATGTGAGAGTTCTTTTTTGTATAAAAAAATGTACATAAAAAGAGAAACAGGCGTCCCTGTCTCTCTTCGTAAGATGATTTGATTATTCTTTGCCTTCGATTGAAGCCCACTTGTAAGAGTAGTCCGCACCGAATGCATGCTCAACGATGTCCTTAACATAAGGTTTCGTGAGGCGAGCCGATCCACGTTGGTAAACTGGCGAGATTGCGTTCTCTTCAAGAACGATTTTCTCCGCAGCTTGAAGGTCAGCCCAACGCTGTTCAGCATCTGTGCTTGATTTCGCAGATTCAATCAACTTATCGAATTCTTCGTTCGACCACTTACCACGGTTGTATGGTCCGTCAGTTACGAAGAGGTCAACGAATGTCATTGGATCTTGGTAGTCAGGTCCCCATCCAGCGAATGTGAACTCGAACTCACCTTTGTTCTCAAGGTCAAGTTTGTTGTTGAACGGTTGTTGCTTGATTGATACCGAAATGCCTGGAAGGTTCTTCTCAAGTTCACCTTTGATGAACTCACCGATTTGCTTCGCAGACTCTGAGTCATAGTTGAGGAGCTCAAGCTCAACTTTGTCTGTTCCGAGCTCTTTAAGCCCTTCTTCCCAAAGTTTTTGAGCTTCTTCCACATTGTATCCACCGATATCGCCGTTCGCTTCACGGAAATCTTTGCCGTCAGGACCTGTTACGAAATCTTTTGGTACGAGGTAGTTCGCAGGAATCGAACCGTTCGCAAGAAGCGTCTCTGAGATTGCTGCTTTATCATACGCTTTGTCAATCGCGTTACGGATTTTTTGGTTGTTAAGTTCTTCCACAGCTGTGTTGAACTGGAGGTAGAAGAGTGTTGGTTCAACGACAGTTGAGAACTCTTCGCTGTCTTGATATTGGGCTACGAGCTCAGAAGTCAAGCCTGTGCGGTCAACGTCACCGTTTTCATACAAGTTAACACCCGTTGAAACTTCTTTAACGACTTTAACGTTGATTTCTTCAAGTTTAACTGTGTCAGCATCCCAATAGTCTTCGTTCTTGACCATCTTCCAGCCTTGCTCGCGCTCCCAGCTGTCGAGTTTGAACGGTCCGTTGTAGAGAGTCGTCTCTGCAGATGTACCGAAGTTCTCACCTTGCTCTGTATCGAATGACTCGAGTTTTGGCATGAATACGCCGAAGCTAGTCAATCCGAGGAAGTAGTCAGCTGGTGCAGTCAATTTAACTTCAAGAGTTTGATCGTCGATTGCTTTAACGCCTACAGCATCGCGCTCGCCTTCACCTGTGTTGTACGCTTCTGCGCCTTCGATGATTGACATAACGTATGCATATTGTGATGCGTTATCTGGGTTGAGTACTTCTTTCCAAGCGTATTCGAAGTCGTTCGCTGTGACAGGCTCCCCGTTTGACCAAGTCGCGCCTTCACGGATTTTGAACGTGTACGTTTTCCCGTCTTCTGAAACTTCGTGAGATTCAGCCATCCCCGGAGTCGGGTTGTCTTCTTCGTCCATGCGGTAGAGACCTTCGTTAACGTTGTTCAACACGTTGAACGATACAGCATCTGTTGCGAGTGTCGGGTTAAGTGAAGGAATATCTGAAGAATCGAGCAAGTTGAGGACTTGCGCTTCATCTGCTGAACCTTCGTTTGTTGATCCTTGTGAAGAATCCGTTTCTTCCCCTGTCGAACATGCAGCTAGGAATGCACTAGATAGAAGTGTAACCGATGATGCTAAAGCAAAACCTTTTTTCTTATTCATTGCGATGACCCCCTGATTTTTTCGTTTTAACGAAGTGAATGATGGTAGAAAATTCAGTCATTTCTTCTGACAGTATTTGTTACCAAAATCCCGTTGATGCAATAATACAATATTCTGATAATTTTGCAAAGTGTTTATTTTGATTTTTCTAAAAAATTTTATCCATAGTCAAAAAGCCCGCCTACAGTGGCGGGCTTTTAGCTCAATTTTCGTATTTTTTTGCAAAGGTTAGGACATATGAAGGACCGGTGACCGGATATCCGATATGGTCGTAACCTTTTTCGATCACATAAGAGCGTCCAGCTTGATAGATTGGCATAACAACAGCCTCTTCTAACAGCTGTGCCTCCGCTTCTCGGAAGATTTCATTTCGTTCTTCCAACCGATCCGTTGAGCGAGCCTGATCCATCAATTGATCATACGATTCGCTGGCATATCGACTCGAATTGAGGACATCGTTTGTTTCAAATTGAGTCAAATAGGCGGATAACATCGGATAGTCCGGTTGCCAGCCTGATAATGAAAATGCATAATCCCCTGAGACTTCTTTCCTAACTTTTTCTCCTAGGGGGAGTTCGATGACGTTAACGGTCAAACCATCCAACTGTTCCAAATTCTTCTTTAATTTTGTGGAGATTTGACGCGCTTCATCATCGACAAAGCTGAGCAACTCGATTTCGATTTCATCTTTCTTCAGACGTTTCTTCACGGTGTCAAACAATTGGTCGGCGTTTCCTTCCAATTGTGCAATCGCAGCTTTTTGGTCGATGACGAGTAATCGTTCTGTCGTCTGTTCTGCTCGTGCGAGTGAATCTTCGATTTCCGTCCGATCAAGCGTCAATGCGATGGCTTGTCGAAACGCTACATCATTAAACGGCGCTTTTTCAACATTCGGCTTCAAATAAAAGACTCCGCTCCGTGGAACGTCCCGTACAGTCAATCCTTCTTGATCAATCGTGGAGACGTCAAAATCGTAAGGGACGGGTTGCATCCCTGTCGCTTCTGACAAGTTCGGTTCACTCTTGATGGTAATCGTTTCGAGTGTGACCTGTTCAGCTTCTCGGTACGTTTCATTTTTATGTAACGAGATGGTCGTATCTTCGATTGCCTTGATTTTAAATGGACCGTTTGTCTCTAGCTCATCCCATTCTTTCACCTTTGGTTGAGGTAAAAATGCGGGCATCGCTAAAATTTGTTCGAACCCTTCCATCGGACGGACTAGAGTCAGCTCGAGCGTCCGGTCATCGATTGCCTTGACCCCTAGCGTATCCGGTTCTTGTTGACCAAGCCCGATTTCTTTTGCAGATTGAACATCTGCGAGTAAGAAGCTGAACGGTGAATTCGTATCAACGTCCACGAGTTTTTGGAAGTGATCGACGAACGTTTGCGCGTCAATCGCATTTCCTTCTGTCGTCACACTCTCTTTTAATGTGAATGTATAGACCGTCCCATCTTCGGATCGCTCTAACTTCTCGACGAGCGCCGGTTCGATGGACCCGTCTGCTCCGAATCGATACAGTCCTTCATATAGATGGGATAGGATCGTTTGAGATGATGGATCAATTGCTAGCATGACATCCGGCTGAGTCGGAAGCGACTCCCCGTAAATCGTCAATTGTTGTTCTTCGACTGGCACTAGTTCGCGTGACTGCTCTCGTTGTTCGTTCCAAACAAATAAAAAAAGGATAAGGACTGAACCTAACAAGGCGGCCACGATGAATGATTTCTTTTTCATTCGTTGCACTCCTTTCTGTTAGACCAACCCTTATACCCTAACCTTTTTTGAATGATTTTTCTACCGTCAGTTCGTCACTTTTGCAAATGCGAGTGTCGCATTGTGGCCCCCGAAGCCGAGTGAGTTACTGAGTGCATAACGAATGTCAAGTTCCCGATTTCCTTCACGTACATAATCTAAATCACAATCTGCAGCTGGTGATTCGCAGTTAATCGTTGGATGAATCTTGCCTTCATGAATCGAAAGTGCTGTGATGACGGCCTCGACGCCACCTGCACCACCGAGAAGGTGACCGATCATCGATTTTGAGGAGTTGACGGCGAGCTTATCAGCGTGTTCCCCGAACACACGACGAATCGCTTTCGTCTCGAGCATATCGTTGAGTGGTGTACTCGTTCCGTGCGCGTTGATGTATTGAACATCTTCTGGCGTGATTCCGGCGTCTCGAATCGCCTCACTCATCGCTTTCGATCCGCCCTCTGCTTCAGGGGATGGTGCTGTGATATGGTAAGCATCCGAACTCATCCCATATCCGACAACTTCAGCATACATTTTCGCACCACGTGCTTTCGCATGTTCATACTCCTCCAAGACGAGCACCCCGGCTCCTTCACCCATGACGAATCCGTCACGGTTTTCATCGAACGGACGGCACGCCGTGTTCGGGTCCGGATTCGTTGAAAGTGCTTTGTTCGAACAGAATCCTGCGAACGAGAGTGGTGTGATTGGCGCTTCCGCTCCACCTGCGAACATGGCGATCGCATCGCCACGTTGAATGACACGGAACGCTTCCCCGATGGAGTTCGTTCCTGACGCACAAGCCGTCACGGAACAGTTGCTCGGTCCCTTTGCTCCAAGATAGATGGATACTTGTCCGCTCGCCATGTTCGGAATCATCATCGGAATGAAGAACGGGCTGACGCGACGTGGTCCACGGTCATGCAAGATGGCCGACTGTTTGTCAATCGTCTCGACGCCACCAATCCCGCTCCCAATCCAAATCCCGACATCGTCCGCGATGGCTTTCACGTCGAGTCCGCTATCCTTGTGGGCAGCGTCTGCCGCAAGTAAAGAATATTGGATGAAGGAGTCCATCTTACGTGCTTCCTTCGGTTCGACTAAATGATCGATATTCCATTCCTTCACTTCCGCCCCGACCTTAGCCGGATATTGACTGATGTCAATCTTCGTCAACGTATCAATCGCGTTATCCCCTTTTAACAGGCGATCCCACATTGTTGAGACATCGTTTCCTAATGGTGATACGACTCCTAATCCTGTCACTACTACTCGTTTCATAAATGATTCCCCTCCGTAATGGTTGCGTGATTCCATGTCAGACAGCTAGCCCCCCAGGTGAGTCCGGCACCAAACCCTGCGATGACGACCGTTTGTCCATCTTGGATTTTGCCAGACTTGACCGCTTCGGCCAAAGCGAGTGGAATGGAAGCTGCTGATGTATTCGCATGGTCTTGAATGGTCATGACCACTTTCTCTTCTTCTAAGTGTAACCGTTCCATCGCAGCGTCGATGATTCGACGGTTCGCCTGGTGTGGAACGAGGACGTCAAGATCTTCCAACGTCTTGTCTGCTTTGTCTAGCGCTTCAAGCACGATTTCGGGCATCTTCCGAACGGCAAACTTGAAGACTTCGCGACCGTTCATGACGATTTTACCTTCTTCATTTTCATACAGATGTTTACCACCTGTCCCGTCACTTCCGAGCACAAGTGAGTCAATTGAAGCAATCTCGTCTTCCCCGAGCACGACAGCCCCTGCTCCGTCCCCAAAGAGGACAGCCGTCGATCGGTCATCCCAATCAATCAGACTTCCCATCTTCTCTGCGCCAATGACGAGCGTCTTTTTCAATCCTTTTGAATCCATGAGACTCTTCGCAGTGTCCATCGCGAAGATGAAACCGCTACATGCCGCGCTCACATCGAAGGCGACAGCGGCTTTCGCGCCAAGATTGGCCTGCACCACACATGCAGTTGCCGGGAAGGCTGGCGCCGTTGCTGTCGCACAGACGATTGCTTCAATCTCATCGATTGAGACGCCCGCGCTCTGTAACGCCCGTTCAGCGGCACGTGTCGCCATATCCGCGACCGTCACATCACCTTCAGCCAAATGACGTGCCTCGATGCCTGTACGAGTACGAATCCACTCATCGCTCGTATCCATTCGTTTTTCTAAATCGATATTTGTCACCCGATTGTCCGGTAAGAACGATCCGATGCCGATGATTCCAATATTCATATCGTCGACCCCTATTCTTAGTATCTGGTACTAATATAAGGGAATAAAAAGAGGATGTCAATGCATCCTCCTCGTGTAGACTGGATTAAGCTTGTTCTAAACGCTTCGTGACAGCCATGACCATCTTCGCAGAATTGATCGATGCTGTCTCCAAGAACTCATCAAACGACAGATTCGCTTCTTCGTCCGCACTGTCTGAAATCGAGCGTGTGACGACGAACGGGACACCAAACTGATAGCACGTTTGGGCGATCGGGGCAGCCTCCATCTCGACGGCTGCGACGCCATCGAAATGACCGAGGATGTCCGCCACGCGTTTCGAATCGTTGATGAACGAATCTCCTGTCACAATCAATCCCTGGTGCACGTTCACGTCCGGCAAGTTTTCAATGACATCTTTACAGACGCTGACGAGCTTGGCATCCGCCTCATACGCCGGCGGCATGCCTGGTACTTGTCCGTACTCATATCCGAATGCCGTCACGTCGACATCGTGGTGACGAACTTCCGTCGAGACGACGACGTCTCCGACTTTCATCCCCTTTTTAAAACCGCCGGCAGATCCTGTGTTGATGACGACGTCCGGTTTGAACTTATCAATCAAAAGTGTCGTGCCGATGGCTGCATTGACCTTCCCGATGCCTGACTTCAAGATGACGACTTGCATGTTGCCAAGATAGCCCTCATAAAAATGATAGTTCGCGATTTCAGTGTCTACTCGTTCTGTCAACTCGTTCCGAAGTAAATTCACTTCTTCTTCCATCGCGCCGATGATGCCTACTTTCATTCCGTTTCCTCCTCAGAAAGAGAGCGACTTCCAGATAGGAGGTCGCTCAACAATTTATTTGATTTCTTTAATTTCGACGACCATGTCGCCACCTGGTGTTTGCACCGTGACCACATCACCAATCGTACGACCAAGAAGTGCCTTGGCGATCGGTGATTCGTTCGAGATTTTCCCTGTGAACGGGTCTGCCTCAGCTCCACCAACGATTGTATACGTCTCGTCTTCATTATCTTCTTGGATGAAGAACGTTACCGTCTTCCCGATTGAGACAACCGAGTTATCGCCTGCATCATCTTGAATGATGACCGCGTTACGGAGCATCTCTTCTAATTGTGCGATGCGTCCTTCGACCATCGCTTGTTCTTCTTTCGCCGCGTCATATTCCGCGTTCTCTGACAAGTCACCGAAGTCACGAGCAATCTTAATATTTTCAACGACTTCTTTACGGCGGACCGTCTTCAGTTCGTTTAATTCATGTTCGATCTTCGCTTTTCCGTCTAACGTCATATAGTGTTGTTTTTCAGCCATTTCTGTCACTCCTTCATTGTCTCCTAGTATATTACAGCTAGGGTTGAATTGAAAACGATTTATTTCCTCAAGCGCGATTGCGCTCAGTGAGCACCCAACGGATTTTTGTCACGAGTAAATCGATTGCAACAAAGTTTTCTCCGCCTTCAGGAACGATGATGTCTGCATAACGCTTCGTCGGTTCACAGAACTGCAAATGCATCGGGCGGACGACATTCGTGTACTGCGCCACGACCGAGTCGATTGAACGTCCACGTTCATTCAAATCACGCTGCATGCGACGCAAGATTCTAACGTCCGCATCTGTATCCACGAACACTTTGATATCCATCAGATCTCGTAAACGCGCATCTTCGAGTGCCAAGATCCCTTCGACGATGACGACATCGACGGGTTCGATTAAGATGGTTTCACTTGAACGCGTGTGGGCCGCATAGTCATAGACCGGCTTTTCAATCGCCTGATGTTGTTGTAACTGTTGGATATGTTCAATCAACAAATCGTTATCAAAGGCGAAGGGGTGGTCGTAGTTCGTCTTGTACCGCTCCTCCATGGTCATCTCTGATTGATCCTTATAGTACGCGTCTTGCTCGATCATGACGACCGATTGACCTTGAAACGCATCGACGAGCGCGCGGGCCACGGTCGTTTTTCCTGATCCGGTACCCCCGGCCACGCCAATAATGACGGGTTTATGTTGCATCAAAGTTAAGTCCTCCTCATCGTAATTTACGACTGATTGCTAGGCCATCACCAAGGGGCAAAATTGCAGTATGATAATCGGTCCGTGCCATCAATTGCTCAGTAAACTGCTTCACGAGACGAACGAGCCGGCGTCGGCGTCGGTCTAAAACCGACACGTCCTCTAGCAAGACGTCCCCTCGTAAAAACAAATTATCGCTGTAAATCGTACCACCAATTGGTACTAAAGCGCCATACCCATCAAAAAACTTTTGATATTGTCCTTTTGCCGCATCAATAAACACGGCATCGAATTCACCTTCAATCGATCCAATCAATTCGACGGCATCACCGTGAATGAGCGTAATCCGATCGCGTACATCCGATCGATTGATGAATCCCGTCGCTTCCTCAAAACGACGAGCATTTCGCTCGATTGTGACGATTTCTGCATCGGGTAACAACTCCGCCATGCGAATGGCACTATAGCCGATGGCCGTCCCCACTTCGAGAATTCGGGTCGGCCGTTGCATCGCCAATAAGGAGAGCAATACTTCCGAACCCGTCAAATCCATGATTGGGACGTGATGGACACGCGCGAACGCCTCCATCTCCGTCAATAGCGGGGAGCGGTCATTGATCAGTTTTTCTACATATCCCTCATAGGATGCATGGTCCACTCGTTCCACCTCTTAACTCTCTTCATTCAAACGACCGGAAGCATCCGCTTCCGGTCGTCCCATCAATTACTGTTTGCTTCTTCAAACGCTTCCCATTCGGAACGGTACTTATTGACGTTTTGTTGGTGATCCTCATAGTCGACCTCGAACAAGACTTCCCCGTTCGGGAACCCTTCACGTGGAGGGCGCGCGTAGAAGTAAATGTTCTCCGTATCGTTCGGGTTGAGCACCGCCTCAAATGCGTCACGGCTCACGGCCGCAATCGGTCCGATCGGGATGCCTTCGTAACGATACGTGTTATATAGAGAGTCGTTCTCTAAGTCCGCGAATGAAGTGAAAATCGATGTTTCCCCCGTTCCGTACCAGACGGTCGGGTCAGATTGTAACTTCATTCCGTCATTTAAGCGATTCTCAAACACACCGGCAATCTCTTTGCGGTCTTCCGTTGACACCGCCTCTTTCTCGACAACGGATGCGAGCGCGAG
This sequence comes from Exiguobacterium sp. AT1b, assembly GCF_000023045.1. Lineage (GTDB taxonomy): Bacteria > Bacillota > Bacilli > Exiguobacteriales > Exiguobacteriaceae > Exiguobacterium. The sequence goes on along the minus strand of NC_012673.1, from coordinate 2,697,760 downwards.
CGTCTCATGGAACGTACGTCCTGAATCGGCTAAACGATCTTTGTATTCTTGATACATACTTTCGGTTGGCAGTAACATCTCATCGATGATTTCATTGAGCGTTACGCCTTTATTGAATTCATATGTGGCTGGGAACAGGTATCCTTCAAGCGGATGATAGATGCCTTCCTGCAAGACTTCCTCCGTCAACATTTCATGCTCGTTTACGAGAGATTGAATGTATTCACGGTCGCTCAACTGCTCAGAAATCTCTTCTTTCGGGATTTCGGCCACTTTCGCAAGTCTCGCAATCACCTGGTCAATCGTGAATCCTTCTGGAATGACGAGCTTGATATCAGGGACCACAATGACTTTACCTGTTTGCAACGTTTCAATCAATTCATCGATTGATTGTGACGGAGATAACGTATATGTCCCCGCCTGGAAGGACGATTCGTTCTTAAAGCGTGTATAAAAACGGAAAATCGTGCTACTCCTTACAAGCCCATTCTCTTCTAATAATTCACCAATATATCCCGAACCAGCACCGAGCGGGACTTCAATCTCAACCGTTTCAGTCGAAGATGGATCGATTGGTTCGATGGAGCGCTTCACAAAGACATATGTGAGCGCCGATCCTGTGGCGATGACGAGAAGGAAGATGGCCAGGATGACAACCGTGATGCGACGGACGATTCGGTTGCGGGCACGTTTCTCATCTGACATAGATGGATGATTCATGCATTTCTCCCCTGTTCTTTTTATAAAGAGAGGCGACGAGGGATATTCCCTAGCCGCCCGTCCCCTATTTAGTCTAGACCGACTTCGTCATTGACGATGTCGAATGCTTCCATGACCTCGTCGAAGTCTTCATCGTCTTCGACGAGCTTCAAGATGAATTCGCCATCTTCAAGTTCTTCAATTTCAAATGCGTATACTTCAATCGTATCTTCATCTTCTGTCTCTGGTGCGCCGACCGGTTCAAGTACGACAAATGTCTTTTTCGAACGGTCGCTCGTCATACGGAAAATTTCTGCAAATAAATGTTCGTCTCCATTTTCATCTGGAATACGGTACATTTCTTCTTCACGACGGATTTCTGCCATGAGAGATTCCTCCTTATTTCCCGGAACGATCCAGGTAGTTTTGTAAAATCATCACGGCCGCCATTTTGTCGATGACCGCTTTTCTCTTTTTGCGGCTGACATCCGCTGAAATGAGCATCCGTTCCGCTTGCATCGTCGTTAATCGTTCATCCACCAACACGCAAGGTAAACCCGTCTGTTCTGTGAACGCCTCGGCAAATGCCTCGGACGCTTCACCACGCGGGCCGACTGTCCCATTCATGTTTTTCGGATGACCGACGACGACTTCTTTCACATCGTACTGCTCGATAAACGGACGAAGGAGACGGACGGCTTCGTCAAAGTCAGGTTCGGTCCAGTAGACCGTTTCCACACCTTGCGCCGTCCATCCCATCAGGTCACTCACCGCGACACCAATCGTCTTCGATCCGACATCGAGTCCCATGACTCGCTTCATATTAATCCTCTCTACGATCGTTCAAATACGATTTGACCAACTCTTCGAGAAGTTCATCCCGTTCAATTTTGCGAATCAAGTTTCGCGCATCATTATGACGTGGAATGTAGGCAGGGTCACCTGACAGTAAGTATCCCACGATTTGATTGATCGGTTGATAACCTTTTTCCTCGAGTGCTTGATATACCGTAATCAGCGTCTCACGTGTGTTAGCACGTTGATCATCTTCTGGAAAATTGAATTGCATCGTGCGATCCATTTGGCTCACAAGAATCCACCTCTTTCCGTTTGCACTTCACACTCTATTATGCCAGTGATTCGACGTAATGTGAAGCAAACTTCAATGCTTCGTCCAGTTTTGTTGCATCACGGCCACCTGCTTGTGCCATGTCTGGACGACCGCCACCGCCACCACCGCAGCGTGTCGCGACTTCTTTAATTAGTTTTCCGGCATGGAAGCCACGGTCGTTCAGGTCTTTCGTCACACCTGCGACGAGGTTGACCTTCTCCCCATTTGCCGACCCGAGGATAATCACGGCAGAACCGAGTTTCCCTTTCAAGTCGTCGACCATGCTACGAAGGGCATCCATGTCTTGTCCATCGACGCGTTTCGCAATCAATTGAACGCCGCCAATCGTTTCAATCGCATCCGTTAATGAAGATGCCTCGATGTTGGCAAGCTTCGCTTTGAGCGACTCTGAAGCACGCTCGACTTCTTTGATTTCAGCTTGAAGTGCTTGTACGCGTGCAGGAACTTCAAGTGGTTTCGTCTTCAACAGTTTCGCTGCTGCTTCGAGCGTTTCGATTTGCTGGTTCATCACTTCATATGCGCCAGCTCCCGTGACCGCTTCAATTCGACGTGTCCCAGCGCCAATCCCTGATTCAGACAAGATTTTAAAGAGTCCGATTTCAGCCGTGTTGGAGACGTGAATCCCACCACAAAGCTCAACCGAGTAATCCCCTGCTGATACGACACGAACGACATCACCATACTTCTCGCCGAAGAGTGCCATTGCGCCTTTTGCCTTCGCATCCGCAATGTTCATCTCTTCAATATCGACACCGATTGAAGCCCAAATCTTCTCGTTCACTTGACGCTCAATGGATTGAAGCTCTTCTGATGTCACTTGACCGAAGTGAGAGAAGTCGAAACGAAGACGGTCTGGCGTCACGAGTGAACCAGCCTGGTTGACGTGCTCCCCGAGCGTATCTTTGAGTGCGCGGTGCAAGAGGTGCGTCGCCGTGTGGTTCTTGACGATGGCTTGACGCGATGCTTGGTCGACAGAAGCCGTGACGGCTACTTCGGCTTTCGCCACACCTGACTCGACCGTGACCGTATGCAAGTTCTGTCCGTTCGGTGCCTTCGACACATCTTTCACGCGAAGAAGGAAGTCTTCGCCGACGATTTGTCCTTTATCACCGATTTGACCGCCGCTCTCGGCGTAGAATGGCGTCTGATCGAGGATGACTTGTGCCTCTTCTCCTGCAGCGACGACGTCGGCGAGTTCGCCGTTGTGAATCAAGCTGATGATTTTTGCGTTCGTCTCAAGGTTGTTGTATCCGAGGAATGTCGATGGCATCGTGATGTCTGCAAGCACACCCGACTGAATCTGCATCGATTCTACGTCAGCACGCGCTTGACGTGCACGTTCACGTTGCTCGTTCATCGCTTCTTTGAAGCCGTCCTCGTCGACCGTCATCTGATGGTCTTCTGCGTATTCGATTGTCAATTCGAGCGGGAAGCCGTACGTATCATAAAGACGGAATGCGTCTTGACCGCTGATAATGTTTGACCCAGCTGCTTTTTGTGCTTTTGCGACTTCGTTCAAAATCGCGAGTCCGTCGTTCAACGTTTCGTGGAAACGCTCTTCCTCGTTTTTGATGACTTTCTTGATAAAGTCTTTCTTCTCGTTCACTTGCGGGTAGAAGTCGACCATGATGTCACCGACGACGTCGACGAGCTCATACATGAACGGACGCTCGATGCCAAGCATCTTCGCATAGCGGACCGCACGGCGGAGAAGACGACGGAGGACATAGCCACGTCCTTCGTTCGATGGGAGTGCCCCGTCACCGATTGCGAACGATACTGTGCGAATGTGGTCCGCGATGACTTTGAACGCGACGTCTTTGCTGCTGTCTTGACGGTATACGTCGCCACTGATTTTTTCAGTTTCACGAATGATTGGCATGAAGAGGTCGGTATCGAAGTTTGTCGGTACGTCTTGAAGGACGCTCGCCATCCGTTCGAGTCCCATCCCTGTATCAATGTTTTTACGCGGAAGCTCTGTGTAGTTTCCGTGTCCGTCATGGTTATATTGGCTGAACACGATGTTCCAGATTTCAAGGTAACGCTCGTTCTCCCCACCCGGATAAAGTTCAGGGTCTGTCGGGTCGTCCCCGAATGCTGGACCACGGTCAAAGAAGATTTCCGTGTTTGGACCAGATGGACCTTCACCGATTTCCCAGAAGTTATCTTCTAGCGGGATGATGCGGTCAGCTGGCATGCCGAGGTTCATCCAAATTTGTTTTGATTCTTCATCGTCCGGGTGAATCGTGACGGAGAGACGGTCCGGATCGAGTCCGTACCATTCGTCGCTCGTCAACAGTTCCCAGCCCCATGTGATCGCTTCTTCACGGAAGTATTCACCGACTGAGAAGTTCCCGAGCATCTCGAAGAACGTATGGTGACGTGCTGTCTTCCCGACGTTCTCGATATCGTTCGTACGAATCGATTTTTGAGCGTTGACGATTCGTGGGTTCGCTGGGATGACACGTCCATCAAAATATTTTTTCAATGTCGCAACACCAGAGTTGATCCACAACAAAGTTGGGTCTTCGACCGGTACGAGCGAAGCACTCGGCTCCACGCTGTGCCCTTTTGATTTGAAGAAATCTAAGTACATTTGGCGAATTTGTGCGCCAGTCAATGATTTGAGCGGTTTCATGAACAATTCCTCCTTATTTCTGAACGAAACGAAAAAAAGCGATGCCTGCCCCTGTGGAAAGGGACGAAAGCATCGCTTCGTGGTACCACCCTCGTTCGCACGGTATACACCGTGCCTCGAACATCCGTTAACGTGGATGAGGCGCCCAGGTTGAGTGGGGACTCCAGAATAGCTTCGGTCGGCCGACCCCCATCTTCTCGCAGCCTAGGAAGATGTCTCTGTAGAGGCGGTGACGACGTACTCATTTCCTTCATCGTCTGTATCGTTTCAGTTGTCTATTCGTCATTATCACACGCGTTCGGAAAGACGTCAAGACTTCCCGCCTAAGCGCTCGACCAATTTTGTCCGTCGCACCGGCTCCTCTTCTCGCGTCGCCGCCTCGAGCGCACGCACGTCACCAAACAAGAGTAAACTCTTCTTCGCCCGAGTCACAGCTGTATAAATCAAGTTGCGCGACGATCGGAATCCTCCGTTGAAGAAGACCGGCATGAGCACGATTGGGAACTCGGAACCTTGTGACTTATGGATCGTGATGGCGTAGGCATGGGTGAACTGGTCCCATTCACTACGGTTGTACTCTACTTCTGTCTGGTCGAATCGGATATAAATCTTGTCGACCTTATCGACATTTTCCTTCGCGTAGAAGATGTTCGTGATTTCCCCGATGTCCCCGTTATAGACGTTCTCCTCGGCGTTGTTGACGAGTTGTAGCACTTTATCACCGTTTCGGTAAATGCGCGTCCCATGCTTCACTTCACGGGCACTTGATTTTGGATTGAATACGTTTTGAAGTGCTTCATTCAGTCCGTCAATTCCACATACCCCTCGATATGTCGGTGCGAGCACTTGAATATCAAACGGTGAATATCCTTTTCGGAGAGCCGCTCCTGCCATCTGACAAATCGCTTGAAGTGCCGTCTCCTGATTCGCCGTATAGAAGCGCCGGTCCGGCAGTGACGCCAATAAATCTTCTGGCATCTTTTTGGCGTTCAAGGAATGGGCAAGTCGGAGGATGCTCGATTCCGACGCCTGACGGTGGACGACGTCGAGGCGGACGACCGGAATCCCTTCTGTCGCCATCAAATCGGCAAGTACTTGCCCCGGTCCGACAGACGGGAGCTGATCGCGGTCTCCAACGAACAAGATTTTCATGCCGTTCGGTACCGCCTTGAGCAAGCTTCGGAACAAGAAGATGTCAATCATCGACGCCTCATCGACGATGAGCACTTTCCCGACAAGCGGATTCGTCTCATCGACTTGGAACGAACTACCGTCGAACTTTAACAGCCGATGAATCGTCGAGGCCGGTAGCCCTGTAGACTCGCTTAGGCGTTTCGCCGCTCGACCCGTCGGTGCGGCCAAGACGAACGGGAACGGTTGGTTCGGAACGGGATCTAACTTCCAATCGAAGACGTCGCTGAGTGCATGAATGATCCCTCGGACGACCGTCGTCTTCCCGGTACCTGGACCACCTGTGAGAACCATGAGCGGTGACTTGAGCGCAAGTTCGATGGCTTCTCGCTGTTGGGTCGCATATTCGATTGAAAACATTTCCTCGACACGTCCGACCGCATCGAAGATGGTCGTCATATCCACATCCTCTGTTGTCGATGTCGCCATGATGCGCGCCAACTCTTCTGCCGCTTTTCGCTCAGCACGGAACACACGAGGGTGATAGACGACCCCGTCATCGATGACGACCCGTTCTTCTTTGGCAAGTGACTCTAATGCCGTGACGAGCGCTTCACCCGGGTCCGCCCCGATGATTCGAGGCATCTCGGCTTCAAGTTGTTCTGCCGTCACGTAGAGATGACCGTTCCCTTGTTCGAGTTCTAATACGTAAAGAACGGCTGCCGCGATGCGTTCGGGATGAATGCCTTGAATCCCGAAGTGCGCCGCGATGGCATCCGCCGTCTTGAAGCCGATGCCCTGTACGTCGTACATGAGCGCATACGGATTCTTCTCAATCGTCTCCATCGCTCGTCCTTCATACTCTTTATGGATTTTTGAGGCGAGACGCGGTGTCACGTCGAATGGAGCGAGAAATAAAAGTAATTGATCGACCCCATATAAGACGTTCAGGCGCTCGGTGATCACACGTGCCTGCTTTTCTTTCAATCCGTCGACCTCGGACAAGATGCTCGGATGTTTCACAATCTGGTCGATACAATCGTCCCCGAGAGAATCTGCAATCTTCTGCGCCGTCTTTTGACCGATTCCAGGGAAAGACCCGTTCGTCAAAAAGCGGACGGCAGCCCGTTTCGTCATCGGGACGACACGGCGAATCCAATCCGCCTTCATCTGTTTTCCGAATCGAGGGTGTTCGACGAGACGACCGTGCGCCTTATACGTCTCGCCCTTCTCAATGCCGACTCCGACGCCTGCGATGACCATCTCGGTCTCATCCGTCTCAAAATTCTTTTCTTTTATACGTACGAGCGCAATCGTATGCGCCTCTTCTTCTGATTGAAACAGGACGCGAATGACTTTTCCAGTCAACTCATAAGGTGCTGCCATCATATCCGACACCTCCAGCTATTTTTCCATCATCCATTATAGCCCGAGATGAATCGATTGAACAAATGCCCTAGTCGAACAGACTCAAGATTTGCTCGATTCGGTCGAGATCGACGACCTCCAAAATACGTATCAACTGTTCGATATCGACCCGGTCCAAAATGCGCTCAACCTGATCCAGGTCCACCTCCTCAATTAAACGCTGGATCCTATCCAAGTCACCAGACGCCTGATATGCCTCGAGTTTTGTGAAAAGCTCGGTCTTCTCGATGCGGATCGAGTCCTCAAGCATCCCCCTCGCCCCGAACAGGACGAGTCCGATGACCGCCAACTGAATCAACCAGTTCGTCACGACTTTCCAAAATAGGACGGTCTGATGGATGAATGGGATGAGCGGAATAAATGTTACTTGAAGGAGTAACATCCCGACTTGGACATATACGTTCGGAATGAGAAATCCGAGTACTGCCAAAATCAATGGAACGACCCAACCAATACCGACATGTTCAGATGTATGTTGCCAAGACTTTTGCTCACTGTATACATAGTGTACAGCCCATCCCACGACAAGGAGCGCTACCAATAAAAGGAAGATTAACGTTAAGAGTCCACGTGGTTCAACGACCACTTGATATAAGATCGTATTCGTCCATTTCCCGTCTGCTAATCTTTCATTTACCGATTCAAATAATTGATTCAACCAGACGTACTCGACAATGAAAAACAAAATGACGCTGACCATGCTGAATTTTCGCAAGCCACTCGACCTCCTTCTATAGGTTGTCATTCCCCCACTTCAACACAGCTAGTCGCGTTTTTGATTTAAAGAAACGGGGAACTGTTCGAATGACACATTCAAGGAGGAATCATCTATGGGCAAACGAATTCCAGTCAGCGGATTATGTGAACTCGTGTTAGAAGTGACAGACATGAACGAAGCCGTAGCCTTTTGGCATGAAAAATTAGGGCTTCCTGTCGTCGAACAATGGGTCGGAGACGATGCCGAACCGAGTGAATCACAAGAACAAGCAAACGAACCGTGGGCAACGTGGCTCTATATCGGCGGGAACACACGGTTAGGTCTTTGGTTGAAACGCGACTTTACGGAAGAAGAGGATGCGAACCGGAAACAAGACGTGACGGAATGGGACACGCTCTATGATGAAGGTGGCGTCCACGTCCACTGTGCGTTCTTCGTTCCCATGGAGTCGTTTGAACAGGCACTCGAAATCTTAGATGAGACCGACGTCCCTGTAAAACTTCGGACGTGGGACGAGGATGAGACGAAAAATGGGAAAGAACGCTCTGCGTACTTCAAAGACCCGAGCCATAACATCATCGAACTGTATACGAAAAATATGGACGAGGCGTACGGCGAGTTTGCCGGAGAACCCGTCAAAATCACAACGAAACAACTCTAATCGCGTCAACAAAAAAAGTGCCATCGCAATGGAGCGATGGCACTTTCCTATTCAAGTAATCAGTTTCCAAGCAGTGCATCCATCTTCGCGACGGCGTCACGTGCAAGTTCGTGATCCGGTTGCATCTCTAAGACGCGTTGCAACTCAGCATACGTCCGTTCCTGGTCACCCAAGAACGCATATGCGATTGCTAGGTTGTAACGGGCATCCGTATGGCTCGCATCAAGGTCGAGCGTCTCTTCTAACGCGACGACCGCCTCTTCGAGTTGTTCACTTTGCGCGAGGGCAAGTCCGTACTGGAATGTAATCTCCACGTCTTCCGGCGATTGTTTCTTCGCTTCACGCAAGCGTGGCATCGCACGAACGAAGTCACCCATCGCCTTGTACGTCAAGCCGAGCATGAAGTGAAGATCGGCATCGTCCATCCCCGAAAGGAGCGCTTGGCGAAGCGACGCCTCCGCTGACTCCAATTGCTCAAGTTCATAGGCAAGGGCACCTTTCGCATAGTGCGCGGCACCGAACGATCCATCGAGTTCAATCGCTTTGTCATAGAAGATGACGGCACGATCGTAATCGTTGATCGCCTGAAGCAACGTCCCCATGTTGACGAAACCAGTCGGGTCCGTCGGGTTCGCTTCAATCGCCTCGTTGAAATGTTTGGCTGCCTGTTCGAATTCACCTTGCTGCATCGCTTGGATGCCTTGTTCGTTTGCGTTCATATCAATCACCTCATCCGATATAGTCGAGTCGTTTGCCGTTGCGGTACGCTTCGTCAATCGTTGCCCCACCGAGACAGACGTCGCCGTCATAAAAGACGACCGCTTGTCCTGGCGTGATGGCACGTTGTGGCTCGTCAAACTTGACGAGGACTTCGCCATTTTCGAGTGGAGCGACCGTGACCGGCACATCTTGTTGGCGATAACGGAACTTCGCCGTCGCCCTGAACTCTCCTGTAGGAGCGGCTCCCGTCCATGACAGTTTCGAAGCGAGAAGCGCATCTGAATAGAGCGCGTCGTGATGGAAGCCTTGTCCGACGAACAAGACATTGTTCTCGACATCTTTCCCGACGACGAACCAAGGATCACCATCGCCACCGATTCCGAGACCGTGACGCTGTCCGAGCGTATAATACATCAACCCGTCGTGACGTCCTTTGACGACGCCATCGAGCGTCCGCATTTCACCTGGCTGTGACGGAAGGTATTCCGACAAGAACTCTTTAAAGTTCCGCTCACCGATAAAGCAGATTCCCGTCGAATCTTTTTTCTTCGCTGTCGCGAGTCCTGCTTCTTCGGCAATCGCACGTACATCTTTCTTGTCCATATGACCAATCGGGAACATCGTCCGCGCGAGCTGGTCTTGAGACAATTGGTTCAAGAAATACGTTTGGTCTTTGTTGTCGTCTTTTCCTCGTAACAGACGGTGCTCGCCATCAACATATTTCACTTGCGCATAGTGTCCAGTCGCGACAAAATCGGCACCGAGTCGAAGCGCATGGTCAAGGAACGCCTTGAATTTGATTTCCTTGTTACACATGACGTCCGGGTTCGGTGTCCGACCGAGACGGTACTCCGCTAAGAAATATTCAAAGACGCGGTCCCAATATTCCTTTTCAAAGTTGACCGCGTAATACGGAATCCCGATTTGGTTCGCGACGGCGATGACGTCTTCATAGTCCTCTGTCGCCGTACACACACCGTTCTCGTCCGTGTCGTCCCAGTTTTTCATAAAAATCCCGATGACGTTATACCCTTGCTCTTTTAACACATGGGCTGTCACCGATGAATCGACGCCACCTGACATGCCGACGACGACCGTCGTCTCTTCAGGGGCTTTCGTGCGTAAATTCATCTATCTCACTCCGTTCATAAATGTCGAGACGACTTCTTGTAGTCGCTCCGCGAGCCGTTTCGCGTCCTCGACCGAGTTGCCGTGGCCAAAACTGATTCGAACAGACTGACGCGTCCGCTCTGAATCCCCGTACATCGCCGACAATACGTGGGACGGTTCGACCGACCCTGCCGTGCAGGCACTTCCGCTTGAAATCGCCATGCCCCGCATATCCATCATGATGAGGAAGGGTTCAAGGTCAATTCCAGGAAGGTATAAGTTCACGATGTGAGGTAAACGATTTGACCCGTTCACCTCATAAGACACGCCTAATTCGTCCAGGCGCTGACGTAGTGCTAGATCGAGCGATTCATAAAGAGTCACTCGGGTCTCACGCTCTGCCATGACGAGTTCAGCTGCTTTTTGAAATCCGACGGCACCCGGAACATTTTCCGTGCCGGCTCGACGTTTACGTTCTTGTTGTCCACCAAAAGAACGTGACGCTAATTTTACACCTGTTTTCATGAAAAGAAAACCGATACCTTTCGGCCCATTCACTTTATGTGCGGACGCCGACAATAAATCGACATGAATCGCCTTCACATCAATTTCTTCTGTACCGAGTGCTTGTACCGCATCGGTATGGAAGAGAGCCTGGTGATCTTGTAACAACTCCCCGATTTCGTGAATCGGCTGGCGCGTCCCGACTTCGTTATTGCCATACATGATCGATACAAGAATCGTGTCATCCCGTAAGGCTGAACGAACGGCGTCGACAGTGACGGCTCCCGAAGCATCGACATCGAGATATGTGACGTCGAAGCCCTCACGCTCGAGCTGTTCCATCGCATGAAGCACGGCGTGGTGCTCGACTTTTGTCGTAATGATATGTTTGCCTTTTTCCTGATGGGCATATGCCGCACCGAACAAGGCATAATTATCCGACTCCGTCCCACCTGACGTGAATACAATCTCGTTCGGTGAAGCACCAATCCACTTCGCGAGGACGCGACGTGACGAATCGAGCGCCGCCCGAGCGTTACGCCCGATTCCGTGGATGCTCGATGCGTTCCCGTATGTTTCTAAAAAGTACGGTGTCATCGCTTCGAGGACTTCCGGTCGCATCGGCGTCGTCGCAGCATGATCAAAATAGTTCATCTAAGGTCACCTCGTTCTTAAATATAAAACATGTAGCCGTCTGACTCTTCTTCAGCGAGGTCCGCGAGTGTCGTTTCGTCAAGGACGGTATCGATGGCTTCTTTGATTTTATCCCAAAGCTTGCGTTTCACCGCATCATCTGCTTCAGAATCTTCAACGATGGCTAAAGGTCCCTCGAGCAAGCGAATGATTTCACCCGCTGTCACTTCTTCTGGCGGTTTGACGAGCTGATAGCCGCCATACGCACCACGCACGCTCTTGACGAGTCCACCGTTACGGAGTGGGCCGATCAATTGCTCCAAATAATGCTCCGGCAACTCATGGCGTGCGGCAATCTTCTTTAAACTGAGCGGCTTGTTGTCAGTTTCACGCGCTAATGCAATCATGATCGTTAAGCCATAGCGGCCCTTTGTAGATATTTTCATCTTCAAGTCTCCTTCTGTTATACTAATCGAACAAACGTTTGTCGAAAGGAATGGTTACGTATGCCTGATTTGTTTCATCAATCGAATGGTGGACCGCTCGCGAACCGCATGCGCCCCGAAACGTTAGATGACGTGATCGGACAGCGCCATATCATCGGCGAGGGCAAGCTGCTTCGCCGTGCCATCGAAGCCGACCGACTCGGTACGATTATCTTATATGGTCCACCGGGCACCGGGAAGACGACACTCGCCCGTGTCATTTCGAATTACACGAAAGCGACATTCGTCCAATTGAACGCCGTCACGGCCAAACTCGATGAATTGCGGAACGTCATTCGTGAAGCGGAGTCCCGGTATGATTATGAGGACGAACGGACGATTCTCTTTTTAGATGAGATTCACCGGTTCAATAAGCTCCAGCAGGATGCGCTCCTCCCGGCCCTTGAGTCCGGCAAGCTCGTCCTCATCGGAGCGACGACCGAAAACCCAAGCTTTGAAGTGAACGCCGCCCTCTTGTCACGGGCGACCGTATTTCGACTTGAGCCACCTCGTGCCGAGGAGTTACGTACCGTCCTTGAGCGAGCGCTACACGACTCACGTGGTCTCGGAAATTATCCCGTCAAGATGGATGAAGCTGCTGCAGACCATTATATCAAAATGGCGGATGGTGACTACCGTGTCTTATTGAACGCACTCGAACTTGCCGTCTTGACAACGCCTGAGGTGGAAGGACAGATTCATATCACACTTGAGGTCGCGGAAGAGTCGATTCAACAGAAGTCGATCAAATACGATAAGACGGGTGACCGACATTATGACGTCATCTCGGCGTTCATCAAATCGATTCGTGGGTCTGACCCGGATGCGGCGCTATACTGGTTAGCCGTCATGATCGAGGCTGGCGAATCGCCACGCTTCATCATGCGTCGCCTTTACGTCCATGCCGCCGAAGATATCGGAATGAGCGATCCGAACGCGCTACTCATCGTCGATGCGGCGGCTCGTGCGAGCGAATATATCGGTTTCCCGGAAGCCCGCATCCCGATTGCCGAGGCTGTTCTCTATTTGGCGACCGCACCGAAATCGAACGCGGTCATCACCGCGATTGACAAGGCGCTCCATCACGTCCGGACAGTTGAGGGTGGGCCTGTACCCGTACACCTGCGTGACGCCCATAGTCCAGGAGCACATGAACTCGGAAACGGGGTCGGATACAAATATCCACATGACGAAAAAGACGGGTTCGTTCCTCAGAACTACTGGCCAGAGAATTTGGCTAGAAAACGACCAAATTACTATAAACCGACGCCACGTGGATTCGAGCAACAAATCCAAAAGCGGCTCGACTATTGGGAAAAACGACGCGACTCGAAATGAGCCCGCGTCGTTTTATTTTTGGATGCGATTGATTTCGACGCCCGCTTTTTCAAGCAAGTCGTTAATGACATAGCCGGCAGCGACAAGCCCTGCAACCGATGGAACGAACGCGTTCGAGCTCGGTGGCATCTTCGCTTTGCGGATCGGCGCGTCTTTCTTCCCGACGACTTCGTTCACGTCTTCGCGTGTCACGATGGGAGACTCATCTGAGAAGACGACTGGGACGCCTTTGTAGATTTTTTCTTTACGTAGACGGGTACGGACCATCTTCGCGATTGGATCGTATGACGTATCTTTAATGTCAACGACTTTAATACGTGTCGGGTCCATTTTGTTCGCCATCCCCATACTCGAGATGACCGGGATGCCGCGACGCTTACATTCTACGATTAAATGAATCTTATAAATGATCGTGTCTGATGCATCGATGACGTAGTCGATCTTTTGAGCGAAGAACTCTTCGTATGTCTCTTCTGTATAAAACATTTTCAATTGGACGAGGTCTAAGTCCGGGTTGATGTCGAGGAGACGCTTGCCCATCGCTTCGACTTTCGGTTGACCGACCGTCGACAACAGTGCATGGATTTGACGGTTGACGTTTGTGATATCGATGTCGTCTTTATCGACAAGGACGATGCGTCCGACACCGCTACGTGCAAGTGCCTCTGCCGCGAACGAGCCGACGCCACCGATTCCTAAAATCGCGACCGTTTTATTCTTTAAAGCATCAAGGCCTTCAGAGCCGATGGCCAATTCATTACGTGAAAACTGGTGTAACATATTTCTTCCTCCAACTAATCCTATTTTCTCATACTATTTTACTCGGAATTATATTCAAAAAAAAGACGTCTCGCGACGTATTTACAAAAAAATCGATGGGGCCCGGAGTGCCGTGACGATGCCTTGCTTTTGAACCTGCGTATGCAGGTGGGTGACCTAGCGTTTCCTTCACAAGTCCTCCTGCACGTGATGAGGCAGTTGATCCGGTTAGCAGTTCGGTCTCCCGTATTCAAAGTGTTGGCTCAAAATAACGAAGGCGGCTCTCGTACACCTCAGGTATCCCATCTGTTGATTTAACTATAGCGCTTCTGTAAAAAGAAGTCAATGAGAAACGCCGACTTCTCGTGACAGTTTGGTCACAACCATTTGTTACGAAACGCACGGTCCGGATCATACGTGAACTGTTGACGCTCGATGTTGAAACGGCGGTCCCTTGAGTCGTTTCCGACACCCGCTTGGTACGCCCAATTCCCCCAATTGCTCGCCACGTCGTAATCGATCAATTTTGATTCAAAGTAGGAAGCCCCGTAGCGCCAGTCTTGTTTCAACTCCTTTGCGAAATAGTTGGCCACGATTTGTCGTCCCCGATTGGACATCCATCCCGTCGCATTCAGTTCGCGCATGAACGCATCGACGAAATCGACGCCCGTCTCTCCTCGTCGCCATGTTTCTACGACATCCGGATCGACGCGCCAGTCTTTTCGTTTCGACCGAATGCCTTGTGACCGAAACAATTTTTTCCCTTGATCGAGCGCGACCCATTGGAAAAATTCACGCCATAATAGTTCAAAATACAACCAGTAAGTCGATTCATTTACTCCATGTGTTCGTTCATGCGCTTCGAGTTCAAAAAACACCCGTCGTGGGGATAACGACCCGTTCGCTAAATACGCTGATAGCTTCGTCGAGTCATCGACCCCAAATCCGTTTCTCGTTTCTTTATACGTTCGAATCGGCACGGACAAATAGTCGTTCAGCCGACGTTTCGCAGCCAATTCGCCACCTTTGAATGGAAATGCCGTCCTTGGGTCTTGCTTTACTTCTTGAATCGAAAATGGGAACGTCACCTCGCGTGTGGCAGCAGTTGCCTTCCTGGAGATCAGTTCGCGAGGCCGTACATCATATTCGACCGCTTTTCGAAACTCTGTGAAGAGAAACGGCATTTTCTCAAATGGGTTATCTTCTTTTTCAAATAAAGTAAATCCTTCGAACGTCTTGTACGTCCCTTTCCATCTTTTCATCACTTCATTTTCACGTCGGCGCTCATTGTACCCGACGGCCCGTTGAAACAAGAGACGGTCGGATGGATCGAGCGTCTCGAGCGGATGACCGACGTGCACGTAAAATGGGATTCCAAGCGCATCGAGTGAGCCGGACACATCCTCTAATGACTCCTTCAGGAAACGCAGTCGTTCGTTCCCGAGTGGAATGACGCCATAACGATTTTCAATGAACTGATTCGGACTGATGAAAAAATGACCTTCAATCGGATCGTCATGGTGAAGTGCTTCTTCGAGCGGCAAATGATCATCAACACGTAAATCGTTTTGGTACCAAATGATTGTTTTCATCAATAGACCTCCTCCACTCTATAGTATGATGGGTTATGATTTCCGTCATGAGGCTGGAATGTGCTTGAGATATGTTTTCAAAATCAAATTGTGTGGAATATATTCTTCTAGAAGAGAAAGGGGTGTAGCATAATGGCTAAGAAAGGCAAAATGGGAACATTGATTAAAATCGCGACGGCGGTCGCACCGTTCGTCTACGATTACTATAAAAAGAACAAAGCAAAGAAATCACCGAAGAAATGAACCCAGCGTCTCAGCCAACAAGCTGAGGCGTTTTTTTCATGTTTTTCAATCGCCTATGCTAAGATAAATCAATCATTCTATTGAAACGAGGCGATGTTCGTGCACGTTCGATCTATCCACTTTTTACGTATTCTCTTCAAATGGGGTCTTTTCATGACCGGGTTGTTCTTACTCGCACTCGGGTCATCCATTATGATTACAGCAGATCTCGGGGTGTCCACATGGGACGTCCTCCATATCGGGATTGCCCACCATCTCCCGATTTCAATCGGAACGGTCATCTTATGCGTCGGACTTCTACTCGTCCTATTCAAATACATACTCGACCGCGTCCGTCCTCAGTTCGGCACGCTCGTCAACGCGGTGTTTGTCGGGGTATTTATGAACTTGATTTTAAACGAGCAATGGCTCCCTGTTTTTGAAGGGATGATGGTGAATATCATTTGGCTCACGTTCGGTATATTTGTCATGGGAATGGGGGCCGGGCTCTATGTTGCTGTCGGATACGGGGCTGGTCCACGCGACGGATTGACGCTCGCCTTAGCAGATCGTTTCAACACGTCTGTCCGTGCCATGCGGACATGGATGGAACTGACCGCTTGCCTCATCGGTTGGGCACTCGGAGGACCACTTTTCTTCGGTACCGTCTTGTCGATCTTCCTCATCGGTCCATTCTTCCAGTTCTGGTTAGAGCGATTCAGTCTGTTTATCGCCTACGTCGATCGTCTCAAAGTAAAATTCGCATGAAAAAGAGAGGGATTGCTCCCCTCTCTTTTTATGTGTTCGGAATGAGGACAATCTTTCCGAACTTGCCGGATTGTTTAAAATACGTCTGCGCCTCACGTGCCTCTTCGAGCGGGAACGTTCGGTCAATGACCGGTTTTAGTTTCCCTTCAGCGATCGAGCGCAACATCTCTGCGAACTCATGCCGTGTCCCGAGCACAGACCCGTACATGGCGATATGTTTCAAGTAGAGTGTCCGAAAATCGAGATGGGTCGTCTGTCCGCCAGCAGAACCGGATATACAGAACTTCCCACCCTTCTTCAATACTTGAAGAGACACATCAAATAACGCATCCCCGACGACGTCAAGCACGGCATCGACCGGACCACCGTTCGCCGCGATGATGTCCTCGGCGAGCGTCTCAGAACGATAAGAAAAGACTTCAGTCGCCCCGAACGCTTTTAACTCTTGCTCGTTTTTCAAATCACCGACGATGGCGAACACCTTCGCCCCGAATACATTCGCCGCAATTTGAACGTTGAGCGAACCGACCCCACCGCTCGCACCCGTGACGACAATCGTTTCACCGGAACGAATGTGTAACTGCTCGTTCATATGCCACGCCGTGAGTCCGCTCACGGAAAAGACTGCACTCTCGACGAAGTCATCAAGTGGCATATCAAAACAAAGGTCGGCCGGCCAGGCGACATATTCTGCATAGCCTCCGTCATACTCTGATCCAATAAAGGACATATCGTCCGATAAATGTTCTTTCCGCTCAGGTCCGCTCGAGGTGAATGGGAATAAAACGACGTGTCGACCCATCAAAGCTTGATTGACCCCATCCCCGAGCTCGACGACTTCACCTGTGATGTCTGAACCGGGAATGCGTGGGAACTGGACGCCTTCCGGGCGCCACCCTGACTTCTCACTAGTCCCATATGCCCCTTCTCGCATCCATATTTCCGTATTGTTAATCGCGCAGGCGCGTACCTTGATTAGAACCTCTCCCGCTTTCGGAGTCGGTTTCGGGATATCGACCACTTGAAGTTGGTCGACGTCCCCGTATCCTACAACTTGTACAGCTTTCATGGTGGATCTTCCCTCCTTCTCTTTCGTTCATCCATATGTATTTACCCACGAAATGCTGTTATCACGCCAAAAAGGGCCACCCTCTACCAGGCAGCCCTCGATTTATAGTTGTTGACGTTGTAACAGGTTCGTGAAGACGCCACCTTTTTGGCTAAGTTCTTCATGCGTTCCATCTTCTACGATTCCTTCCGCCGTCACGACGAGAATGCGGTCGGCATTCTTTACTGTCGCTAAACGGTGGGCGATGATGAGCGTCGTTCGATTCGCCGCCAGTTCATTGAGTGAATCCTGAATGATGGCCTCGGTTTCCGTATCGAGCGCCGAGGTCGCCTCATCAAGAATTAAAATCGGCGGATTTTTCAAGAACATGCGGGCAATGGCGATGCGTTGTTTCTGTCCACCAGAGAGCTTCAGTCCCCGTTCCCCGATCTGTGTGTCGAGACCGTGTTCGAGCTCTTCGACGAGCGTACCGAGATGTGCTTTTTCGACCGCATGCATGATGTCGGCATCGGTCGCATCGAGTTTCCCGTAAGCGATATTCTCACGTAGCGTACCTGCAAACAAGAAGACGTCCTGTTGCACGATTCCGATTTGACGGCGTAAGCTCTCTTTCGTCATGTCGCGGATGTCCAGCCCGTCAATCGAGATGGCACCTTTCGTGACGTCATAAAAGCGAGGAATGAGTGAACAGATGGTCGTCTTCCCTGCTCCGCTCGTTCCAACTAATGCGACGGTCGTCCCCGCCTCAATCGACAAGTCGATATCTGTCAACACTTGGCGGTAGTCTGAGTAGCCAAACGAGACGTCGTCGAAGACGATATCGCCTTTCAACGTCTCGACTTCGATCGCATTCGCACGGTTCTCGATGTCCGGTTCCTCATCGAGCAACTGCGTGAATCGCTTGAACCCGGCCATCCCTTTCGGATACATTTCGAGGAGCGCCGTGATCTTTTCAATCGGCTTGATAAGTAAATTCATGTACAAGATAAAGCCAACGAGTTGTCCGTACGATAATTGTCCTTCATACGTTAAGTACGCCCCGTAGACGAGGACGAGCAACGTCATAAGACGCGTCGTGATGTAGATACCTGCGAGCGATGTACTCATGACACGATATGCCTCAATCTTCGAGCCACGATAGAAGTTGTTGTCTTTTTGAAAACGTCCGATCTCGAACGCCTCGTTCGTAAACGATTGGACGACGCGTGCCCCGGACACACTGTCCTCGACGCGCGCGTTCACTTCCCCGATATTCGTGTACATCTTTTGCCACGCCTTGTTCATGTTCTTATTCGCATACGTGATCATGATGATGAGGAACGGTACTGCGACAACGGTGACGAGTGCGAGTTCCGGGTCGATCGAGAACATGATCCCGAACGCACCGAGTAACGTCATGATGGCGATAAAGAAGTCTTCCGGCCCATGGTGCGCCACTTCCCCGATATCGAACAAGTCGTTCGTGACCCGGCTCATCAAATGGCCGGTCTTATGATTGTCAAAGAAGCGGAACGACTGTTTATGGATATGCGTGAACAACTCTTCTCGCATGTCCGTCTCGATGTTGATGCCGAGCTTATGTCCCCAGTAGTTGACGACGTACTGCATCATCATGGCCAATATGTATAGAATCAACAGGCCGATGCTGACAATGATAATCCAGTTCCATTCCCCACCCGGCAACAAGTCGTCGATGAACCATTGAACGGCAAGCGGAAATCCAAGTTCAAGCAGTCCGACGAGAATTGCGAATGAAAAATCGAGTAGGAATAACTTTTTATGTGGTCGATAATAACTAAAAAAACGTGAAATCATTCTCTCTTCCCCCTTCTCTTCATTTAGTGTACGCTTTTTTCCGAAAGGTGGAAAACAGGATGCATCCTTTTTTCATTCTTTTTTCAATCGGCGTATAATGAAGGTAAGGAGTGATACACATGCATGTACACATTACAGATCGTGCCCTCGAACGAATCGAGTCATTGAAAGGCGAACGCGAAGGACAGATGCACCTCTTTTACGAGACAGAAGGTTGTGGTTGTGGGAACAGCGGAATCTTTGAGATTCGATACGTAACCGAGACGACTCCGGAAGACGTTGAAATCGAATCAAACATCGGACCAATCCTAATCAAAAACTGGACAAAAGTGTTTTTAGATGAACAGATGAAAATCGATTTCCTCGAAGACCGTCGTACGCTCGTCTTGAAGAGTGACGGCCAAGTGTTCAATTCGAATCTACTCGTGACAGACGGCACAGGATGTCAGTTGAACGTTCCGAGCCGATGAAACAGACGCTGAAACAACATCCGAGACTCCTCATTCTCTTTTTCGTGAGTTTCGGTCTCGGACTACTTGGAATCTATCTGGCGTTTATCGATTCGGTCTATACGATGTCCGCAGTCATCGCCTCGCTGTTTGCGTTTGGTTTCGCGTTGCAACGAACAGCGAAATATATGCAGCGAGAAGAGGATAAACGTTAACAAGAGGATGTGTTCCGATTAAATATCTACCATCTCGTGTTGAATCCAAAATCCGTTTCACACATACAAAAAACGAGGATTGCCATGGCAACCCTCGTTTTTTTATGCTTATTTTTTCTCTTTTATTGCCGTACGAATCGACAACTCTTCGAGTTGCGCGTCCGCGACAGGGCTCGGTGCTTGCGTCAAGAGACAGCTTGCCGAAGCCGTTTTCGGGAAGGCGATTGTGTCGCGAAGGTTCGAACGACCTGCAAGAATCATGACGAGACGGTCGAGACCGAGTGCGATTCCCGCGTGTGGTGGCGTACCATATTCGAACGCTTCGAGTAAGAAGCCGAACTGTTCAACCGCTTCTTCTTGCGTGAAGCCGAGCAATTTGAACATACGCTCTTGGATGTCTCGCTCGTAAATACGCTGTGAACCGCCGCCGAGCTCGTAACCGTTCAAGACGAGGTCATACGCTACCGCGCGTACGCTTGCCGGGTCTGTCTCGAGCAGGTGAAGGTCTTCACGGTTTGGCATCGTGAACGGATGGTGGTTCGCATAGAAGCGACCGTCTTCTTCTTCAAACGTCACGAGTGGGAAGTCCGTCACCCATAGGAAGTTGAACTTCGACTCGTCGATGAGACCAAGTTCGTGGCCGAGTTTGACGCGGAGTGCGCCAAGGCTGTCTGCGACGACAGTTGGTTTCGATGCGACGAAGAGGAGAAGGTCACCTGCTTCTGCATTCGTTGCTTCGATCAACTTCTGCGCGTACGTCTCGTCGAAGAATTTCGCGATTGGACCGTTCAAGCCTTCCGCTGTCACTTTGAGCCATGCGAGACCTTTCGCACCGTACACCGCCGTGAACTCTTGAAGCTTGTCGATGTCTTTACGTGAGAAGTTGTCCGCCTCACCTTTGACGTTGATCGCCTTGACTTGCCCGTTTGATTCGAGTGCTGCATCGAACACTTTAAAGCCAGCACCTTTCACAGCGTCTGCCACGTCGATGAGTTCGAGACCGAAGCGCGTGTCCGGCTTATCCGAACCAAAACGACGCATCGCTTCCGCGTGTGTCATCCGCTCGAACTTCGCTGGTGTGTCCGTACGACCGAGCGTCGATTCCATGACTTGTCCCATCATCGATTCCATCATCGCCATCAAGTCTTCGATGTCCATGAAGCTCGTTTCGATGTCGACTTGCGTGAATTCAGGTTGACGGTCTGCACGAAGGTCCTCGTCACGGAAGCAGCGTGCGATTTGGAAGTAACGGTCAAATCCTGCGACCATGAGCAACTGTTTGAAGAGCTGTGGTGATTGCGGGAGTGCGTAGAACTCACCACCGTGGACACGGCTCGGGACGAGATAGTCACGTGCGCCTTCTGGTGTCGACTTCGTCAAAATCGGTGTTTCGACTTCGAGGAACTCTTGCTCCGTCAAGAAGTTACGGATCGTGTTCGACGTCTTCGAGCGGAGACGGAACGTCTCTTGAAGCGCTGGACGACGAAGGTCGAGGTAACGGTATTTGAGGCGAAGGTCTTCTGAGACGTTTTCTGCTTCATCACCGATTGGGATCGGTGTCATCTTCGCTGCGTTCAAGATGTTGATCTCTGACGCGATGACTTCGATGTTTCCTGTCGGCATATTCGGGTTCTTGTTCTCACGCTCGAGAACCGTTCCTTTCACGTCGAGGACATACTCGCTACGAATCGTCTCCGCGAGTTGGTGGACTGCTTCATTTTCTGGGCGAACGACGACTTGGACGATTCCCGTGCGATCACGAAGGTCGATGAAGATGAGTCCTCCGAGGTCACGACGTTTTTGTACCCATCCTTTTAATTGTACTTCTTGGCCGATGAGTGACTCTGTCACGCGGCCGTTCATATGTGTGCGTCCGATCATTGTCCTGCTCCTTCCGATAGTTCACGAATTTTGTCTGCAACGGCCGAGAGTGGCACGTCGACTTGTTCACCAGTCGTCATATCTTTCAATGCGGCTGCCCCGCGCTCGACTTCATCATCCCCTAAGATGACTGTGAACTTGGCTTTCAGGCGGTCCGCCTGTTTGAATTGTCCTTTGAACTTGCGTCCTTGGTAATCACGGTCTGCCTTGAACCCTTCCATGCGAAGGAGTTGCAAGAGGCGTGTCGCCGTCAATTCGACTTCTTTCTCGCCTTGGGCGACGATGAAGACATCAAGTCCGGTCTCGAGTTCAGGTAAGACTCCTTCATTCTCCAATGCGAGGATGAGGCGCTCCAACCCGATCCCAAAACCGATTCCCGGCATGTCCGGTCCGCCGATATCCTGTACGAGACCGTTATAGCGTCCACCGCCACAAAGTGTCGTGATGGCTCCGAACCCTTCTGCCTCGGACATGATTTCAAACGCCGTGTGCGTATAGTAATCGAGTCCACGAACGAGTGTCGGGTCGACTTCATACGCGACGCCTAGTGCGTCAAGTTGTGCGAGCACTTGCTCAAAGTAAGCTTTCGACTCTTCGTTCAAATATTCAAGGATTGACGGTGCCGTCTTCATCGACGGGTGATCGCGGTCGACCTTGCAATCCAAGATGCGAAGCGGGTTCTTGTAAAGACGTGACTGGCAGTCTTGGCAAAGTTCACCTGCCACCGGCTCGAAGTGACGGATGAGCGCATCGCGGTGGGCGTTGCGGCTTTCCGCGTCCCCAAGCGAGTTGACGACGACTTTTATTTTCTGAAGTCCGAACGACTTGTAAATCGAGTAAGCGAGGCTGATGACCTCAGCGTCAACGGCCGGGTCACTACTGCCGATCGCTTCGACACCGTATTGGTGAAGCTGACGGAAGCGACCTTTTTGCGGGCGCTCGTAGCGGAACATCGGTCCCATATAGTAGAGCTTCGTCGGTTGGTCCGGATTTCCAAATAGCTTGTTCGTCACGAACGCACGAACGACAGATGCCGTCCCTTCTGGGCGAAGGGTGTACTCGTCTTTCCCTTTCTTCACGAGCGTGAACATCTCTTTTTGGACGATGTCCGTCGTTTCCCCGACACTGCGTGTGAACAGGTTCGTCGTTTCAAAGATTGGTGTGCGGATTTCTTTATAGTTGTAACGGGCGCTCATGTCGCGAAGTTTTTCCTCGACATATTGCCACGTCTCGACCGTGCCCGGAAGCAGGTCTTGTGTACCGCGTGGTGCTTTCATCATCACATTTCCCTCCTTAAAAAATACAAAAAGACCCTCGTCCGCAAAGGGACGAGAGCCTGTGTAAGTTTCCCGTGGTACCACCCTCGTTGCAGAGCCATTACTTGAAACTCTGCCACTCGAAATCGGTTAACGCCCGATGAGACGGCTCCCCCTACTCGGTTTCAAGGGAGCACCTCCAAAGTGTCGTTCGGGTCATCATCCAGTCGATGCTTTCAGCCTAGGCATCGCTCTCTTTGCTGGTGGGTTGACCGTACTCTTCTTTATCGTAGGTGTTTGACTATATGCTTCATGATGCCGAATCAAGCCGGCATCTGTCAAGCGTTTTTTTCGAGCATGAGCGTGACCGGTCCGTCATTAACGAGTGCGACGTCCATCATCGCACCGAAGCGTCCCGTCTCGACGATGAGCCCGTTCGCCCGGAGTCGCTCGTTGAATTTTTCATAGAGCGTCTCAGCCATGTCCGGTTTGGCGGCCTTTGTGAAAGCAGGTCGCCGTCCTTTCATCGTGTCCCCATATAAAGTGAACTGAGAGACCGACAAGATTTGACCAGACACATCTTGAATCGACAAGTTCATCTTTTCTTGATCATCCTCGAAGACGCGAAGCCCGGTCACCTTGTCGGCGAGCCAGTTCACTTCCTCTTCTGTATCTTCATGTGTCACACCGACGAGAAGCAAGTATCCGGCGTTGATTGCCCCGACGACTTCTTCCTCGACTGTGACCGATGCTTCTTTCACTCGTTGCAATAATACACGCACGTTCCTCTTCCTTTCGTCACGTCATCATGACTCGGCTGACCGAATACACGTCTGAGATTTGTTTGATGCGCTCGACGACTTTCTGCAAGTGATTCACGTTCGGAATCGAGATCGTCATCGAGATGCGGGCCTGTTTGTTTTGGTCGCCCCGACCACTGACGGCCACGATATTCGTATTCGTCGCCGATACCGCCTGTAGGACGTCGTTCAAGAGACCAGAACGATCATATCCCGTGATCTCGATATCGACGTTATAGTTCTTCTCTTTCGCCTGTCCGACTTCCCATTCGACGTCAAGGAGACGCTCCGGGTGTTGCTCATTGACAATGTTCAAGCAGTCTTTCCGGTGAATCGAGACCCCACGGCCACGGGTGATATATCCGACAATCTCATCGCCCGGGACCGGGTTACAGCAACGGCTCATACGCACGAGCATGTTGTCGATTCCTTTGACCGTCACGCCCGCCTCTGCCGTTTTCTTCTTCGGCGCCTGACTGACTTTCAATTCGCTGATCGCTTCAGAGAGCTCGAGTTTCGGCTCTTTGCGCTGCTTCTCCGTCAACTTATGCGCGACTTGAGCGGCAGTGATGCCTTGATAGCCGACAGCGGCATACATCTCTTCCTCGTTCCCGAAGTTGAACTTCTCGACGACGATACTGAGTGCCGGCTCATCGATAATCTCTTTCGGTTCAAAACCAAGTTTCTTGATTTCTGCCTCGACGAGATCTTTCCCTTTCTCGACGTTCTCTTCACGCTGTTGACGTTTGAACCATTGACGAATCTTGTTCTTCGCCTGGCTCGAAACCGCGAGTTTCAACCAGTCCTTACTCGGGCCGTAACTGTGCTTCGACGTAATGATTTCAATGATATCACCCGTCTCGAGTTTGTAGTCGAGCGGCACCATCCGACCGTTTACTTTCGCGCCCGTCATCCGATGGCCGATCTCTGTATGAATTCGGTACGCATAGTCGATCGGGACTGAGCCCTTCGGCAATTCGAAGACGTCCCCTTTCGGTGTGAAGACGTAAAGCATGTCGCTAAAGAAATCAACTTTGAGGGATTCCATGAATTCCTCGGCATCCGTCGTATCCTTTTGCAGCTCAAGAATCTCACGAAGGTGGGCGATCTTCTCGTCGAACCCGTTCGTCGAGACATTTTTTCCTTCTTTATACGCCCAGTGCGCCGCAATCCCGAACTCGGCGATGAAGTGCATGTCCTTCGTCCGAATTTGGACTTCGAGCGGTTCACCTTTCGGACCGATCACGGTCGTATGGAGCGACTGATACATGTTCGGTTTCGGCATGGCGATATAATCTTTGAAGCGTCCCGGCATCGGCTTGTATTGCGTATGGATGATCCCGAGCACCGCATAACAATCACGAATCGAATCGACGATAATGCGGACCGCCATCAAATCATAAATTTCATTGAACTCTTTTTTATGCTTCACCATCTTATTGTAGATGGAATAGATATGTTTCGGTCGGCCGTTCACGTCTGCATCGATATGCACTTCTTCTAGAACCCCGTTCACTTCCGTGATGACAGAGGTGACGAGTGCTTCTCGTTCCGTCCGTTTTTGTTTCATCATCGAGACGATCTTATAGTATTGCTGCGGGTTGATATAACGTAATGAAATATCTTCGAGCTCCCACTTGATCGTCGAGATCCCCATCCGGTGCGCGAGCGGAGCAAAGATTTCGAGCGTCTCTTCTGCCTTTTGAACTTGCTTTTCTTTCGGCATATGCTGAAGCGTCCGCATATTGTGGAGCCGGTCCGCAAGTTTGATCAAAATCACGCGCACGTCTTCTGCCATGGCGATAATCATCTTCCGATGGTTTTCGGCGAGTTCTTCTTTTTTCGATTTATATTTGATCTTCCCAAGTTTCGTGACCCCATCGACAAGCATGGCCACGTCCGGACCAAAATCGTCCGTCAATTGCTGTAACGAAATATCCGTGTCTTCGACAACATCATGCAAGAGCGCTCCAATAATCGTCGTGGCATCTAAGCCGATATCAACGAGAATGCCGGCCACTTGGACCGGATGGAGGATATAGGGCTCGCCCGAACGTCGGAACTGACCGGTATGATGAAGTTTTGCGTATTCGTAAGCGCGTTTCACTTCGGCTATATCGTCGTCACCCATATACTCCCCGAGCGCGTCGAGAAGATCCTCAATACTTACGATTTGTTTTTTGGTCATAACATTCGACACCCTTTTTCTAACCGCTCCAATCGCCTCGGATTCGTCGCAGCATGGTAGTAGTTTGTATTCAAGATTCTGTGATTTTTATAACCATTATCGAAAAAATCTGACGACCTGTCAAAGGTTGTAGGTTATTTTCCTCAAAAACTATTCAAAAACGGGAAGCATGTCGCTTCCCGTTCAAATTAGTCTTCGTAGCGGATGAGTGAGAACACGTCGTATCCTTCGAGACGCTCACGTCCACCAAGTCCATCGAGTTCGATCAAGAACCCGATACCCGCCACAACTCCACCGAGTTGTTCAATCATTTTAATCGTCGCTTCAATCGTACCACCTGTTGCGAGCAAGTCATCCAAGATGACAACTTGTTGTCCAGGTTGGATTGAATCTTTGTGCATCGTTAAGATGTCTGTTCCGTACTCGAGACCGTATGATACACGTACTGTCTCACGTGGTAACTTTCCTTCTTTACGTACAGGTACGAACCCGAGTTCAAGTGCATATGCTGCCGGGCAACCGACGACAAATCCGCGCGCTTCCGGTCCAGCGATCAACTCGGCTCCACGTTCACGTGCATAAGCGACGAGCTCATCTACCGATTTCTTGTAGACTTCGCCATTTTGCATGAGTGACGTGATGTCTTTGAAGCTGATTCCTTCCTTCGGGTAATCTGCTACTTCTTTAATATGCTGTTTGAAATCCATTTTATGTGTATGCCTCCTGCATCTTGTTCGATCGCAACGATTGTAACCGCTCTTTGAGCTCCGCCAATGACGCGTATACGAAACGCTCTTCGAGTTGTTGGCGCCCAATCCGGCGTTGATAGCACGGCGCCTCGGTCAAATCGCGTTTCGGTGCTTCTGGATTGACTCCAGGCAGTCCGTCTTCCATTGTAACAAGAAATTCGAGTTCAGAGAATACTTGATGCATAAATTGAATCGTATTTTTTGACCATTTTCGCTCTTTTGACAGACGAATCAGGTTTTCACGAAGATTTTTCCGTTCGCATGTCGCCATATGGACATAATACGTTCGGAAATCCTCACGGGATGGAAGACGTTCAAAGAACGAGTCTCCTTGACCGAAGGCACAATAAATGCGTTCGACCCCTTCATGAAGTTTCTCTGCGAGTACCTCTTCATCATCAGGAAGATCGAGCAGGACGACGAAACGGTTGAGCGGTTCATCTCCTTCATGGAGTGGAAAATCTTCGTTCGTCCCTTGGAAAGATAAAAATGACGTCTGTTCTTTCGGCAAATCTTTCAACTCTTGCATCGATTTTTTCTTCCCTCGATAGTCAAACACTTGGAAATCATCGACCCGTAAATCTTGAATCATGAGCTGCGGTTTACGCATTCCGTTCCATTCGTTGACTTGAAGACTTCCCATCACCGAGATATGAGCCATCTTTGAAATCTCTGAAACGACGTGCCCGAATCCAAATCCGATGCCATCGAGCTCACGCTTGTCTCCGGCGAGTTGTACTTTCAAATGCGTGGCATCCCGTCCGATTTGGCGAATATCACGCAGTTTCGCATCTGCGACGACGACACGAGGGGATGGATTCCCCATACCAAATGGCGCGAGCTTTCCAATCTCTGAGATCAAATCGAGCGAAACGTCGTTAACGGAGAGTTTCAAGTCGACGTTGACTCGTGGTACAAATACGTCATCCGGGATGGACTCCGCCTGACGGTTCAGTCGCTCTCGTAGTTCGGCGACATGTTCCGACTGAAGGGTCATCCCGGCCGCAGCTGGATGTCCGCCAAAGTGTGGCAAAATATCTTCATTCTTCGAAAGCTCTTTAAATAAGTCAAACCCATCAATCGAGCGACCCGACCCTTTCGCCTTGCCCGTCTCAGGGTCGTGGCAAAGGAGGATGACTGGACGATAGTACGCCTCGACGAGACGAGATGCGACAATCCCGACAACTCCAGGATTCCACTTCTCACTTGCCACGACGAGTACACGGTCCTCGGTCATCGATGCTTCGACGAGTTCTTTCGCTTCAGCAGCGATCGTCTTGACGATGTCTTGACGTTCTTTGTTTTGCTTATCGAGCTGTTTTGCGAGCTCGAGCGCTTCCTCGACATGTTCAGCTAGGAGCATTTGTAATGCCGGCATCGCTGAATCGAGTCGACCTGCGGCATTGATGCGTGGACCGAACGCGAAACCGACCGACTCTTCGTTCAATACGCTGTCACCGAGACCACATACTTCACGTAATGCTAGAATACCTGGACGTTTTGAAGCCTCGAGTGCGGCGATTCCCTTCTTCGCGAGCAACCGATTCTCTCCGTCGAGTGGGACGAGGTCGGCAATCGTTCCGAGGACGGCCAAATCAAGGAGTTCTTCCGGCATTCTTCCTAAAACGGCGTGTGCCACTTTGAGGGCGACCCCCGCTCCGGCGAGTTTATCGTATGGATATCCCGGGTCGATATGCGGATGAATGATCGCATAGGCGTCCGGCAATGTCTCTTTCGGCTCGTGGTGGTCCGTGATGATCAAATCGACACCAAGGTCTTTTAAGAGTGTCGCTTCTTCAATCCCTGAAATTCCGCAATCCACCGTGATGACCAAGGTGAATCCCTCGTTCGCCGCCCATTGGAATGCTTCTTTGTTCGGTCCATATCCTTCCGTGAAACGGTTCGGGATATAACACTCGGCCATGACACCGATTTCGGTCAACGCGTGCCACATGACGGATGAGGCGCTGACTCCATCGACATCGTAGTCACCATAGATGAGCACCATCTCCCCATCGTCTGCTGCCTGTTTGATGCGGGTGACGACTTTCTCCATCTGTTCAAACAAGTACGGGTCATGAAAGATGAGTTCTTCCTCGGCATATAAGAATGCCTTGGCCGCTTCTACGTCCTGATGACCACGCTGAACGAGCAACGTCGCCAGTTGTGCTGATATATTTAATTCGTTTTGTAAACGCGTGACGTCGTCCGGATTCGTTTCCGGATAGAGCCACTGTTTCTTCGAATGGTACATGTCCTTCACTCCAATCAATTGTAGATTATAGCAGACCGCGTGAAAGATGTGCCGTCTTGACATTTGAAAAGGTCTCCCGATTGAAGGGAGACCCACTTGTTACGCCTCTGTGACCGACGTATCTTTTTTCTTGTTGATTGTCGTACGTTTGATGAGGAGCCATAAATACGATGCAATGAAGATCGAAGAATACATCCCCATGAAAAGTCCGACGATGAGGGCGAGCGAGAAGCTACGAATCGACTCTGCCCCGAACGCATACAAGGCAATCGCTGTGACGAGTACCGTGATGACCGTATTCACGGAACGGACGATCGTCTCTTGAATCGACTTGTTGATGATTGACTCATAGACGTCCATCGACTTGATTTTTCGTTCCTTTTCATACGACGTGATGTTCTCGCGGACCCGGTCGAACGTAACAATCGTATCATTGACCGAGTAACCGATGATGGTCAAGATTGCGGCGATGAAGTACAAGTTGACCTCGATCCCAAATAACGAGAACGCGACAATCATGAAGAAGGCATCGTGTAACATCGCGATAACAGTTGCAAGTGCATATGAGAATTGGAAACGGACCGTGATGTAGAGAATGATCCCGATCGAAGCGACGGCTACCGCATACAAAGCATTTTTCGCCAAGTCACGACCGACTTGAGCAGAGACGGTGCTGATATTCGGGTCGTTCCCGAACTGTTCGGTGAACGCCGTTTTGACGTTCGCGACTTCCTCTTGCCCTAATTGACCGACGAAAGTGACATATGCCAAGCGACCTTCATCTGCATATTGGACGCTTGAAATCTCTTGGTCGACACCGGCATCGTTGAACGCTTGCGTGAATTCCTCTTGCGATACGCGTTCTTCCGTCAAGACTTCGACGCGTGTCCCTGAAGCAAAATCGATTCCGAGGTTCAACCCACGGAAGAACAAGAGACCGATCCCGAGAACGACGATTGCCGTCGAAACCAAGAACATCGTGCGCATATGTTTCACGTAATTCCATTCAGTAAGCTTAAAGTTCACGGATTTCACTCTCCTTCACACCAAACCATCCTTTGCGTTTGTCGAACAGACGACTTGAGACAAGGAGGTGCATCAAATAACGTGAGATGAATACGTTCGAGATGAACGTCATCCCGATTGAGATCATGAGCATGACGGCGAACCCTTTGACCGAGCTTTGTCCGAAATAGAACAAGACCGCAGCCGAGATGAGCGTCGTCAAGTTGGCATCGATGATCGTACTGAGGGAACGACGGTTACCTGCACGGAATGCCGATAAGACCGATTTTCCAGAGCGGAGCTCGTCCTTGATTCGTTCCGCCGTAATGATGTTCGCATCGACTGCCATACCGACCCCGAGGACGAGTGCCGCAATCCCTGGGAGCGTCAAGACCGCGTTGATTCCGTTGAAGAACAACATGATCAAGTTGATGTACAGAACAAGCGTGATGATCGACACAAGTCCTGGGAGACGATAGAAGAACAACATGAAGAGGAACACAGCGATGATTCCGATTGTTGCGGCAAATACCGTTTCTTCTAAAGCATCTTGACCGAACTGGGCCGATACAGATGTCGAGTAAATCTCATCAAGTTTGACTGGGAGCGCCCCTGCGTTCAAGATGTCCGCAAGGCGTTGACCGCTTTCCGCGTCAATTCCACCACCTGAGATGATGGCTTTATCCGATAAGATCGGGCTCGTTACCGAAGCATCTGACACAATCTTCGAGTTCTCTTTTTGAACTTCTTCCTCATATGTGTCGCCCTCTTCATAGTCGAGCCAGATGACCAGACGGTTCTCAGGAGGTGGAAGTTGTGCAATCTCAGATGTCACTTCGCCAAACTTGTCGGCCGATTGGAGTGTCAGCTCAACGACCGGTTGTCCTTGTTGGTTGTAGCTGAGCGCTGCCCCACGCGGCGCCAAGTCTTTCCCATCGAGCAAGACGTTGTCGTTCACGTCACGGAATGTCAATTGTGCCGTAGACGAGAGAACTTCACGCGCTTCGTTTTGGTTCGATACGCCCGCGAGCTGGACACGGATGCGATTGTTTTCTTCGATTCGAACGTCCGGTTCAGAAACTCCGAGGACGTTGATTCGGTTATTGATGGCGCGAACGGTTGCATTCATCGCCGACTCGTCGATGACGTCGCCGTCTTCGAGCGGTTGTACTTCATACAAAACTTCGAATCCACCTTTTAAGTCGAGTCCGAGGTTCGTGTTCTTGACGACCCATGGTGTCGTGAACACTGCGAGCAGGATTGTCGCAATCATGATGATCGCAAAAATCGCAATGTTGCCTTTTTTGTACATACGACTATTTCCTTTCTAAACCACTGTTCTTGATAAAAACTTCTCTCGTTAACATTACAAATTTTCTAAACATTTATCAATCATTTTCCTAAAATTGTAACGACCTTCACAGATTGTTTGACTAAATTTGCGTATAAGACTAAATGTTGCACATGGGCAAAACTTCATGTATGATGTAGCTAACATCACAACATCAAAGGAGTCTTTCCACATGGACAGCACAATTATTTTCGCGTTTCTCCTCACCTTGTTCGCAGGGCTTGCGACAGGGATTGGGAGTATGATCGCATTCTTTGCGAAACGGACGAACACGGCTTTCTTATCCATCTCTCTCGGATTTTCAGGCGGTGTCATGATCTATGTATCGTTCATCGAGATTTTCCCAAAGGCGCTTGACGAGCTCGTCGGTGCACACGGAGAGTATACGGGAACGATTTACACCGTCCTCGCATTCTTCGGTGGAATGTTCTTGATTGGCATGATCGATAAGTTCATTCCGAAAATGGAGAATCCACACGAAGTCAAGTTCGTTGAGTCGATGCAGAATGACCCGACAACACATGAACTGGCAACGACGACGACAAGTGAAGCGGCTCCAATCAGCCATCCAGAGGTACAAAATCGACTTAAAAAAATGGGGATTTTCATGGCACTCGCCATCGGGATTCACAACTTCCCGGAAGGACTTGCGACGTTCATCTCAGCGCTTGATGACCCAACCGTCGGTGTGGCCATCGCCATCGCAATCGCACTGCATAACATTCCGGAAGGGATCGCCGTCTCCGTGCCAATTTATTATGCGACAGGTTCACGGAAGAAGGCGTTCAAGCTTTCGATGTTATCCGGTCTCGCCGAGCCAGCTGGGGCTGCCATCGGATTTTTAATTCTCATGCCGTTCTTGAGTGACACCGTCTTCGGACTCTTGTTCGCGGCAGTCGGTGGGATCATGGTATTCATCTCACTCGACGAGTTACTCCCTGCCGCCCGTGAATATGGGCATGCCCACCATTCGATGTATGGAATGGTCGCCGGCATGATCGTCATGGCGACAAGTCTTATCTTATTAATGTAACGAGCAATGCCCTGACGCGCACGTCAGGGCATTTTTTATGTCGTTTTAAACACATGGACGACATCTTTTAATTCAGACGACATGTGACTCATCGTTTCAGCGATACCGTTGATCTCTTGAATGGCTGCCAGCTGTTCCTCAACATTGGCGCCCGCTTCTTCGACGCTACGCTGTGTCGAGACGGCGTTCGTCGACATATCTTCAACAGAGACAGCAACTTCAGTCGTGTTGGCACTCACTTCCTCTGTCGCTGCCGCAATCTCACTCATTTGACGCGACGTCTCTTCGATGACCGATACGATCTCCCGGAACGCCTCAGCCACTTCTCCCATCTGTGATACCCCATTCTCCACATGTACGCTCGATTCTTCGAACGCCGATTCGACTTGTTCCGTGTCACGTTGAATGTCACGGACGACGGTCTGGATTTGAATGGCGGATTGTTTCGATTCCTCAGCGAGCTTTCTCACTTCTGCCGCGACGACGGCAAACCCTTTTCCGTGTTCACCCGCACGTGCCGCTTCAATCGCCGCATTTAAAGCAAGTAAGTTCGTCTGTTCCGTGATGGCCGTGATGGAACGGGTAATCTTTTCAATCTCAAGCGACTGATTCGATAGACGGTTCACCATCTGTTGGGTGAGCTCGTTGGCACGTCGAATTTCTTGCATTCGTTTCTCTGCCAATTGAACGGTCTCAAGTCCACCGTTCGCCGCCTCGAGTGTATGTATCGTCTGCTCATTCACACCTTGCGATGCCGCAGCGATTTGATTCAAACCATCGACCGCTTGATTGACACCAATCGTTCCTTCTTCCGCTCGCTTCGAGGATCCTTGCGCAGCCACATTCATCTCTTCGAACAATCGAGAGACGCCTTGGGTCGTTGTCGCGACATGGTCTGTGCTTGCGTAAAGTTCTTCAGAGTAAGCGGTCACTTTGTCCGACGCTTCTCCAACCCGACGAATCAAGCCGACCAGGTTATGCTTCATTTCATTGAATGCCGTTACCAGGTCTCCTAGTTCATCGTTAGAGGCGACCTCGATATCTTCTCCCGTCAAATCCCCTTCTGCCATGATGCGTGCCTGACGACCAAGTCGATTGATTGGTTTCAAGAAGAGGCGCTGTAAGGCAAGTAAAGACAGAACTCCAATCACGACACCGCCAATGCTGATGATGAGCATCCAGAGGATTGAACTTTCCGCTTCAGCCTGTACAGCTTTCGTCTCGGATGCGAGGAGTTCGTCCTTGTATTCAACAAGGTCTGTCACCGTCATCCGAACTCGGTCCGTCGTCGGTGTCACACTTGTGTTGAGCACCGTCTTATAGCCGATTTCGTCTTGTTGTTGACGAAGTTCGACGGCACGGTTCATCTCACGGTCTAGTAGCTCGTTAAATTTCTCCAAATCGCCCAACCAAGACAAGACCTTTTCATCAGATGATGATGCTTTCAGTTTCTTCATCAATTCGTCTCGCTGCTCTTGAGCTCCCTGTAAACTGATGAGCGTCTTCGGATTGGCCACAAGCATATAGTAGTTCAAATAGCGTTCGGCATCCGTCACCGCTAGTGATAGATTCTCCGCAAGCAGCATCTCCTGCATGCCTTCACTGAGGACCCGGTCATAAGCAGCAGTCGATTGTCTCAATTGATAAGACCCGAGCGCGCCGACAATGACGAGAGCAATGATCGTCGGAATGAGTGCGATGGACATCCGTCGTCTCAGGGACGAGCGTCCTTTCTGTTTCGTACCACTTCGTTTTATGGTCCAGCCTTTCCACTTCTTCATCGGGTTAATCAATCGTTTCACGTCCATGTCATTCGTTCTCCTTCATCTCGGATTTCTTCTCAACTTGACATTAATGCAAACGTTTTCACGAATCAAATCGATTTTTCGAAATGAGGTGGATAAATTTTGAATCCGATTCGTTTTGACAAAAAGAAGCCATCTTTGTATACTTTAAATCGTAATTATTACGTTTTGAAAGGATTCTCTATGATTGTGGAACATACAAAGTTATTAATCATTGGTGCTGGTGTACACGGGATGACCCTCGCCATCTCATATATGGAACAAGGCGGGTGCTTGGAAGATTTGATTATCATCGATCGACTCACTGACCCGTTAGCGAACTGGAAACAACAAACTTCATCCATCTCCATGTCGCATCTGCGTTCGACCCGAGTGCATCACGTTTCGTCGAATCCCCATGCGTTGAAGCAGTTCGCCTCGCGCTATGCCTATCGTTCCAATCATTTCAAAGATACGTTCGGACGTCCTTCGCTCGAACTGTTCAACGACCATGCCGAGACGTCATGGAACGACTATCGTCTTCAAGAACGTTTCCTCGGGGATGAGCGTGTGCTGACTGTTCGAAAAGACGAGACACGTTATCATATCCGGACGGACCGTCGTCTCATCACGGCCGACGCGGTCATTGTCGCCATCGGGCAATCTGGACATGTCGTGTTACCGGAGTGGACTGACGAACATTGTCGGCATGTCTTCATGAAAGACCCGTCGGACGAATCAGATGAAGTGATCATCGTCGGCGGTGGCATCACGGCACTACACTACGTGGTGAAGCGTGCCAAACAAGGTCACCGTGTCACCCTTGTGACGAGACGTCCGCTCGAAGTGAGTCAATTTGACGCCGATCGACAGTTCATGGGACCGAAAGGATTAGATGACTTCCATCGTCTAAAACAAGACTGGACGACAAAACGATCATTCATCGCCCGTGAACGAAAACCGGGATCGGCTCCGAACGATCTCGTCTTAAAAGTGAAGCGCCTCATACAGACGAACGCTGTGACGCACATCATCGGAGAAGTCGAGCGGGACAGTGGTTCGCTATTTGTGAACGGTGAACAACTTGCCGGAAAAGAAGTCGTCTGTTGTACGGGAATCAGACCTCATCCTGTGAAAGAAACATTTCTTCAGCCCTTGATGGAACAATTCAACCTACCTCTCACTCCATGTGGCACCCCTGTCCTGAACGAGCATCTTGAATGGACGCCTGGACTTTACTTGACCGGTCCTTACGCCGATTTGATCATCGGTCCGTTCGCAAGAGCCGTCTATGGCGGACAAGAAGCCGCTCGAAGAATCCTCCCCCAACTTTTAGCGACACAAAAAAGCGTCTGACCGTATCGGTCAGACGCTTACTTGCTTATTCCTCAAATGAGGCATTCGCTTTTTTCACGACTTCCGCAACTGCGCTTCGGTTGAAGCGGAGAAGCGATTGATCGCATTTCAAAACGACATGTGTGTCTTCGATTTGATGAACGACGCCGTGTAAACCACCGATTGTGACAACGCTGTCGCCACGCTCGAGGGCGTTTTGCATCGCT
Source organism: Exiguobacterium sp. AT1b (assembly GCF_000023045.1). Taxonomy (GTDB): domain Bacteria; phylum Bacillota; class Bacilli; order Exiguobacteriales; family Exiguobacteriaceae; genus Exiguobacterium. The sequence goes on along the minus strand of NC_012673.1, from coordinate 2,661,811 downwards.
TGTACTTCTTTTTGGCGTTTCGTCTGTGGACGAATCAAAAGGAAGTAAAATACGACGAAAATCAAGATCATTGGTAATAACGCAACGATTGTTTCCATGAGTAACATTCACCCTTTCCTTCAATATCAGGTTCATTATACCGTGAAACTGAAGCATTGTCACACAATGTCCGACATGATTGCTTAGAAATTCTTCGCGTTCGGCTTGTTGTAGCCGTATTCTTCAAAGAACTCTTCTTTGAAATCGAGCAAGCGGTCTTCACGAATCGCTTGACGAACCTGCTCCATCAACTTCACGAGGAAGTGAAGATTGTGTGTCGTACACAAGTGAAGACCAAACATCTCATCCGCTCGAATCAAGTGGTGAACGTACGCACGCGAGTAATTCTTACACGTGTTACAGTCACACTTCTCATCGATTGGACCGAAGTCCGTCTTGTACTTCGCTTGTTTGATTGTGACGCGACCTTTCGACGTCATGAGCGTTCCGTTTCGTGCAATACGTGTCGGAAGGACACAGTCGAACATGTCGATTCCGCGAATCGATCCTTCAATTAACGCATCAGGTGAGCCGACGCCCATCAAATAACGCGGTTTGTTCTCTGGCATGAGCGGCGTCGTGAATTCGAGGGCACGATACATGACGTCTTTCGGTTCACCGACCGAGAGACCACCGACCGCATATCCTGGGAAATCAAGTGAGACGAGGTCTTGGGCGCTTTGACGACGAAGGTCCTCATATTCTCCACCTTGGATGATGCCGAAGAGCGCCTGGTCTTCTGGACGTTCGTGTGCCTCGAGGCAACGTTCCGCCCAACGGCTCGTCCGCTCGACTGACTTCTTCATGTATTCATGCGTCGCCGGATAAGGCGGGCACTCGTCGAATGCCATCATGATGTCCGAGCCGAGCGCGTTTTGAATCTCCATCGCCTTTTCTGGTGACAAGAACAACTTGTCGCCGTTCAAATGGTTACGGAAATGTACGCCTTCCTCTTGAATGTTTCGGAGGTCGGCCAGTGAGAACACTTGGAATCCACCCGAGTCCGTGAGGATTGCCCCGTCCCAGTTCATGAACTTATGAAGTCCACCCGCTTGTTTGATGACCTCATGTCCTGGACGAACCCAGAGATGATACGTGTTCGACAAGATAATGTTCGCACCCATCGCCTTGACCTGTTCAGGTGCCATCGTCTTGACGCTCGCTTGCGTCCCGACCGGCATGAAGACCGGTGTCTCGAACGACCCGTGCGGCGTATGGACGATTCCGTGCCGCGCTCCGGTCTGTTTGCATGTGTGGATGTGTTCGTATGTGACTGCATGTTTTGTCATTTTGTTACTTCCTTCCTCGTGATGAGCATCGCGTCTCCAAAGCTGAAGAAGCGGTATCGTTCTGCGACCGCAGTCCGATAAGCGTGTAAGATGATGTCGCGCGTCGCGAACGCCGAGACGAGCATAACGAGCGTCGATTTAGGCAAGTGGAAGTTCGTGATCAATCCATCGATCGCCTTCAACTCGACACCCGGGTAGATAAAGATATCCGTCCAGCCCGATGACTCGACGAAGTCCCCATGGTCTCGCATGATCGTCTCGAGTGTCCGCGTCGATGTCGTGCCGACCGCAAAGATGCGACCGCCATTCGCTCGAATCTCCCGAAGCGCAGCTGCCGATTCAGCAGACAACTCGAAATATTCACTATGCATCGTATGTTCCTCGATCGAATCAGCCGTCACCGGACGGAACGTCCCGAGGCCGACGTGAAGCGTGAGCGGGATTAACCGAACCCCTTTCGCTTTGGCTGCTTCGAGCAGTTCCTCGGTGAAATGAAGACCGGCTGTCGGAGCGGCCGCACTGCCTCGTTCACGGGCATAGACCGTTTGATAACGGTCTTGGTCATCGAGTTGTTCGCGAATGTACGGTGGGAGCGGCATCGTTCCGAGCTCATCTAAAATCTCATAGAAGATGCCGTCGTAGTCAAACTTGAAACGACGTCCGCCTTCTGGGAGTTCCTCGACACATTCCGCGCGGAGAAGACCGTCCCCGAACTCGACGATGGACCCGACGCGAACTTTTTTCGCCGGTTTGACGAGCGCTTCCCATACATCATCTTCCGTCTGTTTCAACAAGAGCAGTTCGACTTTCCCGCCTGTTTCTTGCTTCGCCCCAAAGAGACGTGCCGGTAAGACGCGCGAATCGTTGACGACAAGCGCATCCCCTTCGTTCAAGTAATCGAGCACGTCACGGAAATGACGATGTTCGATGTCCCCTGTCTCGCGGTCTAATACGAGCAAGCGTGAGCTCGTCCGATCAAGCAATGGGACTTGCGCGATCAACTCTTCTGGCAATTCAAAATCATAATCGTTTACGTTCAATTGAATGTCTTGCATACCTTACTCCTCTTCCTCTTCATAACCAAAATGCGACTTGGCAAACTGTGTGATCATCCGTCCTCGCGGCGTGCGCTGCAAGAACCCTTGTTGCAATAAATAGGGCTCATAGACATCCTCAATCGTCTGAGCGTCCTCACCGATGGTCGCGGCAAGCGTCTCAAGCCCGACCGGTCCACCTCCGAACCGCTCCACCATGGCCCGAAGCAATCGATGGTCGACTTCATCGAGTCCGAGCGCATCGACGTGTAGCCGGTCGAGCGCATCGGATGCGAGCACGGGATCGATTTCTTTCGTTCCTGCCACTTGTGCGAAATCACGGACACGTCGTAAGAGACGGTTCGCGATCCGTGGCGTCCCTCGTGAGCGTTTCGCAATCGCACCGCTCGCCTCAGGTGAGATGGAGAGGCGGAACAACTGGGCCGTCCGGCTGACGATGGCCGCTAACTCATGTGTTTCATAATATTCGAGCTTCAACGTGACGCCGAAACGGTCACGTAAAGGTGCCGACAACATCCCGGCCCGCGTCGTCGCCCCGACGAGCGTGAACGGTGGTAGGTCGATGCGGACGCTACGTGCCATCTCGCCTTGCCCGTAGACGATGTCGAGACAGTAATCTTCCATCGCCGGATAAAGGATCTCTTCAATCGTCCGGCTCAAGCGGTGAATCTCGTCAATGAACAAGACGTCTCCCGGTTCGAGCGTCGAGAGGATTGCGGCCAAATCACCCGGTCGTTCAATCGCCGGGCCGGCGGTCGTCTTGATTCCGACACCCATCTCGTTGGCAATGATTTGGGCGAGCGTCGTCTTCCCGAGTCCCGGGGGACCGTATAAGAGCACGTGGTCGAGCGTCTCACTTCGAAGTTTGGCGGCCTGAATGAAGACGGACAAATTGCCTTTCGCCTTTTCTTGCCCGATATATTGCTCGAAGCGCTGCGGACGTAAGCTCCACTCTTCAGAGTCTTCATATTGCTGATGAGATTGTGACAACAATCGTTCGTCCATAGCTTCCTCCTTATTTCAGTAACAGCTGTAGCGCGCGTTTTATGTACGCGTCGGTCGTCAAGATTTCTCCGCTTAATGCTTTGCGGACTTTTGCGATTTCCCGTTCGGAGTAGCCGAGCGCGACGAGCGCCTCACACGCCTCATCGAGTTCAGATGCACCTTGTGCGAACAACCCTTCGTTCGGCACGTAATCCGGTGCGAGTTCGGATAACTTCCCTTTCAAATCGAGTGCCATCTGTTTGGCCGTCTTCTTCCCGACTCCCGGGAACTTCGTCAAATACTTCTCGTTCTCGGTTTCAATCGCATCGATCAACGCGTCGATATCGCCGGACGCGACGATGGCAAGCGCACCCTTTGGTCCAATCCCGCTCACGCTGAGGAGTTTATTGAACAGCTCACGCTCGCGACGTGAACGGAAACCGTATAACGTCTGTTGGTCTTCACGCACATAATGATGCGTAAACACGATTACATGTTCGTCTTGTTCACGATAAAAAAACGGGTTAGGCACATGTACTTTGTAGCCGACGCCCGAGACATCTAACGTTATATATTCCGCACACACATAGGCGACGGGTCCTTTTACGAATTCAATCACGGTGTACTCTCCTTTTCGGTCGGAAAAACTGCATTTATTGTACCATAATGGGCGACACGAAAAAAGGACAGGCGTTTACCTGTCCTCTAGCAATTATCGCGCGAGCATACGTTCAAGTGCACGTTTCGAGAACTCTGTCGTCTCATGATCGACGCGAATGATGTTCACAGGGTCCGTCTCGAGCGACTCGAGCGCCCACAGTAGATGTGGCAAGTCGATTCGATTCATCGTGAGGCACGGACACATGAACGGGTTCAATGAAACGATATCGAGGTGTGGGTAAGTCGCCGCCAGACGGTTGACGAGGTTCATCTCCGTTCCGACCGCCCACTTCGTCCCCGGTGCGCTCGCGTCAATCTTGTCGATGATATACGATGTCGATCCCGCCTCGTCCGCAGCCTGGACGACATCAAACGTACATTCCGGATGGACGATGATGCGACGATCCGGCTCACGCTCACGGAACGCCTGAATTTGCGATACCGTGAACTTCTCATGGACAGAACAGTGTCCCTTCCATAAGATGACTTTCACTTGCTCATCATCTCCCTCCGCGACCAATTCTTCACGGAGCGGATCCCAAACAGCCATCGCCTCGAGTGGGATGCCGAGATCATACGCCGTGTTCCGCCCGAGATGTTGATCGGGAAGGAACAAGATGCGTTCACCTGCCTCAAGCGCCCACCGGACGATTTCATGGGCGTTCGACGATGTGACGGTCGCCCCGCCGTGACGACCAACGAACGCTTTGATGGCCGCTGTAGAATTGACGTATGTAATCGGGATGATGTCCTCTCCAAATCGTTCCGTCAGTTCTTCCCAAGCAATCTCCGTCTGATCGATATCGGCCATGTCTGCCATCGAACAGCCGGCACGCATATCAGGTAAGACGACAATCTGGTCGTCCCGTGTCAACATGTCTGCTGTCTCTGCCATGAAGTGGACACCACAAAAGACGATGAATTCGGCTTCGCTCATCTGTTCTGCGAGCCGTGCGAGCTGGAGCGAATCTCCTGTCGCGTCCGCGAATTGAACGACCTCGTCTTTTTGATAATGATGGGCCGGTAAAAAGAGACGCGTCCCGAGTCGGTCTTTGACCGCCTGAATCCGAGTCTCCATCTCCTCCACCGACAGGTTAGCGTACGTCGGCGGGAGTGTTCCGAGTAGTTGCATCTTTCATTCCTCCTTGTAAATTCAAACTGCAATCGAACGCGCGTACCGAATGAGTCAATTGCCCGAGCGAGATGACATCGATGCGAATGCCTCGATAATCGTCAATCGTGTCGAGCGTGATGCCACCAGACACTTCAATTTTGATGTGCGTCGGTATATGACGGACCCATTCTCTCAATTCATCTGGCGTCCGATTATCAAGCATCACGATGTCCGGATCGGCTTGAACCGCCTCCATCAGTTGTTCGAACGACTCGACCTCGACTTCAATCGGGGTCGTATGACCGACGCGTTCTCGTGCGACTTGAATCGCATTCGTCACGCCACCAAGTGCGACGATATGATTGTCTTTGATCATGACGGCGTCATCGAGTCTTAGACGGTGATTGTATCCCCCTCCCACACGTACGGCGTACTTTTCAATCATCCGCAGTCCCGGGGTCGTCTTGCGTGTATCGGTCACGTGAATCGAGTCATCATGTAACGCGTCCACGCACTGTCGTGTCATCGTCGCAATCCCACTCGTATGTTGGATGACATTCAACAGCACGCGCTCTGTCTCTAAAATCGCGCGCGTCTTCCCTCTCAAGACGACGAGTTCGTCTCCAGGGGTCACCGCTCTCCCGTCTTCTTGGCAAGAGACCAATTCAAGCCGCTGCATGGTTGCCAGCTCTTCTACGATCGGTTTCCCACAGAAAATGCCCTGTTCTTTGGCGACAATCGTTGCGACCGACTCGTCCTGTCCATCAATCAGCGCACTCGATAGGTCCCCATACCCGATATCTTCAATCAAGAACTGACGTAGCTGTTCGCGTAGGTATATCGTATTCATCATTCCGCTCCATTTCGAGGATGCTTTGCGCGAGAAGACGCGCCGCATCGAGTTGTAAAGTTTGTTCACTTAATTGTCTTGTCACGTGTTTCGTCATGGTCAACGTTTGGGTATTTTGTAAGAAACCTTTCAATTCATCAAGACTTGGTGAAATCGTCAACCATCTTCCAATTTGAGCACGTAACGCTTGAAATGCCACAGGTGAGATGTCGTACACCAACGTTTCCTTCGTCGCCGTGGTCGTCTGATTCAATCGCACCGCCCGCGCGACTCGTTTTCCAAACACCCAACATTCCAAAAGTGAGTTCGAGGCCAAACGATTCATCCCATGTATGCCCGCATCCGCCACTTCACCGACGGCATATAATCCGTCAACGTCTGTCCGTCCCATGTCGTCCACTTCGATTCCACCCATATGAAAATGGAGGCCTGGACGTACCGGAATGCGGCGAGGATCGATCCTAAGTTTGTCACATGTCAACGCAAGTTTTGGAAACCGTTCACGAAGCCGTGTCACGTTTGTCGTATCGAGATACACCGTTCCCATTCGTTCCGTCAGTATCCGCGCCACGTCATCACGAGGAGCGAGACTTCCGAGCGGATGATGCGCCATCACATGGTTTCCCTCTTCATCAACGAGCGTCGCTCCGGCTCCCCGGAGTGCCTCGGTCACGAGATGAGGCTCGTCGGTCGCCAGTAAGGTGGGATGAAATTGGATCCGCTGCAAATGAGTCAGCTTGGCCCCACATCGATTTGCCAGAACGAGACCGTCACCGGTCACGGTACGCGCGTTTGAAGTCCAATCAATCAGCCCACCAATGCCACCTGTCGCCAACACGACAGCGCCGGCTTCAATTCGAATGGGCACTTCATCCCGAAACGCCATCGCGCCGACAACCTTGCCGTCTCTCGTGATGAGATCGTGCACGAGCACCCGTTCCAATACGTTCACGTTATCGGGTAACGACTGACGCAATTGCCTCATGACATGACGTCCCGTCTCGTCGCCACCGACATGAAAGATTCGATTCAATCGATGCGCGCCTTCACGTCCGAGGGCATAGCCGCCCTCTTCACGGTCGAACCGGACACCGAATCGTTCCATTTCTTCAATCGCTTGACGACCTTCTTCTACGAGAATGTCGACGCGCTCAGCGCACGATGTGTTTTTAGAGGCGAGCATCGTGTCTTCTTTATGGGCCGTACTCGATTTCTCAAGATACGCGCTCGCAATCCCGCCTTGTGCCAAATCGGAGTTGCTCTCTGTCATCTCACCTTTTGAGACGAGAAGAACGGAGAATGATTTTGCTAGATGCAAAGCCGTTGCGACGGCGGCAAGTCCCGTTCCGATAATCAAAATGTCAGTTCTCTCTATGTGTAAAGACACTTGTACATCACCTGTTTTTCATATGTAATGTTGACTTGTAAACTAGTTTCGCATAATTTTGTGTAGAAGACAACATGAGAAAAGGGGAGTCCATGATGAACCGCTACTTCGACTACGCCGCTACACACCCGATGACGCATGCAGCATTAGACCATTACGTGGCGATGGCCAAAAACGTTTATGGGAACCCATCATCACTCCATACCCAAGGTTATATGGCAGAAGATTATTTGACAGAGGCACGACGCTTGATCAAACAGGCGCTCGGGCTTGATATGTTGCGAGGAAAATTATTATTCACCGGGAGTGGATCGGAGAGCAATTACATCGCCCTGACAAGTTTACGTAAACGGATGAAGGGCAAAGAGGTGATCACGTCTTGGCATGAACATGATTCGGTCGCTCTCTTACTTGAGGAGTGGGAACGGGAAGGAATAATCGTTCATCGGTTGAAACTGAAGGATGGGAAGTTTGATTTAGATGCATTCACCCACCTACTCGACCGTGACATCGGGCTCGTCACGCTCCAGCACGTCAATTCCGACACGGGTTGGGTGTTACCGCTCCATCACATCCAATGCCTCTTGAAATATAAGAAAATCCTCTTTCATGTGGACGGGGTCCAGGCACTCGGGAAAATTCCGATTTCTGTCGAAGGCATCGATGCCTATTCGTTCAGTGCCCACAAAGTGGGTGGACCGAAAGGAGTCGGCGCCCTCTATATGGAACGTCTGATTCCTCCCCCATACTATCCGGGACATCATCAATACGGGATTCGGCCCGGAACGATTGACGTTCCTGGAATCAGTGCCTTTGCCAAAGCACTCGGAGAACGTCAGGAACAATTGACACGTTTTCAGAGAAATTTCATGGCGTTTCGTGCTATCTTGAAAGAGAAGACGTCAGCGCATGTCCATTGGCTCGAGTTCGACGAACAAAGTCCCGCCATTTTCTCCTTCGTCTCCCATCAACGCGACGGACAATGGTGGATGACCGAGCTCGACGACCTCGGGTTCCAAGTATCGGCTGGGTCGGCATGTCGAGCAGGCCAAAATGGACCGAACCGCATGCTCGAGGCACTCGGATATGAGACGAGCGCCTGTCATGGACTCGTCCGCATTTCCTTCGGCGCGTATACGACCGCCGAAGACACATCGGCCCTCGCCGATGCCATCGTCATTTTAGCAAGGAGAGTCGAACATCATGAACAAACGTTTAGCCGGTGAAGAACGCCGTCGCACACTATTACAATTGATTGAATCGAGCAATGAGCCAATCACAGGATCTGAACTGGCAAGACATGTATCCGTCAGTCGCCAGGTCATCGTCCAAGACCTATCGTTACTAAAAGCGAAAGGTCATCAAATCGTTGCGACCGCTCGTGGGTACGTCTACTTGCACGGAGACCTCACCCCATCCACCTATTCGAAAAAGGTAGCTTGTCGTCATACGGCAGAAGAGATGGAGGCGGAAATGAACGCCATCGTCGATGAAGGGGTTACCATCAAAGACGTCATCATCGACCATCCTGTATACGGGTCCATCACGGGACAACTCATGGTGAAGAGTCGCCGCGACGTCCGTGCCTTCCTCGAACGTGTGAAGACGCATGGGGCTTCCCCACTCTCCCAGTTGACGGGTGGTTTCCATATCCATACGCTCGAATCAGACCATAAAGAGGCAATCGATGCTGCGGTGAAAGAGTTGGACCGCCTCGGGATTCTCGTATCCGAATTAGATTGAAGAGACGTCACGAATATGTGACATCTCTTCTTTTTCTTTTCAGTCATGTCCGTTATACTGATGGATGGAACATCTTTCCTGAAATCAATTGAAAGGAGGGCTACGTCTTGAACGTCCTCGAGCATCTACTCGCTGTCTGTGGGGTCTTCAGCATTCCCATCGGTATCTTGGTCCAATTCATCCCGAACGAACTCGTTCTCGCATACGGCGGCTTCCTCGTCGACTCGCATGACGCGCCCTTCTTCCTGACGTTCCTGCTGGCGTGGGTCTCCTTCACGCTCAGCCAAATCGGTCTATACTGGATCGGTCGATATGGTGGGCGTCCCGTCGCGCTCAAACTGTATCGTTATTTTCGAATTCGGCAAGACAAGCAACTCCGTGCCGAGCGCTGGTTTGAGAAATACGGGGCATGGATCGTCTGCCTCAGTCTCTTTTGGCGGCAACTGTTCGCCGTGAGCGCCGGCGTGATGCGTCTATCGTTCCGTAAGTTTTTGTCGGTGACGACCTTGATTTTCGCCGTCTGGTCATTCCTTTTCATCCATGTCGGGATGATGCTTGGTAGCAATTGGCGCATGATCGGTCACTTCATGGACGATGTCATCCCCTTCTTGGCTCTTGCTGTCGGAATCGTCCTCATCGTTCGACATGTTCGTCAGCAACCAAAACGTGTGAAAGAATCAGCGTGACTTGCGCTGATTCTTTTTTTGTTGGAAAGGGAAACGCTCACATCTGTCGAATAAGAACCATGTAAGCGAATCGCGGTCACACATATAGGACACCGCACAACGAAAAAGGAGGAATCATCATGTTCCATCGCCGTAAAACGTACACGATTCGACCTGAACGCCTGCAAGAATTCACCGACTTTTTCCATACATACATTTACCCGATCCAGGCGTCGCATGGCGCCCGTCTCGTCGGACGCTGGGTGACCGAAGACAAGTCCGAGGTCATGGCACTATGGGAATATCGGGACCGCGAACACTATGAACAAGTCGAACGGGATTATCGTGGCAGTACGTTGCGACGAGACGCTATGAAACAGCGGGCTCGCCTCGGAAAAGAGCTGTATATCAAGTCAAGCGAAGAGTTCATGATGCCGACCGGTCACTATACGCCACCGCGTGCGATTGTCTGTGTGACAGCGTATATCACGAATGAAGCGGGTGAGGTTCTCCTCGTCAAAAACATGCATCGGAACGACTCGTTCGAGATGCCTGGCGGACAGGTGGAAGAACATGAGTCACTCGTTGACGCCATCCATCGTGAAGTGGACGAGGAAACGGGCGTGAAAATCGAGGTGGAAGGCATCACGGGAATCTATCAAAACGTGTCCTCCCGCGTCCTCTGTGTCACGTTCCGCGCAAAATATGTATCCGGTGACCTCAGACCGCAGGCTGGCGAGACACAGGAAGTTGGCTTCTATAAAGTCGACGCAAGTAACGTCGGTGACTACATCAAACGGGAGCACTTCCAAATGCGCTTCCTCGATGCGATCGATCCCGTATACATGCCTTACGCCATTTATAAAGTACGGCCATATGAACTGATTGAGCGCATTGAACGCCAATCCGTATGACGCAAAAAGGGATGATCCGCCATGTGCGAATCATCCCTTTTGTTTATGCTTCTTGCATGTCTTCTTGCTGAGATTGTCCAGTCTCCACTAACAGTTTCCGGACACGGCGTTTCTCCACATGGAGAACGGTGAACGTCATGTCTTGATACGTGACTTGTGCACCTTTCTCCGGGATGTCGCCGAGCAATTCAACGAACCAACCGCCCATCGTATTGGAATCGACGTCTGGTTCTGCAATCCCCATCTCTTCTGCGAATTCATCAACGTTCATGTCAGCCATACACTCATAGACCCCTTCACGGAGACGTCTGAGATAGACGACGGATTCGTCGTGCTCATCCCAGATGTCGCCGACGAGTTCCTCAAGCATGTCTTCTAACGTGATGAGACCCGCCGTGCCCCCGAATTCATCGAGGACGACAGCCATGTGAGATTGTTTCTGCTGCAGAATCGGAAGTAGTTCAATCAATTTCGTCTGCGGTGACACGTACGTGAGCGGGCGGATGAGCGAACGGACATCCGTCACTTCATCCTTCATCATCGAACGCAAGAAGTCACGTTCCGACAAGACACCGATGACGTTGTCAATCGAGTCTTTGTAGACCGGCAAACGCGAATGTCCACCACTGAAAATCGTGTCTTTGATTTCATCAAGCGAATCGTCGATGTCGACGGCCAGAATATCGATTCGTGGCGTCAGCACATCATCGACCGTAATATCGTTGAAGGCAAAGGCGCTATGGACGAGCTCAGCTTCCGTCTCACCAAGCACACCTTCCTCTTCCCCCATATCGACGAGCACTTTCAACTCTTCTTCGGTGACGGATGGCTCCTTGTCTTTCATCCCAATCATTCGAAGGGTCAACTTCTTCAAGCCGGTGAAAATCATCGTCACCGGTTTGAGGACTTTAACGAGGAATACAAGGATGCCACTGATGAGAAGCGAGTACTTCTCCGCAAACTCTTTCGCGAGCGATTTCGGCAAAATCTCACCGAAGATCAAGATGATGACCGTCGTCGCGAACGTTGACACGAGAAGGCCGGTCCCCCCACTGAAAATCGATGTGGCGATGGCCGTCGACACAGTCGCCGAACCGATGTTGACGATATTGTTCCCGACGAGAATCGTCGAGAGCGTATCATCAAAACGGTCGACGAGACTGAGGACACGTTTTGCGGCTTTGTCGCCATCCTCTGCCATCCGAATCATCCGGACCCGGTTCACACTCGAGAGCGCTGTTTCTGCTGATGAGAAAAACGCTGACAACATGACGAGAACTACATATAGAATTAAACTTGACGAGGGCACAGGGTCCACGTTAGCTTCACACTCCGTTTCTTCTTAACAAAAAATTTTTTATTCCACAAACTCGAATTCGAAGTCGAGGATCGCGACGACACTACCGTCCTCGGCACCCAACTTACGAAGATCGTCATCGACGCCCATTTGACGCATTTGACGAGCAAATCGTTTGATCGACTCATCATGGTCAAAGTTCGTCATCTTGAAGAGCTTCTCGATACGAGGGCCCGTGATCACGAAGCGATCGTATTCATCGATGTGGATTTGATAGCCTTTCTCTTCCTTCTCATAACGATACACGACACGAGGCGTCGCTGTCTTCTCTTCGAGCTCATCGAGTGGGAATTCTGGTGTCGTATCGACAAAGTTCGCCACTTCGATCAACAAGTTGCGAAGACCGTCTTGAGCGAGTGCTGAGATCGGGAAGACTTTGACATCGTCCCCTACCTTCTTCTTGAACTCTTCAAGATGTTCCGCTGCGTCCGGCATATCCATTTTGTTCGCCACGACGACTTGTGGACGCTCAAGGAGACGTAAGTTGTACGACTCGAGCTCACGGTTGATCGTCGTGTAGTCTTCAAACGGATCGCGTCCTTCCATACCACTCATATCGATCATGTGAACGATGACTTTCGTCCGTTCGATATGGCGAAGGAACTGGTGACCGAGACCAACGCCTTGGCTCGCTCCTTCGATGAGGCCTGGAAGGTCAGCCATGACGAAACTACGGTCGTCCGCTGTCTTGACGACACCGAGGTTCGGTGTGATTGTCGTGAAGTGGTACGCACCGATTTTCGGACGTGCCGACGAGACGACCGAGAGAAGCGTTGACTTCCCGACAGACGGGAATCCGACGAGACCGACGTCTGCGAGAAGTTTCAACTCGAGACGGAGTTCACGTTCTTGACCTGGTTCCCCGTTCTCCGCGATTTCTGGAGCCGGGTTGGCAGGCGTCGCAAAACGACAGTTCCCGCGACCACCACGACCACCTTTTGCGATCGTCGCTTGTTGACCGTGCTCGGTCAAGTCCGCGATGACGGTATCCGTCTCGGCGTCGAACACGATTGTGCCAGGTGGGACTTTGACGATGAGCGGTTTCGCTTTACGTCCGTGCATCCCTTTTGACATCCCTTTTTCGCCATCATGGGCGATAAACTTCTTCGAATAGCGGAAATCAACGAGCGTCCGCAATCCTTCTTCTACTTCAAAGATGACGTCTCCACCATGACCACCGTCACCACCTGCAGGACCACCGTCTGGAACGTATTTCTCGCGACGGAAAGCGACCATCCCTTTTCCGCCGTCTCCAGCTTTTACAAAAATATTAACCTGATCGACAAACATTTATTTCCCCTCCTTTATGTGAAACGTAGTGGTATCTACGTTCTGTTCGTACACATCGGCTGATGCCTTCACATCGTCCGGGACAGTACCCGTGACGCGAACCATCAGTCCGTCCGTGAACGTCACATGAATCGGCCCATCCGTGTTGTCTAACAAGCGGACAAGCATCTCTGCCACTCGCGCGTCATCGATGGCGAGTTGGTCGGTTGAAATCGTATACGTCATCCGTCCCTCCCAATTCGCTTGAATCACGACTAGGCTCGTCTGTGGCACGTTCAAACGAACGAGCGCACTCTCTTCGTCGGCCTGTTTCCGATAGCGTTCGTAAAGTTCCTCGAGCTTAGTCGGATCGAGAGCCGCGTAGAGCGAGATCAATTGAAGCCGATTCATCCATTCGTGACGGACGGTCGATAAGAGCTCGAGTGTCTGTTCTGAATCCATTTGATCCTCTCCTAGAAAAAAAGACTCTAACCAAATAAGTGGCTAGAGTCTTCTGCGTCGTTCAACTTACGCGACTGGGTAAACGCTCACTTGTTTCTTGTCGCGACCAAGACGCTCATAGCGTACTACGCCGTCAACTTTCGCAAACAAAGTGTCGTCGCCACCACGGCCAACGTTTTCACCTGGGTGAATCTTTGTACCGCGTTGGCGGTAAAGGATTGATCCAGCTGAAACTGTTTGTCCGTCAGCGCGTTTTGCACCGAGACGTTTCGAAATTGAGTCACGACCGTTTTTAGTCGAACCAACTCCCTTTTTCGAAGCGAAGAACTGAAGGTTCAATTGTAACATGAGGTCCACCTCCTATTGTTCAATTTGGATATATTCACCGTAGCTTTGGGCGATCGTGTCTAACTGCACGAGCATCCCTTCTAATAACAGTTGGGTGCGTTCCATATCCTGCGGTGATAAGTCAGGATACGTCTCGACATAAAAGTAACCACCCTCTGTTTGATCTGCCATTTCTACAAGAAGCGATTGACCCGCAAGCGTTTCGACGGCGTTATAGGCACCAAAGATGATGGCTGAAACACCGGCGCACACCAAGTCAGAACCAGGTTCTGCAAAATTGGCATGACCAGTCACTTCGACGGAGCGAATCGACTTCGCCTCGTCTCGTCTTACCTTGACCCGAATCATAGCTTACGCTTCGATTTTCTCGATGCGAACTTTCGTGTAAGGCTGACGGTGACCTTGCTTACGACGGTAGTTTTTCTTAGCTTTCATTTTGAAGACAGTGATCTTCTTAGCGCGGCCGTGTTTTACCACTGTACCGACAACTTTAGCGCCTTCTACGAGTGGAGCGCCGACTTTAACATCGTCACCACCAACGAAAAGAACCTCACCGAATTCTACAGTACCTTCGACATCAGCATCGAGTTTTTCGATGTAGATCTCTTGACCTGCTTCAACTTTGATTTGCTTACCACCAGTTTTGATGATTGCGTACATATACGTGCACCTCCTTGTTAAACTCAGACTCGCCATCCTGGGCAGGGCAAAACCTTTAAAAACCCGTTCTGTGCGGTTGTAGCCATTTGGGTGCTTCCAAACGAACTAACGTTATAGATAATACCATTCTCAATTAATCATTGTCAACGACGAGATAAGAAATTCTGACATTCTTCGGACGTCCCATAAAAGAGGAACTCCGGCTCCCCTTCGACGAGATGCACCTCGATGTCAAATTCGTGCCAGGAAGCGTCATGCCACTTCTTGGGGAGTGAGAGCACGACCGCTTCGTACTGATCATTCAAATCAAGGAGCGACCGTTCAAACTGTGAGAAGATGGCCAATTTTGAAGGCTTGCCGGCATGAAACATCCGGTCTTGAATCGAGCGACCGGTCCGTTCCCGCGACAGCTCGAACAGCCCCATTCGTGTGAAGCCGTACACTTCGACCCGTCGTGGGTCACGCGCCCCGAGTTCTTTCATCTTTTTAAGGAGACGGGTCTGTCCTTCTTTTGAACCTCGTAAGAAATCGATGACGATCATGCCGCCGATGTTTCGCAGGCGCAACTGCTCCATGATTGAATAGAGCGCGGCTTCATTGATGGTATCGGCCGCACGTCCCTTGTCTTTGACGGCGACATTTTTGCCACTGTTCACGTCGATGACGGTCATCGTCTCGACTTGTTCGATCAAGACGAACGCCCCACCATCCAACCAGACGGCACGACTCTCCAGTTTCTCGATGGCTCCATCGAGATGTTTCGCTTCAGGCATTCGCCCTTTTCCGATATGACGTTTCACCGGGACATCCAATCGTTCGAGTCGCGATTGCCCTTCTTTGTCATTCAACAGCACGGACTCGACTGCATGACGTCTCACGAATTGTTCGCATAGTAGCTCGTCTTGCCCGAACCGTTGCTCAATCACCACGATTGAACGGTGACGCAATCGGTTCAGTTCTTCCTGTAACGCTTCCGGCGCCACTTGTCCGGCTTCCGTCCGAAACAAGACCCCTTCCTCTTCCGTTAAGTCGAGCGCCTTTGAAAGGCGGTCCTGCGTGACGAGGTCGAGTTTCCGGCTGAACAGTTGCCGACGTCCAAATGGGAAATACACAAGATATCGCCCACCGAACCGAATGTTCTCTGTCACTTTATGATGCTTACCGTTGATTCCTTCTTTCGTCAATTGGACGAGTCGCTTTTCCCCGACGACTGCCGCTTGCCCGATGGCCGGTACTTCCGGATACGAGGCGAGCGCACGAAGCGTCTCTGAGATCGGGAGAAAATAGGTCGTCTCTCCGTCCGTCAAAAAGGCTGCCCCGAGCGACGGATGGATCCGTTCAATTGCGGCTTCGACGATGGTCCCGACAGACAGTTGGTCGACAAACCGTTCCTCGACTTCGAGTAATCGTTCGCCGTCCACGAGCATCGCCCGTTCAATGGAAGGTGTTCGTTCGTAGATTAGCTTCATCTGCATCACTCCTTTCGACAGAAAAAGGCAACTTCCGTTGCCTTTGCCTTTACGCTTTTTTCATTCCAAATTTCATCATGAGTCGTGCCCAGAAGCCGACCGGTGCCGTCTCCGTCTGAATCGACATGAGCGGGACCGATTCGCCAAGAATACGGCGCGTGATGTTCCGGTACGCCTGTCCGGCATAGTTATCCGGATTCATCGTGACCGGGACACCGCGGTTCGCGGCCGCGATGACTTCCTCATCGTCGATGACGACACCGAGTAAGTCGATCGACAGGATGCGCATGATGTCATCGATGTCGAGCATGTCGCCCGATTCGACGAGATGATTCTTGACTCGGTTGACAATCAGTTTCGGCGCATCGATATGTTCCGCTTGTTCGAGCATCCCGATGATTCGGTCTGCATCTTGAACCGCCGCTTTTTCAGGTGTCGTGACGACGATCGCCTCATCCGCTCCTGCGATGGCGTTCATGAACCCTTGCTCGATTCCAGCAGGACAGTCGATCAAGACGAAATCATATTCCGTCTTCAACTGGTCAACGATTTCTTTCACTTGTTCGGGATTCACTGACGTCTTGTCTTTCGACTGTGCGGCCGGGAGTAAATACATCTCCTCGAAGCGTTTGTCGCGGACGAGCGCCTGATTCAACTTACATTGACCCGTAATGACATCGACAAGGTTATAAATGCTCCGGTTGTCGAGACCGAGAATGATATCGAGGTTACGCAATCCGATATCTGTATCGACGAGACAGACCGAGTGTCCAGACAAGGCGAGCCCCGTCCCGATGTTCGCGGTCGTCGTTGTCTTGCCGACGCCCCCTTTTCCTGATGTCACGACGATGGCTCTGCCGTTTTTAACTTCCTTTTCTGTATGTACAGGCTCCACTACTTGCTCCATTCCACTCACCCTCTCTGTAATTCCATTGCATATGCGTCCTTCAGACCCGTCATGACGTGGCGGAGACGTGTCATCTCAATCCCATCACTCGTCTGATACGCACAACCCATCTCAATCTCAGGAAGTTCTTCCTCGTCATCGGCTGTGAGTACATGTTCGCCGATTGCTAAAAACTTCGGATGGAGCAGGCTCGCGGTGATGACCGCTTCTTCCCATCCTTCGACACCGGCGCGCACATTTCCTCGTATCGTCCCTAAACAATAAATACTTCCTGTCGCCCGGACCTCTGACCCGGGATTGATATCCCCGATCACGAGCACCGAACCGTCAAACGTCAAGACTTGTCCACTCCGGATTGTCCCGCTGTGATAGTGGAACGTCTTTCTGCCATACGTCGCTTTCGCTTCTTCCGTCAACATGACATCGCTCGACAAGTCTTCAATATAAAAAACGCCATGACGAGCGACGACCTCACGAATTTGACGTGACAGCTCCTCGTCAATATAACGAGTACCCGCGTGCAACTTCAGGGCAATCTTTCCGGACGGCGGCTCCATTTCTTGTAATGTCGCTTCTAAGTCCGTAAGCACCTCGTCGATGCCACTCTTCGGATTGAAGTGAATGGCAATGCCGTTGCGATGTCCTTTAATCGTAATGTGTCGTTTACGCTCCATCATGGCTACCCTCTTTTCGCAACAGGGCGTGTCGTCACATAGCGTGTCATCGGATAATAAAGAATCACGATGGCGATGGCATTGACGAGCATCGTCCCTGGAATCTGTTCAACCAATAGTGTTTGAATCGTCATCAACGTCCCACCAATCGCCGCCATGATCCCGTAAATCGCAAAGGTGAAAACGAGAATCATAAACGTGAACGTAATGGTGACGGAGAAGAAGTTCTCACCTATATATTTTAACACGAAGCTGGCTAAGAGAGGAATGAGTGAAAAAGTAAATACATAGATTCCAATCAGGTCGGTGTAGACGATATCATACAGCAGACCGAATACAAGCCCGAACCCGAGTGCCGTCTCCCAACGACCGTACAGACTGACAAACATCAGTCCGATCAGCGTCAACAAAAGAAACGGCGTGGCGTAGTGCCAAGAAAAAATCGATGCCCATGTTCCTTCAATAAGAAAAAGGAGGAACAGGGCGATGAACACTTTCATGTTACTCACCCGCTGCTCCTCCTTCCTCGGGACCCGTTAGAAACGGTTCGTCTAGTGTCCGATCAATCACGTACATTTGTGAGAACTCATTGAAGTCGGCCTCCGGTTTAATCCGGGCGACTTGTGAGACGCCATATTCATCCGTCTCGATCGACTCAATCGTACCGATGACGAGCCCGGCCGGATAACGTCCACCGAGTCCGGACGTCGAGACGATTTCTCCTTCTTTCAGCTTGACGCTATTCGACACTTTCGTGAAGAACAATTCGTTCGTCTCCGTATCGAATCCGTCAACCGTCCCATACGTCGGTTTGCCGTCCGCATCTTTGACCACAGCCGAGACGTTGTTCGTCCGGTTGTTGTCGCTGAGCAGTTGCACTTGCGACGTATAGGCGCTCGTTTGAATGACACGACCGACCATCCCGCTCGCCGCGGTCACGGCCATGCCCTTCTCAACGCCGCGTTCTGAACCGACGTTGATGGTGACGTAGCGTTGCCAATCGTTCGGTGTCCGACCGATGACCTCCGCCGGAATGAGGTCGAAGTCACGTAACGACTCGTCTTTCGCTTCGACCATCTTTCGAAGCTCCTCATTCTCACGGCGCAAATCATCCGCCTCAACCGATACCTCGGCGTACTTCGCCAAATGTTCTTTCAGCTGGCGGTTCTCTTCGTAGATATCGCGGACGTCTGAGATGGACGAGACCGTCGAGTCCATCCATCCGATTGGTACCGCGAACACTCGCTGGAACGTGCCGACCACATCACGCGTGACATCTTGGTACCAGGCTGATTCCGATCGTCCTCGAATCGAAACCCCTAAAATGACGAAAAACAAGATCAGTACAATTAGCGTGATGATGAGCTTTTTATTACGTACGAATCGGCTCATCGTGTCTCACCTCTCATCGACGTGACGAGATGCCTGATTTCGAACGGAGGACGTCCATCATTTCAAGAGATTTTCCAGTACCGACCGCTACGCAGTCGAGTGGCTCATCCGCAACGAGTGTCGGGATGTGTGTCTCGTCTGAGATCACGTCGTCCAAGTTTTTGAGGAGCGCGCCGCCGCCAGTCAAGACGATCCCGCGGTCCATGACGTCAGCCGCAAGTTCTGGAGGTGTTTGCTCAAGCGTTTGCTTGACCCCTGCTAAAATCGCTTCGACTGTATCAGAAAGAGCTTCACACACTTCTGCAGACGTGACTTCGATTTGCTTCGGAAGTCCTGTCACGAGGTCGCGACCACGGATTTCCATCTTCTCATCTTCGTTCGATGCGTCGATGCGCGCCGAACCGACTTCCATTTTGAGCGTCTCGGCTGTACGTTCCCCGATCATGAGGTTGTACTTGTTCTTGATGTAACGAATAATGGCATCATCCATTTCGTCACCACCGACACGAATCGATTGGCTTGTCACGATGCCGCCGAGTGAGATCACTGCGACTTCGGTCGTACCGCCACCGATATCGACGACCATCGAGCCAGTCGGTTCCCAAACCGGGAGACCTGCACCGATTGCTGCCGCGAACGGTTCCTCGATTGTGTATGCTTCACGAGCGCCTGCTTGTTTCGCAGCGTCTTCCACGGCACGTTTTTCAACAGACGTGATGCCGCTTGGGACACAAATCATGACGTTCGTCTTCGATGAGAACAAACCGCCTTTTGATTTTTGAGCTTGCTCCATGAAGTATTTGATCATCGTCGCTGTCGTTTCGAAGTCAGCGATGACACCGTCTTTCATCGGACGACGTGCAGAGACGTTCCCCGGAGTACGTCCAATCATATCTTTGGCCTGGTTCCCAACGGCCTCAATTCTACCTGTATCTGTGCGGAACGCCACGACGGACGGTTCACGAACAACAATTCCTTGACCCTTTACATAAACGAGCGTGTTAGCTGTTCCAAGGTCGATTCCGATTTCTCGGTTAAAACTACGAAACATAGGTGTTGCTCCTCTCTTCATTACACTATTTTTTATTATAACGGAAAAATCATGTTTGAAAACGTTCATTCGATTACAGGTTATTTACAATAACCGCATCTCAGTCCTGTCTCACCGTCTATTAGTTTGCCTTCTTTTCGGCAAAAAGGCAAATCAAAAAAGCAGACGCGAGTGAGCGTCTGCCTAAGAAGAGAACGGTTACAATCCTGGTTGGAGCGGGATGAGTAACATCGCCCCGTAGAAGAATACCGAGAAAATCAACACCGGTCGAAAGAAGCGGGACGGCTTGAGTCGCGTCGCTCCTGCCAAAAAGCTCGATGTCGTCACGACGAAAAGGTAGATGCCGATGTACATGAGAAGTAAGCGGACGAGTACCGTCCAGATGCCGAGTTGGTCGAGTTCATTGAAAGCGAGCACAATCAGACCGAGATAAGCGATGAGCGCTAGAATCCCTACGCCGACACCGACAATCGGTGAGACGCGATTGAGCCAGTGATCCTCGTCGAACCGAAGAAATAGCGCTGTACTCACGAATAGAAACAGCATGAACACAACGATCGAGAAGATGGTTGGTTCAAGATGTATGTAACCCACAAAAAGCGATAATCCGACCATCAGGATCCAAATTATTTTTTCCATAAAGCACCTCATTTGTTTTCTAATCAACATCCAGATTCGATTAGAGTAAACTACGTTCCTTGATCACATCACAACTTTTTCAGTGTGGCGAGAATAGATGGTTGGATTAGGTCATGCCGCTGCTCTTCGTTTAAACGGACATATAGACTCTTCAAGAATGTTTTCACATTATGGACGACGTACCAATATTTTTCCTCATCAAGATGTTGCTTACATTCTTCTAAGTGATGTGGAAGCTGCTCTACATGGCGATGAATGACTTCAGAATCCATCCCTTGTTCGAGTAACCGTAGGAGCGGATTGATGAGACGTTCGTCTTCATCATGCGCCAATACATCAGAACGCATGATTTGATTGATGATGACGTGGAAGAGTTCCGGAAACGACTTCGGATCCAGTTTCGGATTTGCAATCAGTTCGTCCACCGCATCTGCCGCGTGGGCAATCGAATGGGCCCATCCCTTGCCATTCACATAACCTCTTGTATCTCTCTCGAGCTGAAGATATCGAATCAAACCTTCCGCTGCCTGCTGGAATTGGTCTTTTGTTAAAAAATCCTCTTCAACGTCTCGATGCAGAATCAAAGCCATCAATAGAGTCGTGAACGCTCTCGTAAAGACAGCGTCCGACTGCGTTTCCTCAATTCTATGAAATAAAAGATCATGCAAGGACGTCTCAAGGAGTTCACTCATCTTGTCGAAATCGATGTCTTTTTGTTCGATGATGAGGCGAAAGAACATCGTGTATATGAGGCGATCACGGAGTCCACCGTCCGGTGACCCGATATGCTGAACCATGCTTGTGAGAATGGCTTCTTTGTTTTTTTCGTAATACGTCAAATCCCCATCTTTCATTACCTGGAGGACTTCTTTTAATTCGTTTTCCGACAATACATTCATATGCGTACACCGCTCTTCTCAATTTGATTCATCATCTACTCTTTGGCCAAATGACAGTTTAAATAGCGCTGTTCATTCAGATCTTTCATTCGGATGTTGTGATGACTCTTCTCCTCCGGAATAGATCATCCACAAACTCAACATCAAACAAATCAATCCGCCCAGACCAGTCGTGATCAAGGACAACTGCTCACTGAAAAAGGATTTACTGACTGCTAAGAAAAGAAGAAATCCCCATCCGATCACATTCCATATCGTAATACGCGACAAATTAGACACCTCCCGTGCGCAAAGTAATTCATAATCATTTCTGCTCTCTTCGAATTTTACATCTCCACTTATCATTTTCCAACTATATCCAAAATTTAATGAGGTGTCAGCACTCTCGTAAACACAAAAAAGCAGACATCACGATGCCTGCTTTCTACTTCTTATCCATTCATATATCCCCGCTGCTTCATGCTGACGTAATGGTCTTCCCCGATGATGACGTGGTCGAGACAGGCGATGCCGACGATATTGCCTGCTTCAACCAACCGTTCAGACACTTCGATGTCTTCCCGACTCGGGGTGGCGTCCCCGCTCGGATGATTGTGCACGGCGATAAAGCACGCCGCCGACAACTTGAGCGCCTCACGAAACACATCGCGTGGGTGCACGATGGACGAGTTGAGACCACCGACGAAGAGCGTCTTCCGGGCAATCAGTTGGTTCTTCGTATTCAAATACAAACAGACGAAATGCTCCTGATTCAACAGTCTCAATTCATCTCGCAACAACTCATAGGCGTCTTGCGGCGAACGAATCGTCGGCATACTCGCTTTCGGTTCCTCGACGTATCGAATCCCGATTGTGAATGCGGCGAGGAGTTGCTCTGCCTTCTTCTTCGTCATCCCTTCGATTTTGCACAAATCGTGAACGGACGCTTGTGACAGCGCCCGTAACGTCGGGTAGACGTCCGAGATACGACGAGCCGTCTCCATCGGGTCCGGGCCCCGTCCTCCGATTTGAAGCAATCTGGCGATGGCGGTCTCTACACTACGGTCAAGCACCATGGTCATTCCTTCACCTACTTTCAAGTTCACAGGAAGCGAGGCGTCACCCCATGCCGGTCGAGCGTCTTGACGAGCGGATGGATCGGTAAGCCGACGACGTTGTAGAAATCCCCTTCGATTCCTTCGACGAAGAGACCACCCGATCCTTGAATCCCATACGCACCCGCCTTATCGTAGGGCTCTGTCGAATCTAAATAATCCGTTAACCATGCCTCAGGAATTTCCGCAAATGTCACATGTGTCGTCGTGACGAACAAATCTTGGGTCTTACCGATGATACTCACACCCGTCAGCACTTCATGGGTCGAACCGGATAATCGTTCCAGCATCCGTTTCGCATCCTCCCGGTCTGTCGGCTTCTCCAATATGACGCCGTTCAAGACGACGACCGTGTCCGCACCGATGACGATGGCATCACGGTGATGCCTTGCCACGTCCATCGCTTTCTCGCGAGCCAGACGAGCGACATAATCACTCGGTGTCTCCCGACCGTCCGTCCCTTCCTTCACGGTCGACGGGATGACCTCATGTTCGATTCCTGCTTTCGTCAACAGCTCGGTGCGTCGTGGTGACATCGAGGCGAGAATGACACGCTTCTGTGTTGAATTCATTGTATCGACTCCTTCTCTTCTTCCAAAACGGGTTTCCTTCCCATTTCGGTCTTCTCTGTTGATTGTAGGCATCGTGCCTCCTAAACACAATCACCCGAGACGAAAAACACGTCCCTCCAATTGCGAAGGGACGTGCGACTTATGGTGTCGTATAGTCGTATACCGGGATATCCTTTTGCTCAAACACCGGTTCCGGAATGTAACGGTCTGGAACGAGTTGGTCGAGGTCCGGACGATAGAAGGCATCGAGCTCGACCGTAAACTCAAGCGACTGCACTTCTTCGACCGTATTCGGTCCCGTCTCGGCAGGTCCGGTAAATTGAATCGTCCGTAACACGTGAATCCGATTCATCGCCTCGATCGACTCCAAGAACGAGACGAGCGCTTCATACGTCTCTGCTTGTAAGTTGACCGTCGAACGAACCGTCGAGGCATTGACGGGTGCAACGTCCGTCGGTTCAGCCGGTTCGTTTGTCGCACTCACGTCAGCCGGGTTGAATGGCTCGACCGTTTCTGGCACCTCCGACTCGGCCACGACGCCATCCGCAAATGCGATACTTGTCACATTGACACCCGCAAGAAGACTTGCCTGTGACAACGCCTCAACGACCGTGTCGAGGGCAGGAACTGTCGGAACGCGTGTCTGAAGCGTCTGAGAGTCCGCTACATCAACGGCTTTCCCTTCTTGACGCAACAACTCCAGTTTTGTTTGTTCGAGCGAGAGGTCGCGCTCAAGCGCTTCGACTTCTCCTTGTTTGACGTAATACGTATAGCCAAAGTAAGCCGGTGCGATGATTGCGGCAAGGAGGCAAATCGCAAATAACGCATAGATTGTCGAACGTTTCATTGACTCACCACCTCCTCATCCGTCTCCTCTTCCTCTGTTAACTCGTCCTCAACGTCTTGGAACATGAACGTGAACTCTCCGATATAGCGTGGGAGCGGCTCTTCTTCTAACGAGTTCTCCTCTTCCTCTGAATCCACATCCGCTTTCAACTCCGTCGTCACACCGAGGAGTTTGACGTCGAGGAATCGCTCATCGGTCATAAGCGAGCGCTGGAATGCGTTCAAGTCCTCTAACGTCTCGAACTGGGTCCGAACGCTCATGATGGAGCCGTCCGCGTAGTTATACGTCAAGACGTAGCCCGTCGGCGGCAACTGCTCAGTCAACGCGCGCAGTGCAGGCACCGCATCCTTTTCCATGTCGGTCAACGCCGTCACGGTCTGGTCGAGCGAGAGCACTTGTTGCGCTTTCGAATTCACTTGTTCCGTTTGATAAATTTGGACGAGCTGTAACTCTTCTTCGATTCGCGTCTGTTCTGCCTCAAGTTGGCCGACCTCATAATACAAGTATCCGGCTGCCCCTCCTCCAAGGAGAAGGGCGACGAGACCCGTCACGATTGGCCAGCGGAGCGTCACGTCTGTCGAGTTGATGAAGTTCGTGTCCCGATCGCGTTGAAGCATCGCCATCCCGAGGAGTGGCAACATTTGATGCGATAGCGGTGTCCCATGGGCGATAGCGAGCGGTTGCTCGACGCGCGTCACAGAGACGAGGGATTCAGACTGAATCATACGGACGAGGTCATCGACTTCCGGGACAGTTCCCGAAACGTATAACTCATCGATAGCCCGACCGTCCGTCCGCAGAGAATACCGATAGAAGTCGAGGAAACGAGCGAGTTCGTTCAACCAGTCATCCAACTGATTGGCCTTCATCTCGCCTGTCCCATCATATGTATAGGTCACGACACCATCTTTCGTCCCGACTTGATACGGGAGGTCTAGTTCGATCGAGCGGATGAAACGGATCTGCCCTTCCTCAAGGACGAGCAATTGATGCGAAAACGGCGTGATATGCCAGAGTAGTGTCGATTGAAGCGGATCAATCTCCGATAAACGCATGACCCCATTGGCGACCGCGACAGAACGTGGCGTGATTTTCTTCAACGCTAGACCGCGTTTCTTCATATACGCGCGGAGCGATTTCGTCAATTCAATCGAAACGGCATGCAACATGACGTCCGTCTTGACTCCGTCTTCTCCTAACACTTCATAATCGAACGAGACATCATCGAACGGCAAGATGATCGAGCTCCCGATTTCCATGAAGAGATAGCCACGAATCTCGTCCTTCGGAATCGAAGAAGGAATCTCGACTTTTCGTGACAACACTTCGGTCTCGTCCAATGCGATGGCACACGTCATTCCACGTCTTACTTTCAATTTGCGACAGAGCTCATCGAAAGCGAGACTGAACGCCGTCTCATCGAGAATCTTCCCATCTCCGTATGCATCTTTTGCTAACTGAACCGAGGCGCTTCGTTTGAACACCCCTTGTTTGATGACGGCCCCGTGGATGCTGAGCGCATCAAACGAAAAATACGTGACCGTCCCTTTCTCTATCCCACGACTCATGATCGTTTCCCCCTACATCAACTCAAAATACCAATCAAAAAAACTTTCACTAAACCAAAACGTCAACATCGTCCCGAGCGCAATCGACGGGACGAACGGAATCGGCTGCTTTCGCCCGATTTTTTTTGTCATCATCAACCCGATCCCGACAATCGCCCCAATCAAACTTGATAAAAACAAGGCGACGAGCACGTCACGCGGACCGAGCACAAGACCAATCATAGTAAACAATTTGACGTCGCCTGCCCCAAGTCCCCCTTTTGACACGAAAAAGACGGTCGCGAGGAGCGAAAATCCGAGCAACGCCCCCACAAGCGGGTTCCACCAAGATGCTCCTGTCAGATAGGTGAGGAGAAGTAATACCGGTGCCGTGAATTTCAAGATGACATTCGGCACGAGCATCGTCGATAAATCAGACATCGCCAAAGCGAGTAAAGTCGACAAGAAAGCGAACGCGAGTAGCGTCGTCACACTGAATCCGTAGAGTGAAAAGCTATAGCCATATCCAATGGCTCCAAGTAATTCAAAAATCGGATACGTCGGCGCGATCCGCTCGCCACACCCATGACATCTGCCTCTTAAGGCGAGATAGCCGAAAATCGGGATGAGTTCCCACGGTGACAATTCGTGACCGCAAGACGGACAATGTGACCGCGGCGTCACGATCGATTGCTGACGTGGCACGCGGAGCCCGACGACGTTGGTGAACGATGTAATGACCGCCCCGAGGACAATGCTATATAGGAATCCAATCGATTCAATCAAGGAAGGATCCTCCTTTTGTCAGTATATGCCAAAAATAGAAAACCGGCTAGGCTGAGCGAGTGCCCAGCGCCAGCCGGCATAAACAATTTAAAGTGATGTTGAAGAAATAGCAGTTTCTGCTACAGGAGCAGCTTTAGTTCCCAAATTCTTTTCTCCATCAATATAAACCGAGTATGAATAATTACCATCTGCACTTTTTGCAACTTTTACTCCAGCTGCTGAATAACCAGATGAACCATACGGATCTTTTAGTGTTTCAATATAAGAAGAAGTGTCTACATCTTTTGGAGTAGCAGTTGCATCAGGTGTTCCAGCAAATACTAATACTGTGCCATTAGCAACATCATTTGAAGCGACATACAATTTCGCCGCACTTACCATTTGTTTTGCATCAGATTTTAATGCATCCTCTTTCGAGTTCTCAATGATCCCACCAATCGCAACGACTGCGATGGCTGCGATAATCCCTAAAATAACGACGACGACGAGTAACTCGACGAGTGTAAGTCCACGCTCATCTTTTAACTGTTTGGCATCTTGCCAAATCATTTTCAACTTCTCTACCATGATTCATTCTCCCCTTTGCGTAATGTGCTGTGATTAAACTAAATAAATTACTTAAGACCTAATATAGAAGTAGAACAATTTTACTATACCTTCTAAATATAGTATTGAAAAGGTATATTTTCAAAAGCTTGCATATTGCTTTACTGATTCTGAATATCACCATAGATTTGGAACATCGGGACGACGATTGAGATGACGATGACCCCGACGACGCTTGCCAATACGACGATGAGAAGCGGCTCGATAATCGATTTCAAGCGGTCCGTTGTCGTCTCGACCTCCGTCTCATAAAACTCAGCAACTTCGTTCAACATCGAATCCAAATCTCCACTCTCTTCCCCGACGGCAATCATCTGTGTCATGAGCGCCGGGAAGTTCGCATTTCGCATGAGCGGTTCGTGAAGTGGTACACCTTGCGCCATCATCTCACGCGCTTCGGTCAACCCTTTCCGGATGACACGGTTCGATACGATTCGCTCGGTGATTTCAATCGCCGTCAAAATCGGGACGGCTGCCTGTAGGAGGACCGCTAAACTTCGCGTCAACAAGGCAATCTGAGACTTCATCACAATCGTTCCGAAAATCGGCATCTTTAATAGCAAGCCATCGATGACGAACCGTTCCCGGTCCCGTTTCAACATCCAGGTGAAGGTGAGAACTCCGAGAATCGCGAGTCCAAGTAACAGCCACCAGAAGGCCGCGATGAAATCCGAGACAGCGACAACAATTCGTGTGATGAGCGGAAGCTCACCGCCGAGTTGACCGAATATGCTCGCGAATGTCGGAACGACGTTCACCATCAAAAAGGCGACAACGCCGATGGCGACGATGGAAACGACCAACGGATACGTGAGGGCAGAAATGACCTTCCGCTTCACGTCATATTGTTTTTGGAGTTGGAGCCCGATTTGATCGAGCGCCTCCTCCAAGTTCCCACTCGTCTCCCCGGCAAGTGCCATCGAACTAAAGAAGTTCGAAAAGACACGTGGGTGTTTTTTAATCGCCTCAGAATAGGCAATCCCTTCCTTCAAGTCGTCCTCGACTTGACTCAATGCTTTCTTCAATACGTTCGATTCGGTCTGAACCCGTAAGATTGAAGTCGCACGAACAATCGGGACACCCGCCCGGATGAGCGTCGCAAACTGACGGACGTACATGATCAAGTGCTCGATTTTTACCCGTTCCGGAAGCAGGTTCACTTCCATGTTCAGTCCGGTCGACTCGAGCTCGGACAAGTCCGTTACGAGAATCGACTCTTGACGCAACTTTTCTTTCGCTTCCCGAAGCGAAACGGCCGTGATGCGACCTTTCTTACGCTTCCCGTTCAGGAGTTTTCCTTCATACTGAAATATCGCCATCACTCATCACCTCATCTCTTCTGTCGGGACGGCGTTCGGGTTGATAATCCCTTGTCGAACGAGTTGTTCGATGGCGGCATCCATCGACTGCATCCCGTGTTGGCGACTCGTCTGGATGACGGTCGGCAACTGGAACTCTTTTTCATTTCGAATCAAGTTGGCAACTGCCGGATTCCCCAACATGATTTCCATGGCGGCGACGCGGCCTTTCGGCACATCAATCCGTGGAAATAACCGTTGACTCACGACGCCAAGCAGGACGTTGGCGAGTTGTGTCCGGATTTGGTCTTGTTGCTCTGCTGGGAATGCGTCGATGATTCGACTCACCGTCGACATCGCACTCGATGTATGGAGCGTCGCCATGACGAGGTGCCCTGTCTCTGCGGCGGTCATCGCCGTCGAGATGGTCTCCAAGTCCCGCATCTCCCCAAGCAAAATGACGTCCGGGTCTTGACGTAAGGCAGCCCGTAGACCACTCACAAATTTCATCACGTCAGAGCCGATTTCCCGTTGGTCGACGATACTTTGATCATGGGAATGCAAATACTCGATCGGATCTTCTAGCGTGATGATCCGCTTTCGCTGCGTGCGGTTAATCTCATGAATCATCGCCGCGAGCGTCGTCGATTTCCCTGAACCCGTCGGACCCGTGACCAAGATGAGACCATGTGGTTTCTCAATCAAACGCTTCAGCACCGTCGGCAGATTGAGCTCGTTCAATGTCGGGATTTCCCCGGAAATGGACCGGAATGCGATGGCAATCGTGCCTCGTTGATAGTAGGCGTTGACCCGAAAACGGGAAACACGTGGGACACCGAACGAAAAATCGAGATCCCGATCATGCTCGAGACGTTCGCGCATATCATCGGTCATAATTTCTTTTAAATATCCTTCAAGATGGTGCGGCAATACCTTCTCCTCGCCCATCGTAATGAGACTCCCATCTACTCGAATAATCGGTGGGGAACCGGCTGTCAGGTGAATATCCGAGGCACGTTTCTCGACCGCATTCGTCAAAATGGTTTCAATCGATTGATTAATCATAAGCATTCTCCGTAATGACCGTTCGTAATATTTCTTCAGTCGTCGTCAGACCGGCGGCGACTTTTTCTAACCCGTCCTCAAGGAGGAATGTCGCTCCTTGTGACTTGGCATAGTCGACCATCTCAGACTCGGTCGCCTGGTTCATGATCATCCGGCGCAAGCCTTCATCGATTGGGACGACTTCGTGAATGGCGAGGCGCCCACGATACCCTGTGAAGTTGCATGACGCACAGCCTTTCCCCCGAACGATGTGGTCGATGTGTACACCCTCTGCGTCGAACAGGCTACGTTCGCTCTTCGATACCGGTTCGACTTGACCACAGTCACGACAGACGCGTCGAACGAGTCGTTGTGCCACAAGTCCCGTCGTCGAAGCGGCGACAAGGAACGGTTCGACACCCATATCGACGAGACGGGTGATGGAGCTGATCGCTGAATTCGTATGTAGCGTTGACAAAACAAGGTGACCCGTGAGCGAGGCACGAATGGCAATCTCAGCCGTCTCCGTATCCCGAATCTCTCCTACCATGACGATGTTCGGGTCTTGACGTAAAATCGAACGAAGCCCTGACGCGAACGTCAAGCCGACTTTCGAGTTGACCTGAACTTGGTTGATGCCGTCAAGTTGATACTCGACCGGGTCTTCTACCGTAATGATGTTTTTCGTCTCATCATTCAGTTCTTTCAACGAAGCGTACAATGTCGAGGACTTCCCTGAACCGGTCGGACCGGTGATCAAAATAATCCCGTTCGGACGTTTCAGCATGTCACGGTACGCCTGTTCATTTCGTTCGCCGAATCCGAGTTTCGTCAAATCGGTAAGTCCTTGCGATGAATCGAGGACCCGAATAACGATTTTCTCCCCATACATCGTCGGGAGCGTCGAGACGCGGAAATCATAGGCGCGATTGCGGAGCGTGTACTTGATTCGCCCATCTTGTGGTAGGCGACTTTCTGTGATGTCGAGGTTACTCATGACTTTGAGACGCGTCAGCATGACGCTTTGAATCTTCTTCGGATAGACCGTCTCGGTGCGCAAGTCCCCATCAATTCGAAAACGGACGTGGAGCTGTTTCTCATGCGGGTCGAAGTGAATATCCGAAGCGCGTTGGTCGATGGCACTTAAGAACAACTGGTTCACGAGTCGAATAATCGGTGCATCGTCTCGACTGATTGTTTCTTGTCGTTCGATTTCGGGAGCATCCTCTTTTAAAATTTCGACGAGCGAGTGATCCATCTCGTAGTATCGACTGATCGTCTTTCGAATCTGCTCTCTCGTCGCGATGCCGATTTCGATGTTCATCCCGGTCTGAAGACGGACGTCATCAATGGCAATGAGATCGAGTGGGTCGGCCGTTGCGACATGAAGCGTATTCCCATTCAATTCAAATGGCATGATATCGTGCTTTTGTGCCAATGCTTTCGGTACGAGCTTCGTGACCGTCACATTGATGTCATAGGAGTACAACTCAATGATTGGCACATGCAACTGTTCGTGAATCATTTGAATCAACTGTGTCTCGGTAATATGGTTTAGTCGAATTAAGGCGTCCCCTAGTTTTTCTCCGGGACGCTTCTGTTCAAGCGCCTCATCGAGCTGATTCGTCGTAATAAGCGCAGCCTCGATCAGCATCTCACCTAATCTTCGTTTTGTTCGTCTCACGTTACTTCACCATCCTTTGAGGAGCCTCCTCCTGCTCGGCCTTGTCATTCCGTTCTTCGACAAAGACGCTCGCAGCCACCCCTCCAATCAACAATACAACGAGAACCACCCATACCCACCATGTTTGTACGAGTGATTCCTCTACCATCACGTAGACGCCGCTAGATAAGAGTGCCGTCCATAGACTGATGACAAGTTTCGTTTCACGTTTTCGCATCATCGGAACGGATAAGGCGAACAGCGTCAGTGTGGCGAGTACCCAAAAGCCGAGTAAAATCAAATAGCCGATCATCCGACTGCCTCCTCTTCTGCAGGTTCTTCTTCTAATACTGGCGGTTCTGCCTCAAACGGGTCGTCGTTCGAATCATTCGGGAACGGGTCTTCTTCCTCCTCGTCCTCATCCGGGAATGTCGGAATGACCGGTTCGACCGGATCTGGTGGCGGAAGCGGCACGGAACTCTTCGTCACGATTTCCGGTGTCGGGGCATAAAAATCAAACCCGAGTAATTCCATCGTCTCCCCTTCTTCAGTCACCGTGACACGATACAGCTTACCTGACTGTCCATCTTGACCTGACTGGGTGACCGATGAACTTCCTGATGGGAGCGATGATGAGAAACGGACGACTTTTTGATGCGGTACCGCCTTCACTTCTTCCACTCTCGCCTCGAAAGCGGCGTCAAACGGTTGCCCGAGCAATTGGACCGTCACAGAACCCCCTTCATTCAAGACGAGGATGGCGTACGATGTGTCTTCTCGGTTTTGAACAGCAAAGTTCGAACGCTCATCGACCTTCGTGTCATAGCCCAGTTCCACCCCGGAAGGAAGTGTTTCATGCGGTACACGTTCAAGAATGGCGAACGGTGTCGCCGCAAACATGCGGTAGAATGAAGACCCGAGTGTCGTGAGCGCCTCGTAATCTTCTCCGAACGATTTAAGACTGAAGATATCTCCCGCCGCCATCTCGAATCCGTTCATCCGATCAAGTGCTGACTGCATGGCTGGTGTCGGGCTCACGGTGAACGAGGCGACAACCTCGCTTTCCGCCGCGACTTGCTCTAATGTCACAGATGACTCCAACATCGATGCGGCATCCATCAACGCCGGGGCAATCATCGTCAACGTCACAGGCTGACCTTCGAGATAAGGCTCGACTTTCGTTTCATCTACAGATGTCAATAGAGGATAGGCACCTTTATCTTTGATGGAGTCTAACGTATTCGATACATCGAACGTCACGACCTCTTTGCCAACCTCCATGACCGTCCCATCCATTAAATTGATTGAAAAGGGTGCCGTATTAAAATCTTTAATCGCATTATCAAGACGAACGTTCGCTTCTTCTTTCGTCATCCCTGACACGTCGACACCCGCGACCGTCGTGTTTTCTTTATATGTAGCACTCGACTCAGCGGACGCGTCTAAATAATTGACGAGTCCGATCGTCGGTAATGTCACGAGTACGACGAGTCCAATCAAAATGATAAGATGCATCCCATACCGCTTCATGTAAAATCCCCCCGTGTCTAATCCGACTTCTATTCTATATATCCGTTCAGCGTATAACTTTAGTATAATATGTATTGTACAAAAAATAACATTTAATTCAGTATTGCATACGTTATTTTCCGATTGTTTTACTTTTTTTGAATAGGAGGTCAATGTCTTGTCGCATTCCGAAAAAGGTTTTACGCTCGTCGAAGTGCTCGTCTCCATCGTTGTTCTTTCCATTGTCTCATTTTCTTTACTTTCGATTTTCAGCCAAAGTTTGAAGACGACACACGACAGTCTCAATCAAACGATTGCGAACCAAGTGGCGCAAAATACGCTACATACTTTAAATCGACGGGCCGCATCCGTTGATGAACCGCTCGAACTGCGTCAATTGTTGAATAGGGACGGGATCAGCCCGACGTGCGATTTTTGTAGAGACACACGAATCCATGGGGAAACGTATGTCTCAACCATTCAATCGCTGTCCACTTCACCCGGACATACCATTGAAGTTGAAATTTCGGTGACGACCGACCGTTTGCAAAACCCCGTCACTTTGAAAGGAGTCATTTCGAATGCGACATTACGCGAACCGTTCCCTGAAACGGCTGTCCCGACAACTGACTGAGATGAAGAAACGTGAAGACGGCTTCACGCTCGTCGAGTTGCTCGTCACGGTCGTTGTCGCTTCGATTTTGAGCGGCGTCATCATCACGGCCTTTATCACTGGAACGCTCGGTTTTCAAATGACGAACGAGACGAGTGACCTTAGAAGCGAGGCCGACTATTTGATTGCCTCCGTGCTCTCTGACGTGAACCGGACCGAATTTGACGCCGTGACGGAAGTGGACGGCTCGTTTCAATTTTATCGTTTGTCCGCTCCAGGCATCTCGGAGGCCGGAATGATTTACCGGGAGGCGGGGTACGTGCCGACCGACTTGATTCTCTCAGAGGATTCATTTACGCCTTCCAATCCACAAATCACGGTCGAACGGATGACCATCCAGTTAAAAGATCCCGTGTTCGATCCAAGACGCCCTACGTACATGACCGGTGGACTCATCGAAATCGAGATGGATTTGACTCAGTCGAACGATCCCGATTCCGTTACGACATTTGAAAGCTCCATCCCATTCTAAGAAAGGAGGCATCCTGATGCGAAAACGTGAAGACGGATATGTCCTCGTGCTTGTCCTCGTGACGATGGCAGCCCTCGCCGTTCTGTCACTTGCGGCCATGCAAGTCAACTTGGCGACGAATAAATTGACTGTCATCCGAACAGAAGATACACAGCTGAATGAAGATGCGAAAAGTGCACTTCGCCTCATCGCCGATGAGGTTCGGACCCAGTTCCCGCTCCATGGAGAAGCGGAAGTCCCGACACATATGGAGTCAGAAGCGGCATTTCAAACGGCAGTACAATCACTCCTTGTCAGTGACGAGCCGTTTACAGATTTGACGACAGACAGCGAGGTCCGCTATTCCATTGATTTGAAGAAAGATGCGATGGATACCACGATTCAAACAGCACCGTTCACGACGATTCTCCAAGTGAACGTCACGGCATCGCGACAAGTGAACCCGGAACAACCGGAACTCACCGTTGAATACACGCAAGATTTGTACTTGACGGCTCTCCCGTCCTTTTTATACTACGTCCTCGGGTCCGACCAACAGTTGAATGTGAACGGGATGCCGACGATTCAAGGAAATATCTATTCAGGTGGTCCCCTCGCTTTCATGCGTCAAGCGAACTTCCAATTGGATGGTGTGGCGAAGCAGATTGAAAATGTCGATTCCAGTCGCCTTCACTTGAATGGCCGAATCGATTTAGTCGAATTGAGTGATTGCTTGAGTTGCCAGCAAGAGAACTACTTCACGGTAGGTACGGAACAAGCTGG
Organism: Exiguobacterium sp. AT1b; assembly: GCF_000023045.1. Lineage (GTDB taxonomy): Bacteria > Bacillota > Bacilli > Exiguobacteriales > Exiguobacteriaceae > Exiguobacterium. The sequence goes on along the minus strand of NC_012673.1, from coordinate 2,627,111 downwards.
CGAGAAGGCGGACGCTGGGGTGTCCCCGAGTCGCTTTTCTCCATTCCAATACGACTATTCAATCATCGAATTTTTAAATCGACGACTTGACACACCGCTCGCCTACACCAACAATGTCGACTCAAAAGTCTTTGGAGAAGGTCTGATTCGCTCGACCGATCAAGTATTCGAACTCGAGAGGGTTTTATCGGAAGATGGGACCTCGATTATCGAACGCCCGACTTCGTACTTACGGGCGGATGCTTATAACGCACTCATCGACCCGACCATCGTGACATTACCGGATGCCATTTCCGATCGTGCCATGTACGTCACGGAATCCATCACCGAGTCGAATGCCCCGCTCCTTTTCGACGGGGACGTCGTCATTGAATCCCTTGAGAAGCTGACGATTGCACGGCCCCTGATCGTACGTGGTGACTTGACCATTAAAGGGAACGTCTCCTTCAGTTCGACGGTCTACACGCTCGGTGATACGTTCATTGACCGTGCCAATATTCTTCCGATTGATGCAGACAAAGGGAACTCGCTCATCCTGTTATCTAAAGGAAAGATTCTGTTGAACCGAATCAACGAGTTTGACGACACACCGACGACGCTCCAGGCATTCATGTATAGTGACTCGAACGAACCGACCTATGTGTATGCGGTCGGATCCATTCTCGAAGTCAACGGAGGTCTGTATAGTAAGGGACCACTCGAAGTGAACGTCTTTAGAGGGGAATTTACTGGGGGCAACGGCTTAAGTCCAGCTGAGAACTTCGACCGTCAAGTTCCAGCTCACGAGGCCGAAAAGTCTCGATTGAAACTGACGTATAACGATTCCGTGTTCAATCAATTGGAAACACTCCCTGTCACGAATCAACTTCAATTCTTCGTCAGTCATCCCGTTCAATTGAAATGAATTCAAAAAATCGGCCTCCTCTCTGATTGAGAAGAAGCCGATTTTTTAGTTCCCCATCTTTAAAATGAGGTCCGAGTTGTAGTCTTTGGCCGTCTGTTCCATCGCTTTCGTCCATTGCGCGCCGTTGTCGAGAAGTAGTTGCGTCAACTCGACTTGATTGTGACGAACAGGCTGCAATAACACCGATTCAGTATCTTGAATCGTATAGCCTTTCCCGAGGAGTTCTTTAACCGCATCGAGGTTTAACGAGTCGACCGCAATCCCAAGAAGTCGTTCGTCTTCAACGTAACGCATCGCCAACTTCCATTGATCCGGACTGCCGTTCGCACTGAACAATGGTGTGATGACGGGCATCCCTTCCACTTCTTCGAATGGGTCAAGTCCTTGCTCGAAGTATGCTTCAATCACGTCTAGAGGTGCGAGCGTCACTGCCGTGGCGAATTGCTCGGCTGTCGGCACAACTTTTTTGTCTTCTAGAATAAGTCGGACGGCCTCCCATTCTTCCCTTGCCTGTAAATCTGTCAATTCTTCTTCTGTCACCGAAGAGCGTTGACTCACTTCTTTTACTAAATCGTCACCGGATAACTGCGAGAGCTCGGGTTGGGATTGACTCCAGTACAGGAGCCCTCCCAATCCGATGACGAGAATCAATCCGGTGATGCCAATCATCATTCGCTTGCGATTCATCATTCGCCAACTTTCTGCCATTCACTTAATAACGGTCATCATCCTGTCCTGAGGCATTCGTTTGGATGATGCGTACATAAAACGTGTCCTTCACGGCTTCAAACGGTTTTCCAGCCGGAAGCGTCGTGTAGATTTCCACTTTCGCCACACCCGGTTTCACTGGAATCAACTCTTTTCCTGATCCACTCACTTGAACATATTCTTCGCCGGATACAATCTCCATGCGATAGTCACGCCATGTCGAAGTCGTTGGCCAGTACTCAAGGAGCGGTGGTCTTGGTGCCGTCCCTTCCCCAATATTGATTGTCATGTCTTTTGACATCAATTGGTTCGGATATTCGTTGACGCGGACAACCGACGTGTTAGAACGAATGTTTCGTAACGCATTGTCATCGAATGTCGTCTGAATCGGAATGTCTGTCACGACACCATTAGTTCCGTAGCCATGGTTGGCACGTAATTCATATCCTGTCGCACTTTGTGTCACCGTTAGAGCAGATGGGATGGACCCGATTCGTTCAAACGGAATGGATACGGTTGGTGTTGAGGTCACTTGAATCGAGGCAACTTCATTTACACGTTTTTCTTCGTCCAAACTATCCCATACCCAAAGGTCGAGTTGGCTCGGCGTTTGGCTCAAGGATGGTGCCTTGACTTGGATGGTAAAGAAGGTGCTCGGAGTAGCGATATTTAAGCCACCGAAGAGGTCACCGACATCCACAGTCGCCTTAAACTGAGTCGTACCTGGTTTCAGTCCAATGATGTTCAAGTTGTTTCCAACTTGTTCAAACTTCACACTATCCCCGGATTCGACGACATAGCGAACCGACTTGTATTGAGCCGTTTCGGGCATGACTTTTGGTGTCACGGTAGTCGTTTGACCGACATATAGCTCTGTCGACGGGATGGCGAGTTGCTCAGGCGGACTGATGACATTGACTTTCGACTCAGCTATGACAAGAGGTTTCTTATCGCCCGGATCGATTGTCAATCGCAATTTCGCAGTTCCTGTTTTCAAACCGGTCACAATCGCATTGTTTCCTTGGGTGACGAGTTTCGCAACACCGTTCGCATCAACGATTTCCCACTTCAAGCTTTTCCATTTCGGGTTCGTAAAGGTGTTGCCTTTCGCATCCGTGATGGTCGGACTCACAATCTGCTGTGCCCCGATTTGTAACGTGACGTCAGGAATCTTCGCTTCGTACGCGTACGGCGCCCCGATATTGATCAGCAAGTCTGGGAATGACGATTGAACCTCTAGTTCCTTATCCCAGTCATTGTGCTTATCTAAAATGTGATCACGCTTCTTCGAATACTCAATCAACGACGTTAATTGGTTATCCGCTTTTTTCAATTGGATGAGTGAAGCAGAAGGCTCGATGGCTCGAACGACTACTTCAAACTTCACGGTTCGATTTCCACTATCGTTCGGGAGGAAAATGTTCGTGTTCCCGTTTCGTTCATAGTACAAGTCTGGTTTCAGCTGTAACTTGATTTCATTCGGGTTCGTGACAGGATATTCTTTTCCGTTCGCATCACGAATCGCCACGACTTCGAGTTGGCTTGGTAGTTTTTCTGTGAAGGTCGTTAAATCCACTCGTAAAAACTTATCGCCCAACTGATTCGGTAATCGGTCGAAACGTTCCGGATATTGAACTTGATAGTGAATCGTTCCCGTTTCGTATAAGTTGATCGTCGACGGGTCAATCGAACGGGACACTTGAATCAAGTCGGAAACATTCTCCGCACGTTTGACGTTGATGGTGAACGTATCAATCACCTTCGCATTCCGTTGATCGGACGTCTCGATCTTCACTTCAATCGGTCGGTCTGCGACAACATCCGCTGCCGGAATCGTAAACTCTTTGACTTCGTAGTTACGTAAGTTTTCGAATGCGACCTGTTTCCCGTTATATGTGATGGTTGAATTGAGGAACAAGTCTTGGAAGTCATAATCACTCGGTCGCCACATCAATTTAACGTCTTGTCCAGCAGTCACTTCAACAGTCCCGGCTTTTAAATCAGCAGAGGTATAGGACTGGTTTGAATCACTGACGGACTCAATCACGTTGTAAGGTTTATGATTCGCCCCGATAAAGGCGCGATACATCGTATTGATGAAGATTTTTTTCTCATCTTCTACCGAGAACTTGTTCGTGTGCCCTGCACCGGAGTAGGTGAAGTTGTTTTTTGTATACGTGTAGTAATGGTTGCTTGCATCTCCGTATGAACGCTGATTGTTATTTTTACTATTATCAGCAGATAAGTTATACCAAGGGGTCACTGCAGGGTCGTTCAAATCAAGTGTGAAGTACTGGTTGTGCGTTGTGGAAATAGCTTTTGGCACATCATCTAGCACATATGGATAAGAAGTAAAAATTCCATCCTGTACTTTTTCAATCACTTTCGTAGGCTGTGGTGCACCATAGCCTATATTTGTGTAAATTCGTTGCCCTGAAATATTTTTTGTAGAATCTTCATTGACAAATTGACGTTCCCATTCAGAAGTGGCCGAGTTTCCTCCACCAGATCTGAAGATTGTATCGTGCGTCAGCATAACGCCTTGTCCCGTTTCAGAAAACGATTTAACTTTAGACGTTGCAGCAACATTCATGCTACCTTGCGTGTTATATGAATCCTGAAATCCAAAAATCAGCATATCATATGTGTTATTACTCAATCCTTGATCAAATTTCCCTGATTGAAACTCACTGGTCGTCCCATTGTTTAATGTAAATTGATATTGACCATTGCCGTCTGTCAACATATTCGATAAGTAGTCAGATATTTTACCATTACTCGTTGTTCCCGCAGTTAATTGTAAAATATTCGCTTCGACTTTCTTGTCGATATAGAGGAATGTTCCTTTTTTATAATCTTTACGTCCCGTGACAGTATCTTTGGCAACAATCATCCAGTTTTTAGGTCCAGTGTACGTAGGTCGAGATAAGCGAAACTCAAGTTGATTTGTTGAGCTTGCGATTACTTCCCTCACTTTATCTTCAGCATCAAAGCGATCATTGTGATTGAAGTCGATATACAGTTCAACAATCGTACTCGATGTTGGTGGGTTTACAAATTGATAGTTGAACTGAAACGCTTTCCGCTCATTGTCCTTAATTTTAACAGTATTATTCACAAGTGGCTGTTGATTATACGTGACCTCGACATTCGCCAACAAGGGACGATTACTCTGTTGTTTTACCAATTCAGAAATGAGTGCCTGATCAGTAGCAAATTGTTTCACGTTCGTGAATTCTTTCAGTGTAGATAATTGTTTCACGTTTTTACTACCAAGTGTCACATCTTTATGAAGATATACCGGTAATCCTGTTTTCACATAAAAATCAGTAATTTCACCTAACTTTAAATCGGTTAAATCATTTAAAATTTTTGTGGTATCGTGCTCTGCACTTCGATTTGATGTTGATTTGATTTTATTCACGTCATCAAGCGCTTCTTGGTATTTCTTTTCAAGCGGACTACTTCCCAACACAATTGCATCGTAAGCCCCATCCATTGGGAAACGAGTCGCATTGAATTGCTTGACCGTCATAAAGTCAATCTCAAGCTTGTTCAAGCTGTTTAAATCACTTACGAGTGTCTTTTTATATGATTCAATCGCCGTATCTAAAGCCTTTTGAGTCAATACATTGCTTGCTGTATACGCATCTCTTAAATACAAAACTTTATATTTCGGTAATTCTTGTGCCTCTACGAATTTAGTTTGAGGGACGAACGAAAATAGTAAAATGAAGATTATGACCACATGCATGAGTTTACGCAATGTATAGTCCTCCCTATTTTTAGTCTTCACTACTAATTATCCCACCCACTTGAAAAAATATACATCTATTTCTTTGACATCAGGTAAATGTTTTAGCTTAAGAAACGTCTCACTTCACTGATGAAATACAACGACCCGGTCACAATCAGCGTTTCGCTCGTTGGCGACTCGATCCAATTCTGTAACCACGCTTTCCATTCGACAAATCGCGCCCCATCTTTCTCTAGCTGCGTTCTCGTTCTCGCACGCAGAAAGTCGAATGTCGTTTCATACACGTCTCCGATTTCTTGAAGCGCGTGAATCATCGTGTCACGGTCTTTATCTTCTAAAATCGCCGTCAGCACCGTCACGTCTGTCTCTTGTTTGGCTTGTAATACTAACGCCTCGATGCCTTCTTGATTATGTGCCCCATCTAAAATGATACGTGGTCGTTTGGAGACGAGCTCATACCGTCCCGGATGTTGTGCTCGCTCAATCCCTCTTCGGATGGCGTCATCACTCCATCCGAGGTGACGCGCAACCGCCACGGCGCACGCCCCGTTGTATGCTTGATGATGTCCTGTCAATCCGAGCACGACATATGACATATCCTCATACGTCACGACGGTCTCTGCCCCGTCCACAATCTTCTTCACGAGTGGACGAACATCATGAATGGAAGCACCTACGTCGTCCCCTTTTTGATGCAACAACTCAACCAATTTTTCCTCACCGATACTATGGAACATCGGCACCCCGCGTTTCATAATGCCGTATTTCTCCATCGCAATCTCTTCAAGCGTATCGCCGAGAATCCCTTGATGGTCATGTCCAATTGATGTCACAATCGTCGCAAGTGGATGCGTCAGCACATTGGTCGAATCCAGTCGTCCCCCGAGACCGACTTCCCAAATGATCAAGTCTGGACGTGTGTCATCAAAATAGCACCATGCCATCATCGTCAAGAGCTCGAACTCCGTCAACGTCTCTGGCGCATCGTCCGCACACGCTTTGACTCGATTCGCCACGGCGACGAGCGCGTCTTCCGGAATCGGTTCCTCGTTCAACATGATCCGCTCCTCAAACTGAATGATATAAGGGGAGGTAAATGTGCCGACGGATAAGCCGTTCTCCATCGCCATCGCCCGTAAAAACGCGACGGTCGACCCTTTTCCGTTCGTACCGGCCACATGGATGGACGGGCGTTCTTCTAACCCTAACCGCTCAATCATCCAGTTCATCCGCTCAAGACCCGGTTTGATCCCGAAGCGAAGCTGTCCACTCAACCAATCGAATACATCTTGTCTCGTCTTCATCTTCCACACTCCTACTGTTTACACTTCTGTTTCATCTTATCAAAATTCACGACAGCCGTTATGGAAAACAGTCTGTGCTATACTCGAAGCGAAGAAGGAGGCATGCGCCATGACAACTGACTGGAACTTCGAGGCGACGTACCTCGAACTACGTGACATCTTTTACGACCGTGGACCTATCCACCCGGTCGACAATCCGACACTCGTCTTGTTTAACGATGCATTAGCCGCTTCGCTCGGTCTTGATGCGCAAAGTCTCAAACAAGACATCGATTTACTGGCCGGCAATCGTCAAACCGAAACGTCTTTCTCACAAGCATACGCCGGACACCAATTCGGCAACTTGACGATGCTCGGGGACGGACGCGCCCTCATGCTCGGAGAACATGTGACTCCGAACGGGAAACGTGTCGATGTGCAACTAAAGGGTTCTGGACCGACAGAGTATTCTAGAGGGGGAGACGGACGGGCCGCACTCGGGCCGATGGTACGCGAGTTCATCATTAGCGAGGCGATGCACGCTCTCGGCATTCCGACGAACCGGGCGCTCGCCGTCATTCAGACAGGGGAAGCCATCATGCGTCAAGGTCCAAAGCATGGGGCCATCCTGACTCGGGTCGCCTCAAGTCATCTTCGTGTCGGAACATTTCAATTCGCAGCAGGCGCCGGCTCCATCGATGACGTCATCGCTCTTACTGAAGTAGCCATCAAACGACACGACCCAGACTTGATCGATGCACCGAATCGCTATGAACAGTTCCTCGGACGCGTCGTCGAAAGACAGGCGAGACTGATTGCCAACTGGCAACTCGTCGGTTTTATACATGGGGTGATGAATACGGACAATATGTTCATCAGCGGAGAAGGTCTCGATTACGGACCATGCGCGTTCATGGATACGTATCATCCGGAGACCGTCTTCAGCTCGATTGACCGAGAAGGACGCTACGCTTATGCGAACCAACCGTATATCGGGTCTTGGAACCTCGCCCGACTTGCAGAGACATTGCTGCCGCTCCTTGGCGAGACGAAAGAAGAAGCGGTCGATGTGGCGAACAAACAGCTCACCCGTTATACCGAGTTGTATAAAGAAGCGTACTTTACCGGACTCGCACATAAGATTGGCCTATTCGTCCGAAAAGATGGTGACGATGAGCTAACGGATGAACTGCTTCGCTTGATGATGGAGACTGAGGCAGATTATACGAATACGTTCCGCTCGCTGACGCTTGGTGAGATTGAATCGCTCCCATTTGCAACTCGGAAAGACGGGAAGGTCTGGCTTGGTGCTTGGCGTAAACGCCTGAATGGGCAAGGTCTCCCGGACGAGGACGTCAGTCGAATCATGCGCCAGTATAATCCGGCCGTTATTCCTCGAAATCATCATGTCGAAAAAGCGATTCAAGCAGCAGAACGCGGTGACTTCGGTCCGACCGAGGCAATACTCACCATTTTGCGTGACCCCTATAACTACGATCAATCGTCTGAATACGTATCGGCAGGTCCACCACGAACGTATCCGTATCAAACGTTTTGTGGCACGTGAACCATCTCGCTTTTTCGAGGTGGTTTTTTTGAAACCTATTTTTTATTTGTAGGATGCTTCATTAATTAAATTGCGAGGACTTGACTCCTTTAACAATTACAAAAAATACTGTTCATCAATTTAATCAGATAACGATATATCCAGATGTTTTTCATATATATTTTTCTCAATATTCAATTTATATATTCTAATTGAATTCACTTCGAAATTAGGAAATGGAACAAGTATTTCATTTGCTAATTTTTCCATTTCTTTTAAATCTACTTTTGAAAGGCCCTCTGTAAAATCTCTACTGACATATTCTGTACCTAGAGTTAAATGAGGTACATACTCATCGCCTTCAAAATATTGTGTAATTATGTGTTTTGGTGGCGCAAGTTTTTGTAACATCTCTTGATGCAAGTTAACCAAGTCATTTGATTTGACACTTAAATACAAAATATTGTCTCCGAAATATTTTGGTTTACCTAACGATACTTGGAAAGGTTTAAAGTGTTTACAAACAGTACGCACTTTTTCAATCCACCTCTCATCCGAAGTCAATCCACCTTGTGCTTTTAAAGTTATATGAGGCTCAACACCTAATTGTTTAATCCATTTATTTTGAAATTTTTCAATTCGTATTAAATAGTCTTTCGGGATTATAATTCCTATAAAATACTCTACTTTCATTATTTATCACTCCCATAAAAAGTTGATATTTTCAGCACGGAGTCCATCTCCATTTATGTTATACATCCAGATATCACTAATACAAGGATGCATATTTCCCCTAGAGAATGAATCTTCATAAAAGGTAACTATATAATTGCTTCCACACTATATAGAACGTTTAATCAAAGATTTTTCTCATTTTCATAGTAAGGATTTGTAATAACCTGTCCCTGTTCCATCAAAGCCCATCTTTTTGTAGAACACGTGTGAACCTGTTCGACGATTTCCTGTATTGACCGCTATTTTCATTATGCCATGTAGCTGTGCCCAATCTTGAACATGATTCACTAAAGAAGCGCCGACTCCATTTTTTTGATGAGATGCCTTCACGACAAGAGCAATGATTCGAATGTAGGATGCATCTACTTCATAAGATACTCCTCTAAAAAATCCAATCATCCCTACAATTTCTTGATTTTCTACCGCTACAAATGTGTGATAGTTCGAATCTTGTTGGATATTCATCAAACGGGTTCCCATCTGTTTTTCTGTAGTTGGGTATCCTAACTCTCCCATTAATTCTGACAGTGCAGCTACATCATTCATTTCAGCATTACGAATTCGTAGGATCGTTTCCTTTCGATTGAGCAACATGTCCACTCCTTTTCATCGATTCTATAAGTGTGTGTTCACCCTTACTCCGAATCATGAAAGGGAAACGACACAGATGAAGGCTCTGGTAAAGAATCAACTAGCTTCAACAACTCTTCTTCCGAGATATTTCCTGTCACGATAATCAGTTTGCCTTGGGATAAATAGTATAAACCGTTCCCGTAAGATTGCTCCAATACATACGGTTCTGGCTGTTCCGACATCTCTCCTTCTACCTCAGTAAAAGAATCCGTCGCAATGATACTGATGAGGTGTGTCTCATCGTATAACGTCCAAAGCTTCACCGGCCAATCGCTACCTGAATAATCAGTGCTGATGGCCTCCATCTCTTTATTAGGGAGATCTAATCCGTGAACAAATGCAGTTGATGTCTTTGGAATCCCAAAGCGTTGCATGCCACGCTGTGCCCATCCCTTTCTTTCATCATGAATGAATACGCCAAATGGGTTCTCACGGTCAGGTACAATCATCGCAACTAAACCGATTCCCCCGACCATCGTCTCCGTTAAAATGTGATCCTTTGACAACTGTCTTGTCGATCCATCTTCATATTGAAGAGTGATTTGTTCCGCGACCGCGTCCGAGACCTTTTCTGTCCCTGGTGGTACTTCCGCAATCATCGTCCCGGTTACGTCTACGTCGGGGAAATGTGATTCATCAATCCCGACTTTCTCTATTTTTTTCACATCAATCGTCTCCACAGACTTCGTTTCTTCTGATGGTGTACATCCCACCAGTCCCAGCACAAGAACACACATTACGCCGATTCGTCTCATCTCATATCCCCTTTTCTACGTCCATCTCTCCAAATTCTACCAAAATACAAAAAAACCTTCTTCAGAGAATCAATCTCCAAAGAAGGTGTATATCTTACTTACGCAACTCTTCCAAACGGGCACGGACTGCGTCACGCTTGTCGAGGTAATCTTTTTCTTTTGCTTTCTCTTCGTCGATGACGTGAGCCGGTGCCTTGGCGATGAAGCCTTGGTTTCCGAGTTTCTTCTGCACGCGCTCGACTTCTTTCTCATACTTCGCCACTTCTTTTTCAAGACGGGCGATTTCTTCTTCGAAGTTGATGAGGTCTGCGAGTGGGATGAAGAGCTCTGCTCCCGTCATAATCGCGGACATCGACTTGTCCGGGGCCGTGAGACCACGTCCGATTTCAAGCTCTGTCGCATTCGTAAACTTGCCGATCGTCATTTCATTCGCGCTCAAGTAACCTTGTGTCGCATCATCGCTCGTCGAAATGAAGAGCTGGATCGGTTTCGACATCGGTGCGTTCACTTCGGCACGGATGTTACGAACCGAGCGGATGACGTTCATCACAGCTTCAAACGCTGGAACCGAATCGGCGAAGTGAAGGTCGTCACGACGTGTCGGGTAGCTTGCACGAACGATTGAATCGCCTTCGTGCGGCAAGTGTTGCCAAATTTCTTCTGTAAGGAACGGCATGAACGGATGCATGAGACGCATGATCGAATCGAGCGTATGTGCGAGGACCGAACGGGTCGTGTGCTTCGCTGCTTCGTCCTCACCGTATAACGTGAGTTTCGCCATCTCGATGTACCAGTTACAGAACTCTTCCCAGATGAAGTTGTACAAGTAACGACCGGCTTCACCGAACTCGTATTTGTCGACAAGACGTGTCACTTGATCGATTGTGTCGTTCAAGCGCGTCAAGATCCACTTGTCAGCAAGCGTCTTCTCACCTGTGAGGTCGATGTCTTCGACTTTAAGACCATCCATGTTCATGAGAGCGAAACGGCTTGCGTTCCAAATCTTGTTCGCGAAGTTCCATGTCGACTCGATCTTCTCCCAATAGAAACGAAGATCGTTCCCTGGTGTCGAACCTGTGAGCAGGAACCAACGGAGTGAATCCGCTCCATATTGGTCGATGACTTCCATCGGGTCAACGCCGTTACCGAGTGATTTCGACATCTTGCGTCCTTCCGAGTCACGGATGAGACCGTGGATGAGGACATCGTTGAACGGTTGCTTCCCTGTGAACTCGAGTGATTGGAAGATCATCCGTGATACCCAGAAGAAGATGATGTCGTATCCTGTAACGAGCGCGCTCGTCGGGAAGTAACGGTTGAAGTCCGGTGCGTCCGCATCCGGCCAGCCCATCGTTGAGAACGGCCAGAGTGCTGACGAGAACCATGTGTCGAGGACGTCTTCGTCTTGTGTCCAGTTCTCACTGTCCGCCGGCGCTTCTTTCCCTACATACACTTCGCCTGTCTCGTTATGGTACCAAGCCGGGATGCGGTGACCCCACCAAAGTTGACGGCTGATACACCAGTCGCGGATGTTCTCCATCCAACGGAGGTATGTGCCTTCGAAGCGTTCCGGGACGAAGTTGACTTTCGTGTCGTCGTTCCCTTGTGCCTCGAGTGCCGCTTTCGCGAGTGGCTCCATGTCAACAAACCATTGTTTCGAAAGGTATGGCTCGATGACTGCGCCTGAACGCTCTGAGTGACCAACCGAGTGCGTGTGCGGCTCAATCTTCACGAGTGTGCCGTCCGCCTCAAGATCTTTCACGAGTTGCTTGCGGCATTCGAAGCGGTCGAGCCCTTCGTACTTGCCAGCGTTCTCGTTCATCTTCCCGCCTTCGTCCATGACGAGGATGCGTGGAAGTTCATGACGGTTTCCGATTTCAAAGTCGTTCGGGTCGTGGGCTGGTGTGATCTTCACGCAACCTGTACCGAACTCCATGTCCACGTAGTCGTCCGCAACGATTGGAATCTCGCGGTTCATGACCGGAAGCATGATCGTCTTGCCGATGAGGTGTGTGTAACGCTCATCTTTCGGGTTGACGGCAACCGCTGTATCACCGAGCATCGTCTCAGGACGTGTCGTCGCGATTTCGATATGACCTGAACCGTCAGCGAGTGGATACTTCATGTGATAGAACGCACCCTCGACTTCTTGATAGATCACCTCGATATCCGAAACGGCTGTCTTTTGAGCCGGGTCCCAGTTGACGATGTATTCGCCACGGTAGATCAAGCCTTTTTCGTAAAGACGGACGAATACTTCTTGAACAGCTTTTGAGAGCCCTTCGTCTAGTGTGAAGCGTTCACGCGAGTAATCGAGACCGAGACCAAGTTTTGACCATTGGTCGCGAATCGTCTTCGCGTACTCGTCTTTCCATTCCCACGTCTTCTCGAGGAACTTCTCACGTCCGAGGTCGTAACGCATGACGCCTTCTTCACGAAGTTTTTGCTCGACTTTCGCTTGTGTCGCGATGCCGGCATGGTCCATCCCTGGGAGCCAGAGCACGTCATAGCCCTGCATACGCTTGAGGCGTGTCAACAAGTCTTGGAGCGTCGTGTCCCAGGCGTGCCCGAGGTGAAGTTTCCCCGTAACGTTCGGTGGTGGGATGACGATCGTGTACGGTTGTTTCGAATCGTCCTCGTCTGCTTTAAATACATCGTTCTCTAACCAGTAGTCGTACCATTTTGACTCCGTCGCACTTGGGTCGTACTTCGTCGGCATAGTAATTTCATTTGTCTCATGGGCCATGTGTGGCGCCTCCTCTATATCTTAATGAACACAAAAACGGCTTCTCTCGTCCTATACGCTAAGGACGAAAGAAGCCGTGATCTTCCGCGGTACCACCTTAGTTCGCCAACAAGTGGCGCCCTCAAAATCGAATAACGGTCGATGGACCGAACTTTCCTACTCCATTCAGAAAGTCAGCTCCGAGGCGACTTCCGCGTCCATCCCTCGCAACCTTTCACCAAGCGGTCGCGTCTCTAAAAGGAATGGAGGATGCGTACTACTCCTCATCAATGCCATTCATCATATCTGTTAAATAATTGTAGCGACAGAAACGTCAGCAGTCAAGATTAGAGTGAAAACTCTTCTTGAAGCTCCTTGAACGTCGCCTCGACCGCTGCGATCGTCTTCTCGATATCCTCATCCGTATGAGCCGTCGAGAGGAACAATCCTTCAAACTGTGACGGTGGCAAGAATACGCCACGCGCCGCCATCTTCTGATAGTACGAACGGAACATCTCGAGGTTCGCCGATTTCGCTTTCTCGAAGTTCGTTACTTTCTCGTTCGTGAAGAAGAAACCGAACATCGAGCCGGCACGGTTCGTGTCGTGCGGGATGTTATATTTCTCACCGGCCTGCGTGAAGCCTTCCGCGAGACGGTCTGCCTTACGCTCGAACTCCTCGTAGTGCTCCGGTTTGAGTTGCGAGAGTGTCGTGTAACCGGCTATCATCGCAAGTGGGTTACCCGAGAGCGTCCCTGCTTGATAGATCGGACCTTGCGGTGCGATCTGTTCCATGATTTCACGTTTCCCGCCGTAAGCGCCGACCGGAAGTCCGCCGCCGATGACCTTACCGAGACATGTGAGGTCCGGTGTGACACCGAAGTACCCTTGGGCACAGTTGTATCCGACACGGAAGCCCGTCATGACCTCATCAAAGATAAGAAGCGCACCGTTTTGTTCTGTGATCTCACGAAGTCCTTCAAGGAATCCTGGTTGTGGTGGCACGAAGCCCATGTTTCCTGCGGCCGGTTCGACGATGACACCAGCGAGGTCGTCTCCGTATTTCTCAAACGCGACGCGGACTGCGTCCAAGTCATTGTAAGGCACCGTGAGCGTATGGCTCGCGAGTTCTTTCGGTACACCAGGTGAGTCCGGGAGACCGAGCGTTGCGACACCAGAACCGGCTTTGATGAGAAGCGAGTCGCCATGTCCATGGTAACATCCTTCGAATTTCAAAATCTTTGTCTTCCCGGTGTAGCCGCGTGCGAGGCGAAGTGCCGCCATCGTCGCTTCCGTACCCGAGTTGACCATACGGACCATCTCGATTGATGGGACGCGGTCGATGACGAGCTCTGCCATCTTCGTCTCGAGCTCGGTCGGCGTCCCGAACGTCCAGCCTTTTTCGGCTTGTTCTTGAATCGCTTTCGTGACGACCGGGTCACGGTGACCGAGGATGAGTGGTCCCCATGAGAGGACGTAATCGATATACTCGTTGCCGTCGATGTCATAGACGCGTGAGCCTTCACCGCGTTCGGCGAAGATTGGCGTCATGCCGACCGATTTGTAGGCACGGACCGGACTGTTGACACCGCCTGGCATGAGCGGGCGGGCTTGTTCGAACGCTTCTTGTGAGCGTGTTTGGTTATATGTCATGCGTAGTCTCCTTCCAAATAGCGACAGACGTCTTTTGCGAAATACGTGACGATGAGATCGGCACCGGCACGTTTGAATCCGACCATCGTCTCCATGACGATGCGTTCTTCGTCGACCCAGTCGTTGAGTGACGCGGCTTTGATCATCGCATACTCTCCGCTCACGTTATACGCCACGATCGGCATATCGAGTGAGTCGCGCATGTCACGGATGATATCCATGAACGCGAGAGCCGGTTTGACGATCATGAAGTCGGCACCTTGTTCCACATCCGATTGTGACTCGCGGAACGCCTCGCGACGGTTCGCCGGGTCCATCTGATACCCTTTACGGTCGCCTTCTCCAGGAGCTGATTGGGCTGCGTCACGAAACGGTCCGTAATAGGCTGATGCATATTTGACGCCGTAGCTCATGATTGGAATGTGGCTAAATCCGTTCTGGTCGAGACCTTCGCGGATAGCTGCGACGAATCCGTCCATCATCGAGCTCGGTGCGATGATATCGGCACCCGCCTGTGCTTGCGTGATCGCCGTCTGGACGTGAAGAGGTAGCGATGCGTCGTTATCGACGTCCCCATCCTTCACGAGACCACAGTGACCTGTCGACGTGTATTCACAGAGGCACGTATCGGCGATGACCGTTAGCTGTGGTGCCCACTCCTTCACTTTACGGATCGCCTCTTGGACGATACCGTGGTCATGATACGCTTCACTACCTTCTGGGTCTTTATGTTCCGGCACGCCGAACAAGAGCACAGATTGGAGACCGAGGTCGACGATTTCTTTGATCTCTTCTTCGAGTCGGTCAAGTGAATAATTGAAGACGCCAGGCATCGAGCTGACTTCACGTTTAATGTTAGTCCCTTCAATGATGAAGAGCGGGTAAATCAAATCTTCTTTTCGAACATGATTTTCACGTACGAGGGCACGCATCGACTTCGATGAGCGAAGACGACGGTGACGGTCAAACTGGTTCATGAAAAATCCTCCCCTACACACTGTATTAATGCATCCATAGTATAACATTCTGGCACTCGTATCGGTAACGTCGACACTTGTCGGACGGCGCGTTCGGTCACTTCGCCGATGGCGTACCACGTCCCGTTGAAGCGGGACAAGTATGGTGTGAGCGCCTCGACCGCCGACGGGCTCAAGACGAGCAACGCCTTTACGATTTCGAGTTGTTGCTGTTGCGCCGGTGTCAACGGCACTGGAACCGTCTCATAGACGACCCAGTCCTGTACATGAGGCAACATCGACATATGGGACGTGTTCGCCAAATTGCCACGCGCGAACAAGACGACGTCATCGGTTGACACGACATCGAGTAACTGCTTAAAGAGTGCCTCACCCGTATACGTCTCCGGCATGAGCGAGACGGTGAACCCCTCCGCTTCAAGCGCCCGCTTCGTCTTCTCCCCGACAGCGGCGACTTTGACGTCACGCGTCAGATTTTGAAGGGCGGGCACCGCGTTTTGACTCGTCACGACGAGCCAATCGAATCGTTCCACGGGTGGCGGGATGTGCGTCTCTTTCGTCTGAATGAGCGGGACATGATGAACGGAAAGACCGCTCGCCTCGAGCCGTGCCCGTTGCGAAGCGGTCATTCGTTTCGTTCCCGTGTACCATACGTCACTCATTGACCGAGGCGAGGATTTCACGCCCGCCACGACCGAGCAATTCTTCTGCGACTGCTTGTCCGAGTGCAACGCCGTCCGTTGACGTCTTCGTCACACGGAGCACTTCTTTCCCGTCCACTGACGCGATGAGGCCTGTGAGGGTCACATCGTCACCGTTGACCGTCGCATAACCGCCGACCGGAACGTGACAGCTTCCTTCGATGGCTTTCAAGAAGGTACGCTCCGCCGTCGCCGCTTTCGCCGTCACATCATCATGCAATAATTGAAGCACCGTTGTCACTTCTGCATCGTCCTTGCGGCTTTCGATGGCGAGTACGCCTTGTCCGACAGCCGGTACCATGACGTCCGGGTCGAGCGCTTCAAAGTCGACACGATCTGTCCACCCCATCCGCTCGAGTCCTGCTTTCGCGAGCAAGATGGCGTTGTAGTTCTCCGAGTCTAACTTTTTCAGACGCGTATCGATGTTTCCACGGATCCATTGAATCTCAAGGTCAGGACGTGCTGCCAAGATCTGAGCACCACGACGGAGTGAACTCGTTCCTACGATTGAACCTTTCGGAAGCGTCTCGAACGTGTAGCCGTTCTCACAGATGAGGACGTCACGCGCATCGACACGTTTCGGCATGCAGCTGATATAGAGTTCTTCTGGTAGTTCGGCCGGAACGTCTTTCATACTGTGTACGGCGAAATCGATGTCCCCATCGAGCATCTGTTGTTGAATCTCTTTGACGAACAGACCTTTCCCCCCGACTTTCGACAATTGCACGTCGACGATTTGGTCCCCTTTCGTCACGATTTCTTTAATCTCGAACTCGTTTGTTGCTCCAGCTTGTTTCAATTGCTCGATGACCCATTTTGTTTGAGTCATGGCGAGTTGGGAACGGCGTGAGCCGACAATGATTTTCCGCATGTTCAATCTCTCCTTCATAGAAAAAGGCGACACGCGTCGCCTTTTTGTCTTGTTAGCGCATCAATGCGCGAAGTGGTGCTTTGGCAGAAGTGGCATCTGTTTCTTCCACTTCGTCTACAGGTTGTTCCGGCAACTCGACATCGAGTCCGAACGTTTCGATGAATTGAGCGATTCGAACGTTCGCATCTGGTTGTGCCGCTGCATCTTTAATATAGTCGATCGGGTCACGAAGCATTTGGTTGATGATGGACTTCATATGCTTCCCGATGACTTTCTTGTCTCGTGCTGACAAGTGGTCGAGCTTACGCTCAAGACTCGTCATCGTATCTTCTTGAATATCAAGGGCACGGGCACGCAACTCGTTCATGATTGGGACAACACCCAGTGTGACGAGCCATGTTTGGAACTCTTGAATCGCTTCATCGATCTTCATTTCAATCTTTTCAGCCTCGACGAGACGCGCCTCAAGATTTTTGTTGACGATTCCGTTCAAATCATCGACATCGAACAAATGAACACCCGGAAGTGTCGCGACCGCTGGATCGATATCTCGCGGCACAGCGATGTCAATGAGAAGGAGCGGACGTTCACGACGCAACAACTGTGCAGCCGCCACATCGTCGTATCCGATGACCGCCTCTTTTGCGCCAGTCGAACTGATTAAAATATCCGCATCGAGTAATCCACATGCGATTTCACGAATCGAATGGGCACGACCTTTGAACTTGTCCGCGACAGCTTTTGCCTTGCTCTCCGTCCGGTTGAAGACAGCGATTTGTTTCGCACCGGCTTCAAATAAATTGAGTGTCGTCAATTCACCCGTTTCACCGGCTCCGACGACGACGACTTGTTTGTCTTCGAGCTGTTGATACATCTCTTGCGCAAGCGTCACGGCAGCCGAACTGACCGATACAGACATTTCCCCAATTTGCGTGTCCGTATGGGCGCGCTTGGCGAGTGTGACCGCTTCTTTGAATAATTTGTTGAAGACCGTTCCAGTCGTTCCATGCTCCTGGGCACGGAAGAAACTCGTCTTCACTTGACCTAAAATTTGTGTTTCCCCGATGATCATCGAGTCGAGGCCCGACGTGACACGGAACAAGTGGCGAATCGCCTCTTCCCCTTCTCGAATCGACAAGTATGGTGTGAACTGCTCCATCTCTAGGTTGAACCAGTTCGCCAAGAAACGTTTCGTGTAATAACGTCCAGTATGGAGTTGGTCTGTCACGACGTACAGCTCCGTCCGGTTACACGTAGACAAAATAACCGACTCGAAAATGCTCTTCTCTTCGCGAAGTGCAATCATCGCATCCACGATTTCTTGCTCCCCAAACGAGAACTGCTCCCGAATCGCGACAGGGGCTGTCTTGTTATTTAGTCCAACGACGACAATATGCATGTATCTCTTCCCCTCATCTAAAATCCACCGACGGTTATCTCTTCTTTATTTCAATCTCTACCGTACATTATAACAGTTCTTATCTGGTAACTATAATCTTCTGTTTGATTTTCCTGAAATAAAATAAGAACTTTTTGTGACAAAAAGAAGTAGAAATGGCGAAACTCCACTCCTACCCTTTCTTCTTATGGATTTGGCGAGTTCGGGTCCGTGATAATCGGACTCTCAGGCTCCTCTTTATCCAAATAATGTTCTCGTTCTCGTAATTTATAGATGCGAACGATATTCTGGACAACCGTTTTGGCGACCGCATAGAACGGTACAGCGATGAGCATTCCGATGATGCCGGCCAAATTCCCGGCCACGAGCAAGACAATGATGATCGTGAGCGGGTGTACTTTTAACGACTTCCCTTGAATGAGTGGCGAGATGACGTTCGACTCAATCTGTTGCACGACGATGATGACAACGATGACCCATAATACCTTGATTGGATCTTGAATGAATGCCACGACCACTGCTGGTGCAGCCCCTAGGAACGGTCCAACGTAAGGGATGATATTTGTTACCATCATGAAAAGTGCGAGCAAGATGGCATAATCTACACCGACGATCCATAGACCGATCAGTGACGTGATTCCGACGAAGAATGCGACGAGCAACTGAGCGTTGACGTAACTCCGCACCGTCTCGTGCATGTCATGCAAGATGTGACGTGTCTCTTTCTCATAGCTCGATGGTAAGAGTTTGACGATAGCGTCCGGCAAGCGTTTCCCGTCGAGCAACATGTAGAGAAGCATGAACGGAATGACGACGATCGTGATGACAGCTGACGTCACGAATCCGACGACTTGACCGAATGATGAGGCAATGTTTCCGAATAAGTCTCCTAAGTACGACGTAATGTTCGTCGTCAAGTTACGGAACATCTCGTCATTTTCTGCCATGAAGCGTGCAAAGAACTCATTTTGTAGCAACGTGTCACGGACAGCGAACGCCTGTTTCTGAAGTTCTTTTGCGATACTCGGCATAGCGTTGACGAGCGACGTGATTTGTTCGCCTAAAACCGGTCCGAGAATACTGAAGACAAGTGTAAAAATAAGCACGAGTCCGATCAGTGTGATGGCTACAGCTAGTGTTCTCTTCCCTTTTAAGCGTTTCTCTAAGAAGTCGACAATCCCGACCAGGAAATAAAAGAAGAGTCCGGCCACAATAAGCGGAACCGTGACGAGTGCCAAAATAACTTGAATCGGTTCAAACACGAATGAGATCTGTGTCCCGACCCAAATGACTAAAAAGATGGTCAGCGTCCAAAAGAGGGCGCGATACCATTTGTTTTCAAACATGCGTTGCATTTCTCCACCTCGTTTACAATGATGACTATGTACTAACTATGATTATACGATAATTACCCGCTTGCGGGCTGACAAAAACAAAAAGGCGAAGGAATCCCTTCGCCTTCTCCTTATTCGCCTTCTGTGATGAGTGCGTAAATCGCTTTCCACGCCTCGTCTTTTCCTTCTGCCGTCTCGGCTGAGAAGGCGACAAAACGGTCAGATGGATCGAATTGAAGCTTGCGTTTCACCGCTGCCTCATGTTTTTGACGCTGACTCTTCTTGATTTTATCGAGCTTCGTCGCCACAACGATGACCGGAATCTCATAATGTTTCAAGAAATTGTACATCGTCACATCGTCACCCGTCGGATCATGACGGATATCGACGAGTAAGACGACGCCACGAAGCGCCTCTTGGCTCGTCAAGTACTGCTCCATCATGACGCCCCACTTCTCACGTTCCGTCTTCGATACTTTCGCGTATCCATATCCCGGAACGTCAACGAACATGATCTCATCATTGATGTTGAAGAAGTTAAGGGTCTGTGTCTTTCCTGGTTTCGAAGACGTCCGTGCGAGCGCCTTCCGTTGGCAAATCTTATTGATGAACGACGATTTCCCGACGTTCGACCGCCCGGCAAGTGCCACTTCCGGCAATTCATGGACCGGGTAATGGTCTGGCGCGACGGCACTCGTCACGAACTCTGCTTTGTTGATCTTCATTTAATTTCCTCCAAATGCTACATCTAGTACTTCATCGAGTGTCGTCACGGGAACGAACGTCAATTTCTCACGAACCGTCTCTTGAATATCATCGATGTCTCGCTCATTATCTTTCGGAATGACGATGGTCGTCAACCCGGCTCGATGAGCAGCGAGCGCTTTTTCTTTCAATCCGCCGATCGGCAAGACACGTCCACGGAGTGTGATCTCACCTGTCATCCCGACATCACGATGGACTTTCTTCCCGGTCAATGCGGAAATCAAGGCCGTCGCAATCGTGATTCCCGCCGACGGTCCGTCTTTTGGCACGGCACCCTCTGGCACGTGAATGTGAATGTCTTGTCGCTCATAGAACGTCGGGTCAATCCCGAACCGCTCTGCGTTTGCACGGACATAGCTATATGCTGTTTGTGCCGACTCCTGCATCACATCACCGAGTTTCCCCGTCAACTGAAGTTTGCCTTTCCCTGGAGCGAGCGCCACTTCGATTGTGAGCGTGTCGCCACCAAACGCCGTGTAGGCAAGGCCTGTCACCGCACCGATGGAGTCCTCGGTCTCCCCTTTTCCGTAGCGATACTTCGGCTTCCCGAGATACGTGATGATCGCCTTTTTCGAAATCGTGACCCGTTTCTTCTCCCCGATGGCGATTTGTTTCGCGGCTTTTCGGCAGAGTGATCCGATGACGCGTTCTAAGTTCCGGACGCCGGCTTCACGTGTGTAACGACGGACGACTTCATAGAGCGCATCTTCTTTAATCGTCAACTGACTCTTCTTCAATCCGTGCTCTGCCAATTGTTTCGGCACCAAGTGGCGCTTCGCGATCTCTACTTTCTCAAGCTCTGTGTACCCACCGATTTGAATCAATTCCATCCGGTCAAGAAGCGGTGCTGGGATTTGTGAGACATCGTTTGCCGTCGCGATAAAGAGAACGTTCGACAAATCGAACGGTTCTTCGATGTAGTGGTCCGAGAAGGAGACGTTTTGTTCCGGGTCGAGCACTTCTAGCATCGCGGACGCCGGGTCCCCTCTGAAGTCAGAAGCCATCTTGTCGATCTCATCGAGCAAGAAGACCGGGTTTTTGCTTTCCGCTTGCTTCAGCCCACGGATGATCCGTCCTGGCATCGCACCGATATACGTACGACGGTGCCCACGGATTTCCGCCTCATCACGCACCCCACCGAGTGAGACACGAACGAAGTGACGTTCGAGTGCCGAGGCGATCGAGCGGGCGAGCGACGTCTTCCCGACCCCTGGAGGTCCGGCGAGACAGAGGATCGGTCCACGAAGCGAGTTCGTCAACTGACGGACGGCCAAATACTCGAGGATACGGTCTTTTACCGATTCCAAACCGTAATGGTCATCGTCGAGGACGTCTGCCGCATGTTTCACGTCAAGCTTGTCTTCCGTCTCAATGCCCCACGGAAGAGAGGTGACCCAGTCGAGGTAGTTACGGATGACCGCATACTCCGGAGACGTCTGCGGCACGACGTTCAATCGTTCCGCTTCACGCATCACGTTCTTCCGTGTCGTCTCTGGCAAGTCGAGCGCCTCTAACTTCTCACGGAGGCGGTTCGGTTCTGACTCTTGCGTCTGGTCTCCGAGTTCTTGCTGGATCGTCTTCATCTGTTCCCGTAAGTAATACTCGCGCTGCGACTGCTCAATCGACTTCTTCGTCCGCTCGCGCATCTCTTGCTCGAGCTCAATGACTTCGACCTCGTGTGCAATGATTTCAAGCAATTCAAGTCCTCGCTTGACGGCATCTGCTTCTTCGAGCATCGCTTGGCGAAGCTCGACGTCGACATCGAGTTTTGACGTGATATAGTCCGTGAGCGATTCAAGCCGCTCATACATCTCGAAACGACGACGCTCATCTGGCGACATGCCCTTAATGTTTGCGACAAGTTTTCCGAACTGTTCTTTTAACAGACGGACGAGTGCCGTACGTTCGACCTCTTCCCCTTCTGCGAGTTCGACCGGCTCGATATTGGCGAACCATCCTTCATCTGTCGATTCGATCGAGTCGACACGGACGCGCTCTTTCCCGACGATTCGAACCCGAATCGTCTCGTTCGACAGTTCACTCATCTTCGCAATATGGACACGCGTTCCAACCGTGTATAGGTCTTCCGGTTCCGGTGACTCGTTCCCTGTTTCTTTCTGCGTCACGACAATCAAATCTGTTTCATGCTCCTTTGCGGCAAGGAGCGCCCGAAGGGATAACGGGCGTCCGACATCGATGGTCACACCGATGAGCGGATATACGACGACTCCTCGCAAAGGAAGGATTGGTAATTTTTCCATATACAACGCCTCCTGTGCAAAAAGGCCCAAAACTCGGATGTGCCGAGTGTTTGAGCCTTCTTCGTTAACAAATTATGCTGTCTCTTTGTTGTCCCCTGTCTGTTCGACAGTACCGTCACGAAGGACGTATTTCGGACCGGCAAGACCCGTAATCGTTTCATCCGTGATGATGACTTTCTCGATATCGTCACGCGATGGGACGGTGAACATCACATCGAGCATCATTTCTTCGATAATCGAGCGGAGACCGCGCGCGCCAGTCTTACGTTTGATCGCAAGTTTGGCGATTTCGATCAATGCTTCGTCTGTGAACGTCAATTCGACATCGTCAAGCTCGAGCATTTTCTCGTACTGACGGACGAGTGCATTTTTCGGCTTCGTCAAGATTTCAACGAGTGCTTCCTCATCGAGTGTCGTGAGCGTCGCCATGACTGGCAAACGTCCGATGAACTCAGGAATCAAACCGAATTTTTGAAGGTCTTCAGGGAGTGCGCGGGCGAGCAAGTCTTCTTGCGTCAACTCGCGATTCTCTTGATCGTTTCCGAAACCGATGACTTTCTTCCCGATGCGGCGTTTGACGACCGATTCGATGCCGGCGAATGCGCCACCGACAATGAAGAGAATGTTTGTCGTGTCGATTTGGATAAATTCTTGATGCGGATGCTTCCGTCCACCTTGTGGTGGTACGCTCGCTGTCGTGCCTTCAAGAATTTTAAGGAGCGCCTGCTGAACGCCTTCACCGGATACATCACGCGTAATCGATGGGTTTTCAGACTTACGGGCAATCTTATCGATCTCATCGATGTAGATGATCCCTTTTTCAGCTTTCTCGACATCATAGTCAGCCGATTGAATCAATTTGAGCAAGATATTCTCAACGTCTTCTCCGACGTAACCTGCTTCCGTCAAGCTCGTCGCATCTGCGATTGCGAATGGGACGTTCAAGACGCGAGCCATCGTCTGAGCGAGAAGCGTCTTCCCGCTACCCGTTGGTCCAATCATGACGATGTTCGACTTCGCAAGTTCGACATCATCTGAACGACCGCCGGCGTTGATGCGTTTATAGTGGTTATAGACAGCTACTGAAAGCGCACGTTTGGCGCGGTCTTGACCAATGACATAATCGTCTAGGATGTTACGAATCTCTTGTGGTTTTGGAATGTCTTTGAATTCGACTTCTTCCTCTACACCGAGCTCTTCCTCAACAATTTCATTGCAAAGTTCGATACATTCATCGCAAATGTATACGCCAGGACCGGCGACTAACTTACGAACTTGTTCTTGCGATTTTCCGCAAAACGAGCACTTGAGTTGCCCCTTTTCCTCGTTAAATTTGAACATTCGATACACCCCTTCTGTGGTGAAAATGGATGTAAGTGCGATAAATCGCGATTTGAATTTTCTGGTGCGATGCACCGCGAAAAGACATTTTACATCTCTGCGTTGAAATAATTGTAGCATGAACATATTGCGACTTCAAAGAATTACACATGCAATGTGCTGTGACAGAAAAAAGGACGACCGCTAGGCAGTCGTCCCTTCGAATATCAGCTTACTTCGCTTTACCGTTTTCAACGAGGATGTCGATCGCTTTACGGAATTTGAGGTCACCTTTAAGTGTCTCAAGTCCGCCTTGCGGAGCGAGCATCGTACGGAGTTGGTCCGGTGCGATGTTGTAAAGTTTAGACATTTCTTCAAGCTCTTTCTCAGCATCTTCGTCAGATACTTCGATTGCTTCTTTGTCAGCGATTGCTTTCAAGACGAGACGAGCTTTTACGCGCTCTTCAGCTTGCTCTTTCATCTCTTCGCGCATTGCTTCTTCAGAAGTACCAGTGAGTTCGAAGTACATGTTAAGGTCGATTCCTTGTGAAGATACACGTGAACCGAACTCTTGTACCATGCGGTCTACTTCTTGTTCAACGAGAACTTCAGGTACGTCGATTGTCGCGTTAGCAGTTGCCTGCTCTACGAGTTGGTCGCGCATTGTACCTTCAGCTTCTTGTTTCTTACCAGCTTCTAAACGCTCACGGATGCTTGCTTTCAACTCGTCGAGTGTCGAAACAGACTCGTCGATGTCTTTTGCAAACTCGTCGTCGAGTTCAGGAACTTGTTTTGTTTTGACTTCGTGAAGTTTGACTTTGAATGTCGCTGGTTTACCCGCCAAGTTTTCAGCGTGGTACTCTTCAGGGAATGTTACTTCAACGTCTTTTTCTTCACCAGCAGTCATGCCGATCATTTGCTCTTCGAATCCTGGGATGAATTGACCAGAACCGATTTCGAGTGTGTAGTTCTCAGCTGTGCCGCCTTCGAACTGCTCACCGTCAGCGAAACCTGCGAAATCAAATACAGCTGTATCGCCGTTTTCGATTGCACCTTCTTTAACAGCGAGTTCTGCGCCTTGCTGTTGAAGTGCTTCAAGTTCTGCTGTTACTTCGTCTTCTGTTACTTCAGTTGAAACAGCTTCGTACTCGAGGCCTTTGTATTCGCCAAGCTCAGCTTCTGGCTCAACCACGAATGTCACTTTGAAAGCGACTGGTTTGCCTTTCTCGAGCGTGCCGTCTACATCGATGTTTTCGAGCGCGATTGGTTCGAAACCAGCTTCTTCAACCGCACCTTGGATTGTGTCGCGGTAGAGAATGTCGAGCGCATCTTGATAGAGTGCTTCTTCCCCATACATTTTGTTGAACATTGGGCGTGGCAATTTCCCTTTACGGAAGCCAGGCACGTTCAAGTCTTTGACGACTGTTTTAAATGCGGCGTCAACTGCTTTATCAAAAGCTTCTGCAGGAGCTTCGTACGTGAGTACGCCTTGGCTACCTGATGTTTTTTCCCATTTTGCTGTCATGCTAAGTCCCTCCAACAATTCGTTTATACCGTACAAAAATGTACAACAATCCGTATTATAGCATAAATCCTCGGTAAGCACACAAGGATTTAGTCTAATAACGCCTGTGTAAAGCGAAGATCCGCCTCTAAAATCGCCGCGGCTAAACCGTCGACTGATTCGTCATGTAAAATCGCTTGTTTCGCCTGTACGAGCGCCTGTTCCACGTCCGCTTTTTCGGCCGGCACATATGGATAATGCGTATACATGTAATTCATCAACAGCTGGGTCCCGATCTCATCGCCCTCAACTGATTTTTGAAGAGAAAAGACGGTCTTCTCCCACGTTTCAATCTGCGCTTTCGCTTCCGCTTGTGTCATCTTGTTCGAAGTGTCCCCATCCGTCCATTCGATGACTTCTAGTTCGGCGTACGCTTTTTCCAACACGATCAGTTTGACGAGCTTCGGACGCTCCGACACGAGCAATTCATGAAGCACATTGTCGAGCACGGGGTCGATTTGAAAGTGAACATGTTGTAACGCTTCAATCTGTTCCCCCGTACTCCCTCGCGTCAGCGTTCGCTTCAACTTGGCGATCGCCGCCGGAAACTCGGTCATCTTCAACACTTGAAGTACCTGGTGTGCCTGGGTGTTGACCGTATCCTTCTTGTCCTGCCATTCGAGATACTGGTTGATCCAGTGCGCCGCTTCAAACGGTTGGTCCCGCATGATGTAATACTGCGCAATCTGCAGCCCTCCTGAGGCCGGTTCTTCCGCCTCGGCCACATGGATGCCGACAAGTTCCTGCAGTTTCTCGAGTGTCTCCGGGTCGTCCGGTCGTTCCATTGCACATTGGAAGATTTCCATGAAAATAAACGGGTCACCTGGAATCGTCTGATACCAATCCCATAAAATCGGTTCGATCCGCTGTCGTTCCCCAGAAGCATCTGCCTCCTGAATCATCTTATGCAGACGCGCCCAATTCCCCGGGAACGGATAGTCCTGGTCCTTTTCCTTCTCCATCTTCCCTCACCCTCTCTTCCATTCCCCTTCATCTTCCGTTAGGACGCGATTCCTTGTCAATCGATTTCCCGGAAAATGAAAAAAGAGACGTTCTCCGTAGAGAGCGTCTCTATTTTAATGGAAGCGTCCCAAGAGGGATTCGAACCCCCGACCGACGGCTTAGAAGGCCGTTGCTCTATCCTGCTGAGCTATTGGGACATTGACATGAAAACTATAATAGAAAAATGGTTTCCTGTCAATCGATTTCCCATTCGAAACTCATAGTTTTCCTGAGATGTCCAAGTCTTCAACGTGAGAACCGTCTTCTGAACGATAGAAACGCACTGTTGCTTCTCCCGCTTCAAGGTCGAGTAACGCATACGTTTTGTCCGTTCGTCCTCGCGGCATACGAATCGAACCTGGGTTGATGTAGACGACCCCGTCCTCGATCAGCGCACCTGCCACATGCGAGTGACCGAACAAGACGACATTCGCCCCCACTTCTTCAGCCCGGTAACGCAGCCGATTCAAATCGAATTTGACGTCATGATGGTGCCCGTGAACGATTAAGATTGTACCGGCATCCGTCGTCTCGATTCGTTCAAGGGGAAGGTCTCCCCCAAAATCACAGTTCCCACGGACCGTTCGATACGGCAACAAATGTTCATCGACAAGTGCGAGTTGTGAATCGCCGCAATGGAACGCGTCATCGATTTCCGCCTCGTGTCGTTCAAAAATCGTCGTCAACTCTTCGGTCAACCCATGACTATCACTCACTATTAGAAAACGCATAAGCTTCATCCTTTCATGAATGGTATGATTTCTGCCTCCAGTTTTCGTAGTGCCTGTCCACGGTGGCTGACGACCGCCTTCTCGTCACGTTCCAATTCTGCCGCTGTCTTATGAAGCGATGGGACGATAAAGAGTGGATCGTATCCAAAACCATTTTCACCTTGTGGGGAATAACCGATTGTCCCTTCGATTGTTCCACGAACGGTCAACGTCTCTCCGCTCGGTTTCGCAAGGCAGAGCGCACAGACGAAACGAGCCGTACGATTCGTCTCTCCGTTCAATTTTTCAAGAAGAAGAGCGTTGTTCGCCTCGTCTGACTTTTCTGGACCTGCAAAACGGGCCGAGTATACTCCCGGTGCCCCGTCAAGCGCGTCGACTTCAAGACCGGAGTCATCCGCGAGGACGGCATGCCCAAAGTAAGCTGCCGCCTCCGTCGCTTTTAACGCCGCATTCTCTTCAAACGTCGTGCCGGTCTCATCCGTCTCTGGCGCATCCGGATAGTCGAGGAGTGACTCGACCTCGAATCCGAGCGGCGTCAACATCCCTTCGAGTTCTTTCACTTTTCCAGGATTGTGTGTCGCAATGATCAACTTCATAATGTCTCCTCCGAACGTTCCCCGACGTACCACCAAGAAGCACCGAGTGCCGCTTCCGCCGTCTTGAATAATGATTCGATGCCGTGTTGCGCGAGTGCGAGCATCTCGTTCATCTCTTGTAGCGTGAACGTCGCCTCTTCCCCTGTACCTTGTACTTCGACGAACCGACCGCTTGCCGTCATGACGACATTCATGTCGACCTCTGCTGCGGCATCTTCTAGGTAATCCAAGTCCAAGACAAGCTCGTCCGTTCGCCCGACAGAAATCGCAGCCACACCTTCTTTAATCGGTGTATCTTCAAGTTTCCCTTGGCGAATCAAGCGATCGACGGCCAACACGAGCGCGCAAAAGCCACCTGTGATGGAAGCCGTCCGAGTGCCGCCATCCGCTTGAATGACGTCACAGTCGACCCAAATCGTCCGTTCACCGAGACGTTCTAAGTCCACGACCGAGCGGAGCGACCGGCCAATCAAACGCTGAATCTCCATCGTTCGTCCCGATTGTTTTCCACGTACCGATTCCCGGACAGTACGGTCTCCCGTCGCCCGTGGGAGCATCGCATATTCTGCATTGATCCACCCTTGTTTCTTTCCGCGAAGGAAATTCGGTACCCGTTCCTCAACGGTCGCGGTACAGATGACTTTCGTATCGCCGATTGAAATCAATACGGACCCTTCCGCATGCTTGTTCACGTGCGGCACAATCTCGACTGGGCGCAGTTCATCAAATCGTCTCGCATCACGCAATGCCGGTCACCTCGACTTTCTCCGCATGAACCGGACGCCCGAGCCATTCGCTCGCGAGTCGGTCAAATAGTTCGATATCACCCGTCGCATAGAAGGCATGTTCCGGGACTGCATCCAATCCATTCTCAAGTTCCTGATAATCGAGCATCGCAGCCACTTCAAGCGCCGTCTCGTCACCTGATGAGATGAGGTGGACGTCCGGTCCGACCACATCTTGAATGACTGGGGCAAGGAGTGGGTAATGCGTACAACCGAGAATCAACGTATCCATCTCGGATGGCTGAAGTGGACGAAGTGTTTCCTCCACCACTTGACGCACGCGCTCTCCAGACACTTCTCCAGCCTCTACGAGCGGGACGAACGGCGGGCACGCGAGTGAATACACATCGACCTCACCTGCCACGTGACGTAACGCCTTCTCATATGAACCGCTCTCAATCGTCATCTTCGTACCGATGACACCGATGTGCTTGTTGCGCGTCCCTTTGACAGCCGCGCGGGCACCCGGGTCGATGACACCGATGACCGGGATGTCGAGACGTTTACGCGCCTCTTTCAATACGACCGCGGTCGCCGTATTACAGGCGATGACAATCATCTTGACGTCTTTCTTCAATAAAAATTCAATCAATTCCCATGTATATGCTTCAATCTCATCGTGCGGACGCGGCCCGTATGGACAGCGTTCAGTATCTCCGATATAGACGATTTCTTCTTTAGGGAGTTGGCGCATCAATTCTTTGACTACCGTCAATCCGCCGACTCCTGAATCGAGGACTCCAATCGCTCGTTTCATTTGCATCACTTCCATTCTCACCTATCTTACCAAAAAACCTCGGACGGAAAAAGAAACGTTCCCATGACAAAAAAAGACGAGGTCGCCAGTGGCGCCTCGTCCCTTACCCGAATTACTGAGCAAGACCTTCGCTAGTGAGCATGTCAGAAAGCGTGTTGATCGCTTCTTCTGCATCTTCACCTTCAGCAGTGATCTTGATTGTAGAATCTTTTGCGATACCGAGTGAAAGTACACCCATGATCGACTTCAAGTTAACTGTTTTACCATTGTACTCGAGGTTGATGTCTGACTGGAACTTAGAAGCTGTGTTAACCAACTGAGTAGCTGGACGAGCGTGAATTCCTGAATCAGCAACGACTGTGAACGTTTTTTCCATGAGATGATGGTCTCCCTTCAAAATTCAATTCTACAGGCGAACCAGCAGAATATTTTTTGTTTGTGAACTCATTATCAAATGATAGCGGATTCGCAAAAATTCTGCAAGCGGTTTTTATATTCCGGAGTCCATTCCGTAGGACGGCCTTCCTTCGTTAAATGAACGAGGCTTGTCCGTCCGGCGAAGAGGAGTTGCTCTCCGTCATATGCCCCGTAATGAATATCACATGAAGTGTTTCCGACCGTCAAGATATTGGCATGCACAGTCAGCTGTTGACGTGGCATGACTTGTCGAACATAGTCACATTGCGCATCGGCGACGACGACGAATCCGTCCTTCAAGGAGAATCCTGTCGCCTCTAACAACTCGATCCGGGCATCTTCGAAATAGATGAACGGAATTGTATTGTTCATGTGACCATACGGGTCGCACTCCGAAAAGCGAACTTTCACATCGAGCGCGATCCCTCTTTTGACACGTGTTTCCCAACCTGGCTCTCGAAAGTACTTGGTCATCGGCTCGCTTACGCCTCGACCGCAGAACCGGTGCGACCTTTGTCACTACCGAAGAACTGTTTGAACGAGTGAAGCGTCGTTTGACGGTTCATCGAAGCGATCGACGTCGTGAGCGGGATGCCCTTCGGACAAACTTCGACACAGTTTTGTGCGTTTCCGCACTGCATGATGCCACCGTCTTCCATAAGTGCCTCGAGGCGGTCTTCGGCGTGGAAGGCACCTGTTGGGTGTGAGTTGAAGAGTCGGACTTGCGAAATCGCCGCTGGACCGATGAAGTCCGATTTGTCGTTCACGTTCGGACACGCTTCAAGACAAACGCCACACGTCATACATTTCGATAATTCGTACGCCCATTGACGTTTGTTCTCCGGCATACGCGGTCCTGGACCGAGGTCGTATGTGCCATCGATCGGGACCCATGCCTTCACTTTTTTCAACGCGTCGAACATGCGTTGACGGTCGACTTGAAGGTCACGGATGACCGGGAACGTCTTCATCGGCGCAAGACGGATCGGTTGCTCGAGTTTATCGACGAGTGCCGTACACGATTGGCGCGGCTTCCCGTTGATGATCATCGAACAGGCACCACATACTTCTTCAAGACAGTTCATGTCCCAGTTGATCGGTGTCGTCTTGTCCCCGTTCGCGTTGACCGGGTTACGGCGGATTTCCATCAATGCCGAGATGACGTTCATGTTTGGACGGTATGGTACCGTGAATTCTTCCGTATACGTCGCTTGATCCGGTCCATCTTGGCGTTCAATGATGAAGCGGATGTCTTTTTGTTCAGATTGCATTGGCGTCGTCATTTCGTCTTCGCCCCTTTCTTCGAGTAATCCCGTTTACGTGGCGGGATTAACGAAACATCGATGTCTTCATACGAGATATCGACTTCCCCATCTTTGTAACGTGCCATCGTCGTCTTCATGAACTGCTCATCATTACGTTCCGGGAACTCCGGTTTGTAATGGGCCCCACGGCTCTCGTCCCGCTTGAGTGCGCCAAGTGTGATGACGCGTGCGAGGTCGAGCATGTGGTCGAGTTGACGAATGAACGATGCCCCTTGGTTGCTCCAACGTGCCGTATCCGTAGCTGAGATCTTATGGAAACGTTCACGCAATTCTTGGATTTTCTTGTCGGTCGCTTCAAGTTTGTCATTGTAGCGAACAACTGTGACGTTGTCCGTCATCAGTTCACCGAGTTCACGGTGAATCTGATACGCATTCTCTGTTCCATCCATCGCAAGGATGTTGTTGAATCGCTCGATTTCTTCACGTTCGTTGAAGTTAAAGAGCGCTTCTGAGACGCTTTCTGTCGCTTGGTCAAGACCACGCATGTAGTTGACGGCCGCAGGCCCTGCTTCCATTCCGCCATGTACGGCTGAAAGAAGCGAGTTCGCACCGAGACGGTTTGCCCCGTGCATCGAGTAGTCACATTCGCCTGCTGCGAAGAGACCCGGAATGTTCGTCATCTGATCGTAGTCGACCCATAGTCCGCCCATCGAATAGTGGACTGCCGGGAAGATTTTCATCGGTACTTTACGTGGGTCGTCCCCTACGAATTTCTCGTAGATTTCGAGGATTCCACCGAGTTTGATGTCGAGTTCTTTCGAATCTTTATGAGACAAGTCGAGGTAAACCATGTTCTCGCCGTTGACGCCGAGTTTTTGGTTGACACATACGTCGAAGATCTCACGTGTCGCGATGTCACGCGGTACGAGGTTTCCGTAAGCTGGATATTTCTCTTCGAGGAAGTACCATGGCTTCCCGTCTTTATATGTCCAGACACGTCCACCTTCTCCACGAGCCGACTCACTCATGAGACGAAGTTTGTCGTCCCCCGGAATCGCCGTCGGGTGAATTTGGATGAACTCCCCGTTCGCGTAGACCGCGCCTTGGCGGTAAACCGCTGCCGCTGCCTGTCCTGTGTTGATGACCGAGTTAGTCGACTTACCGAAGATGACCCCTGGGCCACCTGTCGCCAAGATGACCGCATCCGATGGGAACGCTTTAATTTCCATGGAGCGCAAATCCTGACAGACTGCACCGCGGCAGATGCCTTCTTCGTCGATGACGGCGCGAAGGAATTCCCATCCTTCATACTTCTCGACGAGACCTTGCGCTTCGTAACGACGAACCTGCTCATCGAGTGCATAGAGAAGTTGCTGTCCTGTCGTCGCTCCAGCATATGCCGTACGGTGGTGAAGCGTTCCACCGAAACGACGGAAGTCTAAGAGACCTTCTGGCGTACGGTTGAACATGACGCCCATCCGGTCGAACATGTGAATGATTTTCGGAGCATTCTCCGCCATCTTTTGGACAGGCGGTTGGTTGGCGAGGAAGTCGCCTCCGTATACCGTGTCGTCAAAGTGTTGCCAAGGAGAGTCACCTTCCCCTTTCGTGTTGACGGCCCCGTTAATCCCACCTTGGGCACAAACTGAATGTGAACGCTTGACCGGTACAAGCGAGAATAGTTTTACCGGAACACCCATCTCTGCCGACTTGATTGTCGCCATGAGTCCAGCTAGACCGCCACCGATGACGATCAAACTTTGATTTGCCATGTAAAATTCCCCCTAATTACAAGATGCCTGCAAACGTCAAAATCGAACGGATGCCGACAAAAGATAGTGCCAAGAACACGACACCTGATACGTAGCTCATGAGACGTTGCGAACGAGGTGACTGTGTGATACCCCACGTGATCGAGAACGACCAAAGACCGTTCGCGAAGTGGAACGTAGCCGAAAGAATTCCGACTATGTAGAAGATCAACATGAGCGGGTTGTCGACGATGTTTTGCATCATCTCCGCATTGACTTCTACCCCGCGCAATTTCGCAAGACGCGTTTCCCAAACGTGCCAAGCGATGAAGATCACGAGGAAAACTCCTGTGAAGCGTTGGAAGAGATACAACCAGTTACGTGCGTATGAATAGCGGTTCGAGTTGATTGACCCGAGAAACGCATAGTACACGCCGTACACCCCGTGGAAAATCATCGGCAATGCGATAATTGTCACTTCAAGGAAGTACAAATACGGTAAGTTCTCCATGAATTTTGCTGCTTTGTTGAATGACTCCACCCCATCGACGATGTAGTAGTTGACCGACAAATGGACGATCAAAAACAAACCGATTGGAATGACCCCAAGTAGCGAATGGACTTTACGACTGAAGTAGTCACGATGCGCTGCCATTCTAGTTCCCCCTTTTCACGAGCATTGGCTCGTATTGTCAATAAAAGCGTTTTCAAATGCAGATATAGCTTTCTGTCTCCTATTCTACTCTTGTGAAAATTGTATGACAAGACAACCTAGCCGATTTGTGCCACATTCTTTTCAAAAATACAGGATGACCAAATTCCAATTGGTCGTTATAATGATATAGAGAGATTGGAGTGATGGGATAGAATGGAAACGATGAGCCAACCAATTTTCGCGATTGAACTGCTTCGCGACTATGTGTTGACGGATTTGCTTGGCGAAGATTACGCCCAAGTCATCTATTGGTCAGGAAAACGGGTCGCCCGTAAATTCCCGACGATGTCCGACGATGAACTGACTGCTTTCTTCGCAGAGGCAGGTTGGGGCGAGTTGACAATCAAGAAGGAACGTGGGAGCAAGTTTACTTATGAATTGATCCCACCACCTGCGACTCAGGCCAAAGCGACAGGATACTATCAGCTTGAAGCTGGATTTTTAGCCGAACAGATTGCAGGTCGTTTCCAGTGCGTCGCGGAAGGGTATGCCGATCCAACCCGAAAAGCTGTCCAAATCACCGTCCAACTAGACCGAAAAGACGACTACGAATAAGAGTCGATGCCAAACGCATCGACTCTTATTTTTGTTTCCGCTGAAGTTGTTGACGCATGTAGCGACGGAATTCATTGAGTTCTTGTCGATGAAACGTCACACTTCCCCCTTCATAGTTCCGAGTCGCCTTACGAACAACTTCGACAATATTTCCTGGAAAATGTCCGTTCTTCACTAACCAATGGAGTGCTTCTTGTTTTGAGAGCAGAACACGTTCTTGTTCATAGGCCAGGCCACGTATCAAGTTCAATACGCTATACACCGTCTGTTCTTCAATCGAGTCAAGACAATCGAGCGCATCCGCTCGAATCGCATCAGAAAAATGAGCTGAATCGAATCCAGAAAGGAGTTTATGAAGCGGTTGCCCTCGCCATGTGATACCACGCTCTAAAATCACTAGGACGTGAGCCGCCAAATCAGGATCGGTAAATCCTTGTTGCAATTCGGTTCTTTCTTCCCTACTAGCTTCTTCAAAACGTGAACGCCACCCTTCACTATAGTGAAACTCAAAAGGACTTGGATGATACCAATCTTCTAGCTGCGCCATCGTCATGATGCTCAGTTCGAGCGGATATGGTTCGTTGGAGTACGAGAGACAGCAGTCGATGAGTTTTTGTCGTTCCTCCCGAGTCAATGCGTTTGATACGACGAGCAACAAATCTACATCACTTCGTTTCGGATGAAAACCACCCATCGCTAATGATCCATGAATATATATATGCTGAACGGTTGGTAGAAATTCATCAATCGCTCTCACGAATGAAGCGATTGTATTCTCCACGTCTGTCGTAATCTGTCTCATTCATCCGTCTCCTCATGCACGTACTGAAGCACGGTCTCCGCTAATTTTTCCGGCAATCCCGCTTCCTTCAATTGTTCGAGCGATGCCAGACGAATCTGTTTCATCGACCCGAAATGGCGGATAAGCTGTTGACGGCGTTTCGGACCGACACCCGGAATCTCATCGAGGATCGACTTCGTCATCTTCTTCGTCCGTAAGCTGCGGTGGAACGTGATGGCGAAACGGTGGACCTCATCTTGCATCCGCTGCAACAGATAAAAAGCGCTCGAGCGTGGATGGAGCTCGACAACGCCCCCACCTTCCCCGAATAACAGTTGGCTCGTTCGATGTCGGTCATCCTTTTTGAGCGAGCCGACCGGCAAGTCGAGCCCGAACTCGTTTTGGATGACGTCGAGCGCCGCATTCAATTGTCCAATCCCCCCATCGATCAGTAGGAGATCGGGTAGTCGCTTGTCTTCCGTCAACAGGCGACGGAATCGTCGCCGGACGACTTCACGCATCGTTTCGTAATCGTCTGGTCCTTGGACCGTCCGAATCTTATATTTCCGATATTCTTTTTTGAGCGGCTTCCCGTCTTCAAAGACGACAAGTGCCGACACCGCGTCCGCCCCCTGAATGTTGGCGTTGTCGATGATGTCGACACGTGACAAGTTGGGGATGCCAATCGCTTCCCCGAGTTCACGCATCGCGAGCAACGTCCGCTCTTCATCTCGGGCGAGTAGCTCGAACTTCTCGTTCAAGGCGATTGTCGCATTCTTCGTCGCTAAATCAAGCAACTGTTTCTTCGCCCCTCGTTTCGGCTGCATCACTTTCGTTCCGATGGCGTCATTCAGTAAATCGAGCCGGACCGTCTCGGGTACGAGAATTTCTTTTGGCACGACGTTTTGTTCATAAAACTGAACGATGAAACTTTCGAGTTCTTCCGAAGGCTCTCCATGCATCGGGAAGAGCGAGACATCTCGCTCAATCATCTTCCCGCCACGCATATAGAATACTTGTACGCACATCCAGCCTCGGTCGAGCGTATAGCCGAAGACGTCACGGGCCGTCGGGTCGGCCGTGATCATGTTCTGTTTGTTCATAATCGATTCGACTGCTCGAATTTGGTCGCGTAGTTCAGCCGCACGCTCGAACTGCATGTCCTCAGCGGCACGTCCCATCTCGACGTTCAGCTTCGTGAGCGTCTCGCTCGTCTCCCCGTTCAGGAAGCGTCGGATTTCCTGAACAATCTCTTTTTGCGAATCCGTATCGACTGCCAACTCACAAGGACCTAAACATTGCCCGATATGATAATACAGACAGAGTTTCTTCGGCATCGGCTGACATTTCCGCAGCGGATACAGTTTATCGAGAAGACGTTTCGTCTCGTTCGCCGCATAGGCGTTCGGATACGGTCCAAAGTAATGCCCGCCGTCTTTTTTCAATTTCCGCGTCGTCAATAAACGTGGATACGGTTCGTTCGTAATTTTGATATATGGGTACGTCTTGTCGTCCTTCAGGCGAATGTTGTACTTCGGGTCGTGCTTTTTGATGAGCGTCATTTCGAGTAATAACGCCTCGAGTTCACTCGCCGTCACAATGTACTCGAAGTCACGGATCTCTGCGACGAGGCGCATCGTCTTAATGTCGTGTGCACCCGTGAAATAGGAACGCACCCGGTTCTTCAAGTTTTTTGCCTTCCCTACATAGATGACCTCGCCATATTCATTTTTATGCAAATAACAACCCGGCTCATCCGGGAGCAGTGCTAATTTATGCTTAATGTGGTCGCTATGACTCAATTCCATTCACCTCAGTTTAGCTTCCTCCTGGACGGGAAAAAGAGTGTGATATCTCGTCAGAGGAGGTTTTATATTATGAAACGATACGATGTCATCATTGTCGGTAGCGGTTCCGCCGCGAGCCAAGCCGCTTCCATTTTACGCGAAGCCGGTAAAGAGATTGCCATCATTGAGAATTGGACGTT
Source organism: Exiguobacterium sp. AT1b (assembly GCF_000023045.1). Taxonomy (GTDB): domain Bacteria; phylum Bacillota; class Bacilli; order Exiguobacteriales; family Exiguobacteriaceae; genus Exiguobacterium. The sequence goes on along the minus strand of NC_012673.1, from coordinate 2,589,879 downwards.
CGGGGGAACATGTCCTCAACGCGGATGTGACCCGAAGAAGATGCTTGCCGAAGGAGCTGAACTTCTTGCTCGAGCGGAACAGATGCGCGAACTCGGCGTCGATGGAAGCCTATCCCTCGATTGGTCGTCCTTTAAAAAGCGGATTGATGAATATCGCTTCTCGATTCCTACGACAAAAACACAACATTGGAACGAGATGAACATTGACTTATATCAAAGAGAGCCTCACTTTATCGATGAGGATTCCATCGTCATCGATGGTCACGAGCTCTCTGCCAATCAATTTTTAATCGCTACGGGTCAAACGCCCCGCCCTCTCGATATCCCAGGTGGCGAACTGGCGATTACGAGCGATGATGTGTTCGACCTCGACGTCTTACCTGAATCGATTCACATTGTAGGCGCCGGGTATATCGCCTTTGAGTTTGCCCACATCTTTCGACGATTCGGAAGTGACGTGACCCTTCTTATTCGTTCGCGTGCGTTGAAGGCATTCGACCCGAACGTCGTCCACCGGCTCATTGAGGAATCGAAGCGAATCGGCATCACCGTCCGACATGACGTCGAACCAACACGAATCGACGGCAACGTCTTGACGTTATCAGATGACTCTACCCTCGAAGGCGTGGTCCTTAACGCCACCGGGCGAATTCCAAGCATCGAGCGCCTCCGGCTTGAAGCGGCCAGTGTCACAGCTGATCATCACGGTGTACACGTGAACGAGCATCTGCAAACAAGTAACCCGAATATATACGCCGCGGGCGACGTCGCCAAAAGTCCCAATCCTGCGCTCACTCCATTCGCCGGTCAGGAAGGGCGTCTCGCCGCACTCAATATGCTTCACGGGAATACACGGGCACTCCCCGAGCGTCCGGCCCCGACCATCGTCTATGCGACGCCGCCGATTGCTAAAGTCGGTCTTACGGTGGAAGAAGCGGAAGCGGAGGGCATTGACTTCGATGTGAAAGAAACGGATATGTCGCACTTCCTCACCTATTCACGAATCAATGACTCAACCGCCTATTCGAAAGTGTTACTAAGTGCAGAAGGGCACGTCATCGGGGCTCATTTGATTGGTCACCATGCCCCTGAACTCATCAACCTGTTCTCTTTCATTATACAGAACAAACTGTCGCATCAACACGTGAAGCACTTAGAAGTCGCCTATCCGACGGCCGCCTCCGACCTGACCTATCTCATCTAAACAAAAGACGGGACTCGCCTCGTGGCGAATCCCGTCTTTTACTTATTCGATTCCTTTATCCTTGTCTTCTTTCAGCGCGTCTTGTAACGACTTCTCCCAAAGTGGAACACCTTTCGCGTGCGCCGCACGTGAGATGAGGTGACCCCCAACAGGAGCTGTCAAGAGGACGAAGAAGAGGCCGAGCAAGAGTCTTGCGTCAAACACCCGTTCATCGACATATACGTGAAGGACGGCTGCAAAGAGGACGAACATGACACCGAGTGTCGCACTCTTTGAGGCAGCGTGTGTTCTCGAATAAATATCTGGGAGACGGATGAGACCGATCGCGGCGACGACCGTGAAGAAGACGCCGATGATCGTGAAGATGCCGGTAATGAGATCAAAGATCATTGTCGCGGTCATGTTGGATAATCTCTCCCTTCTCTAAGAATTTCGAAAACGCCACCGTTCCGATGAAGGCCAAAATACTGAGTAGCAAGATGACTTCAAAATACAAAGTCGTATCGAGCAGAATCGATAGTAACGCGACGACCGAGATGAGCGCGATCCCGATCGAGTCGAGCGCGATGACTCGGTCTGCCGTCGTCGGTCCTTTGACGACGCGATACAACATCATCAACATCGCAAGCAAGAGAATGGCGAGCGAGATGTAGATGAGAATGTCTAGTAAATCCATCACTCTGTCGCCTCCTTAATGCTTGATTCAAAGTTATCATAAATGTCTTTTTGTAGTGCTTCTTTATCCGGCATGTTAAGTGCGTGGATATAGAGCACGGAATTGTCTTTTGACACCTGAACGACGAGCGTCCCTGGTGTGAGCGTGATCAGCATCGAGAGCAAGCTGACTTTCCATCCTTTGTCGAGCGACGTCTCATAGCGGAAAATCCCTGGTTGGATTTTCAACTTCGGACTAAGGACGAGACGCAGTACCTCAAAGTTCGCGAGGAACAATTCACGGATGAAGATGAGAAGCAGTTTAAACAGACGCCAGACGCGTGTGAAGTAAAAACCGCCCCCACTAGATTTAAAGAATCGGCGCATCATGAACAAGATGAGTAAGCCGAGTAGATACCCGACGAAGAATCCGCTCGTTGTGAACGATCCCGTGAGGAACATCCAGATGAACGCCAAGAAAAAGTTAATCAATAGTTGATAAGCCATCTGTCATTCACTCCTTTATCACGGCATCGATATAGATTTCTGGATTGACGAGCGGCTCAATCGCTTGCGTGATATACGGATGGATGGCTTCTGCCCCAAATCCGTATGCGACCGCAATGATGAGCAACAAGAAGACCGGTACAATCAAACGCTTCGTATACGGTACGAGCGGTCCATCATACTCGCGCTTCGCCTCGCCCCAGAACCCGTTCAAGAAAATCTTCATGACCGAATAGAGGACGAAGAGACTTGACAAGAGGACGAGAAGTGGCCCGAACAGTTCCCCTTCGTCCATCCCGCCTGAGACGATCAACAATTTCCCGAAGAATCCACTAAGCGGCGGAATCCCAGCGAGCGAGAGCGCTGCGACGAAGAACGTCCATCCGAACAGCGGGAATCGGGTGATGAGTCCACCCATATCGCGAAGTTGACCGGATTTGGTGATCCCGATCATCATCCCGACGAGCATGAAGAGAACGGCTTTGATGATCATGTCGTGAATCAAGTAGTAAAGCGACCCTTCAAGGGACGTCTGCGTATTGACCGAGATTCCGTACAAGATGACCCCGACCGCGATCATGATGTTGTAGATGATGATCAGTTTCACATCGTTATAGGCGATGGCCCCTGTCATCCCGATGAAGATGGTGAGGACAGCGAGCACCATGAGGAACGTCTGTAAAAATTCACCGTTCCCGTCAAACAGTAGCGTGTACGTCCGCAAGATCGAGTACACCCCGACTTTCGTCAAGAGTGCCCCAAACATGGCGAGAATCGGGGTCGGTGCGACCACGTACGCTCCAGGGAGCCAGTAGTGAAGTGGGACGAGTGCCCCTTTCATCCCGAAGACGATGACGAACAGCACACCGATGACGGTGATGACGTCCGGGTTATCGACGAGCGGGATCTTCATCGCCAAGTCCGCCAAGTTGAGCGTGCCTGTGACTCCGTAAAGCAAGGCGACCGACATGACGAAGAGCGCCGAGGCGATGATGTTCACGAGCAAGTACTTGATCGATTCACGTAACTGGACGCCACGTCCACCGAGTACAATCAACACGTATGAGGACATCAAGAAGACCTCGAAGAAGACGAACAAGTTGAAAATATCACCTGTCGTGAAGGCACCGTTCACCCCGACGAGCAAGAACAGCATCGAGATGTACAAGTAGTTGCCTTCATATGAATCTGAGAAATAATGGACGGCGAACCACACGATGAAGAGCGTGAGAAGAGTCGACGTCGTCACGAGTAGGGCTGACAGCATATCCGATACGAGCGTGATGCCGAACGGCGCTTGCCAGTTCCCGAGGTTGAGGATTTGAATCCCCTCCGTGGAGACCGTATGCACGAGAAAGAGTGACACGATCGCCGTCATAACTAAAGCTCCAAGAGCCATCGCGCGCTGCAGCTGGACCCGTTTTGGCATAAACATCATAAGGATGGCCGCAAGCGCAGGAATGACGATTGGAAAGACCGGTAAGTTAATCATACGATTCTGTTCCTTTCATTTCTTCCATATTGTCCGTGCTGAGCTCCTGGTACGTGCGGTAAGCAAGTACGAGGAAGAACGCCGTCACCCCGAAACTGATGACGATTGCCGTCAAGACGAGCGCTTGCGGTAACGGGTCTGTGAATTCAGTCACACCGTCGACGAGGACAGGGGCAGCCCCTGTCTTCAAACCTGCCGTCGTCAAGACGAGAAGGTGTGCCGCGTGACTGAACAAGGCAGTGCCGATGATGATGCGTAACAAACTTCTTGAGAGAACAAGATAGACGGCACACATCGTCAGGACACCGATGATGATGCTAACGAAGATTTCCATTATTCACTCTCTCCAATCGTTTGTATAATCGTCAACGTGATTCCGATAACTACGAGGTAAACCCCTAAGTCGAACGCAATCGCCGTATGGAGCGTCTGTTCACCGAGAAGTGGTAAATCGAACTTCCCGTAAGCATGCGTCAAGAACGGACGACCCAAGAATACGGAGTGAAGACCTGTCGCGAGCGCAATCAGTAATCCGGTCGCCGTCATGAGACGGTAGTCAATCGGGAGCACGTTCGCAAGCGTCTTCGAATCAAATGCGAGTAGCAACAAGACGAGTGCCGCGGATGTCATCAATCCACCGATGAATCCTCCACCCGGTGAATAGTGACCGGCAAAGAACAAGTCGATGGAGAAGATGACAATGATGAAGAAAATGATAATCGCGGCCGTCTGCAAAATGACGTCATTGACGCGTCTGCTGTTTTGCTTCATGTTCACCTTCTCCTTTCGTACGTCGTGTTGTTCTAAATTTAATCATCGTGTAGATCCCGAAAGCTGCAATCCCGAGAACGACGATTTCAAACAAGGTATCAAATCCACGGAAGTCGACGAGAACGACGTTGACCATGTTTTTACCTGCTGCAAGCTCATACACGTTCTCTTTGTAATACTCTGAGATCGAGGTGAGCGATTTATTTGTGAGCGCCATGAAGCTGAGAAGCGTCACGGTCGTCCCGACGAGAACAGCCACGATGGCATTCCCGACTTTGAAACGCATCCGAACTTCCTTCTTGCTGATGTCCGGCATGTGATAGAAGACGAGCAAGAACAATGCGACCGAGACCGTCTCGATGACGAGCTGCGTAAGCGCCAAGTCCGGTGCACCGAAGAAGACGAAGAACAGTGCCACGCCGTATCCAACGACCCCAAGTAGGATGATGGACGGGAGACGCGACTTCATGAAGAGAATCGCGAGCGCCGCTAGCATGACGACAGCTCCGAGCACATATTCATACGGTGCAATCTCAGCCAGGTTCTCAAACGAGAAGCGGTACATGTCGAACCACCAGATGCTGAAGAGCATCATACCTGAGAGGAAGACGAAAATATAGATCAAGTACGACCGGATGAATCCAGTCATGTAGTTGTCTTTAAAGCGATAAGCCGCCTTGTTCGACCAGACGAGCGTACCGTCGTACATCCCATTGAGCGTCAAACGATGTGGGATGCGGTTGTAGATACCCATCCATTTACCCATTTGCCAGAACAGCAATGAACCGAGAAGGATCACCCCGATTGTCATATACAGTTCAGGCGTCAAACCGTGCCAGAAGTAAATATCTACTTTAACATCTTGCCCTTGCGCGACGAGTGTCGGATAGATCGACTCGACGGCTGGTTTGATGAGCGAGTTCGACAACACGTTCGGGAAGAACCCGAGACCGACAACGAGAAGCGCGAGAATGACCGGCGAAATCAACATGCCAATCGGCGCCTCATGCGGTTGTTTCGGCAATTGATCGAACTTTGCCTTGCCCATGAACGTCCGTGTGAACAGCATGATGCTGTAGATGAACGTGAACACACTTCCGACGAACGCGATGACCGGGAGCAAAATCCCAATCGTATCAAGCGCAAAGAAGTCGGCCGAGAAGACTTTCGTCGTCGCCTTCAAGAACATCTCTTTACTCAAGAATCCGTTGAATGGCGGAAGACCGGCCATCGATAACGAACCGATGACAGCGACCGTGAATGAAATCGGCATGACAGTCATCAGACCGCCAAGCTTCCGAATGTCACGCGTGCCCGTCTCGTGGTCGACAATTCCGACCATCATGAAGAGCGAACCTTTAAACGTCGCATGGTTGATCAAATGGAAGATTGCCGCAATCGTTGCGACCATAAAGATATTGTCATCCATACCGTCATAGTGGAGCGCCGCCGCCCCGAGACCGAGGAGTGACATGATCAAACCGAGCTGACTGACCGTCGAGAACGCTAAAATCCCCTTCAGGTCGGTCTGTTTGACAGCGTTGAACGAGCCCCAGAACATCGTGAACATCCCGACTCCGGCAATCGTCCATAGCCAGACGGATGACTCTTGGAACACCGGGCTCATGCGGGCCACGAGGTAGAGACCCGCCTTGACCATCGTTGCTGAGTGGAGGTACGCACTGACCGGAGTCGGTGCTTCCATCGCGTCAGGCAACCAGATGTGGAACGGGAACTGCGCTGACTTCGTGAACGCCCCGAGCAAGATGAGAACCATCGCGACAAGGAAGAATGGGCTCTCGGCGATGACGCCAGAGTTCGCAACCATATCGCGAATGCTGTACGAGCCGACCATCGATTCGAGTAAGACGATCCCCCCGAGCATCGACAATCCACCGAACACGGTGAGAAGCATCGACTTCTGCGCACCATAGCGGGAACGTTCTTTCTCATACCAGTACCCGATCAATAGGAATGATGAAATCGATGTGAGCTCCCAGAACATATACATGACAATCATGTTGTCCGAGAGAACGACCCCGAGCATCGCACTCATGAACATCAAGAGATACACGTAAAAATGCCCGAGCGACTCTTTGTCCTTATTCAAATAGTAAATCGAATAGAGGACGACCAGTGCGCCGATCCCCGTGATGAGAAGGGCGAACAAGAGACTGAGTCCATCGACGTATGCCGTGAAGTTGATCCCGAGGGACGGCATCCACGCAATCGTCTCTGTCACGACGTCCCCTGCACTCGTGATCGGAATGAATCCGGCGAAGTAGGTGACGAGCACGACCGGAACGATCAAGACGAACCAGCCTGTATGAATTTGTTTCATCCCTCGGAACAAAAGCGGGATGAATGGTGCCGCAAGAAGCGGCAACAAAATAGCTAAATGTAACAGCGACAAGAAAATTCCTCCTTCGAACAGAGTCGTACAATAGATTGAGCCGTAAAGTAAGGTCACTTGACTCCATCATGTCTTCCTCATGAGTATAGCGTAAATTTTCAGTCTGTTTCCATGACAAAAGCTTCCAGTTCAAGCGCTCCCCCGTCAAAATTCCGAATCTGTTAAATATGAAGGAAGCCGACGGAATTTCTTCAAAAAAATTTTGAAATCAGACGTTATGTATCGGAATATGACCGGATTGAGGGTGCGTGGAACAACTCAACTTATTCCCTACTTGCCTGTCCTTTTCCTTCTTTTCTATTCCGCAAAACAAAAAAGCAGCCGATTCAGGTCGGCTGCTACGCAATTATTGTGCTGTCGCGATAAACTCTTTCAATGCTTCTTTTGGTTGGAAGCCCATTGTTTTCGAAACAGGCTCGCCATCTTTGAACATCATGAGTGTCGGGATACTTTGGATTTGGAAAGCACCTGCGACTTCAGGGTTTTCGTCGACGTCGAGTTTCACGATTTGGACTTGGTCACCCATTTCTTGATCGAGTTCTTCGAGAACTGGCGCGATCATGCGGCATGGTCCACACCAAGTTGCCCAGAAATCTACGAGGACGACGCCCTCTTTTACATCTTGTTCAAACGATTGAGTCGTTGCGTGTTTAATAGCCATTTGTAAAAACCTCCCCAATAAGATGAGAGAGTCCTGATAAAGAACTCTCATGCAATTCATGTTCAGAGTATACCACGGAGGGTAACAACCCCAAAACGTTTTGCTTATTAGCTATTGACGAGGTGCTTACGGAACTCTTCTGTCAACATCGGGACGACATCGAACAAGTCGCCGACGATGCCATAGTCTGCCACGCTGAAGATGTTTGCTTCTGGGTCCTTGTTGATGGCGACGATGACTTTCGCGTTACTCATCCCAGCCAAGTGTTGAATCGCTCCTGAGATCCCGCATGCGATGTAGAGGTCTGGCGTGACGACTTTACCCGTCTGTCCGATTTGAAGTGCGTAATCGCAGTAGTCAGCGTCACATGCTCCACGTGAAGCACCGACCGCTCCTCCGAGAAGCTCAGCCAACTCTTCAAGCGGTTTGAATCCGTCTTCGCTCTTGACACCACGTCCGCCTGCAACGATGACTTTCGCTTCCGCCAAATCCACTTTCCCAGTCGCTTTTCGCACGACTTCTTTGACAATCATCGCGAGGTCTTTCAATTCGACCGCCGGCGTTTCAACAGAGACACTCGCGCCCGCTTGACGTGCGAGTGCGTCGATGTTGTTCGGACGGATTGTGAAGAACATGACCGAATCTTTGAACTTCACTTTCTCGAACGCCTTCCCTGAGTAGATTGGGCGAACGAACTCTGCGTCGCGTCCTGTTCCTTCGATAGAGACAACGTCACTGATGAGTCCGGCATCAAGACGTGCCGCAAGTTTCGGTGCGATGTCTTTCCCGAGAGCCGTGTGTCCGAGGACGATCATTTCCGGATTTTCTTGCTCGATCAACTGACGGAGCACTTGTCCGTAGCCGTCTGGCGTATAATGCTTGAGGCGATCATCTTCGACGACGAGGACACGGCTTGCGCCATACTCCCCGAGTTCTTGTGCGAGTGATTGCACGTGATCCCCAATCACGACTGCCGTCACATCGTCTGTCAATTGCTTCGCCGCAGCGATGGCTTCGAATGATACGTTACGTAACGCGCCTTCACGCGCTTCTGCGAGTACTAAAGCTTTCATCTATGATCTCCCCCTTAAATGACTTTCGCTTCCGTGCGAAGAAGTTGTACGAGCTCGCTCACTTGTGTCGACATATCGCCTTCAAGGATGCGACCGGCTTTCTTCTCTTCTGGCAAGAATCGTTCAATCGTCTCGATTTTCGCTTCGATTTCATCTTCATCGAGATCGATGTCCATGAGTTCGAGTTCTTCGAGCGGTTTCTTCTTCGCCTTCATGATCCCTGGCAAGCTCGGGTAACGCGGCTCGTTCAACCCTTGTTGTGCCGTTACGAGAAGTGGGAGTGCGACTTCGATGACTTCCGTGTCCCCTTCTACGTCACGTGTGACCGTAGCCGTTGTGCCATCGATTTCAAGACCTGTGATCGTCGTCACGTAATTCATGTCGAGAAGTTCTGCGACACGTGGTGCGACTTGTCCGCTACCGCCATCGATTGCTACGTTCCCTGCGAAGATGAGGTCCGCGTCTTGTTCTTTCAAGTATGTGGCGAGCACTTTTGAAATCGTGACATGGTCCGCATCTTCAACATCGTCCTCGATTGAGATACGAACGGCTTTGTCCGCTCCCATCGCAAGCGCTGTACGCAATTCTTTATCCGCGTCTTCTGGTCCTACCGTGACGACCGTGACCTCTCCCCCGAGTGCGTCACGTTTTTGAATCGCTTCTTCGACCGCATATTCGTCATACGGGTTGATGATGAACTCAGCGCCGTCTTCTTGAATTTCCCCATTCTCGAGCTGAATCGCTTCCTCAGTATCAAACGTACGTTTCAGCAAAACAAAAATATTCATGGTTGATCCCCCTTTAGTCAATTCTTTCCCATCATTCATGAATCAGCATTCATTTTTTGAGCTAGTGATAGGGCTCACTGTTACGTAAGCCCCTTCTTTAACATATGGTGCACATTTGGAAGCGTCGACAACAGATCGTACTTGAAGCCGCTCGCCATCCAACTCGTCACAACCTCATCGATTGTGCCAAAAATCATTTGACGGGCGAGTCGATAGTCTAAATCCTTGTCGAACTCTCCTGTCTCGATTCCATGCTTGACGACAGAATCGATTAAGTTCAAATATGGTTTGAGCACTTCTCCGATTTTTTGGCGAAGCACCAAATTCGACTGTCGCAATTCGATTTGTGTCACGACAGCGAGGTCGTAATCGGCCGACAGTTGCTTTAAATGCGATTCAATCAACTGATACAATTGATCTCCGGCCGTCGTCTCGTTCCCGATTTGTTGTTTCGAGTAGTCGATGAACAGCCCCATTTTCGCTTGGAACAATTCGATTAAGAGATGCTCCTTGTTTTTGAAGTACAAATAGATTGTGCCGTCCGCGACACCCGCCTCTTTAGCGATGGCTGTCACCTTTGCACCGTGATAGCCATGATTAGCAATTACTTTGACCGCCGCATCAATGATTCGGTCACTTTTCGAAATATGATTTGTCATTAACCCCAAGCTCCTTACCGCTGCAGAAAAATGAATGATGGTTCATTCATTTATTATTCTATCATGCGTACGCTTGGTGTCAACTGCTTTGTTTCACTTGTTTCGCCTTCTCTTCGTCGACGAGGACACGACGTAAAATCTTACCGACGAACGTCTTCGGCAACTCGTCACGGAACTCATACAACTTCGGTACTTTATAGGCAGCAAGCTTCTCACGACAATGTTTGTCGAGTTCTTCCTCCGTCACGCTCGAGCCGTCGCGAAGGACGATGAACGCCTTGACCGTCTCACCCCGATACGGATCCGGAACACCGATACAGACCGCTTCCTTCACGGCCGGATGTTCATAGAGCACTTCTTCGATTTCACGCGGATACACATTGAAGCCACCTGCGATGATCATGTCTTTCTTCCGGTCGACAATATAGAAGAACCCGTCCTCGCCCATGTAGCCGAGGTCACCGGTCGCGAGCCACCCATCTTTCAAGACGGCTGCCGTCTCCTCCGGCTTCTGCCAGTAGCCTTTCATGACTTGCGGACCGCTCAGCATGATCTCCCCGATTTCCCCGATGTCCGCTTCCGTCTCTCCATCTGCTTTTACTATTTTAGCAGAAGTATCCGAAAGTGGGGCACCGATCGAGCCGACGATCCGTTTATCCCATAAGAAGTTCGCATGTGTGACCGGGGACGTCTCAGACAATCCATATCCTTCCACGATGCGGCCGCCGGTGATCTTCTCGAATTCCTCTTGCACCTCAATCGGAAGCGGTGCCGAACCTGAGATACACGCTTCAATCGAAGACAAGTCATACTTTTTCAGTTTCGGGTCGTTCAAGATCCCGACATACATCGTCGGCGCGCCCGGGAAGAAGTGTGGCTTTTTCTTCTGAATCGTCTTTAAGACATCCGTCACCTCGAAACGTGGAACGAGGACGAGCTCATAACCGTTCGTCACCCCAAAGTTCAGACAGCACGACATCCCGTAGACGTGGAAGAACGGCACGACGCACAAGACGCGCTTCTCGTCCCCACGATTGTATTTATAGAATAAGTTCGAGATCTGGTCCGCATTCGCCGTCAAATTGAAGTGGGTCAACATGACACCTTTCGGAAGTCCCGTTGTCCCCCCTGTATATTGAAGAACGGCGACATCTTCTTTTGGATCGATGTCGAGCGGCGTGATAGGATTGAAGTCCTTATAATCTTTGAACGGTGTCGATCCGGTCGTATCGATGACGATATTGTTCTCACGTTTCACTTTGATTGGATACAGTTTGTTTTTCGGGAATGGTAAGTAATCAGCGATACTCGTCGTGATCACGGTTTGAATCTCCGTCTTCTCACTGACGCGAAGCGTTTTCGGATATAACAGATCGAGGGTGATGACGATTTTGACACCTGCGTCCGTGACGAGGTTTTCTAGCTCACGTTCCGTATAGAGCGGGTTCGTCTGGACGACTGTCCCACCTGCATAGAGCACGGCATAGAACGAGATGACGTATTGAGGACAGTTCGGAAGCATGAGGCTGACGCGGTCGCCTTTTTCAAGCCCTTTCGCTTGAAGCATCGTTCCGAGTCGACGTGCGGCATCATCGATTTCCGCGAATGTCCACTCCTTTCCGATAAAGGAGACGGCCGTACGATTCGGATAATCCTTTGCTGCGCGAGACAACGCCTCATAGAGCGGCTTTACCTCATAATCGATTGACTGGGGCATTCCTTCTGGATAATCTTGTAACCACGGTTTGTTCATCGCTGTTCCTCCTTGGAAATGAATACTCATTCAGTTAACCCTATTATAATGCTAAGAAAACGCTTTCATCTACCCTTTACCCGATAATTTTCAGAAAATATCAAAAAAAGCGATTGGATTTGTCATCCAATCGCTGTCATACTCGCCTAAAATAGGAATCTTTCGAATCCAGTTTTTCAAGCTTCTGATTCATAAGTTGTTGCAATTCTTTTTCATGACGAATATTTGAGAAGTCCGTCCCGAACCATGCCTCCATTTCGGGTCGAGAGAAAGCATAGGTCCGGTTCGGGAAAGCAAAACGGACGATTTCGGCGTTCGGGATGAGGGTGAAATAGGCAGCCGCATTCCGAATCGCCAGATGTTCTTGTTCCGCTCGTTCCATACCCGGGTCTTCGTAACGGACGGTCAACCCATAAGGACGCTTCTTCGTCTGCAGTTCGACCGATCGATAGCATTCATGTAGCGGCAAACTTCCGGCAATGCCGACGACGGCCGCATTATCCCCGACTTTCGCCCCTTTGTATTCAAAGGCGTCCGGTTCGGGGTTCATACACCCTGCCAGTGAGATGACGAGTACGAGCAACAGACAGAAGCGTTTCATAGGTGTCCCTCCTTACGATTTGAGTCTTAAGTTAAAGCGGTAAAGCAAGCGTTTGGCGAGCAAGTGTGCCAAGAACGCACCAATTAAAAAGCCGATCATATATAACACGCTATTCGCTTCATACGTGAACGTCGTGAACACAATTCCTGTGAACATCGCGATACATCCAACGATGATGATGTGAACGAGCCATAACCAGTTGTTGAACATGAAGAAACGACCGTTGTTTTCTTGTGGTGCACGATTGTACATCCAAGCTCCTAACCAGAATGACAAGGCAATAAAGACGATAGACGATGGAATGCTAATCGTGACGAACTCTTGCCAATACTGATCGGATTGAATGTATTCATATAAAGATAAATTCATCAAGTTACCAAGTGGTGAGATGGCTTGAATAAATACACTTTCATAAGCTGAATCGATTAACCAACCCAACGCATCACCTCGACCAGTTAACGAGTAAGCCGATCCTTGAATCAATGCGAGAATACCTAACGGGAAAATCAAGGCGACAAACGACCACACCGATTGAGAAATCGATTCCCCACCGAACGACCCCATCCATAAAGCCAACGAGAATAACGAGATGCCAATCAAGGCGATGTACAGGACAATCACCACCGATTTTAAAACGGTCCCTTCTAATAAGAAGGAATAACGGGAAGTGGCGACCAATGCAAACATCGCGATACTTCCTAACAGCGTGGCCATGATGATTCCACTTGCCCCCATTACCCATTTTGATATGTACTGCTGGGTCCGGGTGAACGGAAGCGACATCGAAAAATCCGACATTTGACTGTTTCGTTCGGCACCAATGAGCGACGTGGCCATGAGTGCACTAAACACGACGAACAAAAATACAACGGGACCGAGAGGAATCACACTTCCAATATCCCCAATATAGTAGGCGATGCTTGAATCGAGATCAAAGAAGGACTCAACCGTAAGGCGATCTCTTTCTTCAAACGGGATCCCGTAATCTACAGAATTCGCTCGTGCATCTTTAATCTGTTCATCAAACTGTTCGAATTGTGTCCAAACTGGCACTGTGAAGGCGACGACGCCTAGGAAGACGAGCAGCATCCAAAGCAGCGACACTTGTTTCCAATCTTTCTTTAACAAAACCTTAGACAACATGGGCTTCTCCTCCTAACTGGACACGGAAGACGTCTTCAAGAGACATCGGAATCTCTTCGATGAGCATCGGATTGTATGAATCGATGAACGCTTCGAGCTCGTCCGTCCGTTCTTTCGCCATGAACAGCACGACACGTCCCGTCACGCTGATGATTTCGATATCTTTTCGTTCGAGCAGTTCGACCGGGACATGGTCGTTGAAGACGACTTGCCACTTGATGCTGAGGGCACGTGCCTCTTCGAGCGACAAGATCGCTTTGACACGTCCATTTTCAATCATGATGATGCGGTCAGCGATGCGTTCGAGTTCATGCAGTTGGTGACTCGAGACGATGATCGAGCAGTTCCGATTCTCGACTTGGGCAATCATCAGTTTCAACACGTCGGATTTGGCGACGACGTCTAAACCGTCCGTCGGTTCGTCGAGCAGGTAGTATTTCGCTTGGACGGCGAAGGCGAGCGATAACGTGACGAGTGCCTTTTGTCCTTTTGAAAGTTGGCGAATCTTTTTGTTGTCGATGTTGTATCTCGTTAATGTCTCACGGAAGACGGTACGGTTGAATGACGGATAGATCGACTCATACAAGTCCGTTGCCTCATTCACCGTGTAATTTTTAAGCGCGTCGGCTGAATCCGGTACGAAGATGACGTCACGCTTCAACCCTGCATCTTTAAAGATACTCTTCGATCCATAGAGCACATCTCCCATATCTGGGCGGATGATGCCCACCATCGTCCGGAGAAGCGTCGTCTTACCGGCACCGTTACGTCCGACGAGCGCGATGATTTCTCCTGATTCGACCGTAAAGTCGATGCGGTCGAGAATCGTCTGTCGGTCAATTTTTTTACTTAACTGTTCAACTTTCAGCATTGGTTTTCCCTACTTTCTCATATTCCGTCCGCAATACGTCGATGGCTTCATCTAACTGCACGTTCGCATAGTGGCAATCAATCGCAATCTTTTTGATCGAGGCGATGACCGGCTCACGTGCCGCATCATCGTCCACCCAGTCCTCGGAGACGAACGTCCCACGTCCACGTCGCATCTCGAGCAGCCCGAGCCGTTCCAACTCTTGATACGCCTTACTGACCGTATTTGGATTGATGACGAGATCGGTGGCGAGTTCACGCACGGACATCACCTTATCTCCTGGTCGTAAAATTCCACGGATAACAAGTTCTTTCGTTTGATTGACGATTTGCTCGTATAGCGGTTCTGAACTTTTCATATCGATTTTGTATAACATGGGTCACACCCTCTCATAATCAATGTTACTCTTTAAGTGTATTATATGTATTAGTACACGCAATTACAATAGTTCTTTGAGGGCACTTTTAGTTTACAGCGAAATGGAAATGATTTGAATAAGACTTTGGACCGAGGTATTCTCCTTCAATATCAGGTAGATTGAACGAGAGGTGACGAAATGATTAAAAAACGACTACTGATAGGAATGGCCGGTGGGTTTCTTGCTGGCGGTCTCTTCGTATATACAACGCTTGAAAAGTCAGAGGCACGGGAGACATATAATGCGTATGTGAAGGAAACATATAATGAGCAACCTGACATCGAGCTATCTCGCGACTGGCATATGGGTGGTTATACCGGAGAAATGACATTGACGAAAGAACCATTCGCCGGCACTTATTATCTTGTAACGTATGGGGACGGCTCCATCCACGATAACGTGCTCGTGACGTATTGGGAACGCGAGGCAGAGCGGACGATTCACGAACGGCTCGTGTCGGAAGGAATCCTAAAAGAGGAAGAGACGGTCCGTGCGGAAGTGCCGATTGGCGTGTCCGATGATGTGCAAGCAAACATCTCCCCGACCCCGACGTCCATTTATGAAACAAATCCGAAAACGTATCTCGACGTCTCGATCATGTTTCATGAAGACTGGAACAATACGGACGAACAGAAACAACGGATTCTCAGCGTCATCCGTGAAGTCGAGTCTGACGTCTATTGGATTCACTTCTCGTTCGACGGAAAGCCTGGAGGAAATGACGATTACACAGAACGGTACATGATGTTCACGCGCAAAGCGTCTGACATCGACCCGTCTTTCCTCGACGTGCGGACGATTGAGGACTTGAATGCCTACGACCGAATGTATGGATTCGACGAGACGACATTCACGACAGAATATCGATTTGATGGCACCCCCATCGAAGAGGAGACGACACGATAATTTGGTGTCGTCTTTTTTTGAGCGTTTGACTTTACAGGCAATCCAAAACGTTGTATCGTTTGACAAGTCAACGATTGATAAGTCAATTGAGAAAGGTGGGACGCAATGGACCTACGTGAAATCAGCCGATTACTTTACCAAATCAAGTTGGCGGAACAAAACGTCGCATCGTCGTTCGAACGGGAGACGGGCTTCAGCCTGACCCGCTACGAGATGTTACAAGTCGTCAAAGAACGAGGCGTTTGTTCGCAACGTGCGATCAAAGAAGAGATGAAAATCGACAATGCTGCCATCACCCGACATTTGAAAATCCTTGAAGAGAAAGGGTATGTCGTCAGAGAGCGGAACGCGGAGAACCATCGCGAGATGTTCGTCCGTGTGACAGAGAAAGCAGAGCAAGACCTAAGGGATTGCGAGCGAGACGAACAGGCCAACCACCTCGTCTTACAAGCCTTGTCCGCTGAAGAGATTCATCAATTATCCGGACTGCTTCAAAAATTGAACAGTCACGCCTAAACAGAGAAAGAAGGAATTTACCAATGGCAACTACATTCGAAAACAATACATTCAAAGACGTTATGCTCGGTCGTAAATCAATCCGTGTCTATGACGAGAACGTGAAAATCTCACAAGAAGAGATGCTCGAGATGATTCAGGAAGCAACAACTGCCCCATCATCGGTCAACATGCAGCCGTGGCGCTTCGTCGTCGTCGAAAGCCCAGAAGCGAAAGAGACGCTCAAGCCGCTCATCAAATTCAACACGCGTCAAAACGATTCATCTTCAGCGATGCTCCTCATCTTCGGTGACATGGAGTGCTACGAGTACGGCGAACAAATCTACGATCAAGCAGTCGCAGAAGGCAAAATGCCACAAGAAGTTCGTGACCAGCAACTCGGCGCGATCATCCCTTACTACAAAAACCTCTCGAAACAAGAGATGAACGACATCGTGAAAATCGATGCGAGTCTCGCAGCGATGCAATTCATGCTCACGGCACGTGCACACGGCTATGACACGAACCCAATCGGTGGTTTCGAGAAAGAGCAACTCGCAGAAACGTTCGGTCTCGACAAAGATCGCTACGTACCGGTCATGATCTTGTCTCTCGGCAAAGCCGCGGAAGAAGGTTACCAATCAGTACGTCTTGACGCTCAAACAGTCACATCGTTCAAATAATTCAACACACAATCGGAGGAATCAACCATGATCTTAGTCAACGCCACATTCGATATCCAAGCATCACAACGCAAGAACTTCTTGCGTGACATCCAAGTCTTGATTGACTCATCCAAACAAGAGGCGGGCTGCGTCGGATATGACCTGTACGAGTCAACGTCTGTCGAGAACCGTTTCGTCATGATCGAGAACTGGGAAGACCAAGCCGCTCTCGAGCAGCACAACCAAAACCCGGTCCTCATCAACTTCGCACAAAACGTCGCAAACTACGTGTCTGCGAAACCGGTCGTACAAGTAGCAGCGGTCAACTAATATGTCGACGCTCACCCTTGTGCTCGGGACGCTCGTCGCCATCGAATTCTTCTATATCTTCTATTTAGAGACGATCGCGACGGCATCTTCCTCGACGTCACGTGTCTTCCGCATGTCGAAAGACGAGCTGACGAGGGACTCGGTATCGGTTTTGTTTAAAAATCAAGGCGTCTATAACGGGTTGATTGGGGTCGGTCTCTTATACGGGCTATACGTCTCCCCTAACCCGGTCGAGATTGTCACCATGATGCTGACCTATATTATTCTCGTTGCCCTATATGGCAGTATCACGAGTGACAAGAAGATTATCCTGACACAAGGTGGGCTCGCCATCTTGACGTTATTACTCAATCCATTTTTTAAAAGTAATAATCATAAATTAAAAAGGGGATGAATGTCATAAATTGGACATTCATCCCCTTTTTAATTACTTTATTATCTTCACTAACATTCTTCAAACAAATATATCTCATGTATACGTTCATCTATCCAAACCTATTTCATGATGAGTTATTATTTTTAGATTATAAGGTTTATGTTGAGTTGTGTTTCTTGGAGCCATAGGAGAAAAAAGTTTATTTATGTCATCAACCATCCTTTCTAAATTAGAGTCTTTGGACTCAACAAGTAAATACCCCTCATCAGGTTGGACTCCTTCGTTTAGTAGTCCATCCCAATACATCTTTAATTGATAAACATCTAGCGGCGCACCTTTTCCAATTTTCACCTCATATATTATTATCTCTCCAGATTTTTTCTTATGATATAAATCTATTTGAGTCCCACTATACCAAACACTCGTTTCAGTACTAACCGAGTCGCCAGATGGAATTGAAACTATTCGATCAGCTAACTTTGCTACTAATTCCTTTTCAGTAGTCTCTCTCACATTTTTAATTGGCCTAAACTCATTAAGTTTGTTAAAGATTTTTATCCAATCTGGATCATCTAAATTAAAGTCTGTTTTATTATTCACTGTAGTAAGTACATTCCGTGGTAAGTCAGGAATAATTAGTTCACCAATAAAATCATTATAGCTATTGTGCCTGCTAATTGGTTCATCTAAAAGTTCTAGATTTTTCGTTTGTCTCCTCCATATATTTTCAAATTGTCTAGTAGCAATTGTACGTTTACCTAATTGTATATCAATACCTTGAGTGGATTGATTTCCTTGATAATAATACTTCAACTTTCCACCAAATAACATTTTTCGGGTTTCGTATTTATCCAGAGTTCCATACCTGTAAAGAAGTTCATACTCTATTCCGTCTAATTCAATATTAAAGCGTTCCGTATAACCATTGGCCAACGGTAATTTTATTGAAGGCACTCTTTTCCTATCCTCATCGATATAAACAAATATATTACCATAGGGAAGACCTGTATCTTGATTTATATTTAAATATCCACGATAAGTTACACCAAGATGTTCGATAAGCCATAGTCTTAAAGGAGAGAGATTCTGAGTTTTTGCTCCTCTACCTTGAAGCGTTTTAAGAAATTCTCTACTCACTTGTGCAAATATAATGGTACTATAATCATTACCTAATTTAGGTATATCAGGCATACATGTATTCTTTGTTATTATTTGCATTTGATGACGAAATGGTCCATCCACACTGTGGACTTCGTTTTTATTACTCGTTGTCCAAATCTTAAATTTTCTATGACCTCCAGTTAAAGTGGCTAATGCATTTTTCAGACCAAAACCATGCTCGTTTAGTCTGTTATCCTCCGTAGCAGATTTCCCCAATTGCAATGCTTTTGACAGTACTTCAATGTTCATCCCTCTTCCTCTATCCCCTATATACAAATCAATTAACTCATCACTTTCTTCTGTTTTAAGTAACTGTATGTCGATATGAAAACTATTATTAGGAATTGAGGCAGCAATCGCATTATCAGTCAATTCAATAATACATTGATGGAATAGTAGATTTTGTTTAGCTAATCCTTTAAAAACACCTTCGGTAACTGTTAATGTAACTTCAGTAATTTCATTCATGATTTCCTTCCTCCTACATGGAATATTTATATATACCCTAGAAAAGAAAAATATTTTACACAGAATTTCTCTTAAAACTAGTGTATCTTTCAACTATGAATACAATTAAAAACCGATAGAGATAGACTTTTAGTTCTACCACTATCGGTTTAAGAAATATTAATTCCCCAAAATTGCTAACGTAACACCAACGAACATCATCGCGTATACCGGCACACGTGGCATTTCGCTATTGCTGTCGAGTGCTTTCCCCATATAGAGAAGATGATTGGGTGCACGAGGAACGGAATCGAAATGATGCTCGAGATAAGAAGCAAAGCTTCCTGTCCTGAACAAGCCGAAGTACGAGATTGCTGAGGGTTGTGCCATCATCTGCCATCCGAATGAGAACTGAATGAGGGTTTTTACTTCTTTGAAATCTTTCCGGTTCGCGGCAAGCAAGGTTTTCAATACAAGGTGGCGGGTGCATTCACATGATGTTCTGATTGTCTCAGCATTCGGAGTAGCGTACTGTCGCTGATATTGTTTAAAATATGCTTCAATCCGATTGTACTCATCCCACTCAATAGCCTCAACAGGCCGCGTTCCAAACGAATTATTCTGCAGGAGTGTAATCGAAACCGTTTTATAAAAAAGCACCAATGGGGCAGGTAGAATTGTCGTAAAAGAAACATCTTGCCTAAACCCGTAGCTGCACATCCATTCCGAACACACGCTCATCCCTCAATGTTCCGATATATCTACCGTGGATACTGTATGAGCAATTTGTGTAATGAGTACAGGCAGCACAAGACTTTTTTCCATAGCAAACGAACTGATATACTTCGTCGAAATGGTTCACATCGACCACCTCTATTTCCGAAAACAACTCATCTAACATGAATGATTCCTTCAATTCTTTTAGTGATCTAGTTCCCAAAGACGGGCTTCATCAAAAGTAAGGAAGAATTAAATTTAAATCTCTGTTTGCACCAATCAACAAACCAGATGGCGTCGTTCATGTGGAGCCGTCTCTGTAAATCAACAAGTGGACATTTCAAAGTAAGGTCAGAATCATAATAAGTAATTTTCTACACAATGAAATAGAATTTACCTAAAAATTTTAGTGTGCTCTCAATCATCTCACGTGGTAAAATATAGCAAAAATGCTGTTTAACAAAATTTTTTTGATGTTTTATATTTTTTATGATTATTTCATAAATAAAATTTTATAGTCACCTTCATAATCAAATTTTATTATTGGTAAATTATAGAAAACTATGATTTTTAGTGATTGGGGGAGAAAATATGGTCGATAATTTTTTAGACACTAGTATAAAAAAAATCAAAGAAGCGAGCGAAAACAACAAATTGGTGATTTTTGTTGGAGCTGGGGTTTCGGCTAATTCAGGTATACCTACTTGGAGTGAATTAATCAAATCACTTTCAAAAGATTTAGGAGACTTTGATATTGATAAGTCTCCAGAATTATTTTTAAAAATACCTCAATATTATTTCAATGAGAGAGGCGAAAAAGAGTATTTTGAAAAATTGGATGAAATATTTCTCAAAAATAAGTACAAAACGAATCCAATTCATAAAGAAATTTTCAAATTAAAACCTACACACATCATCACAACGAACTATGATACTTTGTTGGAAGAAGCCGCTATAGAAGAGGGACAATTTTTCCATACGGTAAAGTATGATTTGCACCTACCCTATAATAATTTCAATAAAACTATCATTAAAATGCATGGAGACTTTGAGCATCGTAATATCGTACTAAAGGAAGATGACTATTTAAATTATTCTAAAAATTTCACTTTAATCGAAAGTTATATCAAGTCTCTAATAGCTACAAATACAGTTTTATTTATAGGGTATTCAGTCAATGATCCGAATTTCAACTTGATTTTTCAATGGGTTAAAAATATTTTAAGTAGCCATTTTCAACCAGCATATCTAATAGAGAACAGTAAGGAATTTTCTCGAATCGAACATTCATATTATAAAAATCGAGGCATAAATATTTTATATAAAAATGAGATTGAAGGCTTACCTTTTACTGACGTTTTTAATAGCAACAATGTAAGAGGAAATGCTTTATATAATTTTTTAAACTATTTTAATACATTTGATAAGAGAAAAGAGATTAATGATTTAGAAGGTGTTTATGAGAAATTAAGTTGTTTTGAGGATTTAAATTTCATTATGCCTGACCAAATTACAAAAAGATTGAATATAAAATCTTTAGCATATGATTTATTTGGCGATAGAACTTTAACAACTTTAGAAAATGAAAATCCTCTAATAGATATATTCTCAAATATCGAAAGCTTTTCAGATAAAACTATATTTAATAAAATCTCAAAGATATTCTTAAAAGCAAACATTCGGGGGGTTTCTACAGATAAAGAATTAATAATTGAATTTGAAGACAATGATGATTTTATAAATAGTTTAATAACTAAGATTATAAAAACTGACAGTACAATCAATCCAACAACCCCTAATAATTTGACAAGTATTTTTGAAGGGAAAGATTATGAGTCAATGCTTAGGCTCGGGTATGTTTTCTATAAACAAAATCAATTTCATGATTCGTATACAGTCTTTAAAACTATTTCAATTAAAGCATTTAAAGATAAAAAGTATCTCATTTACTACATTTCAGAGTTTAATAGAAAACATTTAGGAAATTTCCTAATGAACAATTCAAAAAAAATAAGTGAAGATTTGAAGATTGAAATTCAAGATATAAACCTTGAAGAGATTTATGACACTCTCCCATCAATCGAAAAAAAAAGCATAAGTTTTCTAACAGATATTCAGAATTTTAATTTTATATATAAAGTTCAGAATAAAATCAACAAACATGTCAATGCATTAAAAAATACCAAAAGAACTGTTGAAAATAATGGATTCTCAATAGATAGTACTTTACAACGAAGCTTCACTGAATTAACAAACATTTGGATGTTTTTAGAATCTAACTATTTATGTATAGACATTTATAGTGAAATCAAAAGCTTATACCTAAGTTTTGTAGAAGGTATTTTTGTAAGTTATAGTACCCAAAATAATAGTACTGGCGAAACTTTTTTTAATGACTTACCTATAAATAAAATTGAAGAATTAGATATCTTTGAAGTATATATTATTATGACTAAATTGAAGACTAAAGACTTGTCTCAAATTTTGACTGATTATAATGTAAATGAAATAGTTATTAGTGAGCCGGCTCTCGAATTTGTCATGCATACTTTGGAAACCCTAGTTAATGACGTATTAAACAATAAAATTAAAGATAAAAGTGAAAATTATCTTTATAATCTTCTAACGTTACTTTCCAGGTCCAAATTAAATGTGGATCACGCTAATCGCATTGGAAGTAAACTGAAATTACTGATTAATGAAGAAGTGTATTTTAATGAATTTAAATATATTAATAGATTTATCGTTTCTTCAGCAAATAAAAACCTACTAAATCAAAATTTAATATCGCAACTATTAAATAGTTACCTAAACGCTTATTTAAAAAACAGAAGGATATTGGAATTTGATACGGTTGGCTTGTATTCAAATTTGGCAAAAATCTATGCGGATTATAATAGCTATCCTCTAGATGAAGATACGATTACCAATGTTGTAAACGTAGTGAATATCGACTACAAAGCAGAAAATCGTAATCTGATATATAACACTTTACAAAGCGTTGTATATCCAATATTCAGTATTTTAAAAAGCGAAGAGAAAGAAATAATAAAAATATTAACAAAATCAATATTAGAAAAAATAATTTCTGCGCAAAGTCCTTTGGATTCAAAAACCATATCTTTTTATGAATCAATGTTACTCAGTAACGTTCTTGAGGCAAACACGTCTATCAATAAACTTATAATTGAAGGTACATGTAAATTAATCGAAAATCAAAATGAAAGCCTTAAAACACATCCCGATCCCATTTATATAGGGTTACATGCATTAACAAATATGTATAAGTTTGACCACTTGAATTTAGAAGAAATTAAAGATTATTTGAAAATGCTTGGTGGCCATGTTGAGTATTTCGATTTAATTTTCAATATTGAAGGTGTAAAGCTAACCAACTTAAATTTACTAGTATATATAAATGAAGAAGAAATGGAATCTTTAATGAAACAAGAAAAATTTAAAAATTCTGTGTACGAATTATTTGAAGAAAAATTAGAAGACCTAACTCTTGAAAAGAGAAAAGATATCCTATCTAAAATATACACAAGAAGATATAAAAATTTATAACTCATTTTTGAAGACAACATTCAATCACCCATATTGACGTATTTTTTCCCACGTAATTTATTCTAAGTAATCAAATAACAGTCTTGACTGATCAGCGAACAACGGCCCTTTATCAAAAGATAAATGGCCGTTTATTTTTATAATGTCTATATACGAATCACATACGGAGGGTTCTTACGCACTTTGAGGGATGATGTCCAGAATCTATTATTACCTAGAGAACTTATTATATATATTGCACTTTAGATGATGCCTTGTCACATGACTTTTCTTTTCAAAAGTTCAAAATTCGCACGACCGTAAATGATTCGCTTGATCAACTTCAAACGGTTGACTTGCCCCTCGACTTGATCATTGCTCTCATTGCGCTCGCAAGCATGTCGGAACTCCTCTTCTTCCTGTAGGAGACGGCGTGTAAACCGGGACGTAAATCTGTCTCCCTTGGCGTGTTCGTTAATAACAAGATGTTGAAACTTCGTCAAGTCTCATCAATAAGCGTTCCATTAAAATCACAACCTTTTGTTCGATTATACAACGATAATGCAAGAAAATTACTCTCACCTAAAGTGCTTGAGACCCAAATTAACTTGATGTCTACACCATATCCATTTCAACAAAAAACCGCCCTGACCGAAGTCAGAGCGGAGTCCTATTACAAAACGAAAATCGCTGCAGATACACCGACGACACCAACGAGCGCCATCGCATATACCGGTACACGTGGCATTTCGCCATTGTTGTCGAGTGCTTTCCCGAACATGTAGAAGACGATTGGGTGCACGAGGAACGGCATCGAGAAGATGAGCGGGATGAGAAGCGAGGCTTCCGTCCCGAACATTCCACCTTGAACCGCTGCGAACAAGCCGAAGTGCGAGATCGCTGACGATTGTGCCATCGTCGTGTAATCAAATGCAATCGTGCTGAACGTCAAGATGACGAGACCACCGAAGACGGCCATCATCTGCCATCCGAACGAGAACTGCATAAGGGCTTTGACTTCTTTGAAGTCTTCCCCGTTCGCCGCACGCAAGTTTTTCAACGAAAGCGCCGTGAGCGCGAGACCGACCAAGACGATGATCATCGTCGGCCAGATCCAGAGCGCGCCGTTGTCGGCACTGACCGCGAGAATCGAGAAGACGAAGATATGTCCAAAGAACGGGATGTTGATCATGATCGGTGCACGTTTCGCCGCCACTTGACCGAAGTCCCCAGCCGTACATGCTCCTGTGAGACCACTGTGTGAAAGTGACCCCGCCATACCTGGCGCGAGGTTACGGATGTGACCTGTGCGAGCAAACCACATGATGAGTGCGATTCCACCGAACATCCAGAACAACTGTCCGAAGAAACCGTACACGAGAATCGAGTTCATGCCTTCGATGGCGAACGCATCACCGATTCGTGAACCACCGACCATGAAGTTGGCAGCCAAGACGACCGGAATCCCTGCGAAGAGAAGCGCGCGGACAGTCGGTCCATACGTCCAGTTATGGAAGATGGCACCGAGTGCTGACGAAATCAACATCGCAAAGAAGATTTGCGGAAGTGCGATAATCGGCTGAACCGCTGTCGCAATCAGGAACGAGACGAACAAGATGACAAGCAAGAGGACTGTCTCGATGACACCTTTTTGCATGTATACTTTCTTGTCCTGAATCTGTGCTTTATGGTCGATGAGTAAGAACGACACCGCAAGACCGAGGAGTGCGAGGATTGGGTAGTAAAGCGCAATCCCTTCTGCCGTACCTGGCTCGATTGCCATACGGAAGAACCCTTCCAAACCGACGAGCAAGAAGAACGAACGAAGGATGAAGATGAACTGCGTACGTCCTGTCCCGAGGAACATCTCTTCATTAGAAGGAACGACGATGTCCTCCATGTCGAGCTCTTGTTTGCTCAAGATTTTACGAAGTTCCTGTCCACCGACGAAGAACGAAACGACCAAGGCGATGATTGTCGTCCGTGACAAGAAGTCGACGAGCGGGAATTCAGGAAGACCCGGCGTCGCGATACCGAGCTCGACCATACCGAATCCGAGACCGAGACCGAAGATGACGATGACGAGGATCGGCGAAAAACGCGTCCCAGCCACGACCATACGAGATAAAATGACCATTGGAATGACGAAGGCCATAAGCAACCAGAATTGGTTGATCAGTTGCATTTGAGATAATTGCTGTACAAGTTCCATTGACTAACCCCTAACATAATTTTTAGCACACAATATCGAAGTGTACAGGAATGAACATTGTGTGACAATAGGGTGTGATGTTTTGTAAACATTGAAAGCGGAACCAAGTGAAATTGGCTCCGCTTTCGTTAGTTATTGGATTGTCTGAGGCCCCAAATGCCTTTATTTCCTGTGGAATAAAAGAGGTCTTCTTTTCCGGTAAAGCTCGCCGAGTCACTAGAATGCGCACGAATCTGTTTATTGACGTGCCCTTTCCAATCTTTATAGCGATCGAGCTCGAGTTGATAGTATGATTTTTCGACATACGCATAAATGTCTTTCAAAGATGCCGTCCCACCGTGGTGTTGGAGGGCGAACTGGATTTTGCGTAGTAACAGGCGTTTCAACTCTTTCATCTCCTTATTATAAATAGCAATTATGTATACCTAATTTATCCATACCCTTTCTAAAAAAGTTACAGGTTTTTAGATACATTTCCTTTATAATAGGAATATAGACCTGAATATCTCATGTTTGGAAGAAAGGAAATCGATATGACTCAAAAGCGTTACTCAAGTGAATTAGAAATTTTAGAAGAAGTATCTTCTCATCATCAGCTATCACCAAGTCTCCTTCAAAATATTCTCACCACTTCAAAAGCTAATTATTATGGTGAAGCTACGTCTCCGACTAAACGCCAAAAAGAATTAGAAGAAGAATTGAAATATCTAATTAAAAAAGGGAACTCATTAACACATTCCACATCATCTAATAAAAAATCTGGGTTGAAACTTGTTCGTATTCAATTAAATAATTACAAAACATACTTAAATTCTCAAACAATTAACTTTGATACACACACAGATGACAAAAACATCGTTCTGATTGGTGGTTTGAATGGCGCTGGAAAAACAACCATTTTAAAAGCAGTTCGTTACTTATTATATGGCAAGCGTGGCATGACCGATACGGAGTTTCAACAACAGTTTACAAATACAATTAACAATTCATTCTTCGAACAAGGTGGTCGTGAAGCTAGTGCTTCTCTCGTTTTCGAACCTGGAGATGGGCATCATTACGAAATTAAAGTCGTTTGGCAATACAATAGTAAAAAACAAGTTGTGTCTGAAAGTAAGACGTTCAGTAAGCGAACGATTGGTGCAGCTCGTCCTAAACGTAATGAACAGATTGGTTCACACAACGTAGATGATTTCAACCGTACCATTGATAAATTAATCCCATTTGAAGCTTCTCAATTCTTAATTTTTGATGGGGAAGAAATCCGACGCATTATTTCTTCTAGAAATTCTGCCGACTTTAAAGCGACAATCAGACGGATGAACGGAATGTCTTATTTTAACGAGTTAAAAGGTGATTTAGACAAAATCTATTCAAAGAAAGTCAACGAATTAGCTATCGCTCAGAAAAGTACCGAGTTGTTAAAATTCAACAAGAAAATAAATACACTCAAAGAACAATTACATGAGCTTACAGAAAAACGAAATAAAGCCGAGAATCGAGTATCAACATACAATAAACAACTCGATCACTTAAAGAAACTTCGAAACGAGAAGCTAATGCAGAACAACGAGTCGAGAGAACAATTTGTTTCAAACATGAGTTCTTTAAAAGCACAGCATACTCAAGTTTTGGAGCAAATTTCTAAGTTGTTTTCTGAGAAAGGGATTCCTTCATTTGCATCTAAAAAAATTGATGCATTAAAAAAACGACTGACTCTTGAACAACAATTTACATCTGATCAGCAACGTGTGGAACAGATTTTAGCACCTTATCACCAATTTATGTCTAAACTTCTCTCAGAGCCAATCGATCCACCATTGACTGAAGAACAACTGCATCAGGTTGAGGAAATTGGTAAGAATATTTGGTTATCGAAGGAGAATTATAAAGCTTCTACTACTTCAGAAAATCAGCAAATTTGGCACGACCTTTCGCCAAATGACCGTAGACTGATTATGAATGTAGACGCATCTCGCACTAAGGAAATGATTGTTGAACTGGTCAAGAAAGAAAAGAATCTTAAGCATTCAATTGATCAGCTTCAGCAAAAAGTTGATTTAGCCCCTTCTGCAGTCAGTGTTGATGAAGAAGATAAAAAGATTCAAGAAATTACTGAGGTGCTCGGTAAAACTAAGAGCATTTATCTCAACATTAAAAAGAAAGAACAAGAGTGCATTCAAGAAATTCGTTCTCTAGAATCAAAGCTAAAAGGAACAAAGTCTACTGCAACAAATGCAATCGACTTAGCTGATGATGTACAGCTTTATGGAAAAATCAAAGAAGCAATTGATGAGTATTCAACAAAAGTACTAGACTGGAAAATTGATTTGATTAGTGAACAATTCGATCAGATGTTGAACAAACTTATGAGAAAACAAGATGAATTCGGGCGTGCTTTCGTTGATCGCCGTAAAATGATGATACGCATTGAAAATGAGCGCGGCGCCGAAATTTCAGTGGAAGAACGTTCAGCCGGTGAAATGCAAATTATCTCCTCTGCATTTATTTGGGGAATGATCAAAGCAGCTGATTTAGATTTGCCTATGATTATCGATACGCCACTTGGTCGCTTAGACAGCTATCATCGCAAAAATCTAGTCGAACATTTCTATAAACATCTCAGTAAACAAGTTGTGATTCTCTCAACTGATACGGAAATCACTCCGGAATATGTAGAGTTGATGAAGGAATATACTTCAAAACAAATCATGTTGGACTACAACCAAAAAGAGAAATATACGCTTATTCGCGAAGGTTATTTCGAATTAGTGAAAGGATAAGATTATGGATTCTAAAGGAATTAAATTGTCACAAATAAGTAAGAATCGAATCGATACCATTATTGGACACATCGAACACTACGTTCCGAAAGACACGAGACCATTTGTTGTTAAACTAAGTCTGATGCACGGAATTGAAAATCACTCCGTTTCATCTGTACTCCCTACCGAATTGAGTTCAAGCGCATGGGAAATGGGCTCAATCATCAATGGGAATGATTACTTACTTGCTAAACACCTTATTATCAACGAGCTCCAAAAAGAAATCGATGATGAGAAAATTATTCGAGATCATATGAAGCGCTTTATTGAATTAGGTGTAAAAGACATTGCTTCGTTGCTCGAATCAGATGATGCAATCTTTGAAGAAGAATTTTTAATTAAACTTCTTTCCGTATAATCTCAGCGATTTCGCTGAGATTTTTATTACGAAAATTTCTATATTTTGTTGAGCTGTTCGCTTTTTTCATACGAACACTTATGTTAGACTTTTTGTATAAAAACATTGTATTTATTTAAAATTACGTACGTAATTTTAAATAAAGGAGGACATCTTATGGATCCTAATTTCAGCTATAACTTCCCCGCATTACGAGGAAAACAGGCAGAAAAAGAATATTTCGTCGTTATGTGCCCGTTAAAACTGATTCCAAAAATTTTCTTATTCGATGAAGAGGAAGTCCCACCACAATACCGCTCACAGCGGATTTTGAATAAATCTAGAGTTCCAGACATTACAAATTACATTGTAGATCAGTCCAAGGACTATGTATTTTCATCCCTTACAGCTTCCATTGATGGTGAAATTCAGTTTACTCCGTTTACAGATGAACCAAACTTTAAAGACTTAGGCAAACTCTCGATCGCACTGGATTCCCGTTTTTTAATTAATGATGGTCAACACCGGAGAGCAGCGATTGAAGAGGCTTTAAAAATTATGCCTGAGCTTGGTAATGAAACAATTTCTGTTGTATTCTTTCATGATGAAGGTCTAGAACGATCTCAACAAATTTTTTCAGATTTGAATCGACATGCCGTTAACACAACGTCATCTATCGGTATTTTATATGATCATCGTGATCAGTTATCGCTCCTTACTAAAGAAATCGTTGAAGAGATTCCGTTGTTAAAACGGTATACAGAAATGGAGAAAACGTCCCTCTCCAAGAATTCACCAAAACTTTTAGCGTTAAATCATATTTATAATGCAAATAAACGACTAATTAATAAGAAAAAAGGTGCTCTTTTAACTGAAGAAGACGCATTGAACATCAAAACGTTTTGGCTAACTCTATGCAATAGTATTCATGAATGGGAACAAGTATTTAATAAAGAAATCTCCCCTCGTGATTTACGTATGATTTCAATTGCGGGTCAAGGTTTATTTATCGAAGCAGCGGCTGAAGTTGCGCGCTCTTTAATTGAACAAAAACCTGATACATGGACAGCCTACCTTACAAAATTTAAAGATATTGATTGGAGCCGTTCAAACGAAAAAGATTGGAAAGGTCGTGCCTTTAACGAAAACGGCAGAATTTTAAAGAACAACTACACTATTCGATTGACTGCCATACGAATCAAATCGCTAATCGGCATCAAGCTCACGAAAGAAGAGAAAGATTTCGATCAACAAAAATCAAGCATGAACGTATTATGACTGTTTTGGCACGAGAGGATGACAATTTATGACACAAGGTATTATTAGTAACTTATTTACTCAACATGAAGGAGATACTGTCTCTAGACGCTCCATCGATTTGATCAAACGTGTTTATTTAAATGACACACGTCCATGGGTGGTCGGATTTAGTGGCGGAAAAGATTCTACACTAACGACTCAACTCATTTTCGAAGCGTTGCTAGAGCTTTCACCAGAACAGTTGCATAAGAAGGTATTTATCATTTCTTCTGACACTTTGGTAGAAAACCCACTCGTTGTTTCCATGATTAACGGCTCTTTACACCGCATGCAAGAAGCCGCTTTTAAATATAATCTCCCAATCGAAACACAAAAAGTTAAACCACTTACAGAAAAAACTTTTTGGACGAATATTATTGGACGTGGCTACCCTACTCCGAACCAAACGTTTAGATGGTGTACAGATCGTCTTAAAATCGACCCTGCTAACCGCTTCATTAAAGATAAAGTGTCAAAATACGGCGAAATTATTATGGTACTTGGTGTCCGTTCATCTGAGAGCACGAGCCGAGGCCAATCCATAAAAGATCATGAGATTTCAGGTAGCGAATTGATGCGACACACATCATTAGCGAATGCTTATGTATTTGCCCCAATTAAAGAATTTGTTCTAGATGATGTATGGAGCTACCTTCTTCAAAACCCAGCTCCGTGGGGGGAAGACCATCACAAGCTGCAGAAAATGTACATGGATTCAAGTAGCGAATGTCCATTAGTCGTTGACCAAAACATTAAAGAAAGTGCTGGTTCTTGTGGGAATAGCCGTTTCGGTTGCTGGACGTGTACGGTTGTCAATCAAGATAAATCGCTTACTGGCTTTATTCAAACTGGTGAACATGACTGGTTAAAACCATTATTGAAGTTCCGCAATAAAATGGTTCTCATTCGTGACGACCGTTCTAAACGAATGCATAAACGAATGAATGGTGCCTTCTATTTATTAGAAGTTCAACATGAAATCAAAGAAGATGGAATCTATATTGTTCAAAAGAAAAAAGGCGGTCGTGCTGCCACTTCTCATAAAGTAGTTGACCGAATTGAAGATTTGACTGATGAGTCTGTTCTTGCCGTTCCTAAAGCACAATTAAGTCAATTTATCGCAAAACACAATATTGACTTGAGCAAACCTGAAGAGTTCAATATTCAGTTTGTCGTTACCGAAACAAACGAGGATGGGCAATCTGCATACTCACACCTTGGTCTTGGTCCTTTCACACTAGCTACTAGAAATGAACTAATGCGCGACTTATTGATTTTACAACGTGATTTAAAAGTTCCAAATTCAGTCGAGTACAAATTAATTCAGGATGATGAGTTACGAGCAATTCGTCGCTTATGGCTCCGTGAAGGTGATTGGAACGATACTTTACCAGAACTTTATCGCGAAGTATTCGGCGTCGACCTGGATTGGGAACATGATGATCGTCAGATTCTAACAAGTGACCAAGCGAATGATTTAGAACTTCTTTCTCAAAAGTATGGTCTTGATTTCAATATGGTTCAAAAACTATTTACAACAGCAAATGATTTTCTAGGTGTAAAGGTTAAACGAGGATTTAATAAAGATGTCGCTGCGCTATTGAGCCAAGACTATTTAAGCCTTTACAAAGAGCAAGGAGTTTTAGAGAGAGATGAAGATTGAATCGATTGTCTTAAAGAATATTGGAGCATATAAAAATCAAACATTTGATTTCAAGAATGAAAACTCTAATAAAAATGTTATTTTAATCGGCGGGAAAAATGGAGCGGGTAAAACAACCTTTTTAAACGCACTTCGCACTGGATTATATGGTAGTCAGGCGTTTGGGATTAAAGCACCTACTCCATCCTACTTCAAAGAAATTGAGAAGTTAATCAATAGCGAAGTAAGAGATCAACGAGAAAGATATAGTACCACTAAACAAATTTCAAAAATCCAAATTACGTTTACAACAACAACGAATCAAACTACATCACGCTATTTATTTGAACGATCATGGGGAATCGACGCTAAGAATATTAAAGAATACTTTAACATCTATCGTGATGCAAATACCTTTGCACTAGCAGAGAAGGATAAGAGTCAAGTCTATTCATTATTCTTAGAACGTACTCCCCTCTATTTGTTTAATGTCTCATTATTTGATGGAGAGACAATTAATCAAATTATTAATGAAGGGAAACTGTCTGAGTACCTAGATGATTTGATGAAAAGTGCATTTAAATTAGAGATTCCAGATTTATTAACGGAAACAATCGAATCACTTGTACGAGACGAAGCCAAGACTAAGCTATCTAAAGATAAATCAAAACGTTTAGATGAGCTTAAAAAACAGCTAAGTGAATCCGAACAAAAATTGCAAAACGTTCAAGTCGATAAATCTCAGCTTCTTCAGAATATCGAAGTTAGTGAAGCCGAAATCACTGCCTTCTCTGAATCGTTACGCGCACACGACGTGATTAGTAAAGAAGAAGAAGCAAAATTGAAAGAGGAAATAAGAAACCTAGAACAAGAACGACAGAAATTAAAGCAATCTACGTCAGACTTTTTCAATGAGTACTACGCCTTTTCTATCAATCATCACTTGCTTGAAAAAGCTGCAGAACAAGTAGAATCAGAACTATTGATCAGAAGTGTAGAAGATTTAGAAAAAGTCTTCACCGATGAGTTCTATAAGAATGTTTCACGTAATTTAGGAGGATCTGTAGGACATGATTCACTGAAGAATGAATTCAATGCGGCTTTAAAAACGGCTGTTCCGAAAACTGAAATTATTCATGACGCTTCGTTCGGTTCGAAGGCAAAAGTTGAAAATATGATTTCTTCAGTAAACGCTCAATCTTCCTCATCTCTCTTGGCAAACATTAATCGCGATGACGAAATCATAGAGGAACTGAAGATATTACGAAGAAAACTAGTGATTCGAGAAGAAAATCATGCGGATTTTGAAAAACAATTTGAGGAATTGAATCAACTCAAAGTTAGTCATCTTCATTTGAACGAGCAGTTAGAACGTATTGTTAAACTTGAAGAAGATCTCCAAAATCAGTACTCGATGTTAGTGGAAGAAAACGCCTCACTTCAACAAGAAATCGAGAAAATCACTTCAAAATCGAGCTTATTATCGCAAAATGCGACTTCAACATTAGCTTTACTAGAAGACTTCAAACTTCAACAGCGATATAAAGTCATTCGGAGTGTTGAAGAAAATGCGTTACGCATGTTAAAGACATTGATGCGTAAAGAAGATTACGTAGATAAGCTATCGATTCTACCCGAAGACTTCTCGTTAACTTTGTCATCTAAAGACCAGTCTCAAATTTCTGTAGCTACGCTATCTTCTGGTGAGAAACAGATTCTACTTCTTTCATTAATCTGGGCAATTTTCAAAGTTTCCGAAAATCAAATGCCATTTATCTTCGATACTTTGTTAGGTCGATTAGATCGAGATCACCGTTATAACATTTTACGTAACTTACTTCCTAACTTTGGTGAACAAGTGTTAGTGCTATCTACAGACTCAGAGATTAGCAAAGATTACTACGACGTACTCAAACCATCGATTTCTAAAGAGTATAGTCTTCAGTTTGATAATGAACATTTAGAAACACGAGTCATTCCATCGTATTTTGAATTTGAAAACGCGCAGGTGAAAAACTCATGAACTACCGTCTTAAATTAACTGAACAAACGCATCTCTATTTTAAAGAGATTGCAAACTCAACTCATATCACACCGAACATCCTAGCTCGTTTCGCCGTTGGAATATCATTAAAAAACGAAAAAACTCCATCAAGCGTTAAAGGTCAGCCCATTTCTAATTTTGAAATAAATCGTGCCACCTTAACGGGAGAACACGACGAGATGTTTAAAATGATGATTCTTCAACATGCTAAACGCCATATTGAAGAAGAACGATATTTTCCAGATTATTTTAATGCGCATATTACTCGAGGTGCCGAAGAGCTTTATCAAATGTTCCAATTTTCTAGAAGTACCAATCAATTCTTAAGAGAGTTATTGGCTCTCCAGGAGGGATAACATGCTTTATCTAGACAACAGCTCAACGACACCTGTGTATCCAGAAGTACTTGAAGAGATGCTCCCCTACTTTCTTGAAGAGTTCGGAAATCCTTCGAGCAAGTATTATTCACTGGCAGAAAACTCTAAAAATGCTGTTGAACATGCTCGAGAACAGTTAGGTAAATTTCTTAACTGTTCTTCTACCGAGCTGTATTTTACTTCGGGAGCGACAGAAAGTAACAACTGGATTTTAAAGAGTGTAAGTTCAACCTTACCGGATCATCAAGTGATTACCACGGTAGCCGAACATTCATCTAATTTAGAAATCGCAAAGTATTTAAATGAGCAGCTGAATATTCACGTTGAATACTTGTCAGTCGATCAATTTGGTAGAATCAATTTTTCTGAACTAGAGTCTTTACTAAAAAAACGCCCTACTTCACTCGTTTCAATCATTTGGGGAAATAACGAGTTAGGGTCGTTAAATGACATTCAGAGAGCTTCTGAACTAGTTGCTCAATATGGTGCGCTCTTTCACACCGATGCCACACATGTCGTCGGAAAGATGAGAATCGACCTGTCAGAACTGACGAACGTTCATTTCTTATCCGCTTCTGCGCATAAGTTCAACGGTCCAAAAGGTATTGGAATTGCTTATTTGAAAAAAGATGAGGACGGGATTCCAAGAAAATTGACACCACTTATTCATGGTGGTGGCCAAGAGCAAGGCATTCGAGGCGGGACTCTTGCTGTTCCTCTTATTGTAGGAATGGGAAAAGCAGCTGAAATGCATCAAGCATCCTTGACCAAGAACATCAAAAAATTAGAGAAACTTGAAGCGTATTTAGTTCAACTTTTAACTCAAAAATTTGGTTCGAACATACGATTTAATAGTGACCATACAAACAAAATTCCTGGCATTGTGAATATTCAATTCGTTGGTATTAACAATGAAGTTCTTGTAAAACAACTGGCTCCTGTCATGGCGGTCTCAACTGGATCTGCTTGTAGCTCTAGTAAACCAAGCCATGTCCTCCAAGCAATCGGATTAACATTAGATGAAGTTCGATCATCCATTCGATTCTCACTATCGTCAAACATTGAACTAAAAGACTTAGAGATTTTCAAAGAACTGTAAGTAAACGACCGGCTTAAATTAAATTTAAGCCGGTCGTTTTAAGTTCAAATATTATTAATTTTGAAGGATTCAAGCATTTCTTCTCTTGGAATATCCTTTTTCCCATCTACAATAGATTGTCGGATTTCTTCAATCGAATACGATCCACCACTTATACCATACTGCTCTGGTAAATTAAGCAACAGAATATCGTCTTCAACGCGTTCAATAGACGAAGTTGTTTCTTCTGTTCTAAATGAAACGACAACACCTTTATTAAAGTACTCGGTTAATTCATTCGAAATTTCATAATCGCCCTTCATCAGTCTTTCGATAACGGAAAGTCTTTCCTGTTCAAAGTCATAATTTTGTTTTCTCTCGCTCCACAACTTTCCTTCAAATAGTTTTTTAGCATTTGCTAAGAAAAGATGTGCAAAGAACATACGATAGTATTGTTGAGAGAATGTAGTTTCTGCTTCCCCCACACCTAATTCTAAATCAAAGAGAGCTTTCGTTCGAACAACTTGGTTTCTTGCTTTATCTATGACATTACTCAAGTTTCTACCGATTTTTACTTCAATTGGATAGAAGTGCATTTTTAACTTACCGTCCGTTTCCTGCATCCCAATCAACAGTAAATCATCTGAGTAACTACCTGACTTACCTAACGCTTTCACAGTGAAAGGTGAATTCGCGTGGTTTAACCCAATTGCTTTCGCCACTCGTAAAATTTCCTCAAGAGAGATTGGGACCCAAGTAATATCATCGGTTGAAAACATCGCCAATGAATATTTAACGGCTGCCAATAAGCTGAATTTTTCACGACTCTTATGCACGTTACGAGCTGTTTCATTACTTAAACCTTGTTGAATCATTGAAAGTAGCCATTCTCCGTTGATCACATTGAACGTTTGAATGATTTCTTTAATACTCTCATCTGTATTCAAATCCGGTTTTTCATGATTCAAGTAATCTTTAATCACTGCCTGATATTGTGCTGTTTTCTTCGTAACTGTAA
This sequence comes from Exiguobacterium sp. AT1b, assembly GCF_000023045.1. GTDB lineage: Bacteria > Bacillota > Bacilli > Exiguobacteriales > Exiguobacteriaceae > Exiguobacterium. The sequence goes on along the minus strand of NC_012673.1, from coordinate 2,553,399 downwards.
TAGCATCATATCGGTAAGAAGAAGATTGATCATTATAATGAATGATAATTAATTCATTATCCGGGTTTCCTTGCTTAGAAGAAAAATAGCCTAAGTCGACAGTAGGTTCGATTAATGTAACCCAGTGTGAACTTTCATAGATATTTTGTAACTTATAACTATCGCGTGCATCTGTAATACTAGCTAGTGCTGTTACGCCATGTGCAAATGAGCTACTCCCGTTATCTTTCATGTGTACGTTCAATTCATTAAATGATTTGGCACATCGTAATAACAAGTCTTCTTCCTCAATTGCATAACCTCGAAGACCAAACCCCATACTAAACTGACCATCTTTGACTGTCGGTGCAAGTGTCGAATACAAACCATTCATGGCATTACCACTCTTGATATACTCCATTTTGTCTGTGATTACTTGTTCTTCACCACTCATCTTATAGAAACTAATATGAGCATATTCAAAATCATTAGAAGATTTATTTTGAATGTGGTAGTGATTAATCAGCGACTGAATTTTCTCCGCTACTTCTTGCGGGGAGAGAATGAAGTTTTTCGGAATGAGTGCGTACAGATATTCGAACTGTTCCCAGTCATCTTCCATGAAATCTTTTGCAGCAAATTGATCGAAAGCACTTCGATATCGACCTGAATCAGAATAAAGTTTCACTTCTACGGGGATTACTATATCTCGATTTTTCTCATAACTATTCTTTAATTGACGGAACATCCATTCAACTATACCTTTCAGTACCATCTCATCATTACGAATTTCAATTACATTTAAATAAAGTGGTGCTCTAGCGATTTGATTTGTCTGATTAAAGAGTGACGTAAAATGATCGACAAACTGATTTAGCTTTTCTTTGACTACTTCAGATAAAAAGCGGTCTGCTTCAGCCACGACAACCTCTTCTTTTACTCGATACACCATCCACTCTGGCAAATCTGATTGGGATTCTGCCTTGTAAGTTTTACCTTCAAACCATAGATATGGGGCTAATGCATCGGCTCGTAGACGTTTCAGTACACTTTCCGAGATCTCTTCTTCTCCAAGTTGCGTATTAAGTTCTAATTGAAATGCAACATTAATCGGATGGAATGGAGTAAAGTAAACAATTTGCTCTTTTTGATTATATAAGACACCTAATTTTAAGATTGAATGCCCCACTTCAAACAATCGATCTGCTTCTTGAATCGATTCAATCGCTTTTACATACGCTTGAACATAATTTAAAGCAACTCGTTTGTATTCATCATCCCAATAAGCCAACATGGGTACAGTTTTTTTAATTTTGAAGTGGTTTAAGAACAGATTATACGCTTCTCTTAATTCATAATATGCTTTAAACTCCAATTCAATAGGACTGAGGACGCCTGCCGAAAGAACAGCAGTTTGCATACTTTGATTGACCCATTCCATTTCGTAGTCCAAGAAGTCTTTATACTCGTTTTGGGGATAGTAAATTTGATTCTTCAAAATCAATTTCTCATCCGCACTCAGTACAATTGATGCTCGCTTCTCACGTTTTTCTTTATACAACCGTATATTCGGAATCGGATGCGGTTTTGATGCATCGACACTTAATTTAATATTAATCGGTTGCGACTCTCCAACAACTAGCTGCATAAACTGATCGTCTTCAAACAAATCCTGATCAAAGTGATACGTAATATTAGGCTCCTCGGATACTTTAACGAGAGCTTGATCTTGGTAAATTGGTTCTTGTGAGCCGTCACCTAAACGTAATTCACCTTCTTTATTGCCTAGTGTCAAATACTCGGTACCGTTCCCAGTTAAACGCTTCACTTCATAAGTTCCCGCATAATCCTTAAGAACTTCATTAGAGAATGGGAAAATCATAATATTTAGTTCTGAATATAATGTACTTTCATTTTTTACTTTGTACTTTACAGTACATTGCGCAGTATTTTGAACTTGATTTGAAGTTAGTGTCAAATAAAGATTGTTTGTCTTCACATTTGAATTTACTTCAAGTAAAGGATTACAATACTCAATTTTGACTTGCGACTGTTCTAAGCTTTTCCGAACACCCTTACCCTCAATAAGATATTTAAACTTTAGATTAATTTCTCTTTCATGAGAAGGATTAAAAATTGCAATGTAACGTATGCGTTTTCCTGTCTTTGTCATTTTATGTGGCCGATCCCAAACCACTACCGAGGAATGCTCATTAACTTTTGTAACTTCATCAAGCTCAAATACTTTTTTATTCTTTTCTGCTTTGAGTTTAATTACTTCTTGCAATGTTAATTCATTCCAATGATCATGTTTAAGTTTATTGACACCTTGCTCGTTAAACTTTTTCGGCAATTGCGCCTCAGTCGTTTCATTAAAATGACTCTCTTGTACAAATTCATATAAATCTCGGTTCTCACGAAGTCGTTCACGAATCTCTTTTTTGGATGACGTTTGGATAAACGAATCAAGCTCCTGGTCGTGGAAGAACCTTAACTTTAGAAAATCTTTCTTTGAAAGTTCTGTTTTTTGCATGAGAGAAAGAATTTCTTCAAAATCAAAGAATGATACTCCTTTAAATGAGTTGAACTCTTCTTCGATTTCCTTCAAGTGAAAATTAATCACTTCAACCAATGCGCCTTTATTGTCCGACATCTGCTTCAATTCATGCTTAAGTTCTTCTAAAATCTTTTGAGGATTTAACGGCATTCCTTCTTTTTGAAGATTTGCTCCACCACCATCAATACTATCAAGTTGCCCGTGATAAATAACAAGCAATGAGCGATTTAAACCTTCAGCTTCTTGTTCACTAACTAAATTTCGAAGTTTAACGAAGAAGTCAGGTTGAATTCCTTCGCTTTGAGTAGCAATGATTAACTCACTTGTCCCGTAGTCAATCGTAAACGTTTCATATTCAGTAACTCCGTTTAATTTATATTCAAAAGCTTTAACCTGATCTTTTGCTTCCTTCTCGAGATATTCCTTTAAATATTGAACATGGCCCTCTTCTTCGAGTTGCAAATAATACTTATCTCCAGGCTTAGGCGTATTTACTAAAAAATGGCCATTTATTTTTTTCGTTACATACTCATAAAATTGGTTTGACATACTGCGCCTCCCCACTATCGCTCTTCTTATCGATAACATTAATTTTTTCTAGAAGTTGTAAAAGGGCAGTTGATGATTCGTTATCAAAGTTGATGCCTCTTTTACTTAATCTTTCTAATAGTTCTACAAATGTAATTCGGTCATTTTTACAACTCACAGCGCACATCAGAATTAACATCTCCTGGTTCAGAGACAATACATATCCAAGACGCCCACGACGCTTCGTAAAGTGCGATTTAGCAATATTTTTTGCATGATCTCCATAACGAGACTGCGCTTCTTTCGGAGTCGTCAGTTTCATCGCATTGAATAGTTGTTTAGCTGCTTCGTTGAAAGTTTGACTATCATTCACATTGCTCTCTAAACCTGCATAAGTAAGAATTCGTTCAGTTTGCAAATCAATATCTTTCAAAAATTGAACCTGATCTGTATCACTAAGCATAGTGAAATGTTGAAAAATTTCATCATATGTCATGATTTTTGATTTCTCATTCTCTAATGATTGGTTAACAGAGTTACAACTCAACTGAGCCATCGTCAACTCATGAACAAATAAATTTTCACTCGCACTCGTCAACAGTCCCATCCCCGAGTTCATCGTTTTTCTTCTTGAAGTAACAGTCGTCTCGTTATGAATTGTGTAGTACATTTTCGATGGATGGTTCCAGTTAGACGTCTCAAAGTTATTAATTTTCACTGTTGTTTGAGAAACAATATAGTGTAGGTAATACTTTAATAAATTATTAATTTCTTTCAAAAAGTATTGAGGATGCTCAGCTAAATAGACAAAATCTTCTCCTAATAGTTTTATTGGTAATGAAGAATAAAGAGCATGCTCGGCTTTATATTCTTTGTTCGTTAGACTCGGTAATAAATTTACAATCATCTTGTCTAACAGAGTTTCATTTTGGCCTGCTTTAAAAACCTGTTTAATCTTTTCGATTTCTCCTTCATCTAACGCATGTTGCGTCAAATCCGCTAGAAAAGTACCCAACTTCTTTTTCGTTGCAGGATTGCCTTGGATGTACATGAACATACTTGGATGAGTAACGTTCAACCCTCCATCCCGTTGTAACAGTAATTCACTAAAGAAAGTATGAATTTCATCTTCATGCTCAGGTTGATTCTCGACTCGCTCTAGTACACCTTCTAACAGATAATCCGTATTGAAAGACTTAGCTGACAGTTCTACATTCAGAAGTCTTCTAGAATAAGCACCGATTTCCTTTTCCCAATCGGAAAGAGCGTTTTTAATTGAATCGCTCTTTCCTGTTGTGAAAGGGAGTATTTGATAAAAATTCGAAGTTTGTCGCTTCGTTATTTTTTTCCGACTTTTGTCTAAGACAATAACTTGTTTTTCATCGAAAATTTTCTCTGGTAATAATCTCATTATTTACACCCGCTTTCACAACTTACATTTTACTAAATACGATTTTTTCTTCATTACTAAATGGATCTGCTTCTTGTTTTAAAATGAAGGTTTCTCCAGTTTGGACAACATAAATCAACACTTCTTCGTTATTTGTATTATGTGTACGAATCGCATTTGCGAATTCACTGAATCGAATGGCATCGTCGAAATCAATCTTAGAAGGTTGATATCCTTTATCTATTTTTGAAATTAAACTGAACATCTTATAATCGATTTCTAGCTTAATTCTTTGTTTGCGCTCACCCACTACAAATTGAATGAATAAGGAGTTTCTAAATTGAACCACTTGCTCTTCATTTTTTATCGCCATACTGATTGGATCCAATGTAAAACTAACTGGTTTTGCTATACGATAACGCTTTGAAATTTTTGCATTCGAATCAAACAAATAATTTTTTTGATCTTTTTTAAATCCAAACCATAACATAAGTGCATTCTCAAATTTCTCGTAGAGAGTTTTAAGTTCATATTTTTGACCAGTGTAATAAGCAAATAGATATTTTGAGAATGATTCAATCGTTGTCTGTGTAATATTCATTTCTCTCGGGTTAGACAAATAGAGTAGTCTTAGTAATGATTGTGTGTACTCGTTAACCAATTCACGATCTAATAGATCAAGTTCATATGTTTGACGAGTCAATTCGTCAAATCTAGAGATAAATCCACTCACATCTGACTCTAAATTGATTTGAAGAATGATTTCATCTATCTCTTTGGAACGAGAAGCAACCGGATCTTCATTTCTTAGCATGATTGATATAGGTGAGTCATTCTGAGCTGTAAATATTTTTTGATGAAGGCCATGTATAAGTAACGTCTCAAGTACAATTTTTTGTTTACTGATATTTGTCCAATTTCCTGGAATCATAATTTCGTATATTAAGTTAAAAAATTGGCGCATAGATAAAACTGCTTTTTCTTTTAAAAGAGAACTTGCGATGATGTTTACGAAGTTGCGTTTCACTTGTTGATTACCCATAAGTAAAAAATTGCGATGGATAATCGAATCGATTCCTCTCTTTACATCTTCTTGATAGGCCAAATAAAATGGGTTTTCTTCATTTTGATCGAACATTTTTGATAAAATACCCATTAAGAAATTCGATTCTACGCCGCCTTTAGTAAGTTCATACATTGGATAATCTGAGAAACTGACCATGGAAAAATGATCATGTTGCGTTGCTTGGGAGATCTCATTCTCAAAAATACCTGATTGCTCAATATATGAAATCAATGAATTGAACGTGTAATGATTATCGAATGAACTCACGAAGTCATATAAAAATTTATGTAATACCCCTAAGTTGATCGCCAGTACAAACTCTTCCGAACCTTCATTCAGGTGCTGATCGGAAAATGGAATTAATTTTTCAAGTAAAGTCTCCATTGCAGTCTTACGAGGAGAAAGACTTTCTGTCGCATCATTCCAAATTTTATTTTTATATCGATTCATCAGTTCAGGTTCTGCCGATTGAAGATGTGAAAGAATATGCGATTTTCCATCCCCTACACTACCAATTAATAGCGTTAATCGTTTTTGGGCAGGTTGCTGAAGCATCTGAATTAATTTCTTTTCGATCGGGCGTTCTACGTGTAAATACTGCTTTAATGAACTCAATGGGAGTTCTGCACTTTCAACCGCCTCTTTTGAAGATTCATTTAATCTTGACATCAGGTTATACAAATAGCTTTCGCCATCTGTTTCAATTTGAGGTAAAAAATCAAATAGCTTATTTGTTTCTTTTTTCTCTCCCACGATTCTTTTTTCAATAGGATCTTCTTTTGTTGAAGCAGAACTGAGTGCTTTTAATTTTTCTTCTAGTTGCGCTTCCAAGATTTTTAAGATATCATCATGCCCTCGATCACTGTTCTTTTCAGCTGGATGAGTCGGTGGAGCGTATCTAGGTATAGATGGTGGGTTTTCATAACTAAGGACATAAGACTCAACAATGTTGTATAAACTCGACCAGATTTTCGGTAGAATTTCATGCGCCTCTTTAGTGAACAATTCATGTGCAGCACTGTTTCCGTTTCTTCGAACGTAATGAAGATCCGAGGCCAATTCGCGGTCGATGATTTCTTCAGACTGTAACAAACGAATGTTATCATTTAAGTTGTATGTATTTTGCAAACCACTTACTTCTAGCCATTCATTCACGATTGCTTCAATCATTTTTCTGGCATTTAGAAGAGCAAAGTCTGTTTCTTTAGAATAATATTTATCTTCTACAATCTGGGCCAACTCTTCCGCTTTTGGATTAATTGGTTTTAGAAATGAGAAAAAGTATTCCATGTTATTCATTCCTTTCAATCACCTTGATAACTTTTTTATTAACTATATTCTTTATTATATCTATAATAAGGGTATATGGTAGGTTTTACCTACTCCTATATATGATAAAGGAGCTATTATATGGATTCAAGAATTCTATTCCCTTCTTTACCAAAATGGTTCACTCCACGAGACTATCAATTGGAAGCTATACAAAAGTGGTCTGAAAACGACTACCGCGGTTTACTAGAGATGGCTACGGGTACTGGAAAAACATTAACCGCTCTCACAGCCATAACAAAACGGTATGAAGAAACGAATCGGTTAGCAATCATCATTTTATGCCCTTATCAACATTTAGTAGATCAATGGGCGAAAGATGCTGAATCCTTTGGGATGAATCCAGTTCTATGCTATGGTTCAAAATCTCAATGGACATCAATTCTATCCGGAAAAATCACTCAATATAATTTTAAAATACAAAATTTTATGTGTGTAATCACTACGAATAGCACATTTAAAAATGCTAATTTCCAAGCTCAACTTAATCGAATTACGGATGGCGGGATGATTGTTGCCGATGAGGCGCATAATTTAGGTACAAAGCAATCGCTTCAATCGCTTCCTACAGCTTTTAAAAATCGATTAGCACTTAGTGCAACTCCAATACGACACCATGATGGTAGCGGAACCGAACAGTTATTAAATTATTTTGGTGGGTCAATATATAAGTTTACTTTGGAAGAAGCGATTAAAAAAGGGTTTTTAACAAAGTATTATTACTACCCACACCTAGTCTCCCTCACAGAAGATGAACTGGAAATTTATCATGAGCTTACGAATAAAATTTCAAAATTAGTTAATCTATCTGACCAACAATCAATTGAATCGACCGGAAGTACTACTGGGCTACTTGAAATGTTGTTAATTAAGCGCGCTCGATTAATTAATTCAGCTCAGCAAAAAGATATTTTGTTAAAGAAACAACTGAGTATGCAAGAAACTCTTGACCACACTATAGTGTATTGCGGAGACCATTCTATAGAGGACCAACGTCATGTAGATCATATTACACAATTTTTAAACGAAGATTTGAACATATCAGCGAAAACTTTTACCTCAACTGAATCGAAAGAACTTCGACAGATTCTGTTAAAGGAGTTTTCAGAGAACGCGATTCAAGCGCTTGTTGCTATCCGATGTCTAGATGAAGGAGTAGATGTTCCTTCTGCTGAGACTGCTTATATTTTGGCTAGCACAACCAATCCAAAAGAGTTCATTCAACGTCGTGGACGAATTTTACGTAAACATCCTGGAAAAGAATATGCGTATATTCATGATTACATTGTCATTCCACGTCCTTTGACAGAAATTGATTTACTAACTGACAAAGAATTTAATATTGAACGCCGGTTATTAATGAATGAGTTAAAAAGGGTAAATGAGTTCGCATCAATATCTGAAAATCATTACCAAGCACTACAAGTTTTAAATCCTATAAAAGAGGCATTTAATCTAGTCGATCTATAACCAATTGAGAGGTGAACATGATGAGTCAAAACCATTCAAACAGCGAAAATGATGTATATGCACTGTTAAGCGAGTTATCCGAAACAGAACAACAAATTCTACAAAATATCATTCGCTTAGAAAAAGACTATTTAGATAAAGAAGGTTCATTTACTGCTGCGCAATTACCTGATGAATTTTCTAAATTAATCAAAAAGGAGTTTATCTGACATGATTCTCAAGCAAGTAATCATTGAAAACTTCCGTCAATATTATGGGCAGAATACGATTGAATTTGCACACGGATCAAGCAAAAATGTTACTGTCATCCACGGTGAAAATGGAAGCGGTAAAACAGCATTACTTACAGCTTTGATTTGGGGATTTTATGGACGAGAACTTAAATTACCGAATCCTGAGTCTATTTTTAATAATAAAGCTGTTCAAGAAAACACAAACAATAAAAATGACTTAATCACAGCGGTACAAATTAAATTTGAACATAACGATTATGAATACGAACTACGTCGTATGTTATACGCGAAGTTTGATTCTGAGCACAATATGCTTAATTTGCCAAAGAATAAAACAATCAATCAAAAAGTTGAATTGACTAAACGGAATGTAGCTACAAATCAATCTACTAAAATTAGAGATATCTCATACGAAATTAATCGCATTTTGCCGTATAAATTGCATACGTTCTTCTTCTTTGACGGTGAACGAATGGACCATTTAGGAAAGAAAGAAGCTTATTCGGAAATTCGTGATTCCATTAAGAGAATGATGGGATTGGAGTTATTCGATAACTCTATTGAACATTTAAGTAAAACTATAATTAAACTTCGCGACGAAGTATCTAAAAATGTAAAGAGTGAATTGAGCGACAAGTACTTGCGCATAAATCAACTTGAAGATGAAAAAATAAAGAAGAAACAGCAACTTACTGAAACAAGACAAGAACTTTCGGCTGCCCAAAGCGAATTGAAAAGTATTGAAAATGCTTTACGTAACGGTGAAGAAACGAGAACCTTTCAAGTCACACGTGATCACTTAGTTGAGTCAATTAAAGAAACGAAAAATGCATTTGATGAGAAATTAAATGAGTTGAGAATCCTACTTTCCCGCTCAAGTCACTTGGCTTTTTCAACCTTACCAATGAAAAGATTCCAGCGCATTGCATCTACAAATGACCAGGATTCAATTGAAAAATTGATTCATCCTGATTTGATTCCTTTTTTAATGTCGAAAGGGAAATGTTTGTGTGGACAAGAACTTGAGACAACATCAATTGCATCATTAGAAAAAGTTCAGCAAGAGGTCTTAAATTTATCGAGTTCAAAAAATGAAATGGATCAACTTTATTTCCGCTTAAGTGGTTGGGAAGTTGCTAGAAGCCATTTTTACACAGAAATCAGACGACTCGTTAGTGAACGTGAAGAATTGAGAGAAAACCTTAGAGGATTGGAAGACGAGTTACGAGAAATTGAGGAACGTATGAAAGCAAGTTCACGCAATATCGAAAATTCATCCAATTTAATCGAGAGAGAATCCTCGATTCGAACTGCAATCGTTAAAGCAGAGGCTGCTATAGAAAGTTTACTTCGATCAATTGAGGAAATTTCAAAAGAAGAAGAGTTATTAAATAAAGAGGTCAGTAAACTGACTAAAGCAGAAGAAAGACAATTAAAACTTCAACTTGCTCTAGAGTCTGCTACGAAAGTGAAAAACACTTTGATTGGGCTTTTAAAGCTCAGAGAATCCCAAGTAAAAACCGAATTAGAAGAAAAAATCAAACTAACCTATTCTCAGTTATTACGAAAAGACTATCCAATCTCACTTACTGATAATTACGAACTTCTCGTTTCAGATGTAAACGGAGGAAGTATTGGTTTATCTCAGGGAGAATCACAGATTACAAGTCTTGCTTTCATCGGTGCTATTGTAGATTTAACTAGGGAGTACAAAGACAAAGAAAAAGGTCACGCGTTAGATGAAGATTTAAAACTCGGAAATATTTTTCCACTTGTAATGGATTCTCCGTTTGGAGCACTCGATGCAGACCATCGTTCTCGCGTTGCAATAAATTTACCAAAATTATCAGATCAAATTGTTGTGATTGTATCTACTTCACAATGGCGTGGAGAAGTGGATGAAGCCATTAATCATCGGATTGGAAAATCATATAAATTACTCAACCATACAAATGAAGGCACTGGGGAATATACGGAAATTATGGAGGTAATGTAATGGCAAAGCGTTCCGTGCGTCGAGATAGTACACAAGATCATATGTATACAGCGTTAAAAGAAGACGCTCAACTTTTTGAAACCTATAAAGATGCTTTCATGGCAGCATTATTGTTCGGTTATAGCAATGAACGAAGAAAAAAAGTAAAACCCGGTCCTGAAATTTTACTTGGCATTTTTTCAGAACAAGATTTGCAATTCATGAAATTGATCATGCATTTAGAAAATACATTTGAACGTTTTTCAATCGAGAATGATTCTGAGGATGAGTCAGATGTGACACTCGAGAACTATGATATTATCGAGGAATACGCTGCTGGCGGATTAGATGCTCTTTATCAAGAGTTAGAAATGTTCTTAACCGACCCTGAGTCGGCGCAAAATGCTTACTTAGATTTAATGCTTAAATATGAACAAAAAGAATTCAATACCGAAGATTTAATCAATGAACTTCCATTTAATTAATAAAAATTGCCTACAAATTCTCACTCATTTGTAGGCGATTTTTATTAATCCAAAACCTCTTCCAAAAACAGACCTCTCTCAAATCCGCCCTTTTGCTCACGTTTCTTTGCTCGAATCGATTCCATTTCTTCGAATGAGGCACCGTGCATCTTACCAAGAGCATACGCTAGTTCTAAAATATCAACCAATTCTTCCAAACATTCTTCGTCAATATTGGCATCTTCATACTCTTTCAACTCTTCGTATAGTTTCAATCTAGCATTTTCAAACTTCTCTGCTTGATTTAAATGTTTAATAATAACTCGTCTCCCATCTGCCTGAATTAATTCAGGCACTCGATCACGCACCAGCTTATTATATTTCACTTTCGATACCTCCTACTCCACCACCTCAAACGCCTTCACATACGCCACATGATCCAACATCACAATCAACTCGTCCTCAAACTGTACGAATCCATCGCTCGCATGTCGAAACGCTTGAAAGATCGACTCCAATGCCTCATATCGCGTATCCGCCTCCACCATATACGTCAGCACTTCTTCGTTGATTAAATGGAATTCAATTTCGAATGATTTCATCTTCTCTCCTCCTCACTCTTCTATACCCGTTCCCCATTTGAAAAAAAATACAGCTATACATTGGAATCTTTTTCCTCTAATCTAAAAATAGTCAGAATATTACGTCCTCTTACATATTTTCACTATCTATTAGGTAAAGGAGAGATTTCACGGTATGGCTTATCACTTCACATGCGAACACTTAACAAAACGCTTTGATACGGGTGACGTCAAAACAGTCACCTTACAGGACATCAACCTCCGCTTCGAACACGGTGATTTCATCTCCATTATCGGACCATCTGGGTCTGGGAAATCAACGCTCCTCAGTCTGATTGGTACACTCGACCGTCCGACAGAAGGCACGTTGCTCTTCAACGATGAACCCATCTCTACGCTCTCTGCGAAACAACTCGCGGACTTCCGATTCGAGAACATCGGTTTCATCTTCCAACAGTTCCACTTGATTCCGACACTGACGGCGCTTGAGAACATCATGTCCCCGCTCTTCGGACGAAAAGTCGATTACGACGTCCATGAACGTGCGCTCGAACTGTTGAAAGAGGTCGGTCTCGCTGACAAGGTCGATTCGTTACCGTCCCAATTGTCCGGCGGTCAGCAACAGCGCGTCGCCGTCGCCCGCGCCCTCATTCATCTCCCGAAATGGCTCCTCGCCGATGAGCCGACGGGGAACCTCGATACACACACGGGTGACGTCATCTTCGACCTCTTGATCCGGTTAAATCGTGAGAACGGATGTGGCGTCCTCTTCGTCACCCATGACCCGGAACTCGCCGACCGGGCCAACCGAAAAATCGAGATGCGCGACGGGCAGGTCGTCGCTATGAGCGACGTCCATCATGCTTAAGTTCATTTGGAACTCGTGGTGGCGGAATAAGGAACGATTCATCCTGCTCATGGTCGGGATGCTCATCGTCAGTACCGGGCTCAGCTATCTTCTCGGTGTGACCCAGGCGAATAACGGGACGGTCGTCAACGAGCTACAAAAACGTTGGGACTCGTCTTATCATATCGTCGTCCGTCCGGAAGGCAGCCGAAGCGTGACCGAGGACTTGAACCTGCTCGAGCCGAACTATATGAGCGGACTCGAAGGCGGGATCACGCGCGAGCAATACGAGACGATTCAACAGATTGCCGACATTGATGTCGCGGCACCAATCGCCATGATTGGGTCGACTTATTCGAGCTCGTTCACACAAACGCACACGTTTGATAAAGCGGGTCTTTATCGACTCAAGATGAATACGCTCATTGATACGGGCATTGAAAAAATCAATGACTTCCAAGACTTGAAAGCCTACTTTTGGGTCGGCTGGATGCCAAACGGCGATACTACCCATATTGGCATCGGTCCGACCGCCCTGTATGAAGAATTCCCACTCGATTACGGAAGCGATGTCATGCTCGCCGGGATTGATCCGGTCGCCGAAGCGAAACTCGTCGGGTTAGACGATGCCGTACAAGCGACAGCGTTCAGTCGTTACTTCAATGAAGAGGATGTCCCAGAGCCTTACGATGAAGAAGTCATGACAATCCCGATTTTGATGAGTACAAAAGACTACGTCGATGCCTCAATCAACTACACCATCGAAGAAGTCGATGCCGATACGAGCGACGCAGAAAAATTCATCAATACGTATTTAGAGAACGGAAAAGAGGAATACCTGGATAGCTTGAAAGGGACAAAAGTCGCCTCATACGACTTTACAGCACAACAAATGCACGACAACATCACGAAACATATTTTAGAAGGAAAACCACAGCCACAAGATCCTCGTCTTACCATGGAATATACGTGGATTGCCGAGAAGGCATCACCGCTCGTCTATGAAGGCGTGACGAGCCCGTTCCCGAAACGTTGGCCATATTCGTATCAAATCAAGCCGTTCCTCGCTGAGGGTCAAGTGAAGTATGGCCAAGAAAGTATGTATCGCAAGTCCAATTTATACGCGGAAGACATTAACGATGCGCCGAAAGTGAGATATAACTACGTCGGACTATTCGACCCATCGAAACTGAAGTTGTCAAAAGATCCGTTGACGGAACTTCCGATGGAGACTTATTTCCCGGCAAGCGCCGAATGGGTCATGAACTCGAAGGATGAGCCGGTCAACCCACCGACGACCGTCAAACCGACGAATAACCCGTATAGCTTCTTGACGAAGCCACCTTCGATGTTGACGACACTCGATGCGGCGTTCGCCATCGCCGGTGACAAGGCCATCTCGGCCATTCGCGTCAATGTGAAAGGCGTGGACGTCTTGAACGAAGAGAGCGAAGCGAAGCTCCAAGCGGTCGCGAAGGAGATCGAAGACAAGACCGGTCTCATCACCGATGTCACGCTCGGTTCGTCTCCACAATACGCCGTCACCTATCTCCCTGGTTTAAAAGGAGAAAGTTCGCTCGGTTGGATTCAGCAGCCATGGATTAAAATCGGATCGTCGATCACGATTTTCCAGGAAGCGAAACTCGGCTTCTCCGGTGTCGTCGCGAGCGTCATCCTCGTCGCGATGTTGTACGTGTTCAGCTCGAACATCATCATGTTGTACGCACGGAAGAAAGAGTTCGCCATCCTCTTGTCGCTCGGTTGGCGACCGAGTCAGCTTTCGAAACTGTTATTCTTAGAAGCCACGATCCTCGGGTCGATGGTCGCGCTCATCTCGTGGATGATTCTCGGGACGTTCCTTTGGACGGCCGCAGGCTCGACATCGATCACCCGTATCCTCTTGATTGGACTCGCCGGACTTTTGATTTACTGGCTCGGGACACTCATCCCGATTCGACTCGTCCGTCGCATCAAGCCATATGAGACGATGCAGTCAGGTGAAGTCTCAAAAGGCCGACGTCTCGGTCGCTCTCGCTCGAGCGTCGGCATGAGCTTGAACCAACTCTTAACGTATTGGCCACGGACGTTGTTGTCGATTCTCGCTATCGCTTTACCGACGAGTCTGTTCGATTTCTTCTTGTTCGTCACGTTCCGTCTCCAAGGTGTCTTGTACACGACGTGGATCGGTGAGTTCGTGGCACTTGAAGTCGGAACGATGCATTACGTCGCCATGGGGGTCGCCTTACTGATTGCGATGCTGACGACGACCGAGATCATGTGGCAAAACGTCTCCGAACGAAAACCGCAACTCGCCGTCTTGAAAGCGCTCGGTTGGCAGAACACGTCCATCCGTCGTCTCGTCTTGACAGAAGGTGCGTTGACCGGGTTCTTCGCCGGACTACTCGGTGTGAAGTTCACCATCATCATCGTCACGATCATGTATCAACAGTTCCCGACGTCAGAGCTACCATTCTTGTTTGCGACCATCTTCATCCCGGTCGTAACAGGTATCTTAGGTGCACTCCTTCCTGCTGAACGTGCCGTACGCATCACACCGGCTGAAGCGATTGGTGGGCATGTCGTCAACCAAAAGCAAGTCGAGAAACGATTCCGCTTCGTCCTCGGGACGACGGCGACGGCACTCGTTGTTGGGATCATCAGCTTGTTCGTCTTCACGTCACCAGAAGTAAAACCGGTCACGGAAGAGGCGAAAGCGACACCAGCACCGACCGCACAGACGACGGGTGCGAAACAGGCTGATTTAAAATCAGATAAACCAAAAGAAGCCAAAGCCACCACACCGAAAGAAGATGACCTTCAAAAAATCATGAACCTCGGCACGTTCCAAACGTTTATCGGGGATCCACAAATGAAGAAACGTGAGTTCCAAGTTGGTGAACCCGTTTACGCCTCTCCGGACGGAACCGAACCGAAAGATGGGGAGCGATTCGTGAGTCTCCCGCTCTCCCTCTTCCATTCAGATGACGGTCAAGGTGGTTATATGGAATATCGTCCAAACGGATTCCGTATGTACACACCAGACGGGACAAAATATAGTCCAGTCGATATGGTCAACCACAATAAGAAAGCGTTCAAGAACGGTTTTCGTTATTTCACAGGCGAGAAATCCGAAATTGATTTAGTCTTCCTCGTCCCAGAGAAAGAGAAGACACTCGTCTTGTATGCGTCAAGTGACGCCATGCCGAAAGTGTATACCGTCAAAATTGATGTCCCATAAACAAAACAACGTCGCCCCGATTCGGGACGACGTTGTTTTGTTACATTTTTATACAATCGAAGCGCGATTTCTTTCTACATGTTTTAATGATTGATAAAGATTAATTAATTCATTAATATCCATATCTAGTATAGGTTCGTACATAAATGAATTTATATGAATTAACTCAGGAGTCATAATATTGACCTTGCTTAAAAGACCTATATGTTCTACATTATCAAGTTGCATGTATGCCGATACTAATTCCCTAGTTTGATTTGGCGCAGATTCTAAATATGTCAAGAATTCCATTGTACTCCCAATTTCTTTTTGATTTCTTTTTAATTCCCACGTTATTTTTTTTGTTGAACTCTTCAAGCTCTCTATCATGATTTTTTCGGACACCAACCTAATTGCAATAGCAAGAATAACTTTATCTTCGAGCTTATTGTTTACATGTTTCACTTGATTTGCAACATTAATAATTAATCCCGAAACATATTCTGAATCATCTATGTGACTATTAAATGTTTTTTTACCTATGTATTCTTTAAATACTTCTTTCAAATGACCAACAGTAATTAGCTCCGTATGCTTTTTAAAATGAAGTAGGTGGGTACACAACATAAAATCTCTGTCAATTTCTATGAATTTATTAATTTTTTTATCTACACCGTATTCAATCAAGTTTCTCACAAAAGGAATCAAAGCAATAAAGTGTTTAATTTCAGTTGAATTTTTCCAAAACTCGAATGGGTTCTTTTGATAGAGTTCTTTCTCAATTTCAATTCCGTTTTCGGTCTTAACGGCTAAAAAGCGATTTTCTCTGCTTAAGTTCAATCTACTCGAAATAGTCCTATAAAAATCAAAATTATGGGATAGTATGATCATTTTGAACATTTCTAATTCTGAAATCTCTTTGAGATACTCAACAATCGCATACTTGTTCTTATAGTCAAACGAATCAGCTATATCGTCAACTATGACTAAAACATTTTTATTGTCTCTTTTTAACTTTTCTATATCAAATATAATATTTAATAGATAAAGCGCCCTCTTTTCTCCCTGACTCAAAACATTAGCTTCTTCTAGTTGATCTCTATCAATATCAATCCAATTTGATTCAGAGTCGTTGTTATAGTCCCCATCTTTACAAAAAGAAAATTTAACTCTGGGTATACTTTCTCCAATTACTGAACTTCTAATGTTTTCAATCTTCATTCTATATGGAACATCAAACCGGCTTTCAAAAATATCTAAAGCATTTTTCCAAGGTGTGTCATCAATTCTTAAAGATTTAACTTTCTCATCGACCTCTTCATATAATTTATAAAGATCAATCACTTCAGATTCAAATGCTTTGAAATAGGAAATCCATAGTTTCTGTCTTAGATTTTCTATGCTATTTTTTTTGAGTTCCTGAATTAATTCAGGATGTGATTCAATTAAATCTTTCAATATAGTCCCGGTTGCGTCAGAAAGCAGACTTTCAATTTTCTTATATTCAGGAGAAGTATAAATTTTCCCTTCTATTTCTTTAATCATTTGACTCAAATCTTTTTCGGAATTAATTTCGGTATTACCATTAAGTTTTAAAGCATTATCTTTAACGAAAAAAGAACTGTTCTTAATATCTTTGTTCATTTTTTTCAGTTTCCCTAAATGAAATTTACCTTTTTCAAAAAAATGATATTCTCCATAAATTTCATCACTCTTCAAAAGATACTTTTCAATCAAATTTTGAAAATCATCTGATATTATTTTTTTATATGCTGTGTCAGAAAAAATAGCAGAGTAAGGAATTTTCGAGTAGTCTTCAAATTCATCTTTTTCAATAAAATAATTCAAATTCATTAGTATACTATCTTCATGAAAAACCATATCTTTTATAATTTTTGGTTCAAGTTCAAACCTAACTTTTCCACCGGTAGTTCTTGAAACTTTAATCCCTGACAAGTTTTCAATTTTTTTGAGTAATTCATTTCTTTTAATTAATAATTTTGATACTTCTTCCTTAAGTTCAGTATCAATTAGTAAATCCCCCAAGTTACTAGTCTCATATTTATCTCGATATGAATGAATAACAAAAATTTCATCATCTTTAATTAAATTATCATCTAAATAAACATCAAATTTGATTGGACTTTCTCCAAAAATTTGATCTTTAATCTGAATTGTTTTTGAATTTTTAATGCAATCAAATACTTTTGTAAAAGAAGTCTTCATAACTCCATTTTTTGCATAAACAGAGTTTACTTTATTACTTTCAAATTTAAACTCATGCTTCAATTTTTTAATGCCAAAACAATTTTCAAAATCAACTACTATTTTCTTCATATACTCAACTCCTCATTAGTAACCATTATAATTTAAAATTATCATATTTTTGAATTTATTTCTTTAAAATTACTATTAAAACAAAATAAGAAAAGCGATGCCTCACGACATCGCTTTCTCTCAATAAAAGATATACCATAGTGCCGCTGCCACTAAGAACAGCCCGGCCCCGATGAACAAAATCTTTGCCAATCGTTCGTATACCATGTCTTCACCTCACCAATGCCGCGCCGACGACGAGGGAGACCCCGATCGACAGCAAGAATGCCAACAACCCGACGGCGATATTTCCTTTTTGAATCTCGTCGTTCACCTTCAATGTCGGTGTCAAAAATTCAAACAACCAGTATGTCGCGAGGAGCAAAATGAATCCAAATCCTCCACCGACAAAGATGTCGATTGTGCTATCATGATGGCTCTCGACGACCCGGAAGATGTTGGCGAGACCGACAATCTTCCCGCCTGTCGCCAAGGCGACGGCGATATTTCCTTTTTGAATCTCACGCCAGTTGCTGTACGGCGTCGTCACCTCGAAGATGGCAAGACCGACGACAATCATCAGTCCCGCCATCGAATAGAGGCCGAACGACTCCAGCATAACGGCAAACGTAATCGTACCCATTCCCGACTCCCCTTACTTCAGTTCGACGACCGTGACACCGAGTCCACCTTCACCCATTCCTCCTGGGCGCTGGCTCTTCACGTGACGATGTCCTTTTAAAAATTCTTGTGTCGCCTGACGCATCGCTCCGGTACCTAATCCGTGGATGATGCGCACGTTATCATAGCCCGACACGAGTGCTTCATCGATATACTTGTCTAGACGCATGAGTCCCTCTTCGACACGAACGCCACGGAGGTCGAGCTCGGACTTCGTCGAGCTCTGACGTTTGAGCGAGCTGCCTTTCGACTGAAGCGACTTCTCTTTCGATGGACCGATCTTCTGAAGGTCGTCCGCTTTAACATTCACTTTCATGATGCCAACTTGGACGTTATACTCATTGTCGTTGATTTGTTTCACGATGTAGCCTTTTTGGTTGAACGTCGTCACTTTCACTTCTTCGCCCTTACTGAACGTACGTTTCTGATGGGCTTTTTGTTTCACTTTTTGAATCTTTTTCTCTTGAAGCGTCGGTTTTGCCGATTCGAGCTCTTTCTTCGCCGCGATAATCTCGTGCTCTTTGACGATTCCTTGCTCACGTAGCTTCTTCAAGCGGTCGATGACTTCGTTCGCTTGACGCTTCGCCTGTTCGACGGCCTTCTCGGCTTTCGCCTCGGCCGCTCTATACAAGTTGTCGCGTTCGCGCTCAAATTCCGTCATCTTCGCTTCGAATTCGGCCTGCTCTTCTTCAAAGTCATGGCGCTTGACGATGAGCTCTTGCTCGAGCTGCTCGGCGCGTTGTTTCGCCGCTTCGAGCTCATTGATCATCGATTCGACTGACTCCGCGTCACTACCGACGTGGCTACGTGCCTTGTCGATGACTTGCTCAGACAGTCCGAGACGACGACTGATCTCGAAGGCATTCGAGCGACCCGGTACGCCAATCAAGAGACGGTACGTCGGGCTGAGCGATTCGATATCAAACTCCATCGAGGCGTTCATGACACCTTCGCGGTTATAAGCGTATGCCTTCAGTTCCGAGTAGTGTGTCGTCGCAGCGACACGTGCCCCGCGGCGTTTCACTTCATCTAAGATGGCGATGGCAAGGGCAGCCCCTTCTTGTGGATCCGTCCCGGCACCGAGCTCATCGAAGAGGACGAGTGACATGAAGTCGATTTTGTCGAGCATGCCGACGATGTTTGTCATATGCGAGCTGAACGTCGAGAGACTCTGCTCGATCGATTGCTCATCCCCGATATCGGCATAGACCGCGTCAAACACGGAAAGCTCTGTTCCGAACTCTGCCGGCACGTAGAGACCTGATTGCACCATCAATTGAAGGAGTCCAATCGTCTTCAACGTGACGGTTTTCCCGCCGGTGTTTGGTCCGGTGATGACGAGTGACGTGTAGTCTTCTCCGAGCTCGACTGTGATCGGTACGACCTCATCTTTCGGGATGAACGGATGACGTGCCTGTTTCAACTTGATTTCTCGATTGTCGTTCAACTTTGGCTCGGTCGCTTTCATCTCTTGTCCGTATGCGACTTTCGCAAAGATAAAGTCTAGTTCGGCCAACACGTCGAGGTTCGTCATGATGGCATCATGGACCCCACCGACCTCGTTCGAGAGAGCACTTAAAATCCGTTCGATTTCAGCACGTTCTTTCAGACGAACTTCTTGAATCTCGTTATTGATGGAGACGATGGCCTGCGGCTCAATGAAGAGTGTCTGACCAGAAGCCGACTGGTCATGAACGATTCCACCGAACGCTTGACGGTACTCTTGTTTGACCGGCACGACATAGCGATCGTTCCGGATTGTGACGATGGCGTCCGAGAGCATCTTCGCATTGTTGCGGAGGATGTTGTCGATACGTGACCGGACACTCCCTTCAAAGCTCCGGAGCTGTGTCCGAAGTCCACGGAGTTGTGGACTCGCGGAATCTTGGACAGTCCCTTGGTCGTCAATCGCATGACGAATCGCCTGTTCGACCTCGATGAGCTTCGTCAACTTGTCCGCATACTCGTCAAGACGTGGAATGCGAATCTCTTCGTTATCCTCGTGAAGCTTCTCGATGAAGTTCTTCACTTGGCGTCCGCCATACATGACGGCAGCGACGGCGAGCAATTCGCTCGTCGAGAGGACCGAGCCGATTGCGGCCCGTTTCACTTCCGCACGGACATCCGTGAGCCCACCGAGCGGCAGACGGTCACGGAGACGAACGACCTCGGTCGCCTCTTTCGTCACGTTCAAATTCGAGAGCACCCGGTCGTATGAGTAGTCAGGTTGCATCTTCAGCGCCAAATCTTTTCCGAGCGAGCTCGCCGCGTGACCGGCAAGCTGTTGGCGCAATTTTTCATATTCTAATACGCGTAACGCGTGGTCCATCTAGCATGTTCCTTTCTATCGCTTCGCCGCAAAGAACGCCTTGGCGTCTTCAAACGTGAAGCAGTTGATAATATCTGATGGTTCGAGATAGGCTTTCCGTGCGTGCAACACACCGAGGGCCATGTCTTCCATCATATCTGGGTGATGCGTGTCCGTGTTGATCATCACTTTGACGCCCGCTGCTTTCGCTTTCTTCAGCGTAGAAGCTGTCAGGTCGAGGCGGTTCGGGTTGGCGTTCAACTCGAGCGCTGTCCCTGTCTCTTTAGCGAGTGCGATCAGCTTGTCCTCGTCGATCGGATAACCGTCCCGACGACCGATGAGTCGACCTGTTGGATGGGCGATCACGTTGACGTACGGAGAACGGCAGGCGTTCTCCAGACGAGCCATGATTTCGTCGACCGATTGGTCCATCTTCGAATGGATGGAAGCGACGACGTAGTCGAGCGTCTCTAGAAACTCGGGTTCATAGTCGAGTGTCCCGTCAGGACGAATATCCATCTCGACGCCTCGTAACACGTTCATGTTATGTGTCTTCGCGGCTTCGCGAATTTCTTCCCCTTGTGCCTCGAGCCGTTCCTCGGTCAAGCCATTGACGAACGTCAAATACTTCCCGTGGTCGGTGATGGCCATCCATTCATAGCCGCGACCTTTCATCGCTACGACGATCTCGTCGACGGTCAACTTCCCGTCCGACCAGACCGTGTGCATGTGCGCGTCAGCCTTGATATCATCGAGCGTGACGAGCTTTGATAAGTCGTGTTCGAACTCGGCATGTCCCTCCCGAAGTTCAGGCGGGATGAATGGGAGACCGTACCGTTCGAACAGCTCTTCTTCGGTTTCCGGTTGCCACAACCCATCTGCCGTCTCGACCCCATATTCGGAAATGGATTCCCCTTTTGCCTTCGCGAGTTGGCGCATGCGGACGTTGTGGTCTTTCGAGCCCGTGAAGTGGTGAAGCGTGGCAGCGAACGCGCCTGGCTCGACCATACGGAAGTCGACCGATACCATCTCCTCACGTTCGAGGACGAGCGAGACTTTCGTCTCACCTGCCGCAATCACCTCGTTGATGAACGGCAAAGCGAGCAGCTTCTCACGTAGCTCAATCGGCTCCTCGGTCGCGATGATGAAGTCAAGGTCTTTACACGTCTCTTCGGCACGGCGGAAGCTTCCTCCGACCGAATGACGCAAGACGAGCGTCTCCTTCTCTAACACCTCATTGATTTCTTCAACGATTGGTCGCATGACTGCATAAGCCAATCGTTCTGGACGTGATTCGAGGTTCTTCGCGGCGGCGAGTAATTTCTCAACACTCTTCGCCCCGAAACCGGGTAGTGATGCAGCCGTCCCGTCTTCGAGTACACGGATGAGCGACTCCAAGTCGACGACACCGATTTCACGGAGTTTAGCAAGTTTCTTCCCGCCGAGCCCTTGAATTTTCAAGAGCTTCATCAAACCGAACGGAATCTCTTCTTGCAGTGCTTCAAGTACTTCACTGCGTCCTGTGTCTCGATACTCTTCAAGGACTGCAGCCGTCCCTTTCCCGATTCCTGAGATGGACGTCAAGTCGTCGATGTCCTCGAGTTCAAGGTCCGTGTTCTCGAGCGCTGTCGCCGCCTTGCGGAACGCATTGATTTTAAACGGGTTCTCCCCTTTGATCTCCATATATTGCGCGATTTTTTCGAGCAACATCATCGCTTCTACTTTATTCATATGCTTCCCCCTCTTCACACAGAAAAGACCGAGACACAAGCACTAGCTTGCATTCCGGCCTGTCGTGTCACAACATCTTATTTGAAAACCAATCCGATAGATATGGCGTGTCTTGAATGATATATGTCGCCAGCGACGATTTGTCGACGGCGTTTTGAACGCTCGCCATCGGCACGAACGCGATCACCCAAAGGATGAAGAATGTGATGACATATGCCTCGAAGAATCCTAGGACAGCTCCGATCACACCTTTTAATTGGCGCAAAATTGGCAAGTCCGTCAAGAAGTCGAGCATCGCCAAGATGAGATGCAAGACGAGTTTCGTAATGAGGAACAAGACGACGAACCAAAAGACGTTATAAAATGTCATCTCAATCCCTGAAAGGGAATTGAGGTCCAACACGCCACCCGGGAGCGTTCCGTCGAGCTGAGACGAATACGGGATCCACAGCTTGAACGCTTCGGCTAACTCTTTATAGTACGTATTGGCGACGAGAAAACTGATGATGAGCGCGACCCAATGGCCGAGCTGTAGAATCGCGCCACGACGGAAGCCGTTGACGATTCCGATAAATAAGAAAAACAGTATAAGTAGCGTAACCATGGATTGATTTATTCTCCCATATTTCGTTTAGTTTTGACGTGGTCGCTCGCGATTTGAATCGCAGCCAACACCGCTGCCTGACGAGCATCTAGATGAGGGGATTGTTCACGAATTTCGCGGATCTTACTGTCGACCAAAAAGCCTACTTCCCTCACATGGTCAGCGGGTTCTTCGCTTACGATCGTATAGTCTTGACCCGCAATGTGAATCGTTGTTCGTTGTAACTGCACGCGCACCCCTCCTTTACGTCTGTCAGAATTAATCATAACATCGTTTTTATATTAGGAAAAGGAGAAGCCCCTTCCCTTGATATGTACAACATTTTCTAATACCCTTCTAAACAGTTGTCAAACGTCTTTCTTTAGAAAAATTGTAAGAGAAGGTGGCAACATTCCGTAAAATGTGCGAAAATATCAACTATTCAAACAAACAGAAAGGGTGATTGATTTGAAATTACGTATTGGCCTCTTAGGTCGCATCATCATCGCGATCGCTTTCGGTATTTTACTCGGGAGCATCGTACCAGAAAGTCAGAACTGGATCGTTCGGACGTTCGTGACGTTCAACACGGTCTTCGGGCAGTTCTTAGGCTTCGCTATTCCATTGATTATTCTTGCTTTTATCATCCCGGGTATCGGGGAACTTGGAAAAGGAGCAGGAAAGCTGGTCGGACTCACAGCACTCATCGCTTACGCATCAACCATCATCGCCGGAACATTAGCATACTTTGCAACAAGCAACTTGTTCCCGCAAATTTTGACACGGTCGACGACAGGAGCCGAAAATCCAGAAGAAGCCTTGTTGAAAGGGTTCATGGAATTTGAGATTCCACCTGTATTCGGTGTCATGACCGCACTCATCTTAGCTTTCGTCATCGGAATCGGGATTGCCGCAATCGAAAGCAAACGGTCACTCGACCTCGCCATGGATTTCCGCGATATCATCGAGCTCTTAATCAGTAAAGTCATTATTCCATTACTTCCAATCCACATCGCCGGAATTTTCATGAACATGACGTACGCCGGTCAAGTCGCTGAGATCCTCTCGGTCTTCTCGCTCGTCTTCGTCACAATCATCGTCCTTCATTTGACGATGCTCATGATTCAATATTCAATCGCAGGTGGTCTCAACAAAGAGAATCCGTTCAAGTTGCTCAAGACGATGATGCCGGCTTACTTCACAGCCATCGGGACGCAATCATCGGCCGCGACGATTCCCGTCACGCTTCGCCAGGCGAAGTTGAACAACACGGACGAGGGTGTCGCCAACTTCGTCATCCCGCTCTCGGCAACGATTCACTTGTCAGGCTCGACAATCACACTCACGTCGGTCGGTGTGGCGCTCATGTACTTGAACGGCATGCCGATGTCATACGCCATCGTGCTTCCATTCATCCTCGCACTCGGGGTGACGATGATTGCAGCACCAGGTGTACCAGGCGGAGCCGTCATGGCATCGCTCGGATTGTTCGGCTCGATCCTCGGGTTCGACGCGACGATGCAAAGCTTGGTCATCGCACTCTACTTGGCACAAGATAGCTTCGGGACAGCAACAAACGTCACGGGTGACGGTGCCATCGCGAAAATCATTCATTACTTCAAACACAACACAAAACTTCTCGACAACACGTCGTCGAAACAAGAAGATATCGCATAATGAACGACTCATAAACGGGCAAGCCATCAGGTTTGTCCGTTTTTGTCTACATATAATAAAGGAGAGAACCATATGGAATGGATTGAATGGAAAGACCCTGATCACTTCTCAGACCGCGTCATGAACGCATTACTCGATGAGGAGGCAAAGAATAGCCTCATGATTGGCGTCTTGAATAACGTCAAACAAGGAATCTATGAAACGTTTCATCAGTTCACAGTCGAAGAGGACGAGGAGCTTCTCGCCATCCTCCAAGTGACACCACCCCATCCGCTCCATTACATCGTCGTGGGCTCGGAACGAGAAGAAGAACTCCCCGATTTCATCATCCCCCACCTTTTGAAAGAAGCAGTCCCCTTCGCGGAAGTCGTCTCGGAACGACAGCAAGCGGAACGGTTCGGGAAAGTATGGCAGGAGTTGACGTCTGGGTCGAGTGAGATGTTCATGTCCCAAGGTCTTTATCGCCTCGACAGCGTGGAAGACATCGACATGGCAAAAGGCCACATGCGAGAAGCGACGAAGGCCGACCAGGCACAGCTCGAAGCTTGGTATAGTGCCTTCGAAGCCGAATCAGGTCTCCGATCATCTCCACCAGAGAAGGTGACGAAGGCTGTACAGACGATGCTCGACAGGGAAGAGGCTGTCTTTTGGGAAGTCGACGGACAGGTCGTCTCGTGCGCGAAACGCGCACGTCCAACTGAGAACGGAATCACCGTTTCATTCGTCTACACATCACCCGATGCACGTGGTAGAGGTTACGCGCGAAGTCTCGTTGCAGACCTTAGCCGCCAATTACTTGAGACGAAATCGTTCTGTGTCCTCTATACCGACTTGACGAACCCGACGTCGAACAAAATCTATCGGGAAGTCGGTTACCAACAAATCATGGACTCTGCCTGGGTACGACTCGCTAGATGAAACACATCGCCTCCCCTATACTAATAGAGGAGGCGATTTTTCATGAACAGATTATTCGGTTGGTGGCTCCGTATCCCCCGACAGATCCGATTGACCGCTTTGACACTTGTCACGCTCGCGATACTCGGCTATATGGTGTTCCTTGGAGGCCGGAGCATGCTCGATGACCCAAACTTCGAAACGCTATGGCTCAGTGTCATCGGTGCCGCCCTTTTGACGTTCATCGTCTATCAGGCAACAAAAAAGTGATCGACGCGTTCGTCGATCACTGTCTTTGTGTTTAGAAGAATGATGCTGGGTTGACTGTGCTTCCCGCGCTCGATGAAGAGTACGAGTAGCCGCCACGGTGAATCTCGAAGTGAAGGTGTGAACCTGTCGAGTTCCCTGTGCTACCCATGCCGCCAAGGTTTTGTCCTTGTGACACGCGTTGACCCGCAGAAACGGATACCGAGCTCATGTGAGCGTATACTGTCGTCCATACTTGCCCGTTGATCACGTGTGCAATCATGACGTGGTTTCCGTATGCGCCACCCCAACCTGCACGGAGGACCGTACCAGTTTGTGCTGCATAGATCGGTGTACCGACTGGACCTGCGATATCAAGACCGTTGTGGAACGAGTAGCCGTTCGCACCGCTTGCTGGACCCCATCCTTGTGAGAGGCGACCGCTTGCTGGGCGTTGGAACATACCACCGCTTGCTGGTGCAGACGCTACCGGTGCTGTTGAAGCACTTGAACCGCTGTTCGAGCTTGAACCTTGTTGTTTTTTCGCTGCCGCAGCTGCTGCCGCTGCACGACGTGCTTCTTCTTCAGCACGACGTTGCGCTTCGATTTCTGCTTGAATGGCTTGTTCTTGAGCTTTGAGCGTATCTTCCATCTCTTGAAGGCTCATAAGTTTTGATTCGAACTTCACTTTTTCAGCTTCAAGTTTCTTGATTTTCGCAGCGCGCTCTTTCATTTTTTGATCGAGCTCTTTCTGACGTTTTTCAAGATCTTCTTTTTGCTTCACGAGTGAATCGCGCTCTGCTTTCAAATCAGCTTGCGCTTTCGCAAGTTTTTCTTTCGTTGCTTCATACTCTTCGAAGATCTGTTGGTCGTTCTCTTGAATCGTACCAGCTGTGATCATGCGTGTGATCAAATCACCGAAGTCTTTAGAACCGAAGATGAACTCAGCCCAGTTGACTGACGAGCCGCCGTTCTTTTGCATCGTCGCCATACGATCTTTCATAAGATCTTCTTGTGCCTTCATTTTCGCTTCGTACTTTTTAATTTGTGCTTGAAGCTTTTTAATTTTTTCTTCAGTTGCACGAATCTCAGCTTTTTTCTGAGCGACATCGTTGATGACGTCTTGGAGTTCAGCATCTAACTTGTTGATCTCTTGCTGCTCTTTGCTGATGGCTTGCTCACGTGATTGAATCGAAGAGTTTGCTTTCGACTGTTCACTGCTATTCTTTTGTCGTTGTTCTTGTACTTTCTTCTGCTTCTCTGTAAGTGAGGCTGCATAAGTCGGTGACGTTCCGCCGATCAAGAGTGCGCCTAGAGTGACTGTAGCTGCAAATTTCTTCAAGTTACCCAATGTGCTTCCCTCCGCTGATTCCCGTGTAGTTTTTATCTATAGTCGTGCAGTAATTTTTTAATAAGATAAGTCGCGACATTTCGTTCGCTCTGTGACTCATTATAGCAATCTAAACCAAAAGTTATTTTACACTTATATTTCATTCGTATGACATTGACCTATTTTAGGTTTTATCCCTTAAAAAACGTGGGTATAGACAATATTTTGTTTGGTTCGTTGTCACAAAATAGTTTTAAAAAGAAAAAAAGCACTTCAAGAAAGCGCTTTTCACATAGTAACCTATTCATTTTTTTTAACTACCTTAAGGCTACATAGCCGGCCCGTTTGCCATTTTTCCGTTTCGAACGAAGGAATAACAACCCACCGAATAAGATGACACCTGCGGCAGCACCTGTACTATCTAAAAGGACATCTTCTAACAGCGCGGTCCGTTCAGGAGTCAAACTCTGATGATACTCATCAAAAATCGCCACCGTGTTCGCGAGTGCCCAGGCGAAGAGTACGTTCAGTCCCGCATGAAGATTCGTTCTCGAGATGGCCTTCACGAATAAGGCACCGAGAGCGAGGAACGTGACGACATGTGCCGTCTTCCGCATAAAGAACTCAATCAATCCTGCCGTCCCCAACGTATCGAGCGAGATTTCCTTTCCTGCGTAGTCGAACTGTACGTTCGCGAGCGTCGGTTCGATCCAGCTCCAGTTGAATCGCTCGAGTGGCGAAACGATGGACTGGTCCGAGTAAGGCGTCGCACTTGATAAGAAGAGTCCGATTAAAATAAGCGCAATCCATATAAATTCATTTTTTAAAAGTCGCATAACACCGTTCCTTTCTACAACGTTTTTCATTATACGGATTCTTTCTGCGGAATGATGTAACAGCGACATCATGATTTCATAACAATTTGATTGCACGCAACGCGTTTAAAGTCGAGATAGCGGATTTCTCTTGGTATACTACAAAAAAAGGGGGAATAAACATGATTTATGATTTTGAAGCAGTAGACATGAAAGGACAATTGCAACCGTTAGCTACATATAAAGGCGACGTCTTACTCATCGTCAACACGGCGAGCAAATGTGGGTTCACACCACAGCTCGAAGGTCTCGAGTCACTTTACAAAACATATAAGGGACAGGGCCTACAGATCTTAGGTTTCCCGTGCAACCAGTTCGGTCATCAAGACCCGGGCTCCAATGAAGAAATTCAAGAGTTCTGTCAACTTAACTATGGCGTATCGTTCCCGATGTTTGCGAAAGTCGATGTGAACGGAAAAGACGCCCATCCGCTCTTCACTTATCTCTCAAAAGAAGCACCCGGGCTTCTGGGGTCGAAGGCGATCAAATGGAATTTCACAAAGTTTTTAGTCGATCGCGACGGGAACGTCATCGAGCGCTTTTCGCCACAAACGACACCGGCTGAGATTGAGGATGCGGTCAAAAAACTGATTTGACCTCATCCTGAAGGCGTAGATTGATTTCTCTCTACGGTCTAATTGGCGTTTACACTTAAGCCATCTATCATATTCTATGCACAGTAAATCGTGAAGGAGTGTCACACTTGTATAGAATGAAAAAAAGAATGGTGCTGGGAGTCAGCGTACTCCTCGCACTTTCAGTAACTCTTGTATGGCTTGCCCAAGGAAGAACGGACCCCATTTTCAAAGATGAATATGATGAAAAAGCCAAAAGTTCTCGATATACATCTAGTTGGGTTTGGCCCGAGAAGGACAGTGTCTCACATCGTGGAGGAGAAGGTAGCGGTGTCTCTACCTCCCCTTCAGGATATGTCTATTACTTACACCGCGGCGATGGAAGCTATGCGAATGAAGAATTAATCACGACCCCTACAATCACAGTGTTTGATCCAAACACAAACGAGATTGTCGATGAATTTGGGGACAACCTGTTTCAATCTCCTCACGGGATCGAAGTGGACTCTCAAAACAACATTTGGGTAACGGATATCATGTTGAATAAAGTTTTCAAGCTGGATGAACGTGGCAATGTTCTCGCTACGTTTGGGGACGATTATCGCCTCGGCACTGAGACAAGCTTACGGATTCGAAATGAACTGCCTAACTTCCCTGTCCCGATGAATGAATATACTTTCGCACGGCCAACTGATGTGACCGTAATGGAAGATGGTTCATTCATTGTGGCTGATGGATACCGAAATCATCGTATTGTAAAATTCAATCGTGATGGGAACATCCAATGGGAAGTTGATGCTTATGGTTCTTCCGATGGTGAGTTTAACTTGCCTCACGGAATTACTCACGATCAGTCTGGCAACATATATGTGGCTGACCGAAATAATGCTCGCATTCAAGTGTTTGACCAAGATGGGCAACACCTTTCCACATGGGATGACACCGAAATCGGAAGACCTTACGGAATCGATGCAGGGAACGATGGCAACATCTATCTTGTCGATGGTGGCGATTATTTGAACGGGGAACGCGAAACTCCTAAAAGTCAAATTGTCGTTTTAAGTCCGAAGGGAGAAGTCATTGAGCGATTTGGTTCTTGGGGGAACAAGATGGGTCAATTGCGCATCCCCCACGATCTCACTGTACTAGAGGACGGGACAATTTTTGTCGCCGAACTACTAAACGAACGACTTCAAAAATTCACAATCACTGAATAAAGCAAACGAAAGAACGCGCTAAATTCGTCATTAGCGCGTTCTTTTAACGTGGTGTAATGAAGTTAATTGTATAGAAAGGACTACCGTCGTCGTTGTAAGCGAGCCCGACGGCAGCATGGGTGAATCGTGGCTGCATGATGTTCTCACGATGCCCTTTCGAGTTCATGAGTCCCCAATGCGCATGGAACACGCTCATCTGTCCCATCGCCAAGTTTTCGCCGGCCATCGAATACGAAAGTCCCGCTTCGTCCATTCGATTGAACGGGTCTTGTCCTTCTGGGTCCGTATGGCTGAAGAAGTCGTTCTCCGCCATGTTCTGACTATGCGCCCGAACGACCGGATAGAGTGGTTCGTAGTCAGCTAGAGCATTTAAATCAAATTTCTCCCGATCCCAATTCATGAGAATACGCATCAACTGCTCATTGGCGACCGTCCCCTCTTTCGACAAGTCACCATAGTACCCCTCACTCGCCTCTTCGACACGGCGGTCGACCGACAAGATCCCTTTCAGGAGGTCATCATCATGCTGGTCAAAAAAGAAAGTGACATACTGACCATCGATTGCAAAAACGGAAAACGATGGATCGTCTGGAATCAAGTATCGATTCAGTCCTTTATTATACGAAGTCACTGCCTCGAAGCCGATGTCCTCGACTTGATCACGGGTCGTTTCATTCAGTATAAGACCTCGATACGTGCTACCTGTCTCGAACTGATAGAATCCTTTTTTCGCACCGTCCTCATCAATCAGTTCAAGTCCGCGGTCACCGCCACGTTCGACCAAATACCAGTCATGCCCGGCATACTGACTTGCGAACTTTGGCGCGTCTGTCGCTCGTTCGGTCGCCACCTCAGACTCCACCTGAATGCTCGTCGGGGCAGAGACGTTCGGCATCTCATATTGCCAAGCCATATAGAGTCCAATCCCCATCAAGAGGATGATCAATTTTCGAAACATGGCTCCTCCTTCCTTACTGCTCGCGCAGACGCTCCCCGAAATCGTGTAGTCTCGTCTTGATATCGGTGAGCATCTCCATGTATGCGACATACGTCGCTTCGTCTATATTCAGCATACCACTTACTTGTAACGGCACATCCGCCGCCTGCTCACGCAACGCGCTACCGTCCTCTGTCAAACGAACGACGATTTTTCGTTCGTCGTCGGTGGCACGACTCTTCTCCACATAGCCGATTTGGATGAGCCGCTTGATGAGCGGCGACAACGTCCCAGAGTCGAGCGTCAACCGCGACCCGAGTTGCCGCAAATCAATCCCATCCTCTTCCCATAAGACAAGCATCACGAGATATTGACTATACGTCAGGTTTAGCGGTGCTAAAATTGGGCGATATAACCGGGTAAGCTCTTTTGAGGCGGTATACAATTGAAAACAGATTTGATGTTCTAACTTTAACGATTGGTCCATACGTAATCCTCCGTACTCTTCTTTAGCCAAGCATATCACTTGCGAAACTTTTTGACTGCTCTATAATTTAAATTGTGCACAACTTAATTGTTAAAAATGAAATGGAGGAATTCAATCATGAAATCACTATTCACAGCATCAGCAACAGCAATCGGTGGCCGCGAAGGTCACGTGAAATCAACTGACGGCGTCATCGACATGAACGTCTCGATGCCTGGCGCGAAACACGTCGACGGTGCGACAAACCCGGAACAACTTTTCGCAGCTGGCTATGCGGCTTGCTTCGGTAGTGCCCTCAACCTCATCATCGGAAAAGAACGTGTGAAGACAGACGGTTCAAGCGTCACAGGTCACGTCACATTAAACCAAAACGATGAAGGTTTCTTCATTTCAGTTGAACTTGAAGTCGAAATCAAAGGTGTCGACCAAGCGACAGCAGAACGCCTCGTCGAAGAAGCACACCAAGTGTGCCCTTATTCAAAAGCGACGCGCGGCAATGTCGACGTCAAATTGACAGCAAAAGCAGCATAATCTTTCATCCCGCTCGTAGGAGCGGGATTTTTTTTGCTTAACCCTGCCTATCGGAGTAAGATTAAAGACACGATTAGGAAAGGAGGGAGCACTGATGAAGAAGCATAAATCGACTCTACTGTTTGTTGTACTTGGCATCTTGTTGTTCACGGCGACGTACAACGGGTTGACCGTCCGCACGTATGACGTGACGTCCGATAAACTGTCAGCAGACGAATCACTCCGCATCGTGCTCCTCTCCGACTTACACAGCGCCTCATACGGTTATAAGCAGTCGATTTTGATCGACCAGGTCCGTGCGCAGAAACCAGATCTCATCGCCTTACCTGGTGATTTACTGGACCGATATCGTTCACCTGAACCCGCATTCGAACTAATCGAAGGGCTTGAAGGAATTGCGCCGATGTATTTCGTGACCGGTAACCATGAAATCGATGGATCGGATGACTATGTCCGTCACGATGTGAAAGACGTGTTTCGCTCATATGGCGTCAATGTTCTCGAAGACGAATGGGAGACGGTCACCATCAACGGAATCGACCTCGTTATCGGCGGGCTAGAAGATCCTCTTCGTGGGTTCAGAGAAAATATTTATACGGATTGGGATGCGGAGTCGACTGCGGCGATGCAGGAGATCGCCCCGGACGAGACGTTCAAGGTGCTTCTCTCCCACCGTGCCGAACAAGTCGATACGTATGCCAAACTTCCATTCGACCTCGTCTTATCCGGACATGCTCATGGCGGGCAAGTGAGAATCCCTTACTTGATGAACGGATTATTCGCACCTGACCAAGGATTCTTTCCTGAATACGCAGGCGGACTCTATGAGCATGGGACGTTTACCCATATCATCGGCCGTGGATTCAACTACAGTTTCAATATCCCACGCATCTACAATCCACCAGAGATTGTCGTCATTGATGTGAACGGAAAATAACGGACACTCGCCTGAGTGTCCGTTCGATTTACCAAATAATTCGTTCTTCACAGCATTGTCGTTCCCGTTCAATCTGGACCGTCGAGCGTTCGAACGTCCCGTATTTCCGAATTCGTTCCGTCACTTGCCGCAAAATATCTTGGTCATCCGTCTCTTCATCGATCAAGACATGACATGTCGCCGCATGCTCGCTCGACGAGATGGACCAGACATGAAGATCGTGAACTTCCTTCACCCCTTCGATGCCCGCAATCTCTTCTTGCATCGCCCGAACGTCAATCTGTTCCGGCGACCCTTCCATCAAGATATGAATCGCATCGCGTGTCACCCGATAGCCACTGATTAAAATCAATATCGCGACAAAGGCGCTCGCGACCGGGTCCGCCCACGTCCATCCGAACAACATGATGAGGATCGCTGCCGTGATGGCTCCGACCGACCCGAGTAAATCTCCGAATACGTGCAACAACGCACTCTTCACGTTCAAATTATCTTTCTCCCCGCGCATTAAAATCCAGGCAGCAAGGATATTGACGAGTAGCCCGATGATGGCGACGACAAGCATCCCACCGCTCAAAATTTCTGGCGGTGCGCTTAGTCGCTGATACGCCTCAAATAGGATATAGACCGAGATGACGAGTAGTGTCACCCCGTTGATGAATGCCGCTAGTATTTCAAAACGTCGATACCCGAACGTCCGACTTGGCGTCGCCGCTTTCGCCCCAAATCGGACAGCTAGGAAACTGAGCCCTAACGCCGCCGCATCTCCTAGCATATGCCCCGCATCCGATAACAGCGCCAAACTATTCGTCCATAGCCCGCCGATCACTTCGACGACCATGAACGCCGCAATCAAGAGAAAGGCGAGTAAGAGTGCCCGCTGATTCGTCGAATGATGGTGATGGTGGTCGTGATCATGATGATGTCCCATAACTGACTCCTCCTTCTACTGTTTATCTTATTCCATTTTAACCAAACATTCAAACGTTCATTTGAATGAAAAACGATAAAAAAACGGGAGAAATGAACTCTCCCGCTTTGTCTCATTTTTGCTCCAAGCGGACGCGCATGACGCCGCTATAAGGGAACAGTTTCAATTGGACCGTCTCACCCTCGAACCAGATTCCGGTCGCTTGTTCGCGAGTCGGTTGTACGTCTGGCGTCGCTGTTGCTTGTTTGTCCCAATCAACGGCCCGTACTTTTTGGTCCCGGACCATGAGGAAAAATCCATCATAGAAATGATACTCGTTCACTTGGTCACGTTGAACGGCAGAAGGACTGCCGAGCTCCGCACGGACGGTTTCGAGATCTTTTCCAATCCAGTCAAGGACGGACTCCGAAGCGTTCGGGACGACTTGTTGCCAAGCGGCAATCACCTCGTCATCCGATAATGCTGTCGCTTCTGTCGTCACACTCTCTTCTGTTACCCAGCCGGTCAACCGCTCGTTCAACTGAACTTTCACAAATCCACTAACCGTCTCCAACCGTTCAAATCGATCACCCAAGTCGGCTTCATAAACGACCGTGACCCGGTCATCCGCGTATACTTTCGTATACGGTTGTTCGATATAGATGGTATCTGTCGATTCGGTCTCAGCATCAGCCGGTTGTTCCGACTCGGAGTCGACCATTTCCGTGGCAATCTCATCAGATTCTGGTAAAGCCGAGTCCTGCTTTTTGTCAATCAGGGCCGCGAAGGCGATGATTCCGACCAAGGCGAGCACTAGTGCCAATGCCGTCGTGATGCGGAACACGCGTTTACGCTTCCGCGTCGTCGCACGCGACAATCTTCCTCCATTCATGTTCTTCACTCCTACTCGATTCGATTCATTTCACTCGTTTCGTCAAATGGTAGGAGGTTTCCTGCTTCATCAAAAAATTTCAATTCATCTTTTGTCAATTCGTCCATCGTTCGGACCATCTGTTCGACATCGACCGACTTACCGGTGTCATCGTTCTCACGTATGACAATATGTTCTCCTAATTCAATCGTGCGCGAAGTCAAACGATGAAAGTAGCGGTCGTGGGAAATCAACAATAATCCACCCGGATAGACGGACAACGCCGCCTCGATTTGTTCGCGTGTCGCCACATCCAAATAGTTCGTCGGTTCATCTAATGCCAACAGATGGGCATCCGAGAAATACAAGATGAGAAAGGCGATTCGACACTTTTCTCCCATGCTCGCCTCGGTAATCGGTCGGTGCACTTCATCTCGCCGGAACAAGAAGTGAGCGAGCAACGTTCGCGCCTCCGTCTCTCCGAT
Source organism: Exiguobacterium sp. AT1b (assembly GCF_000023045.1). Classification (GTDB taxonomy): domain Bacteria; phylum Bacillota; class Bacilli; order Exiguobacteriales; family Exiguobacteriaceae; genus Exiguobacterium. The sequence continues at coordinate 2,518,169 of NC_012673.1, read as the reverse complement.
CTCACTATTGGCGAGTAACGCCTCAAGTAACGTCCCGGTCTCCGGGAGACGCTCGAGCGTTTGAGAGAAATATCCGATCTTCAGACGAGGATGTCGCTTGATCACACCCGAATGCGGCGCTCGTTCACCGATCAGCACGTTTAATAACGTCGTCTTTCCGCTTCCGTTCGGTCCGGTGATCGAGATCCGCTCTCCTTTATTCATCGAGAAGGAAAACGGTTCATAGAACGGATTGTCGTATCCAAACGTCACATCCTCACACGTCAGCCACGTCTTCGCTTCGAGCTCATCCGCTGCAAAACGGACGGAGATGGATTTCTCCTCTTTTGGTTTTTGTGGACGATTGTCTTCGAGCTGCCTTAACTTCTGTTCTCTTGCCTTCATTTTGATGGCGAGATTGGCCGCTCCTTTTTGCGCTCCCGGACTGCGGACACTCGCTGTCGCTTTCGCCTTCAAATGCCACCCTTTGTATTGGGCAATCATCTCGAGCAGTTCTGCCTTTCGGTTCTCGTATCGAGCATGGGCTCGCTCATCACGCACGCGTTCTTCTTCTTTTTGATGCTTATACGCCGTATAATTTCCCGGGTATCGAGTGACTAGACCGCCTGACAGTTCAAGAATGGTCGTTGCGACATCGTCCATCAGTTGACGGTCGTGTGAGATGATGAGCACCGTCCCCTTGAACTGATTCAACCACTTCGTGAGCCAGTCGATCGACTCGAGATCGAGATGGTTCGTCGGTTCGTCGAGCAGGACGAGGTCCACCCGCTTCATCGTCAGTGTTGAGAGCTGAGCTCGCGTCTTCTCGCCTCCACTTAGCTCGTTAATGTTTCGGAAGAGGTGCTCCTCCAGCCCAAGTCGAGTCAATGCTCTTGTCGCCTCTTGTTCCAAGTTGTACACATCGAGTGCGAGCGCCCGTTCATAGGACCGCATGACACGCATCTCGTCACCAGAAGAAACATCTTCATAGAGCGCATATCGTTCTGGATCACTGCGCATCGTCCACTCAAGTACGGTCATGTCTGTCGATTCGATCGTCTGTCGGACGAGTCCGACCTCGCCAAGACATTCAATCTTCCCGGCTTGCGGGGTCAACTCCCCGGTCACGAGTCGGAAGAGCGTCGTCTTCCCGCTCCCGTTCAGTCCGAATAATACGGCACGCTCTCCAGCCGTGACCTCGAACGAGACCGCGTCAAATAATGGTTTCCGGTCATAGTCAAACCGGACTTGTTTTACTGCTAACATCTGTTTCACCTCGCTTATGAATCCGATACGCGATGAAACAAAAAACACCATCCGCTTCAAAGCGGTGGTGTGAAGGAATCCGTTCAAAGAGGAAAACGAGCGCTTCCCGTATTTGAAAAAATGGACACACTTCACCCGTGACTGTTCAAGCGAACAGTGATGATTCGTCTCATCGTTGGAGTGAACGTGTATTTTTCATGGCACGGTATACCTCTCTTTCCTAAGTTACTGCCACCTTATCAAATTGAAAGCGGATTCGCAAGAGTGTACCCCACAATCTCCCATTTTTTCTACTCCTTTAGGCGGATGCGGTGCATCTGTCCTCGCGATATGATGACAGTATATTCGAACAGTGAGGTGATGCATGATGCGTCGACGCATCCTCGTTCCGAGTGCCGTCTTGGCGAGCGTCGGAACGTTTCTCTATACACGATTCAAACGACGGCTCCCCCGTCCGCGCTTTAAATGGCCGGAACGTCCAGAACTGACAACCATTGATGAGACGCATGTGCAGGCAACGTGGATCGGGCATTCGACAGTCCTCATTCATTGGTATGGGCTCAAGATTTTAACGGACCCCGTCTTCTCAAAACGAATCGGTGTCCATCTCGGACCGCTGACAGTCGGCATGAAACGTCACACCGCTCCGGCCCTCTCCATTGAGGAGGTCGGCCCGGTCGATGTCATCCTACTCAGCCATGCCCATATGGACCACTTTGACCATAAAAGTTTGAAGCGACTCATCACTCGCGAAACGATTGTCGTCTCTGCTCCTGGGACGAGCCGCCTGTTGCGCCGATACCCAAGTCTGCAGACGCTCGAACTGCATCCACATGACAAAGTGACACTTGCGAACGGGCTCGATGTCCGCGCCATTCCCGTCAAGCATTGGGGCAACCGTTTTCCGTGGGACAAACATATGGGCTATAACGGGTATTTGCTCAAATACAAAGGGATTCGTATGCTCTTCGCAGGAGACACGGCGTATACCGACTCCTTCAAAGGACTTGCTGACCGTGAACCGATCGACCTCGCCTTCTTCCCCATCGGTGCCTACCAACCGGACTCGTTCCAGGAAGCGCACTGTACTCCGGAACAGGCTTGGATGATGTACAAAGAGAGTGGAGCGAAGCGTTTCTTCCCGATGCATTGGGACACGTTCGTCCTTTCTTATGAGCCTGTCGAGGAACCGTATCATCGTCTCGTCGCGGCCGCAAAACTCGACCGTGACCAAATTGTGATCAAGGCGCACGGGGAAAGCATCCGTCTGTAGTTTTTCCTTTCCCTTCATCCAAAATTTCGGTAACGTTATAGACGAGAGGGAGGGATTTTTTATGGAATGGACGACGTTGAATAATGACGTCAAGATGCCGATGCTCGGGCTCGGTGTCTATAAGGTCGAAGATGGCGCAGTGACGGTCGATACGGTCAAAGCTGCGCTCGATGCAGACTATCGATTGATTGATACGGCTGCGATTTATCAAAATGAAGAGAGTGTCGGACAAGCGCTTCGTGAAGCAGGCATCCCACGGGAGGACGTCTTTGTGACGACAAAGCTTTGGAACGAGTTCCACGGATTTGACGAGGCGCTCCAAGCGTTCCAGGATAGCCTAGATCGGCTCGGTCTCGAATATGTCGACTTGTTCCTCATCCACTGGCCGATGCCTCGTTTCGGTAAATTCGTCGAAACGTACAAAGCACTCGAACAGTTGTATGAAGAAGGACGCGTCCGAGCAATCGGAGTCTCGAACTTTGAGATCGAGCATTTGGAACAAATTATTCAATCATGCTCAATCGTCCCGGCCGTGAACCAGGTCGAGATCCATCCATATTTGTCTCAGAAAGAACTGATTGCATTCTGCAAACGATATGACATCCAGATTCAAGCGTGGAGTCCACTCATGAAAGGACGCGAAGCGCTCGAAGATGAGACGATCGTCAAGATTGCGAAGGCTCACGGCAAGTCGCCGGCCCAAGTCATTTTGCGTTGGCACTTACAGAACGGCGTCGCCGTCATCCCAAAATCCGTCACACCGAGTCGAATCAAAGAAAATATACAGGTATTCGACTTCACATTGACGAAAGAAGAGATGGCGGCCATCGATGCGCTCAATCGTGATGAGCGGACCGGCTCCGACCCGAAAGAGATGCATAAAATCCATTACTGAGGAGTGAATGACATGTTCAAAAAACTGGCTTCTGATTTGACTGGCTTCAGCGACATCGGTGAGGTGATCGACCCGTCCGATTTCGATAAGGCGGACTCGGATGATTATGTCCTCCATGAGGATAACGAAAAGATCTACTTCTTGATCAAATCAAAATCGGATGAATACTGCTTTACAAACTTAGGTATGATTCACCTTGATGGAACGAGCGCGATGAGTTCGAAACGAGTTCTGTATCGTTACCCTTACGCACACTATCCGATTAAGCACGTCATGTTCGAGACGGCCGGCACCGTCGACCTCGATGTCGAAGTCAAATTCACAATCGGCGACAAGCCATACTCAATCGATATCAACAAGAAACAAATCGAGCACGTGAAAGATTTGTACAAGGCACTCCTCGCGATTGAAGAGATTCAGCGGGAAGGCCGTCGCATGATGGAGTATGCAAACACATCATTGACTCACTCCGTCTCGATCTTGAGCGGACTCCGTGAAGGTGACATGAACGTGCCGAACACGTTCAAGGAATTGAACGAGCAATCGTTCGATTGGCTACAACGTCACTATCATGAATGGAACCGTAAAGACTTCGGTACGGTTTACGAGAAGTACATCAATAACTAAAAAAACAACTCCTCCACAGACGATTCGTCCTCGGAGGAGTTGTTTTAGTTCTCATCAATCAATTGCTCGGCCAATCGCTGATACAAGTGGCTCATATGCACGGCAGACGCGATGGCAAGCGTTCGCTTAACACCGCCCTTATCTTCGAGTGATGTATTTAATAGCGTGTCCGCCTGGGCTTCAAACGCTTCTAGATTCTTCACTTTCTGCGCCTGATACGCTTCGTAGAAGTCTTCAAGTGAGAACGTCTCATCCGACTCATTCAACGGTCGGAGCGTCTCTTTGATGTCACTGATCGACAAGAGACCTTTCATCTCATAAATCAAACTGAGTAACATCAAATGTTCGTTCGTATACTTTTTATTTTTGACGGGATGAAACAACTTGCCCTTCGCATAGTTGTTGATCATCGTCTTCGTCAAAATGGTCTCATCCTCGTTTCGCTTCATCTTCCCATAATGCTGCTCGAACAACTGGATGACCTGGTCCATGTATAAATCAACGGTCGGCAATACGTCCCGTGGGAGTGTGCCTTCCGTTTCAGTAATGTTCTTCGCTTTCATCTATCTCACCTCACTTCCTAAGTATAAAGAAAACTTTCATTTGTCGAAAGGTACACCTTGCTGTTTGTTCCTCTTCAGTATATCATGTAGTTATCGATACTACATGATGTGATAAGGAGTGTTTTACATGCATTCGATTTTCCGTGAACCCATCAACGCACTGACGCATCTTGCCGGTGCGGTACTCGCTTTCATCGCGCTCATCGCGATGGTCGTCAAAGCCTCGTTACTCGGCTCGCCACTTGCCATTATGGCCGCGATTCTTTTCGGGATCAGCCTCGTCTTTCTTTACTTATCGTCAGGTCTTTACCATAGCATCATCGCCTCACCGAACGTCATCGCTTTCTTCCGGAGAATCGACCATGCGATGATTTACGCGTTGATTGCGGGTACATACGCACCGCTCACGTTACTCGCGCTCGAAGGACCGACGCGGTGGGTCCTCTTCGGTACCGTACACGCACTCGCCTTGTTCGGCATTATTTTTAAACTCGTCTGGTTCCATGCCCCTCGTTTCTTGTCGACCGCGCTCTATATCGGGATGGGATGGTTGTCAGTTTTCTTTATCGGACCACTCCATAACGTGATCGGCAACGCCGGTATCTTCTGGCTCGTCCTCGGGGGCGTCATGTATACGATTGGCGGACTCATTTATGGGTTCAAACCAAAATTCGTCAACTGGCGAGGATGGGGGTTCCATGAAGTGTTCCATCTGTTCATCTTGTTCGGAAGCTTCGCTCACTTCGTCTGTGTATTCTGGTACGTCTTTTAAGTCCTCCTCGTGGAGGGCTTATTTTCATGAGCCGTTTCCTGTACTTTGAATTCAAGATTTCCTACACTAAGGACAGGAGGGATTCATCATGAAAATTGAAGTATGGTCAGATTATGTCTGCCCGTTTTGTTATATCGGGAAGCGTCGTCTAGAAGAGGCGCTCGAACAGTTCCCACAGGCAGATCAAGTCGAAGTCGAATTCAAGAGTTTCGAGCTCGACCCGAACGCCCCGACGGACGATTCACGTACCATCTATGAAGCGCTTGCTACGAAGTATGGCATGCCGATCGAACAGGCGAAAGGGACGACGGCTCAAGTCGCTGCACAAGCCCGCGAAGTCGGACTCGATTATGATTTTGAGAACATGGTCGTGACGGGGACGCTCGACTCGCACCGTTTGACGCATTATGCGAAGACGGTCGGGAAAGAGAAAGAATTGTCGGAAGCGTTGCTTCAGGCGTACTTCGTCGATGCGAAACACATCGGGAATCACGATGTGCTGCTTGAAATCGCGACAAGCGTCGGACTCGATTCTGACGCGGTTCGTGACGTCTTGACGACTGACATGTATACGGAAGACGTACGTGTCGAAGAAAAACGCGCGAGCGACCTCGGCATCACGGGTGTGCCGTTCTTCGTATTCGACAACAAGTACGGGGTGTCCGGTGCTCAGCCGACAGAAGCGTTCACGCAAGTGCTCGAAAAAGTCTGGTCTGAGAACAACCCGACAATCCAAGTCCTTTCGAACGGTGCGACGTGCACTGACGACAACTGTGATATTTGATTTTTGATTGATGAAGAAGCCGACGTTCGGCTTCTTTTTTGTGGTATTCTTCACCCTACTACTTGATAATAGTGATTAGCATATAAGAATCGAGGACTACATCTATGTGGAAAAATCGGAACGTCTGGATCATCTTGACGGGCGAATTCGTCGCCGGTCTTGGTCTATGGCTCGGCATCATCGGGAACTTGGAATTTATGCAAGACCGCGTCCCCTCTGACTTTGTGAAGGCGGTCATTCTCGCCATCGGCTTACTTGCCGGGGTCGCCATCGGTCCGCTCGCAGGTCGCTTGACCGACCAAGGTTCTAAGAAAAACATCATGCTCATCTCGAGCATCGTCCGGGCGCTCAGCGTGATCTTCATGTTCGTCGCCATCGAGACGAATTCGGTCGTGTGGATGGTCGTCTTTTTAATCATCTTACAAGGGTCGGCCGCTTTTTACTTCCCTGCCCTGCAGGCAGCGATTCCGCTCATCGTGAAAGAACGGGAACTTCTTGCCTTGAACGGCGTTCATATGAATGTGTCTACCTTGTCGCGTGTCATCGGGACGGCGATTGCAGGTGTCCTTTTGACACTGATCTCGCTCCGTAACGTCTACGCGCTCTCGCTCGTCGCCTACCTGTTGCTAGCGGTCGCGACGCTCTTCTTGAAACTTGATGAGACGAAAACGCCCTCGGCGAAAAAGGTCGATGCGAAAGCGTCGAGCGGTTTCAAAGACGTCTTCCCAATCATCAAATCGATTCCAGTCATCTTCATGACACTCGTCATGACGCTCATCCCGCTCCTCTTCATCGGAGGATTCAACTTGCTCGTCATCAATATCAGTGAGTTGCAAGATTCGACGGCGATTAAAGGATGGATTTATACGGCAGAGGGACTCGCCTTCATGACAGGTGCCTTTATGATTAAACGGATCGGAGAAAAATTCTCGGCGTTCTCGATTTTATTCTCGTTCTCGTTTTTAATCGGTGTCGCCCAACTGATGCTCTATTTTGCGGACATCCCGTTCATGTCCATTGCTGCATTCGTCCTCTTCGGCTTCTCGGTCGGCTGTTTCTTCCCGACAGCCGTCACGATTTTCCAGACACGGATGCCAAAAGAATATCACGGGCGCTTCTTCTCGTTCCGAAACATGCTCGACCGGATCATCTTCCAAGTCGTCCTTCTCGTGACAGGATTCTTCCTCGACTTGATCGGACTTCAGCTCATGGTCGTCTTGTTTGGAATCAGTTCGATTGCGATGACAGCCGCGTTCCTCGTCTATACGCGTAAACACAAACTGCATATCGAAGAAGATGCTACAGAGAAGATGTCTTCCTAACAAAAAAACAAGCGGTGACCGAGGTCATCGCTTCAAAATATATGATCAATTAAAGTGTATAATTTTTTTCGTAAAATCAGAATTCTAATTAATACTTATAAAATTTCTTCCGATATATTCATCTACGTCTGCGGGAAATTCACAACTAATTAAAAATTCTGACAGAATAGAAACAATACATGATAAAAGCTTTATATCGTTCACAATATTTTATGAAAAAAATTATCGACTATCTTAATCAATCATTTAATAATTTAGACATCCTTTTCATTACAGTTGATGATACAACAAAACGTTCATTTCATTTCGTCTGAAACGGACGTTTTTTCTAATCACGGTAAAAATAGTTAACTTCAGTTCACTGCTCTACGCTCGTTTGCTCAATAGCATTTAACTCATTATTAACAGCACATTCAACTTCACTTCTAATAAGATTTTTAATTAAGTCATCATCACATAGAGACATTATATTATTTGAAATTTCCCATACTTTAAAGTATAGTTCGTATAATCTTTTTATATCTTTATTATCTTTATTCGATAAAATTATAGATTTGTAATTTTCGACTTTTAATATATAAAAATATATTTCATGCAAAAGTTCATCTTGTTTAGAATCAAAATTACGATTACTCTTTAAAAAGATTTCTTTATATACTAAAACTGAAATTAAATTAAGATGTCTGTCTGCTTCAATGGATATAGACTTCATCAACTCTTTCATCTTTTCATCACTACAGTAATTTTCTTTAAAGTCTTCATCACTTAGAATTATAATATTTATGTCATTAAAGATTTTCAAGACTTTCACCGTACGAGACAGGTAAAGTAAATTATCTTTTAATTCCTTACCTAGTAATTTTTTTGCCTTCCTCACTTTAATCTTGTCTTTAAAATATTCATTTACATTGCGAACAACTGTAACAAAAATTGCTGACAAGAGTGAGCTTACTATTATCCACGGATCAATCAATTTTTTCTACTCTCCAATAGATCGTTTTTCCATTTTTCATAACTTGGTTTAAAGAAAGATGGACGGTTTTTCATCTCTATTAACGCTGTTACCATATCTGTTTTTTTGGCAATATCATTCTCTATCTCCCGTGAAACGCCTCCTTCACCTTTATAGTTAAAAGAAGAGTCTTTTGCTACTAATCCTGATTTAAGTTGAAAATCAATTTCAAAAAATATCGGCACATCTACTAGACCTTCTTCAATTGCAAATTTTAAATCTATATCTTTTTCACAATTACAATCTTCATCACAAACAAAGTTCTCTAATTCATTTTCATATAAAAATGAATCAGTACCGCTTGAACAGGTATAACGATATTTGATTTTAAGAGTTCTATTGTCAGGTATAGAGCTAATATAAACAAAAAATACTAGAGCCTTAGAAATATCGATATTCGTAACTCTTGCAAATTTGTATGGATTTAAAAAATCATGTCCAGCAGCTATTTCTGCAAACATAAAAACTTCAATTTTTTCGTAATATTCATTGAAAGGGAAAAATTTTTCAAATTCCGGATTCTCTAGATACAATTTCTCTAAATTTAGTTTTAATAAGTTCATGAATTAACAACCTGCTTTCTGCCAGTTTAAGAATATTTTTTTCTTTAGATGCTGTACTATTCTTTTTAGCAAATTGAAAATATACAAAATTAAGGTGATCATTATAATGCGAAATTTTAACTTCTTGTGAGATTTTCTTATCATAAATTTCAACGGATTTTCTTAGACCTAATTCTGTTAATAATTTTATTGAGTCAATTACCTCTTGAAGATGCCAGTAGAAATCTGATGTGTAAACTGGTTTACGTTCATTATTTTTTGTTGTTGATTTTGTGACCGCGAAATCTCTAACGGTAAAATAAAAAATGAAATCTTCAAAGTTATTAACAACGTGTTTGTTTTGTTTTAATTTAGAAAAAGCAATCATATTCTTTAAAAATTTGACGCTAGTTATTAAGTTGGAAGAATCAATCTCGGGAAAATCCTTTGCTAATATTTCTTTGAATTTTTCGTTGTCATTTAACGTTTCTTCTTCTAATACTTGTTTAAGTAATTTTTCGCGGTCTTCTTTAAAGTATTGATACATCGCAGCTTCAAAAGGGGATTTATTGAAAGCTTCTTGCTCGGAATTAGCTATGATTTCTATATCATTATCCGATACATTTTCATTTTCTTTGATTGATGATACCATCTGATTTACTTGTGATGACGACAAACCCTTCGATATCGAATGGATTAAAACAACATCTTTCATTATATTTTTAACCCGGTTGTACAGATTCATTAGAGCAGTTGCCTCAGTTGCAAATTTCTTTTCTATTGATACTTCATCATTTGATTGAATAGAAATAATCTTTTCATGTTTTTCTTGTTTGCAGAAATCAGATATAACTGAATCATTGTACGATATTTCAAAAAAGTCATTTTTAGTATCAATGACGTACTGAACAAATACAGCTTTTTCACTACCTTTGTTGTGTACAGAAGTAATACCTAACTTTTCTACAATCTTCACTTCATTTTCAGAATTATAAATTGCAATATAGTCATTATTGTTTAGGTCGATACTTCCAATTAGTGTATTTTTAAATAGTACAGGTTTTATCCCAGTAAATTTCTCGATAGCTTCGTACTTAATTTCTTCAACGCTACTTTCTAGCGTAATGCCATATACTCTTCTAACATTAAAATGATAGTTTAATACCATTAAAAATTTTTCTTGAAAATACTTTATAAACTGTTCACCTTCAATGAACAATTCTTTAATAAGAATGTTTCTGTACATCCCTACCGTCTTACCCTCTACTTTATGTTTCTTTTTTAAGATGAAAAGTACTTCAGCACCGACATTTCCTCTTTTTACGAAACGGGTTTTCCGAACTTCTTCTATTTTTTGCTTGTATTTTTTTTCAAAAAAATCTGCTTTTTCATTTACCATGCCTTCAATAATTTCTTCCAAGCTGTCAATTTGTATTAAGTTCAGAACCGCATTATTGATATTTATTTTTGACGTAGTTTTCATTTCCTCAACCTCCACATAACAACGCATAGTTTTATGTTACTATTTATGTAAAGAATTATCCTTTTTCAATAATTTAATTTTGAAGAATCGTAAGACAATTTTCGACAATTTCAACTTAATTTAGTAACAAAAAACAAGCGGTGACCGAGGTCATCGCTTGTTTGCGTCTTCGAGCTCTCGCCACCACGTCGTCGTATCATTCCGACCGTCGAGCGTGATCCGCTCTCCGATTTTTGGAGTGAGGACGACTTCTTTTGGTAAAAGAGATGACATCTGTTCCGCCGGATCGAACCAGTCGTGGAACGACAGCGTGAACGCCCCCCAATGGATCGGCATCATTTGATCGGCGCTTAAATCGCGAAACGCTTGCGCTGTCTCTTCCGGCTGCATATGGACGTCTGGCCAGCGCACGTCATATTGCCCGCATTCAAGTGCGGCGAAATCAAACGGTCCGTACTGTTCGCCAATCATCTTGAAATGCGGCGCGTAGCCACTATCCCCACTGAAGAAGAGACGGTCTGTCTCGCCGAGGACGACCCATGACGCCCATAACGTGCTGTTGCGGTCCGTCAGCGAACGACCGGAGAAGTGACGTGCCGGCGTACAGACGAACGTCCAATTCCCGAATGTATACGACTCGTTCCAATCTCTCTCCACGATTCGCTCTGCCCCGACACCCCATCGTTTCAAATGACTCCCTACCCCGAGCGGTACGATGAACATGGCGACCTTGTCTTTGATGGCAAGAATCGTTCCATAATCGAGATGGTCGTAATGGTCATGCGTCAATAAGACGACATCGATTTCGGGCAAGTCCTCGAGTTCGAACGGCAAGTCTTCACTGAAGCGTTCGTTTTTAGCGAACGGGAGTGGGGATGGGCTACGTCCAAACATCGGATCGACGAGCATCGTCTTCCCGTCCATTTGTACCATGAGCGCCGAATGACCGAGCCAATAGATTCTTGTGAAGCTCGAGCCCGTCTTCTCCTCAAAATCGATTGGCACGATCGGAAGACGTTCGGTAGGCTTACGCAGTGACGTCACATCACGATAGTCGCGCGCCATCGACACCATGTCTTGCGCAGAGAAGTTCATCGGTGTCTCATATTGATTACGGAACTTTCCATTGATCCGGTTCGGAGATTGAAGCGATTTCGGCTTTCGTCCGAGTGGTTTGTACTGTGTCAGAATCGTTCCAGTGACAGCCGCCATTCCAACCAATGAGAGCAACATCGTCTTTTTCATGTAGGTCCTCTTTTCTAATAGTTCGTTGAATTGATTATAGCGTGCCTTCGCCGTTTCTATACGAGAAAGTATGTCGATTCGCCTATCTTTCAAAAAAATGGCGTGCTCTTCATTGAGCATTCTGGTTATTCCATTATATCAGGTCTCTTAAACCAAAAAGACCTGCCCACCCGTGTTTGGTGGAGCAGGACTTCGGTTAAGATTTTTGCAAGATTTTAATGTCGTTGATGATGTCTTCGGTCGGAACGTTTTGGAAACCAGGATACGCCTTGATGATTTTTCCTTCCTGGTCGACCAAATAGAAATACGTGCCGTGGTCGACTTGTGTACCTTCGTCAGGCTTCCGGACGAGCGCCTTGAAGTTCTGTTGGGCAAACGTTTCAATCTCGTCTTGCGAGTAGCCTGAGAGGAACTGCCAATCTGCTTTCGCAAGGTCATAGCCACTCATAAACTCTTTCATCTTCTCCGGAGTGTCCACCGTCGGGTCGACGCTGAAGGAAACGAATTGCACGTCTTCGACGCCCTCTTCTTCAAGCGCTTCATTTAGCTTTGTCATATTGTATGTCATCGGTGGACAGACTGTCTCACAGCTTGTGAAAACGAAATCCGCCATCCAAACTTTCCCTTTTAAATCGTCAAGACTGACCATTTCTTCATCTTGATTCGTATATTCGAACGCTTCGACTTCCCAGTTGAGCGGGTCCTCAATCTCTTGCCCGCATCCTGCTAGGACGATGAGCATCGTCGTCAAACCAATCATCCACTATTTCTTCACACATGCCAACTCCTTATCGCTTTTTGACGTTCCACATGAGGATCGTGATGAGCGTGAAAGCTGTCAATGCGAGGAACGGGATCGTGATGAACCCGAGCCAGTTAATGTATTGACCGCTACACGGAACTCCTTGTGCACAAGGTTGAATTTCTGCAAAACCTGGCACTTTCTGTACCAAGTAATGGTAAAGTGATACGAAACCGCCTATGATAGTAAGCGGTAACACATATTTCCGAACCGCCCGATCGTCCGTGAAGACGGCAACTCCTAAGAGGATGGTCAGCGGATACATAAAGATACGTTGAATCCAACATAGCTCACATGGCACGAACTCCCGAATCTCACTGAAGTAGAGACTGCCGAGCGTCGCCGTCAACGAGACGAGCCAAGCGAGGTATAACCCATACTTTTCGAGAAATGATTTCATCTTACAAATCCTGCTCGATCAGCTCTTGGATTTTTTCGTAATCGAACGGGTCTTCGAGCATCACACCGTTGATCATGATAGACGGCGTGAATTGAACACCGTTCTCTTTTACAAGACCATCGTCCGTACTGACTTTTTCAAGTACGGTCGATTCTTCCCCAAGGTCTTGCTCAAACTTCGCCAAGTCGACCGATGTCGTCTCGCTTGCGATTTCTTTCAGCTTCTCGACCGTCACCCATGCATTATCGTGTTGTTGTGATTCCGGTTGCGCATCGTAGAGCGCCTTATGGAACTTCCAGAACGACTCAGGGTCTTGCTCGTATACCGACTCGGAAGCGAGGGATGCCAAGATCGATTCTTGTCCGTGGAACAAGACGTTAATATAGCTGAAGCTGACGTCTTCCTTGTCGAGATAATCCGCTTTCAGTTGCGGGTAAATCGTTTCACCCCACTGTTTACACGAAGGACACTTGTAATCTCCGAACTCGACGACCGATATTTTTGCGTCCGGGTTTCCGAGTGTCGGTTGTCCTTCAATCGAGACGTGATCGCCACGTTCAGCTGTCGTCGACTCATCTTGGTTGAGTAAGACGAACACCAATGCGATTAATGCGACCGCAACGATGGTCAAGATGACCAACAATTGATTCTTTTTCATTCTCTTCACCTCTATCTATTTTGACTCGTCTTTCATTATAGCGGAAGCTCTTCTTCCTATCATGATATCGACTCGTTTTTCATAATTCTCTTTAATTCAAGCTTTAGGAGGTTTATTTACGCATGATCAAGTCTTTTACGATGCGCCTCGGACTCATTTTGGCGCTCAGCATTGCCACGCTCGTCTTTTTACTGACGATCGCACTCACTTCCCTCATCAGTCACCGGGCATCTGACGCGCTCGAGAAAGAAATCGGGGAACGCCTCTCGACAACATCACATCAATTGGCGGACAAACTCGATTTTTATATGTGGTCACGCTATCAAGAAGTCCAACTCTTACAAGGCCTTGATTTAGAGGACCGAGATGAAACACGTCGACTCCTCGATCAAGTCCAGACGAACATCCCCGCCTTCTCTTGGATGGGCGTCACGGATGCGGACGGGACCGTCGTCGCTTCGACGAACGGGATTCTCGAGGGAGCCTCGATTGCCGAACGACCGGTTTATCTCGAAGCACAAGATGCCCCCTTCATCGGAGATGTCCACGAGGCGGTCCTCTTAGCTGAATTATTGCCGAATCCGACGGGGGAACCGCTCCAATTCGTCGATATCAGTGTCCCGCTATTTCAGGACGGCTCGTTTCAAGGGGTACTGGCCACTCATTTAAGCTGGACCTGGGGGAAAGAAGTGCTCGAACATTTCAATCGAACGCTCCATGAACAAGTCGATGACACGGATTTATTCGTCGTCAGTGGACGAGACAACGTTGTACTCCTCGGTCCAGACGACATGGTCGGAAACCCACTCCCTGTATCTTTTACAGAAGGAGCCTCCGTGAAAGAATGGGATGACGGTCAAGACTATCTGACAGGTATGTCGATCGGAGAAGGGTATGATGAATATCCTGGACTCGGTTGGCAGGTCGTCGTCCGTCAGCCGACGGCAGTCGCGTTTGCACCGGTCGAGACACTTGAAACGAGAATTCTATGGATTGGTTTATTGGCCTCACTCGTGACGGCTGTGCTCGGTTGGCTACTCGCTTCAATCGTGACGAGACCGTTGAAGCGAATCACCGAAACGGCTTCGCTCATGGAACAAGGGAAAGCGAACACGTTCCCGCATCAATCAGGAATCGAAGAGATTGAATCGCTCGCGTTCGCGCTCGAATCGCTCGTCACCTCCCTTACGGAGTCCGAGTCGGAACGGGTACACTTTGAAAAACTAGCGAATCGTGACGCACTGACCGGTCTTTCAAATCGGGTCGCCCTACGTGAACAGCTGAATCAACTACACGCCTCGAAAGAACCGTACGTCTTTTTCTATCTCGATCTCGACGGCTTCAAGGCGGTGAATGATACATATGGTCATGCGGTTGGGGACGAGGTATTGGTCGAGGTCGCACACCGGTTACAGGCGCTCCCCATCGAGGAGGTTTACCCCGTCCGATTGAGCGGAGATGAGTTCTTCCTCATGTTCCCAAGGACTGAGCGTTCGACCCAACAGATTCGGGAGGTCGGAAGCACACTCATCGAGATGATTTCTGAACCGATTACGCTAGACATCGTATCGGTGAAAGTCGGGGCTAGTATCGGGGCATCCATTTGGAGTCCACCGGAACCACCACACATTGCCATCGAACAAGCGGACGACGCGTTATATCGGTCAAAAGCGAACGGGAAACATCAACTTTCTTTCCATGAGTCGCTTTCGTGACGTCGTTTCTC
Source organism: Exiguobacterium sp. AT1b (assembly GCF_000023045.1). Taxonomy (GTDB): domain Bacteria; phylum Bacillota; class Bacilli; order Exiguobacteriales; family Exiguobacteriaceae; genus Exiguobacterium. Next base: position 2,502,820 of record NC_012673.1, on the reverse strand, counting down.
CATACGAAAAGGAGTTCGTGATGAACTCCTTTTCTTATTCTTCCGTATTCGTATTCACGTCTTCTTTCTGTTCTTCCTCTTCTGGCATCGGTTCTAAGTCCAGCGTATACACGTATTCCCCCCCAAAGTTATTCAAGATGAACAACTCTTCTTCCGCACGTGTCGCCAGTCCGTTCGAGAATCCGATGGCGGCATACATTTCCTCTAACAAAACGTCCTGCTCTTTATCGATTTCATCGAAGATGGCTTGTTCCCAGCGTTCAATAATACCTCCGAGTTGAAGATAGTCATCGTTTTTGATTTTATTCTTGTCACGCAACAACTCCAAATAGTCACGAACCTCTTTCAGATTGTCATGCGTCATCGGGATGGCACCCGCTTTTTCTGTCGCCAAGATTTTTTGATGGGTCTTCAGATGCATTGCATCGACGAGATTCTCTTTACTCGTTGATTTCCATCATAAATATTTACTCAACAAAAAAACCTATAATAAGATTTTTTCTAAAACCTGACATAAAAAAGCACTCGCCCCTAAATAGGAGCGAGTACTTCCTGTTCTTACGCTTCGAACAACAATTGTTCTGGATCTTCAATCATGTCTTTAATGTGCTTGAGGAATGTCACAGCCTCACGACCATCTACGATTCGGTGGTCATACGAGAGTGCCACGTACATCATCGGACGGTTCTCCATTGTATCCGCATCGATTGCGACTGGACGGAGTTGAATCGAGTGCATCCCAAGGATAGCGACTTGCGGTCCGTTCAAGATTGGTGTTGAGAGGAGTGAACCGAACACGCCACCGTTTGTGATCGTGAACGTACCACCTGTCAAATCACTCAACCCGAGCTTGTTGTTACGTGCTTTGTCCGCAAGGTGAAGGATGTCTTTCTCGATCTCCCCGAAGTTTTTGCGATCCGCTTCACGGACGACCGGAACGACGAGACCATCTGGAGCCGAAACGGCGATTCCGATGTCATAATATTTCTTCAAGACGATTTCGTTGCCTTGGATTTCAGCGTTCAAGTAAGGCATCCGCTTGAGAGCCGCTACCGCTGCTTTCGTGAAGAATGACATGAAGCCGAGTTTGACATCGTTGTCTTTCACGAACTTCTCTTGGCGACGTTTACGAAGTGCCATGACCGCAGACATGTCGATTTCATTGAACGTCGTGAGCATCGCTGCCGTCTGTTGCACTTCGACGAGACGGTTCGCGATCGTCTGACGGCGACGTGTCATTTTGATGCGCTCTTCTTCTTTTCCACTTGCAGCCGGTTGTGGTGCCGGAGCTGCTGCCGCTGGCTTCTGCTCTTTCACAGCCGGTTTCTCTTCATGTCTCGATACATCATGGACGTTGATGCGCCCGATTGGATCATTCGTTTGAACGGCTGAGAGATCAATGCCTTTCTCACGAGCGAGTTTACGTGCAGCCGGTGTCGCGATTGGTCCTTTACCAGGGCTCGCAACGTGTTCTTCACGTTTCTCAACTTTCTTGCCTTCCTCGACAGACTCCGTCTTTTTCTCAGTCGGTGCTTCTGTCTTCGTTTCAGTCGCGTTTTCCGTCTTCGTCTTCGTCGCGACAGCCGTACCACCACCTGAACCTGAACCGAGACGTGCGATGACTTCACCGACTTGAACCGTGTCCCCTTCTCCGGCAAGTTGTTCTTCTAACACACCCGCTTCGTCAGCCGGGACTTCGATATTGACTTTATCTGTCTCGAGCTCGACGATGGCTTCCCCTTTTTCGACTTGGTCGCCTGGCTGTTTGAGCCATGTCGCGACCGTTCCTTCCGTAATGGACTCTGCTAACTCCGGTACTTTGATTTCGATCACAATGAGTTCCCCCTTAACTTATTTACGATCTTTTTGATATGTGCTCGTGCCTGCACCGCTCGAGACGACGTCACGAGAGAGTGCTTCACGGATGATGCGTGCTTGTTCTTGTTTATGAGCTGTCGGATTCCCTTCAGCCGGACTCGAACGACGGCGGCGGCCGATATAACGGACATCGAGTCGGTTCGTTGTGACCGCTTCTAAACGAGGCTCGATATATGTCCAAGCCCCCATGTTTTTCGGTTCTTCTTGAACCCAGACGATTTCACGCGCGTTCGGATAACGGCTGATGACATCACGAATCTCACGAACCGGGAACGGGTAAATTTCTTCGACACGGACGATATGCAAGAAGTCGAGTGACTCTTCTGACTTGCCAACCGCTTCCGCGAGGTCGATTGCCATTTTCCCTGTACAGAAAACAAGACGTTCGACTTTCTCTGTGTTCTCCCCGAGACCTGGCTGTTCGACGATCGGCTTGAAGCTCTCTTCCGTGAACGCCTCGACTGGTGACGTGGCGAGCGGATGACGAAGCAGACTCTTCGGTGTCATGATGATCATCGGACGAATCTCTTCTTTCCCGAGCATCTCTGCTTGACGACGAAGAATATGGAAATACTGTGCCGCAGACGAAAGGTTTGCGACTGTCCAGTTTTTCTCCCCGGCAAGTGTCAAGTAACGTTCCATACGTGCACTTGAGTGCTCCGGCCCTTGTCCTTCGTAACCGTGCGGCAAGAGCATGACGAGGCCTGATTTTTGACCCCACTTCGCGCGTCCCGCCGAGATGAACTGGTCGAACATGACTTGCGCCGAGTTCGCGAAGTCACCGTATTGTGCTTCCCACAAGACGAGTGTATCTTGTGCGAATACGTTGTAGCCATATTCAAATCCAAGCACCGAACCTTCTGAGAGCGGGCTGTTATAGACCGAGAACGATGCTTTCGCCGTCGACAACTCATGGAGTGGCGAGAATTTCTTACCTGACTCGACATCGTTCAACATGATGTTTCGTTGGGCGAACGTTCCGCGCTCTGAATCTTGACCGCTCAAGCGGACCGGCGTACCATCTGAAAGAATTGACGCGAAGGCGAGCGTCTCCGCATGACCCCAGTCAATTTTTCCACCTTCGCTGAACGCATCACGGCGACGGTCGAGTACTTTTTGAAGCTTATGGAAGACACCAAAGCCTTCCGGCCAGTTCAATAACTCTTCATTCAATTGCGTGAGGAATTCTCGTTCGACGCTCGTGTCGACTTTCGGGAATCCTTTATGGACCGCATCCGGTAACACGATGTCTGCATCCTCTTCTTCAGAAGGAACGAGATCACGTGCTGCCTTCAATGCCTCTTCGATTTTTTGTTCGATTTGCGCCTTCTCATCTTTCGTCATGACGCCTTCTTCCTCAAGTCGTGCGGCATAGACGTGACGGACAGACTGGTGTCCTTTGATGGCTTTGTAAAGGACCGGGTTCGTGTTCATCGGTTCGTCCATTTCGTTGTGACCGTATCGGCGGTACCCGATCAAGTCGACCAAGATATCTTTATGGAACTTGGCACGATACTCACTGATCAACTTCGCGACGGCAACACACGCCTCCGGATCATCCGCATTGACGTGGAAGACTGGGATCTCGTAGCCTTTGGCGATATCACTTGCGTAACGCGTCGACCGTGAATCGTTCGGGTCCGTTGTGAAACCGATTGTGTTGTTGGCGATGACGTGAACCGTCCCACCTGTACGGTAACCCGTCAAGTTCGTCATGTTGAGCGTCTCCGCAACGATACCCTGTCCTGGGAAGGCCGCATCTCCGTGGATCAAGATTGAGGCTGCCAAATCGTCGTGCTGTACAGCCGATCCTTTTTCAGAACGGTCATCTTGTGCGGCACGTGTATATCCTTCGACGACCGACCCGACGAACTCGAGGTGACTCGGGTTGTTCGCCAAGTTGAGACGGACTTCTTTTTGCTGTTCGACCACTTTCCGGTCAAGACCGAGGTGATATTTCACATCACCTGACCAACCGAAGTTGATGCCGATTGACCCTTCAGATGGAATCAATTCTTTGTTCGGTGCGTGCTGGAACTCCGCAAAAATCATTTCGTATGGTTTGCCGAGAACATGGGCAAGTACGTTCAAACGTCCACGGTGGGCCATCCCGATGTTGATATGTTCCGAACCACTCGAAATGAGGCCTCCGACCATCGCATCGAGAAGTGGCACCATCGCATCCAATCCTTCGATCGAGAAGCGTTTTTGTCCGACGTATGTTTTATGAAGGAATGATTCAAACAGTTCTGTTTCAGCCAAACGTTTGAATAACTCAATCTTTTCTTCTTTCGAGAAGGTTTGCTGTAACGCCCCTTGCTCGACTTGACGGCGAATCCACTTCTTCTCTTCCATGTCATCTAAGTGACGGAGTTCGATGGCGACCGTTCCTGTATACACGTCAAGCAAGTGACGGAATAGTTCCAAGGCGCTCGCGTTTGGTTTTGGTGCATCGTCTGATAATAGGCGGGCTGGAATTTGTTTTAAGTCTTCTTCTGTCAAATCATAGCGTGACAGTTCGAATAACTCCTGCTCGCGCGGATGGTCTTTTAGTGGATAAATATCAGCTGCTTTATGACCGAAAGCACGGATGTCGTTGATGAGCCGTGTCGCCGAGACGACCTTCTCTAAATCAAACGATGGACCCGAGACCGGCACTTCTGTCGGTGTCGACGTTTCCGGTGCCCCAAATTCGTCAAAATATCGGCGCGTTTCTTCATCGACCGATGATGGGTCTTCCAAATATTGTTCGTACAGTTCAATGATGTAGCCTAAGTTAGGACCATAAAATGCTTGCGATTTCTCGTGAACATTCGACGACTCTCCCATTGAATAAATCCCCCTTATCCATTCCTAAACGTCCAATCTGTGAACGCTTTCATTTTAACATGTAGCCCGAAGCAGTTCACCCTTCTCCTGCCCTGGTGAACAAAACCAAATCCTGCCTCTTACGCTCAACTTCATACTACACCTTTCGTCGCAGAAAGACCCTTACAAATTCACAATTCGTCCATACTATTTCAATAAGTTTTGCTTATCGATAAATTGTGTCTTGATGTATTTGTTTCAACAATTTCAAAAAAAGATGAAACCTTATTTCAAACAGCCCCGTAATAGGGAGTGTAGGCATTACACTATTACTCTTAACAGAAAGCTAGGTGACCACATGTTATCCGTACAAAATGTCCATAAAAAGATGGGAAAAGCAACGGTATTGACGAATGTCAGCTTTGATGTCGTTCCAGGAGAAATTTTCGGATTCCTCGGACCGAACGGCGCCGGGAAGACGACAACCATTCGAATCATCACGGGTCTCATGCCTGCGACGCACGGGACCGTGACAGTCGATGGGTATGACGTGGCGAACAACCGCCAAGAAGCGCTCAGCCGAATCGGGGCCATCGTCGAGAATCCTGCATTCTATCCGTACATGACGGGCCGGGAAAACTTGATTCATGCGATGAACTTGATTCCGAACTTGAAAAAAGTCGACTTGAATGCACTCGGTGCCCTCGTCGGACTCGACGGAAAGCTCGATATGAAAGTCAAACAGTACTCACTCGGGATGAAACAGCGCCTCGGGATTGCCCGTGCCTTGTTACATAACCCAAAAGTGCTCATCTTAGATGAGCCGACGAACGGTCTTGACCCAGCCGGGATCGCCGACCTCCGGAATTACTTACGCCATCTTGCGGACCACCGCGGAATCGCCATCCTCATCTCAAGCCATTTATTGAGCGAGATGGAATTGATCACCGACCGTTTCGCAATCATTGACCAAGGACAAATCAAGTCAGTGGAAGACGGACAGACGAAGGCTGACAGCGTCATCCTCTGTAAAGTTGCCAAGGAGCAGATGCACGAGGCACTCGACGTCGCAGCACTCGCCTTCGATGATGTGAAAATCGTCCAGCAGTCTGCCGAGTCGTTTATCGTACCGCGTCAAGAGACAGACATTCCGGTCTTACTGAAACAATTAATCGAGCGCGATATCGCCGTCTATCAGATTGGCATGAAACACGAGTCACTCGAAGAACAATTCTTGAAATTGACGAAAAAAGAAGGAGGTACAAACAATGCGTTCATTACTCAGCAATGAATGGATGAAATGGCGTCGGACGATTAAACCATACGTCGCCCTAGGCGTGTATACAGCAATCATCCTCATCGTATACGCTGTATTAGCAAGCGGAGACGGGACACCAGAAGCGGCATCGTTCTTTGAATTTTCAACGATGGGTGCCATCGCTTTCTTGAGTATCTTTACGATTGTCTTTACGGCAGAGATGGTCGGGAACGAATTGAAATTTGATACGTTGAAACACCTGTTGATGAGCCCGTACTCTCGCGACCGCATCTTATTGTCGAAGCTCGTCATGGCCGTCCTCGTCATGTTGCTTCAATTCGTCTTTATCTTAGTCGTCGCGTTCGGGTTCTCACTCACGTTAGATGGCTCTGTCACATGGGAGGTCGTCCGTCCGATCCTCATCAGTGTGAGCGGACCGATCTTCATCATCTTCTTGACGCTCATGTTCTCGGTCGTCTTCAAGTCGGTCGGCGTCGTCATCGGTTTCACGGTACTCGCGAACTTCGCCTCAAGTATCATCGGCGGTCTTCTCGTTGCTTGGAAACCTGAGCTTGCGAAATGGATTGTCTTCTTGCATACAGACCTTTCCATCTATGACGTTAACCCAGAGTTTATGAAAGCAATGGACGCTACGATGGGCTTCTCGATTTTCTATGTCGCCCTTCATATCATCGCCTTCTATCTCATCACGGCATTTATGTTCCGCAGTAAAACGTTTGCGGAATAAGCATACTTCAAATGAAAAAGTGGTACCTCTTTGCTATAGGAGTTTTATAGTAAGGAGGTATTTCTATGTCTAAAACGGCATTACTCATTATTGATTTGTTCAATGATTTTGATTTTGAAGGTGGCGACATGCTACGTAAACATACGGAAGCGATTGTTGAACCGATTCTCGAGCTTAAAAAGCATTTTAAAGAGTTGGACTTGCCCGTCATTTATTGTAATGATAACTTCGGACAATGGAAAGATAGCACGGAAGACATCATTGAGTATGTAAAAGCTTCTAAGGGTGAACATATTGCCTCGCAAATCGAACCGGAAGATGAAGAGTATTTTATTATAAAGCCAAGGCACTCCACTTTCTTTGGAACTCAGTTAGATATTTTACTTCGTCAGTTAAACGTGACAAAATTGATTTTAACCGGAGTCGCGACGGATATTTGTATCCTCTTTTCTGCCAATGATGCATATATGCGTGACTATGATATATATGTACCTCGTGATTGTGTGGCGGCAGAAACATCCAAACGTCACGAAAGTGCCTTGACGATTATCGATGAAGCACTGGGAATTGAAATATCTCCTGTGTCTGAATATATGAGTCACATTCAAAAGTGATTTATAGTAATCAGCGTGGTCACAAAATCCCAACATTTAGAACGTTTTTAAGCTCTTCTTTTAACTAAATCAGGCGAGAATTCTCCCTCCCCCTCCACGGGTATCGGATGAGGAGGACACATCACGATCTTCGGAAGGGAGGAGGGACGGACATGCTGAAAGGCTATAAATATAGGCTTCACCCGACGCCGGCACAGGAAGAGTTCCTCATCAAGACGATCGGCTGCGCACGGTTCATCTACAACAAGCTGCTCGAGGACCGCATCGCCATCCGCGAGGAGGCGAAAGCGGGGGACGGGACGAGACGGAAACCGGCGACACTCGCCTCTTACAAGCGCCTGTTCCCGTTCCTCGCCGAGGCGGACAGCCTCGCGCTCGCGAACGCGAAGCTGAACCTCGACACCGCGTTCGCGAAGTTCTTCGCCGGGACGGGCGGCTTCCCGGTGTTCAAATCGAGACGACGTTCGCGCGCCTCCTACACGACGAACAACCAGCACGGCACGATCCGCATCGAGAACGGCAAGGTGAGACTGCCTAAAATCGGCTTCGTGAAGTTCGAACAACATCGTCCGTTCGAGGGAATCATTAAGTCGGCGACGGTCTCGATGACGAGGACGGGCAAGTTCTTCATCTCCATCCTCGTCAATCAAGATGAGGAAAAGTGGATCCCAGCCGAGAACAAGGTCGGAATCGATCTCGGCCTAAAACACTTCGCCGTCATGACGAACGACACGATGGTCTCGGAGAAGATTGACAACCCCCGACTCATCCGGAAGTCCGAAGCGAAGGTCAAGAAGGCGCAGCGCGCTTTGTCACGCAAGAAGATCGGGAGTAAGAATCGTGAAAAAGCCAAGTTACTTTTGGCCAAGAAACACGAAAAGATCGCGAACCAACGCAAGGACTTCCTTCACCAAGCTGTCGAGACGGATCGTTGACGAGAACCAAGTCATCGTCGTGGAGACATTGAAGTCGAAGGACATGATGAAGAATCACAAGGTAGCGAAGTCCATCGGGGATGTCAGTTGGTACGAGTTCGTCCGACAGTTGGAATACAAATGCAAGTTCTACGGACGGACGCTCATCAAGGCAGACCCCTGGTTCGCATCGACGCAGATCTGTTCTTCTTGTGGCGTCAAAGGCGAGGAGAAGACGATGGATGTTCGTGAATGGAAGTGTACTCATTGCGGTGTTCATCATGATCGAAACATCAACGCGAGCATCAATCTGTTGATGTTGGCAAACTAAAACGAATTCCTTCAGGGTGGGAACCCCCCGACGAGCTTGGTAAATAATCGTGGCTAATAAAAGTACGATCTTCCCAAGAAGCTCCCCCTTCAATTTGCGAAGCAAATAAGTGGCGAGTAGTTCACGCTATTCTTAAGTTATAACGGTCAGTAAAGGGTGTGATGTTTTTGTACCTAACAATCGGATTAGCCTTGCTCGTCTGTTTGATTGCAATGATTTTCACTATTATGGTCGGGCTCGGGAAAGACCGCTCCACGTACAGTCAAAAGAGGAGCTGGTCGATGGTATCTTGGCTCTACATCATCTTGCTCCCTGTCTCGTTCATCGGACTCGGACTCCTCTACTATTTCATTACGAAATAACACAAAAATCACGATGCCAGCATATAGGCATCGTGATTTTTTTATGCAATCAAGTCACTCCAGATTTTGATGGTACTCGCCAAGATGAGTAACGCCAAAATCCATTGCAGGGCTTTCGTATTCATGTTCTTCCCGACATTCGCCCCAATCGGTGCGGCAATCAGACTCGCGATGATCATAATGACGGCCGGACCCCAGACGATTTGATCGGTGATGATCTTACCGAACGTCGACCCGATCGACGAGATGAAGGTGATGGCGAGCGAACTCGCGATTGCCATCTTCGTCGGGATGCGTAAGACGACGAGCATGATCGGCATGAGAATGAACGCTCCCGCTGCTCCGACAATCCCTGCCGCAATTCCCACGACGAATGCTGAACTTGCGGCGATCACTTTGTTGAACTGCACTTGATCAAGTGGCATGTCATCTACTTGTGGTTTCGGCAAGAACATCATGATGGTGGCAATCGTTGCGAGTACGGCATAGACGACATTGATCATCGTCTCCGAAAGAATCGTCGATCCGTAACCACCGATGAAACTACCAATTAATACCGACACCCCCATGTAGAGAATCAACTGCTTGTTTAAGTATCCACCTTTACGATAAGCATAAATCCCGCCGATTGTCGCAAAGAACACTTGAATCGCACTGATTCCGGATACTTCATGCGCGCTGAAAGCCGCGAACCCTAGAATTGGTGGAATGTATAGCAACATCGGATACTTGATGATTGATCCACCAATCCCGACCATCCCAGAGATGAACGACCCGATAAATCCAATTAGAAAAATTGTAATGATAAACCCGAACTCCATATAGACTCCTCCATTTGTTTTCGTCTTCTCTACTTATTCAATCGATTCCCAAGCCATCATCCCGCCTGATACGTCATAGATTTCCGTATAGCCAGCATCCTGTAATTGACTAGCCGCCTGGGCACTTCGGTTACCGCTCCGACAGATCACATAGATTGGTTCATCTTTCGGATACGGCAGTTGATTTGCATTTAATGAAGAAAGTGGTGCGTTCACCGCCCCTTCAATATGCCCCCCCTCGTATTCAGACGATTCTCGTACGTCAAGGAGCATTATTTCCTCGTTTTCCAATTTGTTTTGTAGAGTTTTAACGTCAATTCTCGTAATTCCATCCTTTTCTGATGTGATTACAAAGATAAAAATCGCCATTAAAGCCAAAACTCCGACAAATAAGGAAATTCTCTTCATGTTTTCCCCTCCAATTCTTTTCACTTGCGCTCATTATACCTTAGGGGGTATATTAAAGCCAACGAAACATTCTCGTTGCCAATAACCTTAACCATGAAAAGGAGATCACAGACTCATGAAGACGATTACGACTACTGAATTAGAAGCGTTACTTCAAGCAGACGACTCACTCAACCTCATCGATGTGCGAGAGGTAGACGAATATGCTGGAGGTCACATCAAACAAGCGAAGAACGTACCACTTTCTGAATTCGGGGCAAAAGTCGATGAGCTCGATCGCTCTAAACCGATTCACGTCATTTGCGCAGCCGGCGGACGCAGCATGAACGCATCTGCCTATCTCGATTCACTCGGATTCGATGTCACGAACGTCGACGGTGGAATGATGAGCTGGCAAGGCGAAGTCGAATAAACGATTACATCCATAGGGGGAAATTGATATGCTATTACGTTATTTTTATGATGAAAAATTAGCACAAGCTTCATATATAGTCGGTTGCCAAATGACGGGAGAAGCCATCGTCATCGACCCGGCCCGTAACATCGAACCTTATCTTCAAGAAGCGAAAAAAGAAGGCATGAACATCGTCGCAACGGCAGAGACGCATATCCATGCAGACTTTGTGTCCGGTTCACTCGAACTTGCGAAGCGCACAGGTTCGAAAGCCTATCTATCAGACGAAGGTGATGCTTCTTGGAAGTATACATTCGCGAAAGAAATCGACGCACAACTCGTCAAAGAAGGCGACACGTTCAAAATCGGAAACGTGACACTTGAAGTCATGCACACACCGGGTCACACACCGGAACATATCTCGTTCCTCCTGTATGACCGGAACCAGACACAACCGATGGGGATCTTCACAGGCGATTTCGTCTTCGTCGGGGATATCGGTCGCCCCGACCTTCTCGAAGAAGCAGCCGGTGTGAAAGGAACGACGGCAATCGGCGCGGAACAAATGTTTGATTCACTCAAAAAGTTCATGGCGCTTCCTGACTTCGTTCAAGTTTGGCCAGGACACGGTGCCGGCAGCGCTTGTGGGAAAGCGCTCGGCGCGATCCCAACATCGACGGTCGGTTACGAGAAAGCGACGAACTGGGCGCTTCAAATGACGGATAAAGATGCCTTCATCAAAGAGTTGACGACGGATCAACCCGAACCACCGAACTACTTTGCCATGATGAAAAAAGTAAACAAAGAAGGTATCCAAGTGACGACGGAAGTCGCTCGTCCTGAAGTCGTCGGGTCGGACCGTCTCGATACACTCGTCGAAGAGACGCAAGTCATCGACACGCGTAAAGGAGAAGACTTTGCGAACGGACACGTACCAGGGACAATCAACATCCCGTACAACAACAAGTTCGTCTCGTGGGCTGGCTGGCTCGTCAACTTCGACAAAGACATCACACTTATCGCAAGTGCGGATGACGTCGATCAAGTGCAGACCGACCTTCAATCCATCGGTCTCGATCGCCTTCGCTTCATCGTCCCAGTCGAAGAGCTCGACGCATCACTTTTGACGGAAACGTATACGGACGTGACGGCAGAAGAAGCAATCGAAGCTGCTGAAAAAGGTGACGTCTTCGTCCTCGACGTTCGAAACGCGACAGAATGGAACGCGAGCCATTACGAAAAGGCAGAGCGCATCTTGCTCGGTAAGCTCGCACGTGATCACGAAGGTCTACCGACAGATCAAACGATTGCGGTTCATTGTGCATCAGGCGTCCGCTCACGCATGGCGGCAAGTGTCCTTCAATCGCTCGGCTACAAAGATATCCACAATATCCTCGGTGGCTACGGCGCGATGAAGACTGTCTTGAACGCTCAACAGATCAAGTAATGCTATACTGACCATAAATATGGCGCCCGCTTCGAGAGGGGCGCCTTTTGTTTAGGAGGGAAAGACGTGGTCGCCATCGGTCCACTCAACATTCGTTTCGATTTACTCATCTTTTTACTAAGCCTTGCCGTCCTTTACGGCATCTTCCGCTTTCTCGGGTTGTCGAGTAAACAGCGTGAAGCCGTCATCGGGACCTGGTTCTATGGTTTTCTTGCCTGGAAAGGAAGTGCCATCGTCATCGGTCTGTTGACGACACGTGACCTATCGCTCGCGCTTTACGCCACAGGAGGCGTATGGTCTCAATGGATTGCGGCTGCTGTCGTCCTTTGGTTCGTCTATCGACTGGACCGGAACCTTTTAGGGTATTGGGTGCTGAGCGGGCTTCTCATTTGGCTCGGGATGACACTCGCGGTTCCCGTATACGGGACGATTTTGAACCTTTCCGACCAGCCGATTCATCTATGGAGCGCTGCCCTTCTCCTCATACTATTTGGGATGACGTGGCGCTGGATGCATGCGCCGACTCGCGGACACATCCTTTGGACAGTATGCGGTGCATCCGGCATCTGGCTGTTTCAGTCGTATGCGGTTGGACAAGTTCAATGGTGGATGATGGGCATCTCCCTCATCCTGTTCGGGCTTTCGCTCTATGTCGCTCGTCCTTCAAAGAAAGCGATTCAAATTAGTATCGGAGTCCTCGTCTTGCTTGCGGTCGTGAATGCTGCTCTACCGGAACGCGCGACACAAACGATCACGACAGAGACGGCATCGACCGGTTTGAACATCGGGCAAATCCCCCCATCGTTTAAGTTACAACGAACTGACGGGAGCACGTTCGACTTAGCATCGTTACGCGGTCAACAAGTCGTCGTTAACTTCTGGGCGTCCTGGTGCCCGCCTTGTCGGGCGGAGATGCCGGATATGGCGGTGTTCGCGAAAGAACGAGATGAAGTGACGATTGTCGCCGTCAACACGACGACGAGCGAACGTGACCCGGACGATGCCATCTCGTTCGTCGAACCGTACGAAGACGCGTTTACCGTCGTCTATGACCGTGACGGTCAAGTCGGAGATGCGTATCGGATTCAGGCGATGCCGACGACATATGTGCTCGATGAATCCGGTGTGATCATCGCGAAACAATTCGGTGCCATCGACAAGAATTGGCTCGACGCCCAATTGAATTGAACATGACAAAACCGCCGACAGTGATTTGTCGGCGGTTTAACTTATTGCTTCAAATAACCTTGTGCTTTCAAAAAGTCTTTGACGTCAAGACGCGTCGATTTTGACAACATGCGCCCCATTTGGCCAGTCCACGTATCTTTACGCGGGTTCGATCCACGGACCATGTAGTAATCGTGGATTAACGCATCGTAATCGGAAAGGGACTGCTTGATCCGTTCTGGATTCGCTTCATACGTATTTTCATGGTAGACATGTTGGAACGGTAAGCGTGGTTTTTGATCCTCGACTGAGGCCGGTACACCGACGGCCATCCCGAAGAGCGGAATGACCCGTTCCGGTAATGCGAGCACTTCTTTCACCGCAAAGAGGTCGTTCCGAATGCCACCGATATAACAAATTCCGAGCCCCATCGACTCTGCCGCCACTGCTGCATTTTGAGAGGCAAGTGCAGCGTCGATCACCGCGACAAGCAACTTCTCATCCGTCTCAAGTGTTGAGGACACTTCTGTTTCTTGCAGTTCACCAATCACTTCATGGCGGTGCAAATCCGCACAAAAAACGAAGAAGTGACCGTTCTCGACGACATAGGACTGGTTGCCCGCAATCTCGGCAAGTCGTTCCTTTTTCGCTTCATCGGTCACCCCGATGATGGAGTAGGCTTGGATAAAGCTCGACGTCGATGCCCGTTGTGCGCTCTCGACGATGGTTTGGATCTGTTCGTCTGTCAATTTCTCGTCCGTAAAATCGCGGACGGAACGGTGTTTCAATAAGGTCTCAATCACTTCGTTCATACGTTCTTCCCCCTTTTTTTCAATCTTGGCATAAGCTCTCTGAATCCACAAATGAGAGGAATCCATCGAGCACATTTTGAGGGAAGACGCTCAAATCTCGTCTTCTTATGCTATCATTATAAGCTACATAGTAAATACGATAGCGTAACTTCGAATAAGGAGCGATATAGATGAAAAGAATACCATTTTACATCCCATTCCTACTTGGGGTGCTATTCCTCTCAGGCTGCACGGATGCCGACGTGAGTGTCTCGACGTCGACGTCAACCGAAGAAACAGTGGAAAAGGAACCTTTACAAGAGGAACAAACCACCGAGCCCCCTAAATCTGAAGGTGATGTATTTGAAGGCTATACGAAGATCGAGGTCGATGGCGGCGATCAGTCCGGCACACGGGAGGCGAATGTCGTCGTTGATATCGGCTTTGGCGACCGAGAGTACTGGGCGTTCACGAACGAACACGGTCAACTGGTTCGCGTGATTGCTGATGAGATCATTCTTCAAAACGACGAGACCGAAGACGTCAATTCTTCAGGACGCTATTATGCAGACGAGGCGAAAGTTCCGGGTGTCGAAGACCCGAACCTCGACGAAGGCCATATCATCGCCGATTCACTTGGCGGTGTCTCGAACGCCTATAACATCACGCCACAAAACAGCGCACTCAACCGTTACGGCGACCAGGCATTCATGGAAGATGTCATCCGGAAGGCTGGCGGGGCGAAAGACTTCGAAGCCATCATCACCTATCCGAACACGACGACTCAGATTCCTTCCCGCTACCAATACACGTATACCGTACGGGGCAATACGGTCACCGATACGTATGATAACGTGGATCCGGAGGAAGTGAACGAATCGCTCGGGTTGACGGATGATTCCCCTCCTGCAGTGACGACGGAACCAGTCGAGGAACGGGAATTATCCGATATCGACCTTGACGGAAACGGACAAGTGACAATCAAAGAAGCAAAGAACGCCGGATTCGAGATGCCGATCACGCGTGACCATTGGTTGTACAAGTATATGGACGACCGGGACGGTGACGGGATGGTCGGTGAATAACCACGATTGACGAGACGTTTCTCAATGAGAGGAACGTCTTTTCGCATACAAAAAACCGCGGTACAAGACCGCGGTTACATGTTTAGTTCGACATTTGATTCAAGAATGGTGCGAGATCGACGTTCAACTCATTCGAGAGACGCTCCCCGAGTTCACGGTCTGCACGATAGAAGTTGCAAATCAAGAGGAGAACGGTCTTCTCATGACGAACTTCTTTGATGTGAGCGACGAGGTTACGGATGAGCGCATCCTTCTCTTCTTGAGAATAGCGGCGATACACTTCTCCCGCTTGACCGAAATCGTTCGTCTTCTCAATCTTCTGACGACCCGTCACGCCTGTGATCGGTTGCGGTGTCTCAATATAGTCCGCATTCGGCTTCGGCGCGTCTTCGTAACGGTTCGGCTCGTAGTTGACCGGGCTCGTCTGTTGCTTAAACGGCATCGCCCCGTCACGCTGGTTGTTCGCGACTTGAGCGAACGGGCAGTTGATCGGAAGTTGGAGATAGTTCGGTCCGATACGGTGACGCTGCGTATCCGAATACGAGAAGAGTCGTCCTTGGAGCATCTTGTCTTCTGACGGCTGGATCCCTGGAACGAGAACACCCGGGTTGAAGCCGACAGATTCTGTCTCGGCGAAGAAGTTGTCGACGTTTTTATTGAGGGTCATCGTTCCGACCAATTGATACGGGATGACATCTTCGAACCAATCCTTTGTGGCATCGAGCGGGTCGAAATCAAAGTTGTCCATGTCCGCCGGGTCTAAAATCTGTACATATAGATCCCATTCCGGATAGTCTCCATTTTCAATCGCGTTGAACAAGTCACGTGTCGCATGGTTGAAGTCTTCCGCTTGGATTTTCGCCGCTTCTTCCATCGACAAGTTTTGAATGCCTTGCTTCGGTACCCAGCGCATCTTTATGTACACCGTGTTGCCGAATTCATTCACCCACTTGAAGGAATGGACAGATGAGCCGCGCATATGGCGATACGATGCCGGGATGCCTTCGTCACTGAATAAATGAAGAAGCATGTTCGTTGATTCAGGCGTAAGCGACATGAAGTCGAAGAAGCGGTCCGGGTCTTGAAGGTTCGTTTGTGGGTCCGGCTTGAGCGAGTGAATCACATCTGGGAATTTAATCGCGTCACGGATGAAGAAGACCGGTAAGTTGTTTCCGACGAAGTCATAGTTCCCTTCTTCCGTATAAAACTTGACGGCAAAACCGCGTGGGTCACGAAGTGTCTCCGGTGAACCCAATCCGTGGATGACGGTCGAGAAACGTGCAAATACAGGCGTCTCTTGCCCCTCTTCTTGCAAGAATGCGGCTTTTGTATATCGTTTCATACTATTTTTTACAGTGAAGACACCATGTGCCCCTGCGCCTCTTGCATGAACGACTCGTTCTGGTACACGTTCACGATCGAAATGCGCTAATTTCTCAATTAGTTGGTAGTCTTCGAGAAGCGTCGGGCCCCGACGACCCGCAGTGATGGAGTTGGCGTTATCCCCGATTGGTACGCCTTGGTTAGTAGTTAGTTGACGGTGTTGATCCATATGATTGCCTCCCATTATTTATAATCATTACAATCTTGATATTAATCAAAGATTAGAATGATTACAAATAAAAAGCTCGTGAATCACGAACTTTTTTTCATATGTCTCTTTTGTTTGGCTTTTTCACGTTGATGGAGCGTCACGACGAAAAATGCTGCCAAGACACCACCGAGGGACCCCGCGATGATGTCGACCATTGTATCGTTATTCCCGTTTCCTTGCATCGTCGTGTTTAAGACGACGTCAGATGTGAATTCATACATTTCCCAAAGCGCCGCCCCGGCCATGGAAAAGACGACAATGTATACGAACAAAAATCGTTTCGGAATCTCGGTTCGAATATCCTCATCGAGCCGACTAAAGAAGTCGAACCCAAGGAATGCAAGAAAGATGCCGCTTAATAGATGAAGGAACGTGTCCCACCAACCATTCCCGTATAGTCCGACAATCGAACCTAAATACTGTGAGGCAAACAAGAACAGGATATACGCCACCTTCATCTTGCCGTCGAGTTCCGTCTTAAACGTCTTTTCAATGAAAAACGGGATGAGCCCGGAAATGATTCCGGCCCCCGCAACACTCGCATCGAACCACGATTCTTCAATGATCGATGTGACGAGTATGATCGCCATGAACAAGACGAATCCAAATTCGAGGATACGTCCTTTCGTGAGCTTCATGATGCTTCGCCTTCTTTCTAGTTTGTTCTCTATATGGTCTATTCCCAACTCTCAATCGCGTTCAACCTATACGATGTAATTTAGTTAGACACATTTGCATTTTGCGAACATATGTTCTATAATGAATATTATGAATCCGAGGAGGAACTTGCTATGCCGATCAATCCGTATCTCAACTTTAATGGGAATTGCCGCGACGCCGTGAACTTCTATGCCGATGTGTTCAACCACGCTGCTCCAGACATCATGACGTTCGGTGATCAACCTGGTCCAGACGGTCAACCGGTGCCGAGTGAAATGGCCAATCTCGTGCTGCATACCCGACTCTCGATTCACGGCTCATCGCTCATGTTTTCCGATGCGATGCCTGACGGACCGGTCACGTTCGGGGACAATGTCACGCTCGCCGTCGTCACGGACGACCTCGATGCCATCCACCGTGAGTTCGAGGCGCTCTCTGTGAACGGACGTGTTTTGATGCCGCTCCAAGAAACGTTTTGGAGCAAGGCGTACGGCATGCTCGAAGATCAGTTCGGTGTCCAATGGCAGTTCAGCCACGAAGCATAAGAACGACAAAAATCCCCGATTCTGCCGAATCGGGGATTTGCTTATTTTTGGGCAACGAAGAAGATGCGCTCGGCATCCGCTCCTGGTGCATGTTCGGTAAAATCAGAAGTGACCGATTTGACGTGGAATCCGGCACCAATCAACCATTGCATGTACTGGCCAGGTTCATACGTCCGTTGTTCATGTGTCTCCTCGATCCGTTCGTACGTCCCGTCTTCAAGCGCGACGAAGAACGTCAAATCGTGAATGACCGACAGCGGGGCTTCTCCCGGGTCGGCAAACCAAATATACGAGCAATCTTCTCCGTTTGACGCGTACGTCTTTTGGTTGAAGAGCGTCTGCATCTTATTCGGAGCATGGACATCGAAGATGAACAGGCCGCCCGGTTTGAGTTGATTGTAGACAGATTCGAACGTATCGATCACGTCCGCCTCGTCTCGCAGGTAGCAGAGTGAGTCACAGAGAATCGTCACCGCATCGACCGGTTCCGGTAACTCCAACTCACGCATATCTTGTTCCCAAAGTGGCAACTCGATTTCTGCTTCGAGTGCCTTTTCTTGTGCGACTTCGAGCATCGACTCCGATAAGTCGATCCCCATGACGTCGTAATGTTCAGCGAGGCGAATCGTGGCCGACCCGGTCCCGCACCCGACATCCGCAAGCGTCGCGCCATCTTGGACGTGACGACGCACGAAAGCGACCCACTCATCATACGGCGCGTCTTTCATCAACTCGTCGTATACATAGGCGAATCCTTCGTAAGCCATTAGCCGACTTCCACTTCGACGTGTGGCGCGTCAGCCCACAATTTCTCTAGGTTATAGTAATCACGGTCGTCACGATGGAAGATGTGAACGACGACGTTCTCAAGGTCAGCGAGGACCCAACGTGCCGTGTCCATTCCTTCGAACTTGTGGAGCGGTAAGCCGTTCTCGCCAGCAACGTCTTTGATTTCACGTGCGATGGCTTCGACTTGCTTCTCCGAGTTCCCGTGACAGATGACGAAGTAATCCGCGATCGGCGAGATCCCTTCCATGTCGAGTACGACGATTTCCTCGGCACGTTTATCGTCAGCCGCTTTTACAATCAATTCTAATTCTTCTCTTGCAGTCATATTGACCCTCCTAAGGTATATTCACAAAATCGTTATACGTTTCAATCGTCAGTGGAAAAATGCGCACCGACTTCTTCAATAAAAATTCAATCGTCTGCTTCAGTGTCGCGACAACCGCTCCTTCGAGCGACCGCGCTGCTTCTGCCCGCAAACGGTCAACACCGGGATAATCCCGATTCGGTTCGATGGCATCGGCCACGAACAGGATTTGGTCGAGTCGAGACATCCCGGGCTCTCCCGTCGTATGATTTCGAATCGCCGAGAGCACCGCGTCATCCAGGTCGTATTGACGGGAAAGTAAAATCGCACCGACCGGCGCATGCAATAGCTCGTCCCCGTACTCGAGTAGATTCGGGTCTAACCCTTCTTTCACGACGACTTGACGCATCTCTTCGACGTCAAAATACTTCGCATAATCATGAAGCATGGCAGCAAGACGAGCCTGTTCGACCTCTTCACCGAATTGGATTGCCATCCGTTCTGCCGTCTCGACGACTCCGAGCGTGTGGATATAGCGTTTTTCCGGTAGCGTCTGTTTAATCAACTCGTGCGCTTCTTCAAACGTCATACAACTTATGCTCCTTCACATATGTCTCGACTGACGTCGGGACTAGATATTTGATGGATTTGCCTCGCTTCGTCCGCTCCCGGATGTCCGTCGATGAGATTTCGAGTTGCGGCATATCAATCGTGCGTACGTCTGCCTTCTCCGGAATCAAATAACGGGTCCCCGGTCGTGCGACCGCACCGAATGTGACAAGACGGATGAGCGTCTCATAGTCATACCAGGATTCGAGCGAAACGAGTGAATCGGCACCAATCAAAAAGTAGAATTTATCCTTCGGATACTGTTCGATCAGCCGTTTCATCGTCTCGACCGTATAAGACGGCTCACTCCGTTCAAACTCAATCAAGTTCAACTTGAAGTCGGACTGATTTTGTATGGCACGTCGCGTCATCTCGATTCGATGGTCTGCCGAGCTGAACCCGACCTTATGTGGTGGAATCGCAGCCGGCAGGAACCACACCTCATCAAGTTCAAGCTGTTCACGCGCTTGTTCGGCAATCAACAGATGTCCGAGATGCGGCGGGTCGAACGTTCCACCCATCAAGCCAATGCGGCTCATGGGAGTTTGATTTGGCGATTTTCTTTCTCGGTCGCCTCTTTGTATAAGACGATGACTTTTCCAATCACTTGAACGACTTCAGCCTGTGTGCCTTCAGCTAACTCGCCAGCGACATCTTTCGGCGTGTCCATGCAGTTTTGAAGTACTTGGACTTTAATCAATTCACGTTTCTCGAGTGCGTCCGCGATATCTTTACACATCGCTTCACTGACCCCATTCTTCCCGACTTGATAAATCGGTGAGAGATGGTGCGCTTCTGCGCGTAAAAAGCGTTTTTGTTTACCTGATAACATAGTATATTATTCCTCCAATAATCCTTCGATTAACTTTTTTCCAACGGTTTCGTCCGGTTTCACGCCCGTCCATTTCTCGAACGAGAGCGCGCCCTGCCCGACGAACATGGCTACACCTGTCACAATATTTGCTCCGCGACTTTTCGCTTCTTGAAGCATCGGGGTGACAAGTGGACGATATATGATATCACAAACGACCGTGTTTTGTCGTAATCCTTCTAATGAAAGTGGTGTCGATCTCTCGTCCATCCCGACAGAAGTGGTCTGAATGATGACATCATATCGAGAGACGTCCATCTCATCAAACGTCGTGTAGACGACTCCGAACGTGTCGGCGAGCGCTTTTGCCCGTTCCACAGTTCGATTGACAATCGTCACGTCACGCGTCGGGAGAGCTTGGACAATCCCCCGAGCCGCTCCTCCGGCACCGACAATCAGGACATGCCCTCTAAAGTCTGTGTATGGCATCAGCGCTTGGACAAGACCTGCCCCGTCCGTATTTGTCCCGATAAGTCGCCCGTCTCGTTTATACACTGTGTTGACGGCTCCAGCATGTTTCGCCGCTTCGTCAAGGTCATCGAGATACCGAACGACCACCTCTTTATAGGGAATGGTGACATTGAATCCATCCCAGTCCCCTTCTCGCATTGCCGCAAATAAGGCTGGGAGTTGATCTGGTGTGGCATCGATGGCCTCATAACGCCCGAAAAGCCCAGACGCCCTCAACCACTGCTCGTGCAGTTGGGGAGAGAGCGAATGAGCAATCGGGTGACCGATGACGGCCAGATTCATACGAGCGCCTCGCGAAGTGTGACTGCGACGCCTTTTGGAGCCCATGCTGCGATGCGGCCACCTTTTCCGTGAATCGCGACCCAACCGAGACCGCTGAACACGATATCCGTTTTCACGCCGTCCCGTAAACTGAACTCATGACGGACGAGTGGTGGCAAGATTTCGAGTGTCTTCTCATTCGGTGGGTTGAGCATCTTCCCAATATGTTGGTCATAGAGCTCATCGGCACGTTCGAGTTTCGTACGGTGTGCTTTCAATTCATTCGACATGTAAATGACGAACGATCGCTTATTCCCTTCAAGATAATCTAAACGTGCCAATCCGCCAAAATAGAGTGTCTGTTGCGGATTCAATTGGAACACGTGCGGCTTGATTTCTTTCTTCGGTGTGATCGTCTTCAAATCTTTCGCATCGACATAGTGTGCCATTTGATGACGGTTGATGATTCCTGGCGTGTCGTACAAGTTCGCATCATCGTCGAGCGGAATGTCGATCAAGTCAAGCGTCGTTCCCGGGAAATGACTGACGGTGATGATGGCTTCATCCTCTTCACCGAAACGTTTAATCACCTGGTTGATGAGTGTCGACTTCCCGACATTCGTACAACCGACGACGAAGACGTCTTTGCCTTTACGGTAATACTCAATCTTTTCAGCAAGTTCATCGATGCCGTGGCCTTTTTTCGCACTGATCAAATGAACGTCGATCGGGTTCAAGCCGAGTTCTTTTGCCTCTGCCTTCATCCAGTTCGCCATCCGGTTCGGGTTGACCGACTTCGGTAACAAGTCGACCTTGTTTCCGACTAACAGTACCGGGTTCGACCCGACTGAGCGCTGAAGACCCGGAAGCCAACTGCCATTGAAGTCGAAAATGTCGACGATTTTGATGACGAGTGCTTCTTTTGAACTGATACCATTCAAGATGCGCAAGAAATCATCATCTGATAACTCCACATCTTGAACTTGGTTATAGTGCTTCAATTTGAAGCAACGTTGGCAAATGACAATCTCACGGTCAAGTGCCGATTTCGGTGCATAGCCGACCCCGTTCGGGTCTTCCGTTTGGATGGCCACGCCGCACCCAGCGCAATATCGTTTTGTTTCTTCCATAGTTATACTTACTGCCGTTCAGGTTTCCCCTTCTTCATTCACCGTAGCACCTCGCTGCTACTCCTGAAGCGTTAATTCCGACGCCTTGCTCGCCGTACATGGGCAGCCTCCTTCTTCCTGTGCGTTCGAGGTCTTATTCATCTTTTTTATGTGAATCTTCGGAACGTGGATGCATGGCCTCACCGATTTTTTCAGCGACCGCGACTTTTGCCCGTTGTGCGTCAACGGCAAGTTCTTCCACTTTTTTTGTGATCAATACATACTTCCCACGACGCTTCATATGTGCGAAGACCACTTTTTCGAGCATCCGGTTAAATTTCGTGACGAGTCCGTCCGTTTTGACGACCGGTTGCACATGAATGACATGAATGCCCGCCATGTTTGCCCCGAGAACGTCTGTGAACAGCTGGTCCCCTAAGAAAATGGCTTCCTTCGGCGAGTACCCATATTTCGAGAGTGCCGCTTTAAATCCAGATGGTAACGGCTTTCTGGCACGAGCGACATAATGAAGGCCGAGTGGCTCCGTAAACGTTCGTACACGATTCTCATTATTATTTGATACGACAATCACATCGAAACCGTATGATTTTACTTTTTCAAGCCACATCAATAAAAGCTCTGGCGCATGTGGGACGTCCCACGCCACGAGTGTATTATCAAGGTCCGTCAAAATGACGCGCACCCCACGGTCTTTCAATTCTTGTAGGTCGATGTCAAATACAGACGCGACGAACTGTTTCGGATAAAGTCGATTAAACACGTAAAATTCCTCCAATTAGCTAAACGATTCAACTACTTATACAAGTATTGATATCCCTTCTATGGTAAACGAAAACCGACCAAACGACTAGTCTATCGTTCGGTCGGAAGAAAATTGACACAAAATTAGTTGGATTTGATTGTCCCGATGACTTCACCGAGTCGAACCGGACCGATCTTTTCACGGTCCATTTGGATCGTATCCTTCTCAAAACAAAGGACGACGGTCGAACCGAACGAAAAGTATCCCACCTCTTCTCCTTTGACCGCCTGGTCTCCTTCGAGCGTCCACTCAATCGTGTTGACGTTCAAGGCACCGACCATGATATGTTCATACGTGCCGGCTGGGCTGTCAAAGCGCGTCACGCGACGGTAGTTGCGTGAGAGCGGTCGAACCGTCTCCGTCAATCCGATTTCATTTACCGGTGCCGAACGGTCCCCGAGCTCATAGTGACTGAGCACACGACCAGAGAGCGGCGTGTGGACGCGGTGATAATCACGCGGACTAAGATAGAGGACGACGACCGTCCCACCTGCATAACGTCTTGCTTCTTGTTGAGAACCGAGCAACTCCGCAAGCGTATACGACTGACCTTTCACCTTGAAACGACTGTCTTCTGAAATCGATTCGATGACCGATAGCTTGCCATCACACGGTGATACGAGGGTATCGGACGACTCATCAATCGTACGTGCTCCCGGCTTCAAGTGACGGGTAAAGAACGCATGCAATGATGGATAGGCAGCAAGCGGTTGCTCCGCCTCTTCTACCGCAATGTCATATACTTTTGCAAACGACGGAATCAAGTGACGACTCACATTTGATTCTGCGAAACGCTTAAGGCGTGTGGCGATCCAAGGCGAGGCATTCAGCTCAAATAACGTTTGGTAGAAACGACGCTTCATTCCTCTTTGGCCTCCTCATTTTTAAAGAACGTCTCATATTGTTGTTCAGAGACCGCTCCTTCAATGCGACCGACTTCTTTTCCATCCTCAAAGCGGATGATAGTCGGCGTACCTTCAATCCCATACGTCGTCCATACGTTATGGTCAGCCAAGTTGATCGAGACCGCATCATATTCTTCGATGAGGGGTTCGACATAAGGCTTCACTTGCTCACAGTATTCGCAGCCCGTTTGCCAGAAGTAAGCGACGACTTCACCATCTTGGTCTAATTGTTGTTGTAATTCATCTGCTGTGACGGCGTTGACACCGTCGTCGGTATTCGCTCCATTTAAAAAGAACAACAAACCGATTCCGATGACGATAATCGCACCGATGATGGCGAACGTGATAAAATTCGCGCGTTTTTCAGGGTTTTTCATATGTGTAATCCTCCTCTATGTTGAATAAAGAAAAAAGACTGACTCATGCACGAGTCAGTTTGATTGTAGACGGCTTACTTCTCTTGTGCAACGTCGCTGATTCCCATGTCTTGATTCAAGACATCGAGAATTGCAACGAAGATTGTGATGGCCACGCCAAATCCTGTCGCGAGCATCGCGTTGAACTCTACGCCATCAACGGCAGAAATGATAAATACCGCTGTATTCGAGAGCACAATCGCCCAGATCAATGTCACTAAATAACGCATTGAACGTCCCCTCCATCTCACAGATGATTCGTAAAAATTCATACGACATTAGTATAGCATTGTTCGAATAGAATATGCGACTTCGATTGTATATTCTTTCCGTCAAATCGAAAAATGTGATACGGTCTTAGAAACATCATTGTGAAGAAAAGAGGATGACTGATGTCACGTTATTTAATCGCAGTCGATTTAGATGGAACGTTATTAAGAGATGATAAAACAATCAGCGAACGAAACCTCCGCGCTCTTCAAGCAGCGCGTGAAGCTGGTCATGAAGTCATGATCGCCACAGGGCGTCCAAAGCGCCATTCAATCATGTACTATGAGCAAATGGGATTGACGACACCGCTCGTCAACTTCAACGGGGCGCTCGTACACCATCCAAAAGATGCAAGCTATGCGGTGACACACCGCCCAATCCCGCTCAAGACCGCCCATGACATCATTGAAGAAGTGGCGGATACGAAAGCACACAACATCGTCGTCGAAGTGACGGACCACGTGTACTTCCAAAAGGACCCGCAAGAGTTCTATAGTCCGTATGCAGAACGTGCGCTCAGCGTCACATCAGGTAACTTGTTGAAACACTTGCAGGACGAACCGACGTCCCTATTGATTCATGCGACAAAAGATCACGTCGCGCACGTCCGCTCCCAACTCGATGACATTCATGCGGAGGCGGTATTGAACCGTCAGTGGCGTATGCCCGAACATATGATTGAAGTCATGAGCAAGAACACATCGAAGGCACTTGGGCTTCAAGAGGTCTCGAAGCACTTGAACATCGACCGGAAGCACATTATCGCGTTCGGTGACGAAGAGAACGACCTCGAGATGCTCGACTATGTCGGTACCGGTGTCGCGATGGGGAACGCCATCGACCAATTGAAGAATGTAGCCAACGAAGTGACGGCTTCAAATATGGATGACGGAATCGCCCTCTTCTTAGAAGAGCGACTTGGCATCAAAGCATAACGAAAGCACCGACTAGAACTGAACCATTATCAAACAGAGGCTTTTCTTCCTGATTAGGATGAATTGCCTCTGTTTTTGTATCTGTGCATACGCCGGATTTGGCACGCCGCTTTCCTGGGGGCGGGCTGCGAGCCGCATCGCCTTCGGCTGTTGGGTCTCGCCTTACCCGCTGATTCCCCGGGAGTCGGCGTGCCCTTCGGCGTCGCTAAAGATATCCGAAATCCCGAGTGTACAACTGTCATTTCTGTTCAGACAATTCGAATCCTATCATCAAATAAAACGAATCAAATAGTCGTCAAATATCTTGTTCATGACTTTCGGGGTGTTCGCGATGTACACATTGATTTGTTCCATGTTCGAGTCGACTGGATTCGTATTGCGTTCATCCGTCGGAAAGTCAGAGATTCCTTTAACAATGATGCACTCGACGCCGTTTTTCTTGCAGATATATGCAATGGCACCTGCTTCCGTATCGGCGATTGTGATACCATGTTCGTTTAACTCTACATAATCCTTCCACATCACGACAGCCCGGTCAGCCGTTGCAATCGTCCCCGTAAAAAAATCATTCCCGTAGTGAGCGAGTGGTATATCGACGATAAAAGATTGTTTGATCAACGGTTCTACCTCTTTAACTGTATAATCATATTGCACGGCACGATGCGGTACGATGACGTCTAAATGACTGTACGTGTCATCTATTCCGGCACACGTTCCCGCCACAATCACCTTATCCAAGTCAAAACGAGAAATCATGTATTGATTGGCCCCGACTCCGTTCGCTTTCCGTACACCTGTGAAATAAAAAATTAACTCAGCATCATTTACTTTCTTCAGAAAAAACTCTCCTTACGGATATTTACAACGTTCTTCATTGTTCACTTCAAAATAGTCTAATGTTGCCTCGTATTCCCATTTCGTCGCAATGCTGACCCCAATCATCACGTATCCTCCCCAAAACGTCTTATGTCATACATATATAATAACCCCTACTGCGTGCACAGTAGGGGTCTAGTTAGCGACGGAACGCGCCTTCTACATCTTCAGTCGGAACCATATTGATGAAGACGGTCGGATCGGCATCTTTACAGATGCGCGTGATTTCACGCACCTCGTGTCGTTGCGCAACCATCATGAGCGTCGCCTTCTCGACTTTCGAGTACGTGCCAATTGCCGGCATGAGCGTAATCCCACGGAAGACATGCTGATGTAACTCCTTCGTCACTTCGTCTGGATGGCTCGTGACGATGAAGAGCGTTTGACGCTGTGTATTCGTATAAATCTCATCGATGACTTTTGACGTCACATACAAGAAGACGATCGTGTAGAGCGCTGTCGGCCATCCGAACAAGGCGCCTGCAGCAAGGGCAATCATCATGTTCATCAAGAAGAGATAGACCCCGACCGAGTTGTTCGTGAATTTCGCCAAAATCAATGCGACGATATCAAAGCCACCTGTCGAGGCTCCGTACCGGATCGTGATGCCCGAACCGATTGCCAAGAGCACACCGCCGAATACAGCGTTCAAGAGCGGGTCGTCCGAGAGAAGCTGCGATTGCGGAAGCAAACGAATGAACAACGTGACCGAGGCGACACTGACCAGCGTATGAATCATCATGTTCCGCCCGAGCATAAAATAACTGACGACGAGAAGTGGTGCGTTCAGAATAAAGAACCAGAGTCCTTCCCCTAGTTCAAGCGGTGTACCCTCTAATAATTTCGTCAAGATTTGGGCAAGACCCGTAAATCCTGTCGAATAGACGCCAGCTGGAATTAAAAATAATGTCATGGATAAGGCAACGAACAATCCTCCGATGATTGAGACAACCCCGATTCGTGCATGTTCTTTAACGGCTTCCGTCAAGCTTCAACTCCCCTTTCTCAAAATAGCTAAGAATCAAGATAACATAGATTATTCATGCTGCATACAGCAAATATGCAGGAAATCCGATAAGTTTTTCATACAAAAACAAGCCGACCGAGGTCGACTTGTTCGTATGAAACGATTGGTCACGCTTTCACTGTTTCAATTGTAATCGATTCGTTTGCAGGAACCGTTACCGCATTTCCATATACATGGATGGTCACATCTGTACCACCTGTTTGCTTGATCGTCACTTGTTCACGTGATGATGTGACCGTCAAGTGATGGCCGCGCCAGAGCATGTTGAACGAGTAACCGTTCCAATCTTTCGGAATCATCGGACTGAACGAGAGGTTATCCTCTTGAATGCGCATTCCGGCGAACCCATGAACGATGGACATCCATGAACCGACCATCGATGTGATGTGCAACCCGTCTTCCGTGTCATTGTTATAGTTGTCGAGGTCAAGGCGCGCCGAACGTTGGTACAATTCGACCGCTTTGTCTTCATAACCGACTTCTGCCGCAATGATCGAGTAGACACATGGTGACAAGCTCGATTCGTGAACCGTGCGTGGCTCGTAGAAGTCAAAGTTTGCACGTTTCTGTTCGACCGTGAAGCGGTCACCGAACGTATAGAGTCCTTGGAGGACGTCTGCTTGTTTGATAAAGTTCGAGCGAAGGATGCGATCCCATGACCAGTTTTGGTTGAGCGGAAGATGTTTCGGATCGAGGTCTTTCACCAAAATCTGCTCTTTATCCATGAATCCGTCCTGTTGCATGAAAACATCTGGAACGAGATCATCTTTTGGATAATACATCTTCGTTTGGATGTCCGCCCACTTCGCAAGTTCAGCGTCCGTGATGCCGAGTGTCGACACGAGCTCTTCGAGACGTGCAGGTTCTGCATCTTTCAAGTAGTTGTACACTTCCTGCGTATATTCGAGCGTCCATGCGGCAATCAAGTTCGTGTACCAGTTGTTGTTAACGTTGTTGTCATATTCGTTCGGACCTGTGACGCCTAGGATCATATACACGTCTTTGTGCGGGACAAAGTTGACGCGGCTAGCCCAGTAACGCGAGATCTCGACCAATACTTCCAATCCGTATTGTCCAAGGTACGACTTGTCGCCTGTGAAGTTCGTGTAGTTGAAAATGGCATGGGCGATCGCACCGTTACGGTGAATCTCTTCATGCGTGATTTCCCACTCGTTGTGGCACTCTTCCCCGTTCATCGTGACCATCGGATAAAGCGCACCTTCCATACCGACATTCTTCACAGCATTCTCTTTCGCCTGTGGCAGTTGATTGTGACGGTATTTGAGCAAGTTCCATGAGACTTCTGGTTTGGCTGTCGCCAAGTAGAAGTGGAGGCAATAGGCTTCTGTATCCCAATACGTCGCACCGCCGTACTTCTCACCTGTAAATCCTTTTGGACCGATGTTAAGACGTGAATCTTCACCTGTATATGTTTGATACATGTTGAAGATGTTAAAGCGGATCCCTTGTTGTGCCTCGATGTCTCCATCGATGCGAACATCCGCATCTTCCCAGCGTGCGAGCCATGCTTCCGTCTGTTCAGCGAGAAGTGTCTCAAATCCTTTTTCGAACGCCGCTTCGACACGTGTCATCCCAGCTGACTGCAATGCTTCAATCTCGTGGTCGCGGTTCGTGACGACCGACACATATTTGTAGGCTGTCGCTGTCTCACCAGCAGCTACGTTGACCGTGAATTTATTGGCAACGAATAAATCTGTCGCTTCAAGCACTTCACAACGAGCGCCTTCGACGTCCGCGATCATTGATGCCGTGACATGCCAGTCGAGTTTCTTCGTCTTCGTCGTAACGAAAGCGAAACGCTCTTCCACACCACGGTCAACCGGAAGCCAGAACTTCTCATCGTAGTTCGAGTCTTCGTTGACGACATCGCCATCTAAATAAGGCGTGAACTCAATTTTTGCTTCGTAGTTGACTGGTGTGACGTTGTAACGGATGGCCAAGATTTCTTTATCTACGATCGAGAAGAAGCGGACGACTTCCACTTTCGTCTCTTCGGTCCCGTTCATCAAGGTGAACGTCCGTGTGAGAACACCACGTTGCATATCGAGCTCGCGTGTGAAATCTCTCACTTCCCATTTCGCCAAGTCGACCGGTGTCCCATTGATGACCACGCGGAGACCAATGACGTTTGTCGCATTCAACACTTTGGCAAAGTATTCAGGGTATCCGTTCTTCCACCAACCGACACGTGTTTTATCCGGATAGTAGACGCCCGCCACGTAGAATCCTTGGTGCGTATCATTCGAGTAATCTTCCTCAAAGTTCCCTCGCATCCCCATATGCCCGTTCCCGAGCGATGTGATTGATTCTGCAAGGCGGTTCTCTTTCGGGTGAAGACCTTCCTCTGTTACTTTCCATTCATCGACTGCAAACAATCGTTTCATCTGTCTGCCACTCCTTTTTCTCTACAAGGCTACCTTCGACGGACAACTAGTTCATGCAACCGTTTGTCTATGAAAGCGCTGTATTTAATCTCACCTTTCATTTTACACAACTGAAACGAGAATGCAATCGTTTGCATAAAACTTTTTCTTTCTTTTTTTCATCACAATTTACAATCAAAAAAACCGCCTCAAATTGAGACGGTTTCAATCAATCTTTCTGTCCATTTTCCGGATTCTCACCAAATGCCGCATTCGCTTCGTGTCCCTCGAATACCGCACTTCGCCCATCATTGAATCCGGTATCGGGTTCGTCGATGACGAGCGCGTATCCTCCTTGCTTGATTGTAGAATGCGCCTGTTCGATTTCGTCGTCCGCGATCCCTAAATCGGTAAGCGCCTGTTTCGTATCCCGATCCTCGCTTCCCCCTCCGTTGAGGTTGTCTAACCAGGATGTGTCACCTTCTTCTACGTTTAGGTTCGTCTCTCGTTTAAGAACGTGGACGGCTTCATCCCGCTCCGTCACGACAAATAGTTCCCCTTCATCATAGCCGTTTTCTTTCAGCTCATTGATCTTAGACAGCAGACTTTCTTTCGTATCGAATGTTCCGACAAATCGTCTTTCACTCATCTCTATCCATCCTTTCGATTTCGATTCCTTCGAAAAAGATGTTCCCTACTTCATGAGGCTTCAATCAAAAGGATATGCAAAAGACGACTCCGCTCTGGCGAAATCGTCTGGTAAATTAAGAATTCGATTCTAATGTTTCGGTCGCCTTACTTTTCTTCTGCCCACATGATTGGCGGACGACCAGATAATGTGGCACGATGACACGCTTCCCATAAGGGGGTGCATTATCACTGATTTGTTCGATCAAACAGTTCGTCGCCTCGAAACCGAGACCGAAGATGTTAATTTCGACCGACGTGAGTGGCGGGTTCGAGTGTTCCGCGATATACACGTTATTGAAACTGACGACCGCGACGTCCTCTGGGATCTTGAGCCCCATCTCGCTTAACGTGCTGATGACGCCGAGTGCCATCATATCGTCACTGACGACGACGGCTGTCGGTGGTTCCTCATTTTGTAACAGTTCACGCACGGCCTTCGCGCCACCCTTCGTCATGAATTCAGCCCGGGCGATGTAATCTTCGCATACCGGGATGCCTGCTTCCATGAGGGCCGTCGCGTACCCGTTCCGACGATCTTGTGTGACGGCGAGTTTATCCGAGCCCCCGATGAAGGCGATGCGACGATGACCTAAGTTATAAAGGTGTTTCGTCACTTCACGACCAGCCAAATAGTTGTCCGTATCGACGTAAGTGATGGAAGAAGCGTCCCCGAACGGCTTCCCGACCACGACGAACGGAAACTTCGTTTGACGTAAGTATTGGACGACTTGGTCGTCTTCACGTGAATAAAGAACGATGACACCGTCGACACGGCGTCCTTGTACCATCTCGATCACACCGGACAAAACTTCTTCTTCTGTCACGCCGGTCGTCATATAAAGCGAGTATCCATTCTGGTGCGCCTTCGTGCTAATTCCTCGTAGCACTTCCGGGAAGAACGGGTTTTGAAGTGTCTTTGTTGCCGCGCTCGGCATGACGAGACCAATCGACTGTGTCGAGCGGTTAGCGAGACTTCTCGCATGAATGTTCGGATGATACCCGAGCTCTTCCATGGAACTTCTGACCCGTTCTTTTGTCTTTTGACTGATTCTTGGGCTGTTGGCGATGACGCGAGAGACTGTCGACGGCGCGACATTCGCGTGCTTCGCCACATCTTTGATTGTGATTTGCATGGTGTTCCCCCCTGCTTCCGTGAATTCGATTCGTGCCTTGCGGCGTTTCATGTCTTTATTTGCGGCGCTTCCACATGACCAAACCAGTCAAGAAAATCGGAATCGTAACGACGAGCAAGCCCATCATCCACGGATTGACCGAAGATTCCTCAACGATGTAAGCGTTCGCACTTTCACCAGATAGTTCAATTGTAAACGTTCCGCGCTGATCTGTGACCAGTTGTGAGAATAAAAGACCACGAAGTCTCGTATCTTCCCCGATTTCACTGACATCGATCTCAATCTCCCGATCGTCACGATTCATGTTGATCGCATAGAGCGCGACGTCATCTCCGTCTTTCCGTTCGAAGACGGCCATCCCGTCTTCTGAGGCGATCATGCGCTGCTCTCCTGTCGCAAAGACCGGATATTCTTCCCGCATGCGGTTCATCGTCGCGACGTATTCGTGCAACTCTTCATTTCCCGGGAATTCCGTCATGACACGGTTCGCCGGGTCGGCTCCACCGGTCTGCGCATTTTCTGTTCCTTGGAAGACGATCGGCATACCAGGTGACGCATAAAGCGCGAACAACCCGAGGCGTAAGCGTCGTTCCGCCGATTCCACACCGCCGAGTTCCGCCATATGCATGAAGCGTTCGACATCGTGATTATCGAGGAATGTCGCCATCTGGTTCGGGTCGTTGAAGAACGTTTCGGCATAGCTTGCGGCAACGTCAATTTCGTCGACGTTCGCTTGCTGTTGCGTCATCGTTTTCGACACCCGGTCATAAAACGTAAAGTTTGTGATGCTGTTGAACCCGAGGTCGTCATATTGCGCGACGTATTGCGGGTCTGGGTCGAACACTTCGGCGAGTAAGTAAAAGTCTGGGTCGACCGACCGCACACCTTCGACAAAGTCTTTCCAGAATGCTTTATCGACGTGACGAACCGTATCGAGGCGATAGCCGTCGATGTCCGTCTCTTCGATCCAGTACTTCGCCGCGTCAATCAAATACGATTTGACTTCCGGGTCCTCTGTTTTGAAGTCAGGTAAGTCGAACAACCAGTGCGTCTCGACCTGCTCCTGGTCTTTCCAGAATACAATCGGTAACTGTTCGTGGAACCATTCCGGTTTTTCTTCCACCCATGGGTGGTTCGGACCGACGTGGTTGACGACAAAGTCGAGAATGACTTTCATATCGCGCTTGTGCGCTTCCTGAACGAGTTCCTGTAAATCCTCTTTCGTCCCAAACTGTGGGTCGATGTTATAAAAATCTTTAATCCAATACCCGTGATAGCCGTCCGGCATATTTTCAAATACGGGTGTCAACCAAATCGATGTGAAACCGAGTGATTCGATATAATCGAGCTTCTCGATGACCCCACGGATATCGCCTCCGTGAAACGCTTTCGGATCATCTTTGTCCACCTGTTCATTGTTGTCCGGATTTCCGTCAACAAATCGGTCGACCATAATAAAATACATGCGTTCTTGTTCCCAAGTAGCGGCTTCCTTTGCTCCGACGACGGTCGGAAACAAAAGAAGCGACAGGAGCACGAGCACGACGCCTCGCCTCATATCGCTTCCTCCTTTTACGAGTATTATCCTTTCGTACCACCCGCTGTGAGGCCAGAAACGAAGTAGCGTTGGAACATGAAGAACAAGATGACGATTGGAAGGGCCGAAAGAACCGCACCTGCCGCGAATAACGTGAAGTTATTATCGAACTGTTTCGAAATCATGTTGTAAAGGCCAACTGCCAACGTTTGTTTCTCTGGTGAACGAAGGACGAGCGATGCCAAGATAAAGTCGTTGAATGGTCCCATGAAGTTAAAGAGAGCAATCGTTGCGACAATCGGCTTCGCGAGCGGCAAGATGATTTGCCAGAAGATTCGGAGGTGACCGGCACCATCCATGCGGGCTGCTTCGTCAAGTTCTTTTGGAATCGTGTCGAAGTACCCTTTCGCCAAGTACGTGTTCATCGGAATCGCACCACCCGCATAGAGCAAGATGAGCGCTGTATGTGTGTCAAGAAGATTAAGCATATTGAGCAATACATAAATCGCGATGATCGCAACGAACTGTGGCACCATCTGAAGGACGAGGAACAAGACGAGCGAGTTCTTCCGTCCGACGAAGCGGTAACGTGAGAAGACGTATCCAGTAATCGTCACCAAGACGACAGATAGTGCCATCGTGATGAAAGCGATTTTCAAAGTGTTCACATACCATAAACTATAATCCGAAATCGTTAGGTCAAACAAGTTTTTGTAGTGAATAAACGTCGGGTTCGACGGAATAATCGTTGACGTAATCGTACGCCCCGGGTTGAACGATGTACCGACAACCCAAAGCATCGGATAGAGAATGATGATCGACGCAAGCGTCAAGATGACATACGAGATCGCCAAATTGATTCGTTTTTGTTTTTTCATATCAGATCATATCCTCGTCTTTGAAAGATTTTGTCCGACGGAACTGGATCACGGCAAGTGTCATAATGAAGAATGACAAGATGAGTGTGATCGCAGCCGCAAGTCCGTATTGCGGGTTGGCACCGAGAGACAATTTGTAAATCCAAGAAATCAAGATGTCGGTACCGCCGGCCGTTTGTCCAGGTACAGCAGGGCCACCGCCATTAAAGAGATAGATGATGTTGAAGTTATTGAAGTTGAACGTGAACTGCGTGATCAAAATCGGTGCTGTCGCGAACAAGAGCATCGGCAATGTGATCAAGCGGAACTTATCGAAGATCGTCGCTCCGTCAATCGTCGCCGCTTCATACAAGTCACCAGGAATCGACTGAAGCACACCCGTCATGAGCGTCATGATGAACGGGAATCCGAGCCACCATTGAATGAGAACGAGTGCCGTACGTGTCGCCGTCGGGTCGGTCATCCAGTTGACCGGGTCAAGACCGAGCGCCGGCAAGATTGTCGTATTGAACACCCCGAACGACTCGTTGAACATCGAGCGGAAGATCAAAATCGTGATGAATGCTGGGACCGCCCATGAAAGGATCAAGATCGAACGGAACAAACGACGGAAGCGAAGTCCTTCTTGGTTCAAGAGTACCGCAAGGAAGATCCCGATTGCGATGACACCTGTCGTTGAAGCGACCGTCCAGACAAGCGTCCAGCCGAGTACGCCGACGAACGTGTCACGGAAGATATCGATTTCAAAAATACGCGTGAAGTTCTCGAATCCGACCCATTCCACGAGTTTCGCTGGTGGTGCGTTGTTGTAGCGATAGTTCGTGAAGGCGATCAAGAACGTAAAGATCAATGGAAGAATAACGGTAAACACTAACAAAATGAGTGATGGGATTAACATTAAGTATGGGAATCCATGGTCACGCAAGTTGCGAAGTTGCATTTGGAACGATGGAAGGTTTAGATGCTGATCACGAGCGCGACCGACACGATAGGCGTCACGAATGTTCCAAACATAGAACGCGATTCCGAAGAAAAGTAAAATTAACGCGACAATCCCCTCGACCATCAAGAAGATGGAGTGGTCGTTACGAGGTCCTGGCACTTCACCAAGCGTGATCAATCCCCAAAGTCCTCCACGGTCACCTGGTCCGGCGCCCGCCCCTTTGAAAAATAGATCATAGTTTACGGCAAAATAAGATACGACGACGATAAAGAACGCTACCGCCTTCGCGTATTGTTTGTTGTATAACTGTCCGAGTCCCGGAATGATGGAAAGTAGTCCCGCGTTCCGAGCATGGTTTGTAGGCTTGTCCGGGCGTTGGTCCGGTGATTTAGGGTTCGCAATTGCAGCCATCCTCAGTTTCTCCTTTCGTTTTGAGCAAATCAATCAAGCAAACGTTTGCTCAATGCTAGAAAATGATGGGGAACGCCATGTGGCGTACCCCGTCATCTCAATTCCTTATTGGTTGTTCGCTTGGATTTGTTGTTCGATGACTTTCACTGCATCGTCTGCAGATTTTTGTGCATCTTGTTTACCAGTTGCTACAAGCTGAAGTGCTTGTGCCATTGGCTCCCAAACTTGTCCCATTTCAGGAATGTTCGGCATTGGGATTGCGTTTGTTGCTTGGTCGAATACCGCTTTGGCAACTTCGTTCGACGTGATTGTCTCGTTCGACTCGAGTGCTGCTACTGGTGGGATTTCGTTGTATGCTTCAAACATTGCCAATGCGTTTTCTTCATTCGTCAACTCTTGAAGGAACATTTCAGCCCACTCTTGGTTTTCTGTGTAAGCTGAAAGGGCATATGTTTTCACACCCATGAACGTCTTGATTGGCTCACCGTTTGGAAGTGTTGGCATTGGAGCCGCTCCGAGGTTCACGCCTGCATCTGTGTAACCAGCTACAGCCCATGGTCCGTTCATGACTGAATGAGCTTTCTTCTCAGTGAAGAGTTGGTCCATCGCTTGGCCGCCAGACTCACCGATCAACCCTTTAGGGAAGAGGCCTTCTTCGTACCATTTACCGATGTATTCGAATCCTTCAACTGCGCCTTCGTTATTCAAACCGATATCCGCTGGGTCGAGTGCGCCACCGTCTTCTTTGAACACGTATCCGCCGAATCCAGCGACAACACCGTGTGCGAAGTAGAAGTTATCCCAAAGTGCGAGGAATCCGTACTGTCCGTCAGCTTTCACATCGTTTGACAACTTGTAAAGGTCGTCCATAGATGCTGGAGCTTCAGCCATCAAGTCTTTGTTGTACATGAGAACTGGTGTCTCAACTGATTTTGGATATCCGTAAGCTTGACCATCGAACATGACAGCTGATTTCGCAGCGTCTGTGAACGCGTCAAGTGATCCTTCGTCCGCGATTGGAGCCAAGTGACCTTGGTCTGCGATTGTACCGATCTGGTCGTGTGGTACGAGCACGATGTCTGGACCTTTTCCAGCTGGACCGTCAAGCGCAAGCTTGTCTTTTTGGTCTGTCATCTGTACTTCGACAACTTCAACTTTTACGCCATGCTCTTCTTCGAACGCCTTCGCAACTTCTTTCGTTGTTTCAGACTTTTCGATGTCTTCCCAGATGACGATCTTTTCAGGTTTGTTCTCGCTTGAAGAACCACCTTCGTTAGAAGATCCGTTGTCCGTTCCGCCACCACATGCAGCAAGTGCACCGAATGCGAATACTGCTGTTGAAAGTCCTGCTACCATTTTTTTCATCTTCATGATGAAAAACCTCCCCAAGGAAATAGTATGGTCAGATTTGCGCAATCGCACGACCACGTCAATTTTAAAACTCCGCTACGAAATTGACACGGTAGTGAAAACGTTTGCATCCTCACCTCAATTTTTATTATACAGTTGTGAAAGCGTTTTACAAGTCTTTTTTTACACTTTTTTTACGTCTGTTGACCCATTTATGTAATTTTCAAATGTTTGTTCTTAAATCTTCACTTTTTATGCGTTTCAGCAATTGACAAAATGTAAACGCTTTATTAACCTTTGCTTGAGCAAACGTTTTCGCAACATCTGTTCTCATGGATTCCCGATGTTGTAAAATGATGTCATCCCCTATAAAGAAAGGAATGTTTTCCTTATGATGAAAGAAGCGATTTATCATCGTGCCATGTCCCCGTTCGTCTACAAATATGATCGTGAGACGATCCATATTCGTTTCCATACGAAGCGAGGCGATATCGAGTCGGTCGATTTGATTTGGAACGACCCATATGATTGGCACGCTGAAGACCCGGCCATGTGGAACTTCGATCCGGACAAGCCGAGCTACTGGCGTACATACGAGACTCCAATGGAGAAGATCGGATTTGACGACGCCTATGACTATTGGTTCATCGCCATCAAACCGCCGTTCCGACGTCTACGTTACGGTTTCCGTTTGAATGATGGACAAGAGACGGCCGTCTACACTGAAAAAGGATGGTTCGAGGAGAAGCCGCTCGATGATACGGGCTACTACTTCTGTGTCCCATTCATCAACCCGATCGATATCTTCCATGCACCTTCCTGGGTGAAGGATACGGTCTGGTATCAAATCTTCCCGGACCGTTTCGCCAATGGCGATGCTTCACTCAATCCTGAAGAGACGCTCCCATGGAACTCGACAGAGCCGACGACGACAAACTTCTTCGGTGGCGACTTCCAAGGGGTGATCGACCATATCGATCATTTAGTCGAACTCGGGATCACCGGCATCTACTTCTGCCCGATCTTTAAAGCGACGACGAACCATAAGTACGATACGCTCGACTACATGGAAATCGATCCGCAGTTCGGGACGAAAGAGAAATTTAAAGAGATGGTCGACCTCTTGCACGAGAACGGCATCAAAGTCATGCTCGACGCGGTCTTCAACCATGTCGGATATCATCACCCATGGTTCCAAGACGTCGTCGAGAACGGACCGTCTTCTGAGTATCGCGATTGGTTCTATCTTCGCGAATTCCCGATTGCGACAGAGCCGAAGCCGAACTACGACACCTTCGCATTCGAAAAGAACATGCCTAAGATCAATACAGAACATCCAGAGTTAAAAGCTTACTTATTAGATGTCGCCCGTTACTGGGTCGAAGAATTCGGTATCGACGGATGGCGTCTTGACGTCGCTAACGAAGTCGACCATGCGTTTTGGCGTGACTTCCGCAAGGCCGTCAAAGCTGCGAACCCGGAAGCCTACATCCTCGGGGAGATTTGGCACGACGCACAGCCTTGGTTACAAGGTGACCAGTTCGATGCCGTCATGAACTACCCGTTCACGAATGCGAGCTTGAACTATTTCGCCCTCGACCGGACGACCGCTTCGGAGTTCCGTAACGAACTGACGCGTGTCGAGATGATGAACACGATGAACGTCAACGAAGTCACCTTCAACTTGATCGATTCGCACGATACACCTCGTGCGTTGACACGGGCGAAAGGACATAAAGGCAAGTTCAAACTCTTGATGACGTCGATGCTGACGTATACGGGTAGCCCATGTATTTACTACGGGGACGAAATCGGACTCGAAGGCGAACAAGACCCGGGTTGCCGTCGCTGTATGCCATGGGATGAGGCAGAAGAAGACCGTAACCTCTTCCGCTACATCCAAAAGCTCATCCAGCTTCGTAAGGACCACCCTGTGCTCGCCAATGCCGGCTCATATCGCTTCAACCTGGTCGACGATGCGAACAATGCGGTCATCATCGAGCGGTGTACGAAAGATGAGACATACTTGGTTTACTTCAACAACTCAGACTCTGCCTCGAAACTGAATCCGCTCGGTTATACAGGAGCCGCCACGGACCTCTTGCATGACCGCGACCTCGACTCACTCGAAATCGAACTGGCGCCATTCAGTGCTGCTATTCTGAAATTGAAATAAATTCGAAAATCACCTGATTTCTTCGGGTGATTTTTTTGTTGAAAATAATTTAGCAAACCCCTTTCTTTTTCATTTCATAAGGAGTAAGATGACCTTTGACATTTTTATAAAACAAATAGTTAACAGAAAGAATTATAGAGAAAAGGGAGAATACACTACATGCAGACGAAACAAACGGAACAGCTCACCCTGTTCAAACTGTCGTGGCCGATTTTCATCGAACTTGCCCTCCATATGGGAACCGGGATCATCGCCACATTGATGCTCGCTCACTACTCAGACGCTGCCGCTTCGGCCGTCGGGGTTGCCAACCAAATCTTAAACGTGTTCTTGATCGTCTTTAGTGTGACGTCTGTCGGGGCGACTATTTTGATCGGTCAGGCCATCGGGGCTGGGCGCATGAAGAAGAGTCGCGACTTCGCCCGCTCCGCCGTCAGTTTGAACATGTGGCTCGGTGCGATCATGGTCATCGTCATCTTCTTGTTCGGCGAAACGTTCTTACGCCTGTTCGGTCTATCGGACGAACTGTTTGCACACGGGTTGTTGTTCCTGCAAATCGTCGGCTTGTCGTTATTCACCGAAGCGCTCATCATGGCGCTCAGTTCGATCCTCCGGAGTCACGGGATGACGAAACACGCCATGCTCGCGACGCTTCTGATTGATATCATCACCGCCGTCGGTGCCATTTTTGCCGTTACCGGCTGGTTCGGCCTTCCGGTCACAGGCGTTGCCGGAGTCGCTTGGGCCATCGTGATCGCACGATTCGCCGCTATGGTACTGTTGTTCTGGCTCGTCAAACGGAAGCTCATGATCCGCTTCCCGTTAAAAGAAGTGATTCGTCCGAAGAAAGACGACATCCAGTCACTCCTTCAAATCGGTGTTCCTTCTGCCGGGGAGAACTTGTCGTATCAAGCTTCACAGATTATCATCACTGGTTTTATCGCGACGATGGGTGAAGCTTCTCTTGCTGCTCGCGTGTACGTAATGAACTTATCCATGCTTGCCTTCTTGTTCACCGTCGCCGTCGCGCAAGGGACCCAGCTTTTGATCGCACGGGACATTGGAGGGAAACGTTTTAAAGAAGCCTATCATCGTGCCGTCAAGACCTTGAAGATTGCCATGTTCGCTTCGTTCGTCGCCTCTCTCGGTTTAGCGGTGTTCAGCGAATCGCTACTCGGTCTCTTCACGTCAAACCCTGACATCATCGCGGTCGGTGTGCCGATCTTATGGGCGACGCTCATTTTAGAGCCGGGTCGCGCCATGAACATCGTCTTGATGGGGTCGTTGAAGTCTGTCGGGGACGTCCGCTTCCCGGTCATGATTGGGATCGCCTCGATGTGGGGTGTCGCCGTGGCGTTCAGCTACTTGTTCGGTCTTCAAATGGGGCTCGGCATCCTTGGGATTTGGCTCGCCTTCTCCCTCGATGAGTGGTTCCGCGGATTCTTCGCGTTCCGTCGTTGGAAATACGGGACGTGGCAACAAAAAGGCTTCCAGTTCGAAGCAAAATCAACCACGTAAAAAAGCGGCCGCGGCCGCTTTTTTCATTTCATCAAGAATGCCTGCATCGCTTGGCGGTGCACGTCCGTGTCCCCACACTTCCGTTGCCATTCGATTTCTTCATTCAATCCATCCTCAAATGAAGCGGCTCGCATGAGCGCCTTCATCCCTTGAACAGCGACCGATGATTTCGCAGCGAGTGTCTCCGCATATGAAGTCAATCGCTCCGTATACATCGCATCTTCCACGAGCTCGGTGACGAGCCCGAATGTACGCGCGGCCTCCGAGTCAATCGTACTGCCACTCCAGAGCCAATCTAACGCGAGGTCGTCGCGCATGAGTCGACGCAGGTGATATGGACCGCCCGCATCCGCGACCAACCCGATTTTAATAAACGCCGAGCTGAACTTCGTCGACTTGGCGACGATTCGAACGTCTGCCGCGAGTGCCAAGCTGAGTCCTGCTCCAGCCACGACACCGTGAATCCCTGCGATGAGCGGTTTACGACTCGAGAAAAGTGCACGTACGAGCGGATGATACACGTCTTCTAGATATTCCCCATAGTCCGCATCGCTCTCAATCGTTAAATCTTGTCCGGATGAGAACGCTCGTCCCTCACCGACAAGGACGATGACGCGAACGGCGTCGTCCTGTTCAAATGTGTCGATTGCCGTTTTCATTTCACGAAGCAACGTCTCGTTCAAGGCGTTCAGCTTTTCAGGTCGGTTCAGTTTCAACCACCCTACCCCATTGTGTGTCGTCAATTGAATCATCTCCACTTCCATTCCCCCTTCAAAATGAATCACTGTTCATTTCTTCATCATTGCTTCAAACTCCTTCCTTTACTGAAAAGTTTTTTGAAGTTCAATTGCCGGGAAGTTGGTTGATTTGCTATTCTAAAAGGAGTCGGTCACGAAAGGATGAGTCAGATGCAACTGACAAATGCCGCTCGGCAACTGAAACAGAAGAAGATTCCGTTCACTTATCATACGTACGAAGTGGATGAAACCGATGTCTCAGCCAAACATGTGGCGATGACATTGAATAAACCGCTCGACGAACTGTATAAAACGATTTGCCTCATGAACGAGAAAAAGCAATATGCCTTCTTTCTCATCTCTGGAGAGCGTGACATCGATTTAAAAGCAGCCGCAAAAGCATGGGGAGCGAAGAAAGCATCGCCAGTCCCGATGAAAGAGCTCGAGACATTGACCGGTTATATTCGAGGGGGGGTCTCGCCGATTGGGGCGAAGAAGTCGTTCCCTGTCTATCTGCACGAAGCAGCTCAAGACAGAGAAACGATTACCATCTCTGCCGGGAAACGTGGCTATCAAATCGAATTAACACCTGAAGATTTACTGCAATTTACAAACGGTCACTGGTTCAGCCAATGACCTTACTGGGGGCAAAATTATGTGGAAAGAACGCATCCGTTCGTGGGTCCCAAACTCCTTTACGTTCGGAAATTTATTTTGTGGTGTCGTCGCCATCGTCTACGCCGCTCGTGGTGACTTCTCGAACGCCACATTGTTGATCATCATCGCGATGATGCTCGACAGTTTGGACGGGCGCCTCGCCCGTATGCTCGGGGTCGCTGGCGATTTCGGAAAAGAATTGGACTCACTCGCTGACATCGTCACGTTCGGGGTCGCACCGGCGATGCTCGCTTATTACACCTTCTTTATTGATTACGGCAATTATGGATTGTTTTTTGCGGCACTCTTCCCATTATTCGGCGCCTATCGCCTGGCTCGCTTCAATTTATCTGCGACAAACGTTGCAGCGAGTTACTTCTCTGGTGTTCCGATTACGGCCGCCGGTGGACTTCTCGCTGTCATCACGACGTTCGGTGACCGCGTCAGCGAACTGTTGACACCGATTTTCTTCACAGGGCTCGCCCTGTTGATGGTCAGTCGTGTTCGCATCCCAAGTTTTAAAGATGTACCACTGCCACGTCACTCGTTCATCATTACTATCAGTCTCATCTATGTGACATATATGATGTTCGCCCGTTGGAAAGAATGGCCGACATTTTGGTTCATCGCCGTCCCGTTTTATGTCTTATTCATCGCCTTCTCGTTCGTGAAAAGACGAAAACGGATGGCAAATTGAGAGTCTCGTTCAGCGAGGCTCTTTTTTGTACATGCATTTGTTAGACGAAGACTTCGATGAGCTTTAGAATGAAAGAAGAGGTGATGGAATGAAAGTGTATCCGTTTATTTGGAAATGGTTTATTGTTTGGTATTTCATTGGGTTGATTTTAGTTGGATTCGACCTGCTTCCGCCTTGGCTAGAATGGGCAAACCCCGTCTTTTTATGGCTAGCCGGCGCGATTGGCGGAACGATTCTTTATCAAGGGATCCGGCAAGGTGCTTGGATTGTTCCGTTTATTTTCTTCGGTTCAATCGCCGTCGAGACTCTCGGTGTGAAAACAGGGTTCCCGTTCAGCGAATACGTCTACGCTGAGGCGTTCGGTCCGACAGTGTTTGGAGTCCCTGTCACTATCGGTGCGGCGTGGCTTGCCGTGATTGGATCTAGTTTTGCCGTGGCCCGTCTCTTCCCATTCCGCCACAATATTTTATGGCTCGTCCCAATTCTCGCCGTGTGGCTCGATATGGCAATCGATCCGGTGGCGGCAAACGTGAAAGGATACTGGGAATGGGCGAATGACGGCTTATATTATGATATCCCGACACAAAACTTTATCGGTTGGTTCGGGTTATCCCTTATTTTCTCATGGTTGTTACAGCGTCACGAACGAGCTGTTAATTCCTTGTTCATCCAGCACGGCGTCTATTTGTTCGTCATGCTTCACGCGCTCTTCGGTGTCACGGCTGTCAATGCCGGTCTCTATGGCATCGGGCTCCTCAGCATCCTCACATCCGGAGTGATTCTACTTGAAAGGAGAGGTCGCGATGATCGAGTCACACAAAAAGAAATGGTTCAATAACCTGTTCTCGACGTTCGTGCGAGAACGTCAAATACGTCCCACGTTCCATAACATTTATATTCGAACGGACGACGTTCCGACTCCCGGATTATTTTTAAGTACACATAGCGCGTGGTGGGACGGTCTCATCATGTATATGATCAATGAACACTTTTTACGGCACGATATTCATGTGTTGATGGACGAGGACGGACTACGTCGCTTCCCGTTCTTTCGACACCTCGGTGCTTTTTCGGTGAAAAAAGGTAGTCTCTCCGATGTACGGGCCTCCCTAGCTTATGCGAATGAATTGCTCACGTCCGGGAAATCCGTCTGGATGTTCCCTCAAGGACAAGAGATGCCGCAGGAACTTCGACCTGTCGAAATCGAGTCGGGCGCGACATTGTTGCTGAACGATCGGCCCGTCCAGTTATGCGCCATGTACTATTCGTTTGAGAACCATGCGGAACCCCTCGTATATGTCCGCTTTCGAACAGTAGTCGTGACATCGACGACACGACGAGCTCAAAAGCAGGAAATCGCGCAAGCACTTGAAGCGCTCTATGACGATGTGCGACAAGACGCCATCGTTCGGTCTGATGCCTATATCCCGCTCTTTCGACCACGTCGCAATCTTGCTGAATGGACAGAAACGATGTTCCGACTCGGGAGGGGACGCTCATGATCTTATGGATGCTCACCCTCTCGATGTTTATCTTTACCCTGATCAATCTTTTGTTCTTGAGACCGCTCGCCGAACCAGGACGCACACCGGCGACAGCCGTCTGCATCCCGATGCGCAATGAGTCGCGTCACGTCGATCGACTGATTTCGAATTTAAAGCAGGCGATACCGGAAGGGACTCACGTTTATATCTATGAGGACCGCTCCGAGGATGATACATATGAAAAATTGAATCGCGCAATCGGTAACGATACCCGATTTAGCGTCATCCAAGGCGTTCCTTTGCCTCATGACTGGGCCGGGAAAGTTCATGCCTGTCATCAACTCGCCTCACGCACGACTGAACCGTACCTGCTCTTTTTAGATGCGGACGTCACGATCGATTCAAGCTTTATCGCCCGCATGCATGCCACGCTCGCTCGAGAGCAGGCCGTTTTTTTATCAGGCTTCCCTCAATTTCCGACGTCCACATTTCTCGGGAAATTGTTGATTCCGATGCAACACGTGCTCATCGCTCAACATCTGCCTTTGTTTTGGCGTAAAGTGAAACACCCCGCATTTGCCGCGGCAAATGGCATGAACGTACTCGTCGAGCGGAGCAGCTACGAGGAAGTGGGCGGGCATGCTGCCATTCGAACGTCGTTAATCGATGATATCGATCTATGTC
Organism: Exiguobacterium sp. AT1b; assembly: GCF_000023045.1. GTDB lineage: Bacteria > Bacillota > Bacilli > Exiguobacteriales > Exiguobacteriaceae > Exiguobacterium. Next base: position 2,458,050 of record NC_012673.1, on the reverse strand, counting down.
GAACGTTCAAACGTCATCAAAAAGTCACGTCACTCGTACAAGTCTCCCCGTTCATCACATGCGACATGTATGAAACGAATGAAGAAGTGTGGACCGGGTTTTCAAAGAACGTATTCAAGGGAATGAATGAATCAGTAGGACTCGCCTTGTACTTCATGACATATTACGGCGTCCAGTTGACGGCTATGCTCGCTTGGATCTTTTCACCGAGTTGGCAGACGATTAGCGCAGCTCTTTTCGTACTCCTCGCGCGTCTCGCTGTCGATTTGAAATCAAATGGAGCCGGTACATGGTACCATCCACTCAGTTTAATCGCTTACTTGACCTTACTCGGGAACGCCGTCATTCGTAAATGGAGACGGTTACCCATCACGTGGAAAGGTCGTCATTATTCCTAAGCAGACGTCTAAAGGGGGACAATTTTATGAAACAAATCGTAGTGATTGGAGCTGGACTCGGTGGACTCAGCGCCGCCGTCACACTCGCAGCACGAGGGTATGACGTCACGGTCATTGAAAAGAATGAACATGTCGGTGGCAAACTCATGCCCATCATCACCGACGGTCACCGGTTCGACTTCGGTCCGAATACAATCACGATGCCGGATGTATTTCGTTCGGTCATTCGAAATAGTGGGGCCAATCCAGATGACTATTTTGAGTTAATCAAGCTCGACCAACATACGGTCAACCACTACTCAGACGGCTCATCCTTCACGTTCAGTGCCGATCGGGCAAAGCTTGAGGTCGAAGTACGGCGTTTGACCGGTGACCAGTTGAAATACAATCAGATGCGTGCCTATCTGGATGAAGCGGAAAAGCTGTTCGAGATTGCGAATAAACGCTTCTTCACACAAATGGACACAAAGTTGGATCCCGGTCTTTGGGCGGACATGGTCAAAGTACATCCACTTCAAAGTTTGCACGCCCTTCACAAGAAATATTTCAAGGACCCGCGCATCATTCAGGCGCTCGACCGCTATGCGACGTACATTGGAAGCAGCCCGTACGTGACACCAGGCACGTTCGCCCTCATCGCACATTTGGAATTGAATGAAGGCGTCTATTTTGCGAAAGGCGGAAACTGGAATATCGCAAAAGGGTTCGCCAAACGGGCGAGCGAACTCGGCGTGACGTTCCATCTCGGTCATGAAGTGACAAAGATTGATGTGTTGAACGGAAAAGCACATGAGGTCGTCGTCGATGACCAGGAAGTCATCTCGTGTGATGCCGTTCTTCTCAACGGTGAACTCTTGACGCAATACCCACGACTCGTCGACGCAAATGACCGACCATCTTTCCCAGTCCCGACACGCGACACGGTCGAACCTTCCATTTCCGCATTCGTCATGATGGTCGGATTGTCCAAACGATTGAACCTGGCACACCATAATGTCTATTTCTCAGACGACTATGAACGGGAATTTAAAGCACTTTTCCAAGAAGAACGGTATGCGGACGAGCCGACAATCTATATTTCGAATTCCTCCGCCACCGATCCGTCGATGGGCGAGGCAGGAGACAACCTGTTCATCCTCGTCAATGCGCCGGCACATCTGACCGACATTGATGCAGACACATATGAGCATTTGATTCGCAGACGCTTACGAATGTTCGGTGTGGATTGGGAAGAAAAAGAGGTACTCTACCATAAACGGGTGACCCCACAAGATTTGACCCGTGATTTTTATGCGTACTATGGGGCACTTTATGGCACATCGGCCAACTCGAAAAAAGGAGCGTTTTTCCGTCCTGCACCGCGGTCGACAGACGTATCGAACATCTGGTTTGCTGGTGGTTCGACTCATCCTGGCGGTGGCAGTCCGATGGTGACGCTTTCAGGACAATTCGCTGCACGCTCGATGTTAGAGGACATACCTCTGACAATATGAACATTTTGTGAACGCGAGTTTCGACACTTGTCGACAATTGAAAGACGTGATAATATCATATTCGAGTTCAAGCAGTTCTGTAACGTTTGTTACACCTGTAGCGATCGAATGGCTTCCCCGAGCCTCATCGCGTTTTGAACTTGTCACACCCGAGAAAAAGTGATGAGCGAGTTTCCCCACTCGTATCCCGTAGTTGAGACAGCTTGCGTATGATGTTCCCCCTTAGTCCATCAAGCATCCTGTTTTGACGAAGATGTCCCAACTGATTCATTCCCCATGAATCCCGGCACATCTTTAGGGCTTCATCACAAACCGATTCATTCATTTCCCCGATGAATGAATCACATAACGCTTACGCCACTTTTGGTCCCCCGCCAAAAGTGGTTTTTTTTACGCAAAAAACTGTAGACGCCATCAAGCGTCTACAGGGAATCAGATTGCTTATAGTTTTGCCAACAACTTTCCTTTTTGTAAGGTCGATACGTATGCTCGCTTCGTGAAGACGTCATGTCGATTCGCACGTGCTGCATCAAGAATTCCTTCATAGAGAAGAGCTGCTGCCTGGACCGGCTTTCGACTCGCAAGTGGGTACAGATGATGGGTTTCCCGTGCCCGTGCATACAAGAACTCTGCTCGACTCGCCAAGGTCTCCCATAAATCGATAAAGACAGGGGTCACTTCTCGTTGTTGTAACATCTCTTCACTCACACCGTACTGACGCATCATCGTACGTGGTAAATAGATGCGGTCTCGATTCAAATCTTCACCGACATCTCGTAAAATGTTGGTCAGCTGCATCGCAATGCCAAGGTCGATGGCGCCTTGTCTTAGCTGACGTGTCGTCGCTTCGTCCTGATTTGGGACTAGAATCGGGAGGAGCATCAAGCCGACCGTACTCGCTGCATAATAGCTATACTGCTCGGTCTCTTCGAGCGTCTCATACCGCGACTTATGTAAGTCCCATTTCATCCCTTCCGCCAACTCAAAGAATGGTTCGACGTCCATGTCATAGCGTTTCCATACATCACGAAGGGCAACCCATAATGCTTCATCTAGGTCGTAACCGGCTAAAAAGCGGTCGAAGTCATGCAAAAATACTGCCAAACTCTCTTCTGGACGGTCTGATTCATCGACCGCATCATCGAGAGTGCGACAGAACGTATATACGGCCATGACTGCTTGCCGGTCTGGTTTTGAGAGCAAAGAGAAGGCCCGATAAAAGGTCAACGAGCCCTTCTTCATGATTTCCTCACATTGACGATACGCTTCTTGTGTCGTCACGATGCATTGCCCCCATTTCTTCTTCCATTTTTTTCACAAGTAATTGTGACCCAATCATGACGATGGGTACGCCACCACATGGATGGACGGATGCACCCACCGCATAAAGACGTTCGATTTTTGGGAAGGGTCTCGCCTGTGGTTTGAAGGCGGCTGACTGGGATAACTTTGGTGCAATCCCAAAACTTCCTCCCTCAAACAATCCGAATCGCTCAGCATCCATCGGTGTCCGTACTTTCATCTCGATGACACGTTCACGAAAATCAGGTATGAATGCCTCGATTCTTTCTAATAGATGTTCGATTGTCCCTTGTGACTCAAAGTCTTCCCGTTCCAATTTTCGCGGAACCGGGACAAGAACATATAATACGCTCGTTCCTTCTGGCGCAAGAGTCGCATCCATTCGCGATGGATTAAAGGTGTACATCGCTGGATACTCACTTAGTTTACCATCCTCGAAGATTGTACGCATCGATCCTTCAAAATCATTCGGTAAATCGAATTGATGAACCGGTAAATCAAGTTCGCCATTGACGGTGAAGTAAAGAAGTAACGTACCGCTTGACGGTTCATACGTTTTTGGCGTCACATCATCAATCAAGCGCTCCATGAGTGGAAAATCCCCGTTCACGACGACGGCATCATACGGTACATATTCGTCATTGACCGTGATGCCATCGGCCACCCCATCCGTCACATGGACACGATTAACGGTAGCATTCATCACGAAACGAACACCTCGACGCTTCAACTCTTGTTCCATTTTCGTCGCTAGCGAGAAATATCCTCCTTTTACATACCAGACTCCTTCTTCTTGTTCACGATAAGGGATGAGTCCATATAAAGAAGGCGTGGCATAAGGATTTCCACCGATATAGAGGGTCTGCAAACTATAGGCGACACGTAAACGCTCGTCTTTAAAGAAGCGTTTCATGTTCGCATGAGCCGTCTCATATGCTTTTAACCGCATGAGAAGGAGAAGCAGTTTAGGCTCGAATAACTCCGTCTTCGAGGCATAGCTACGATCTAAAAACGTATCGAAGCCAATCCGATACTCTTCTTTCTTTTGGGACATGTACTGACGGAAAGCATCTCCTTCACCGAAAGCTCGTTCGATTTCTTCCGCCTGTTTCTCGATTTCTCGATATTTAAAGAACGATGTTCCGTCTTGATACCGCAAGCGATAAAGCGGATTGACTTCAATCAACTCTACTTCATGTTCAGGAAGACCCGCCTCGATCAATTGTTGCTTCAGTTTACTCGGCAATAAGACGATCGTTGGACCTTCATCGACTTTCGCCCCATTATCGAATTCAACGTAGTTCAAGCGTCCACCAACCCGTGCCTCTTTCTCATAAATCGTGAGTTGAAGTGACGGGTTGCGTTTCGTCAATAAAAGAGCGGCATATAATGTACCGACCCCTGCCCCGACAAAGCTAATATTCATCGGCCGACACCTGCCCGGTCACGCAAAAGGTTCGTCGTGATCCGTGCTGATTCAAAGATGGTCGGAAGCCCACTTCCTGGGTGGGTCCCACCTCCGACGAGCCAGACGTTGTCGAGCTCTTCGAATTGGTTGTGCGGACGGAAGTACATCATCTGCGATAAGTTGTGCCCTAGATTGAACGTTGCACCTTCATATACACCGAACGCTTCCCAATCCTCAGGTGTCAATGCTTCCATCACCTCGATGTGTTGACGAATGTTCCGGTACGGGGAACGTGTCTCAAGCGCATCAAGAACGCGCTCTGTCATGGTCGCTTGTAACGTCTCCCATGGAAGGCCAGATAAATTGTTCGGTACCGGTACGAGAACATAAAGCGATGACTTGCCAGGAGGCGCAAGTGTCGGGTCGATACGTGAGGCATTCTGTACATAAAACGAGAAGTCCTCACTCAATTTCAACTCTTGTGTCATCTCTTTAACATTCAATTCATAATCGTCCGCGAAGTGAATCGAGTGATGCGCCACATCCTCGTAGACGTGATCGAGCCCGAGATAAAGCATAAATGTCGAGCACGAGTAACGTTTCTTCTTGAGTTGAGTCGGACTCCACTTCGATAGTTTACCGTCTGGAACGAGCGACGTCATCGCATGTGCGAAATCCGCACCAATCACAACTTCATCAAACGCATAATGGACACTTCCGGACACGAGACCCGTCACGTTCCGACCATCCATGAGAAGACGTTCTACCGGTTCGCCTAAACGAATGACGCCTCCCTCTTCTTCAATCACTTTCGCCATCGCATGACACAGCTGGTTCACTCCGCCGATCGGGTGATGCACTCCGTAGGCGTGTTCCATGTAAGATAAGATGGAGAATCCACCCGGACATTCCCAGGCGGACATCCCTAAATATTTGGCCTGGAACGTGAACGCATACTTCAGCTCTTCGCTCGTGAAGTACTCGGACAAGACGTCATAAAGCGATTTACCGATTGAGAGAAACGGTAGCGCCTTAAGTACGCGCAACGAGACATAGTCAGTGAGCTTGTCATGTGCGGTCTGAAGCACAGGCATCAATTTAGACAGTTTGATCGCCTGTTCACTCATGAACCGCTCGTAGCCTTCCCCATTCCCAGGAAATTGTTCTTCGATGGCACGATACATCTGATCACGATCTGTTGTCATCGAGAGTTGACGCGTCCCACGGTCAAAGTACAAATCATACATCGGCTCCAATTGTTTCATCTCGACATAATCATGCAGATTACGTCCCGTCTCTTCAAAAATTTCTTCTAAAATATACGGCATATTCAAAAACGTAGGTCCTCGGTCGAACGCAAACTCGCCTACTTCTAAGCGTGACGTTCTGCCGCCTACAAACGGTTGTTTCTCAAATACGGTGACGTCTACCCCGCGATGCGCCAGTAGCATCGCAGCAGCCAATCCACCGGGTCCTGCCCCAATAACGGCAACTCTTTGTTTCGACACACTCAACAACTCCCTATGTGAATAGTCTCTTATGCTTCTCTATCATTATAGGAATGACGGGAGACAAGTTCAATTTTGAATCGGTTGATTGAGCAGATTCGTCTTTCCTCGCTCGGCGATGACGATATACCAAGAACCTTCGGGAATGAATGGGATGAAGCGGATTTGTTCAAAACCGACTTCTTGCATCTGCCGGCGCAATTGTGGAATGGTCGGAAGCGGGTACAGATTATCGTGGAGTGTCATGAATGCATTGAACGCAGAAGCGAATCGTCCACCGAGCGCTGTTTCGGCGAGCGGCGTCACGAGAATGGCGACCCCCTTCTCTTCTAATCGTTCCCGTAGTCTCCCAAGCAACTTGACCCGCTCTTCCGGCGAGAAATAATACAGCATATTGTTCATCATCACCGCATCGAATTGCTCGTCTGTTTCCCAGTTCATGAAGTCGGCGACCTCGAAATGAATGTCACCACTCTCGTCTCGTGATTGTGCCTCTTCGATTACCTCTTCCTCTAAATCGATGCCCGTCAGTTCCCAACTCGGTTCGAGCGCTTGTAATTTACGTAAGTAGCCGCCGTGCCCACATCCAATATCGAGCATCGATTCGACATTTGCCTGTCGTAACAATTGTTGAACAATCGGAAATGCGACCGTTTCGACGAGTGTCGACGTCTTCGCGACGACTTGACCGTGTTCAGCCCCATCAAATGTCTTTTGCTTCCCAGACTCTAAAAACTCCGGATAAGCGATTAACGCTGGGATATGAAGCTCCATCATCTCTTGAAGCATGAACCCAATACTCCGTTCATCGTTACCGGATAATTGATATTTCAATCCACGCGTCGGATAGTAGCGCCAACCTCTCTTCTTCAAATGACGAACGGCGACCCCGACTTCTAACCAACGCTCTAGTGCAAGTTGTGTCAATGGGCGCTTTAGACGTAAATTCATCTCCGCCATGCTCGCGCCACCTTGAAGCGCATCGAATAGTCCAAACTTATACCCGATATAGCCGTGCCATAGGGGTAAAAATGATTCTGTTTGTTTCATCCATTTTCGTGCATGTAAAACTCGTGTCCATTCCATCATCTGCTGATCCATCGTTTCACCTCATCGTCATAATTACTGATTTTTTTATTTTCCCCTAATAATTTGTGTACAAACAAAAAATTCCCACTTCGGTGTGCGAAGTGGGAACGTCTTATTGAATAAAGCTGTTGAAGAAAGATTGTCCGTAAGGCAATGCATAGCCGATGAAAATCGTAATGAGTGCCAAGACGATAAATCCGCCAAATAGTCCGTTCGACGGTTTTTTCTTTTTGACTTTGACGAGCGTCATCTCACCGAAGATCAATGTCAATAAACCGACCGTGATTTTCACGTGATAGAACGTCCCGCCACCATTCAACTGAAGGTAGAGATAAAGTCCTGTTCCGAATGCGATGAGTAACATGAGTCGAAACGCCATATGTGCGATCTTTCCACTCTTGTTGCCGTTCTTATAACCAATGTAGGCCACGGCAAACAAAATAAGTAACAAAATCCAGCTCGTGACGTGCGTGTGCAAGAATGCAATCAGTGGCATTCTAATGCCCCCCTTTATGATGTTGTACAGTCTTCATTGTACACGAACTCTCTCCCGATTGGTCAAGCGAACGATTCCCTAAAAAAATGAGCCATCCTCAAGGGATGGCCCATACATTATACAGGAGTCGTCTCTGCCTCTTGGACAGCATACTCATAGCTTGGAATTTCAACGATGAACGTCGAGCCCTCATGCTGAATCGATTCCACATGGATCTGACCGTTGTGACCACGGACGATTTCTTGACAAATCGGTAATCCGAGCCCCGTACCGCCGATTTCACGACTGTCGGAGTTGTCGACACGATAAAACTTATCGAATAAGCGATCGAGCGCGTCGCTTGGAATCCCGATTCCCTCGTCCTTCACTTTAATGGACACGATTTGCTCGTGATGCGCAAGTTCGACCGTGATTTTTCCACCCCGTGGAGAATACTTCACAGCGTTCGACAATAGATTACTCATCAGCTGTTTGAACTTCTGGCAATCGACGAACAATTCATAAGGACGTGCATCATCTGCAATCAATTCGAATTCATGTTTTAATGACGATGCCTCATAGAACGTCAACATGTCTCGGACGACCGGTTCGATATCAAGCTGTTCCCGGTCATACATTTGACTACCAGATTCCATTCGCTGCACATCGAGGAAGTCGTTGACGAGATGTGTCAGACGCTCCGTCTCGGAGTGAATGGTCTCCAAGTATTTAGCTTGTTTTTCATTCGGCAACTGTTTCTTGACCATCAGTTCAGTGAATCCATAGATGGACGAGAGCGGCGTACGCAATTCATGCGAAATCGTTGAGATAAACTCACTCTTCAATCGCTCCGCTTCTGTTTCACTCGTGATATCACGGAAGACGAGAAGCGTACCTTTCGATAGACCACCGACAATGATGCGTTCTGCATACATCTGCAAGTTCATTTCGCCTTTACGGATCGAGAAGCTGACACTGTCATGCGGGAAATCTTCGGTGAATAGGCGATTCGTATACTTTGTGAAGTCCTCCGCTTGATCGACCGTTTCAACAAGACGATTCCGCCATTCTTCCCACGTTTCTTCTTCAAGGTCTTGTGAACTGACGTCACTTAACTCAGGGAACATCTCATAGAGTGGACGGTTGACGAACACGTCATTCGTCGAGTGGTCGATGTAGACGACCGCTTCTCGAATCGAATCGAGAATTCGCTCCGTCTTTCCTTTCTCCCGTTTCATCTCTTCAAATAGACGCATCCGTAAGAGAGAAAGCGAGAGCTGACGAGCGAATGACATGATGTCGCCCATCTGGGTTTGGGTGAAACGATCTTTGTATCGGACCAGATAGATGAAGGCAATGATTGAATCATCTGTCGGGTCATGGACCGGTACCGCCGTCTCAAACATATAGTACGGATACGGGAGCGGATGGTCGCTCGCGACTTGTTTCGACGAGTGTACCGTCGTCTTCAATGTCATTGCGCGCGTCAATACGGAATTTTCGCTATCGAGCAACTGACGAGACAACGTGTCGTTCAAGCCGTGGCTCGTCACGCGATACGTGCCGGACTCATCCACAAACACGAGTGCACCGACCTCTGAATCTGTAATCGTGACCAGTTTCTCGATGATTTCCGGATAGGCCGTAAGCGAATCGCGTGATGCTAACGTCTCCGTCAATTCATTCCGATACGCGAGGTGTTGCTCGTTTTGTTGCGTCTGTTCTAAAATTTCTTCTAGTTCTTGTTGCTGTGCCTGCAACTCTTCTTGTTGTGCAATCAATTCTTCTTGTTGCGCCTGTAGTTCGTGGTTCTTCTCAATCAAATGACGTTCGTTGTCACGAAGTGTCTCAGCCATCTTATGGAACGATCGAGACATCGTCCCAATCTCATCTTCTCGTTTCATCTGATCGCTCAAATCAACGATTTCCCCTTTTAACAAGCGGTTCGATGCGATGGAAAGTCGTGAAATCAAACGTGTTTGACGGCGTAGGAACGGCTGGACAAACAATAAGATTAATACGGCGAACGAGGCGATGCTCATGATCCACAAGAATTGAAGCATATTGTTGTTCTGTCGCCATTCTATATAGACTTTCTCTTTTTCAGATGCCATCAATTTACGATATTCCCCGAGCGCAGACTCTACCTCATCAATCGGTCCGAGGATGTCGATTCCGCGTTGCGGATTAAATTGGACAAGCCCTTGATCAATCAGGCGCTGAGCCGTCGGCAACTCGGCAATCGTTTGGGCATCGATAAACGTCTCTGTGACTTCCCCATCTTGTTGGGCTTGGGCATATTCATACGTCACCGGAATAATCACATCATAGTAAAAGTCGTGGAATTGCTGAAGATCTTCTGCGAACAGCTCACCTTGACGCGTCTGGACTTGTGTTTTGAACCAATTGATTTCTTGTTGAAATTTCGCCTCGTTCGCACTTGAACGTTCGAGCGACGCGGTGTCACCGAACAAGAGATAGCCTCGTGTATCATATTGGTCAGCCTGCCACTCATCCCAAAGCGTAGTCAAACGGTTAACGCGTTCGTCTAACTGACGTAATCTCGCTTCATTCGCCTCTAAGCGGTTCTCGATGTAGACATATGTCAATGCCGATCCGACCAACGCAATGACGAGGAAGGAATAAAGGACGACCATGATGTCGCGTCCGAGTTTTTGTTTAAACCACCTTTTCACTTCACGATGCCTCCTATGATTTTGACGAGTTCAAGTGGGCTGAACGGTTTAGAAATGAAGTAGTCGACACCAATCTCGTTCGCGCAATCACGGTCAGATTGTTGGCTTTTCGCCGTCAACATCATCACTTTCGTCTCTTGCCGCCCTGGTAACTTCCGTACTTTTTCAATCACTTCAAGCCCTGTCATGCCGGGCATCATATGATCCACAATGACCAAATCATATTCATTTTCTTCAATCAATCGATAGGCCTCAATTCCATCTTGTGCCTCGTCGATGTCATATCCTTCATCTTCTAATGTATCCATAACAAGCATGCGTAGCACTTCTTCGTCTTCCGCAAGTAAGATTTTAACCATAATTGTTCCTCCATTTTTTATCCCATTTTTTTATTTTAACGGATTTGTAATTGTTACACAAAATAAAAAGACGTACGAAACTCATCTCGTACGTCTTTTGCCTAATCACATTGCCCCAAAACCTGTATTCCGATTATACAACTTCTTTTTCAGCGAACTGACTATTGTAAAGTTCTTCATAAAAACCACCCGCTTCAAGAAGCGATTCATGCGTTCCTTGCTCAATGACTCGTCCTTGGTCCATGACCACAATCAAGTCTGCATCTTTGATGGTCGATAAACGGTGAGCGATGACGAAACTCGTCCGCCCATTCATCAACCGCTTCATCGCTTGTTGAATCAAAATCTCAGTACGCGTATCCACACTCGACGTCGCCTCGTCCAAAATCATAATCGGTGGATTTGCGAGAACCGCTCGCGCGATGGTCAGTAATTGTTTTTGCCCTTGCGAAATGTTATTGGCCTCTTCATTCAACACGGTGTCATATCCGTCAGGCAACGTTCGAATGAATGCATCCGCGTGCGCTGTTTTCGCCGCGTTGACGATTTCCGTCTCCGTCGCACCTGTTTTCCCATAGGCGATATTGTCGCGAATCGTTCCATTAAAGAGCCACGTATCTTGTAAAACCATTCCGAACGTATGACGCAAATCTTGTCTCGACATTTTACGCGAGTCTTTTCCATCGATTAAAATTTCTCCCCCGTTCAACTCATAGAAGCGCATCAGGAGATTAATCAATGTCGTTTTGCCAGCGCCTGTCGGACCGACGATGGCCACCGTTTGGCCCGTCAACACATCGAGGTTCATATCTTGAATGAGTAGGTCGTCACCGTATCCGAAGTCGACATGACGGAACGTGACATTTCCTTCGGCACGTTCTAATTGATAGGTCGTCACATCTTTCACTTCTTCTTCTTCATCCAAAAGTTCAAATACACGTTCCGCCGCGGCAACTGTCGATTGGACGATGTTCGCGATATTCGCCGTCTGGGTGATCGGTTGGGTGAACTGACGAGTATAGGTGATAAACGCCTGGATATCCCCGATCGAGATGCTGCGCTGCGTGACCAAAATACCGCCGACCACACTAATCAACACATAGCTGATGTTCCCGATGAACATCGTCATCGGCATGATGATCCCAGAAATAAATTGTGCTTTCCGTCCTGCATCGTAAAGTTCCTCATTCACATCGTCAAACTCGCGCACGGCTGTCTCTTCCCGACCAAACGCTTTGACGACCGCGTGCCCTGTATACATTTCTTCCACATGGCCGTTCAGTCGCCCGAGGTGACGCTGTTGATCGGAAAAGTACTGTTGCGACCGTTTCAAAATCGGACGAATCGCAAAAATCGTGAGCGGAAGGGACACAAGAGAGATGACCGTCAACAGAGGACTGATCGACAGCATCATAATTAAAATCCCAACGATAGTGACGATGGAAGTAATGAAAGACGTGACACTCTGTTGAAGCGTACTCCCAATCAAGTCGATGTCGTTCGTCACCCGACTCAATGTCTCCCCGTTCGAGCGTCCGTCATAATATTTGAGCGGAAGTCGTTCTAACTTTTTGTTCACGTCTTCGCGCAAATCATAGACCGTTTTTTGGGCAACACCGGACATCAAATACTGTTGCACGTAGTTGAATAGACTACTGATGACGTAAAGACCCGCGAGGAGCGATAAAATTTGTCCGATCCTCGTGAAATCAATCTCCGCGCCCGGTACTCCCGTAAATTTCGCATACGCCCCTTCAAACAGTTCGGTGATGGCGATTCCCATGATTTTTGGACCGGCAATCATAAAGATCGTACTTAAAATCGCCGCGACGAACACAGCAATCAATGTGTTTCGACGTGGTTTCAAATAGGCAAGTAGACGACGGAACGTGACTTTGAATGCTTTTGGCTTTTCGCCCATCATCATCATATTTCCACCGCCTGGACCTCCTGGACCACCGTGTCCCCCATGAGTTTGTCGCGTGTTTGCTTGTTTCTCACTCATGCGATTTCCTCCTCAGACAATTGCGATTTCACGATTTCTTGATAGACCGCATTCGTCGCAAATAATTCTTCGTGTGTCCCGATTCCTGCAACGGCTCCTTCTTCTAGAACGATGATTCGATCGGCGTCCATGATCGTACTGACACGTTGCGCAACAATCAGTACCGTCGCATCTTTCGTCTCTTCTTTCAATGCTTTGCGAAGAGCGGCATCCGTTTTAAAATCAAGTGCCGAGAAACTATCGTCGAACACATATAAATCCGGTTTTCGAACGAGTGCTCGCGCAATCGACAGACGTTGTTTTTGACCACCCGACACGTTTGACCCACCTTGTTCGATCACAGCCTCATATCTGTCTGGCATTTTCTCGATAAAGTCATTTGCCTGCGCGATGGAGGCGGCATGAGCGACCTCTTCCGCTGTTGCATCGGCCTTCCCATATCGAATGTTCTCCGCAATCGTACCTGTGAAGAGCAACGCTTTTTGAGGAACGAACCCAATCTTCGAACGAAGTTCTTCTTGAGGGACCGCTTGAACATCGACACCGTTCACACGAATTGTCCCAGACGTCACGTCGTAAAATCTTGGAATCAAATTGACGAGTGTCGATTTACCAGACCCCGTACCTCCAATCACCGCTGTGACCTCCCCTGGTTTCGCCGAAAAACTCACATTGGATAATGCTGGTTCTTCAGCCCCCGGATAAAAGAAAGTGACGTGATCAAACTCGAGTGTCCCTTTCTCGACGTCCGCGGTCTTTGTCCCGTCATCAATCAGTGAGGGGGTCATCTCGAGCACCTCGTTGATCCGGTTGGCAGACACTGAGGCCCGAGGAACCATGATGAACATGACTGAGGCCATGACGAGTGCGAACATGATTTGCATGACGTATTGAATGAACGCCATTAAATCTCCGATTTGCATCGCACCGTTATCAATCCGAATCCCTCCGAACCAAATGACACCGACGACGGTCAAGTTCATCACGAGCATCATGACCGGCATGAGGAACGCCATGATTTGGTTCACTTTGATTGAGACGTCCGTCAACCGTTCATTCGCCTCCGTCAATCGAACCTGTTCTTCTTTTTCACGGTTAAATGCCCGAATGACACGGATGCCCGTCAAATTTTCTCGGAGAACAAGATTGAGTCGATCCAATCGCTTCTGTACCTTTTTAAACAACGGCATCGCCTTCCAAAAAATGAGGAAAATCGAGAGGACGAGTACCGGCATGGCGGCAACAATGACAAGAGACAACTTTGCGTCCTTCGAGGTCGCCATGATCAATCCACCGACAAACATGATTGGCGCACTCACGACCATCCGTAGCATCATGATGATGACTTGCTGGACTTGCGTGATGTCGTTTGTCGTCCGGGTGATGAGTGAAGCCGTCCCGACACGATCGAACTCTTCAAGTGAGAAACGTTCCACATGATTGAACACGCGTCTTCGCAAATCACGACCAAACCCCATCGCCGCCTTTGAAGAATAAAAGCTGGCTACAACGGCAGCAAGGGCTCCAAGTCCCGTGACACATAGCATGATTCCGCCCATTCGCCAAATGTAGCCGGTATCGCCCGTCACGACCCCATTATCGATAATGTCCGCCATCAACGTCGGTAAAAATAAATCTGCTAACGACTGCGCGAACACAAACAATAAAACTATCAGAACAGCCCACTTATAAGTAACGAGACGTTTCAATAACTTAATCATGTCGAAACACTCCTTCACAATCTGTGAGCCCTTCATTCAATCCATCCGCAATATGTTGATGGGCTGTAATCATATGATGATACGTATCCTCATCGAGACGAGACAAAATTTGATTCAATTGATATTCCGTCCCTTCTTCTTGTCGCTCAATCTCCTCAATCAAGCGTTTACCTGATTGGTCAATCGTCAACACAACTTCTCGCCGATTATCCGGGTTGATATCCCGACGAATCAATCCTTTCTCCACGAGACCATCTAACGATTGACTTAACGTGCTCTTTGGCATTCTCGTTCGCTGAACCAGTTCCTTTTGCGTAATCGCACCCTGTTCATTCAACATCATCAGACCGTGCAGTTGAGGTAATGTGAGATCGTTTTGTTGCGCCGTCTGATGCATGAGACGAATCAGGACACGCTGCACACGCCAAAATGATTGCATCATCTCCCGTGCTCGATTTGTATTTGTCTCGGTCATCCTCATTCACTCCTTTATCGTTCCGTATCGAATTGTTCTATATGGAACAATTCTTTATATAAAATAAATTACTCCTCTCCAACTTGATTGTCAACGAAATCGAATGTGAATGTGCACATAAGAAAAGAGCAGTGTCATATAACTGACATCGCTCTTCATTTATTCACATTTATTTAGTCGACACGGTCACGATTCCTTGTAGATCAAGTGAGTAAATCAAAGTCCGCTCGACCCGAATATTCCAAATCGTCTCGATTGCCTCTCGATATAATTGTAATTGAATCGCATATCGCTCTCGTAACCGCTCATGTGCGTCTTCCCGGGAATCGGATAAATGCGTGACAGCATCCGATTTATAATCCAGGAGCACATACGAGTCCCCATCGAAATACAGACAATCGATAATCCCTTGGATCAAGACATGCTCATCCGTGAAGTGTCCATCCGGATTGACGCGTTCGGCCGGCACCGTGTAGGTGAAAGGTAGCTCTCGCCATGCCGTCCCGCGCTCTAGTGCATCGGCGAGCGCTTGACCAACTTCCGTTTGGAAAAACATCTCGATATCCGGGATGGCGAGGCGTGCTGTCTCTGCCTCGACCGGACTGAGCATCCCTTGCATTTCCCATTGATTGATTTGATCGACAATCGGTTGATTCGGATCAGCCAATTGGAAAATCAAGTGTAACGTCGTCCCGCGCTCCGCACCGGTCTGTTTGACTTGACGCCATTTCGGTTCGCGATAAGGAGTATCGATCGGACGTACCGGATCTTCGAAGGCGGCTTGTTCGAGTTGCATCGCCCGCTTCAGTTCGGTCACCGTCTGTTTCGCCGCCGTACGCACCGCATCCCGTGCAGGGTATTCGTAGGTCAAAGCCCGCTTAACGGCACGAATCGTTTCCTCTTCATTTTGAATGGGAAAATCAATTGCTTCAAATCGCTGGACGTGGTGCAACTGTGCCATCATCTCTTGTAGAGTCGCAATCTCCGCAAGGTCCGCTTCTCCGATGACACGATAAATCCATGAAGTCGATTCTTGGAAAGTAGAGGGAACCGTGAAGCCGAATGATTCGATAAACGAAGTGGCACTCGGAAGGCGTAAAAGCGCCGGTGCAATCCAATCGAGATACGTTTTTGCCTCTCGCCTCGCCTCACTCGCCAATAGATCTCCAGATTGACCGACCTGAAGCCATTGCTGAAGGTGTTTGAGTGGTTCGCCTACCGTTCCCACGAGAATCAATTTTTCTTTCGCACGTGTCAAGGCCACGTAAAGCACGCGCATCTCTTCCGCTTTCATCGTCGCATCTAAATCTCGTCGAATCATCTCTTTCACGAACGTCTCCGATTTCGTACGTGTCACGACGTCAATCGCATCGAGTGAGATGCCGTACTGTTTGTGGAAAATGACACGTTGCATTTGATCGCGTTTATTAAATTGTTTTCCGAGTTGGGCAACAATCGTGACCGGAAACTCAAGTCCTTTCGACTTGTGCACGGTCATGATACGAACGACGTTTTCCTCGTCCCCGAGCGACCGCGCCTCTGACAAATCTTCACCAGTATCCTGTAGTCGGTCCATCACACGTAAGAAGCGATAAAGACCTCGATAGCCACTACGCTCATAGGCTAGGGCCCGGTCATAAAGTGCCTTCAAGTTTTCCTGCCGCCCTTTTCCTCCAGGTAATCCCCCTGAGAAGTCATAAAACCCGGTGTCATTGAATAACTGTTGAATCAATTCCGACAGGCTATGATTTCGTGCATAAGTACGCCAACGGGAGAGGCGGTCAAGCATCTCGCCACATTTTACGCCAAGCTCATCATCGTCATCCGCTTTCGCCTTGAGCGCCTCATAGAAAGAATCTTCTGATTCAAGTCGAATCCGTGCCAATTCACCATCATCAAAACGGAACATCGGGGAGCGCAGCGCACCGGCAAGTGGGATGTCTTGAAGTGGATTATCAATCACTTTCAAAAGTGCCAGGATCATCCGAATCTCGGTCGCTTGAAAATACCCGCCATCCGAGTCGGTGTAGGCCGGAATATTGTACTGTGTCAAAATATCCATCAATTGCTCCACACGTTCTTTTTTCGAACGAACGAGAATCACGATATCCCGATATTCACAGTTTCGGAGTTGACCAGTTGATTCATCCGTCACTTTAAACGGTTCGTCTCCCGATACGAGTTCTAAGATGCGCGTAGCGATCGCCCGTCCTTCTACTTCTTGCTTCGATAACTCACGACTCGCGCCATCGACTAAAATAAACTCAGGGTCCGCCGGAATCGGTTCATACTCACGTCCAGGAACAAGTTGGGCCGCCTCATCATATGCGATTTCGCCGACCTCTTCGTCCATGAGTTGGACGAACAAATCATTGATTCCGTAGAGGACTTCGGAACGACTTCGGAAGTTTTGAGAGAGGTCGATCCGCTTCCCTGTGTTCGCCTGTCTAAAGCGCGTCGCCTTATCGATGAAGAGACCCGGTTCGGCATGGCGGAATCGATAAATCGATTGTTTGATGTCGCCCACCATAAATAAATTCCCGATTTCTTCTCGTTCATTCGCGACCAGATTGATGATCGTTTCTTGAATCTCGTTCGTATCTTGATATTCATCAACGAGTACCTCAGCGAAGCGTTCTTTATAAAGCGCCGCAACATCGGACGGTCCCCCATCTTGTCGTAAAATGGCGAGCGCATAATGTTCCAAGTCACTGAAGTCGACAAAAGCACGGTCGCGCTTCGCTTGCTCATAGGCTTGGCCGAACGCACGGACCGTTCGAACGAGGGTTTCAACGAGCGGTTGTTGCATCGAGACGCTTTCCAATAAGTCCGCCCCGCTGACTCGAGCCTGTTCCACCGCTGCCGTCAATTTTTTCTTCGCTTGGTCGTAAGCTGGTTTGAGGACCTCGTGGTAAATCTGGTGCTCCTCTTTTTTCGGAACAGCCTTCATCGTGCCAAACTTCATCGCACGAGCCGCCGTCTCGAGTTCACTCCAGACAATGGTCTCCCCTTCAAGCTGTTCGAACGGAAAAATCGCTTGCCGGATGTTTTCAGACTGTGGCTCATACCCGGCGACCCGAAGCTCCGCTTCAAGTTTCCGAAGATCTCGTACGGCTTTTTCGATGTCATGCCAGAGCATCTGTCCAAACTCAATCAAGATTGCTTCCTCATCAGGATCTTCTCCGAACGTATACATGGACACGAGTTTGTCTAAATAAGCATCAGGATTTGGGAGAGTGCGCGCATAGTGGTATAAACCAAGAATCAAATCCTCGATTTCACTGTCACCCCGGTCTGACGTATACGCATCGACAAGAGCGAAGAAATCGGTATCCTGTTTCCCGTACTCTTCCTCAAGCACTTCTTCTAAGACATCATCCTGCAATAGGACGAGGTCCCGTTCTTCCGCAATCTTAAACGCCGGATCCAAATCTAATAGGTAGTAGTTCTCACGAATCACCTCTAAACAGAATGAATGGATGGTCGTAATGAGTGCGCGGTTCAACATTTGCCGCTGTTTTCGGACATATTCATTTGTCGGGTCGTCGCGTAACGCCTCTTCAAGTGCCTTTGCGATTCGTCGTTTCATCTCTGCCGCTGCCGCATTCGTAAAGGTGACGACGAGCATCCGGTCTGCCGTGAGTTCATCCGTTTCATCAAGCAATCGACTAGACAACCGCTCGACAAGGACTGCCGTCTTTCCGGACCCTGCCGCAGCCGAGACGAGCACGTGACTCCCTCTCGCTTCAATCGCGGCGAACTGATCATTCGTCCATTTCACGGTCATCGCCTCCTAACTCCTGAAATACCTCTTCTTTCTCAAGCTTCTTCAATTTACGTGGCGCATTCGAGAGCGCTTCGTCAAAATGACAGACACTCTGATACGGACACGTCTGACATGGACGCCGTTCTTTATATTCATAAGGTTCAACGTCAATTTTTCCTTTGTACATCTCCTCGGCACTCGCTTTGACGACGTCGAACGCATGGTTCATCAACTGTTCGAGCTGAGGAGGGGTCACAATCTTCTTCAAGGTGTTGGCGTCAGGGGTGCCATCTTTTTTATATTTGACCGGGATGACAATCGATTTTTTAGATGTGCCTTTCGCCGAGCGGTCCATCATCTCTAAAATTTCCGGGTCATCTACTAATAGCCCTTGCATCTGGTATGACTCCAATACTTTTTGACGCGTCTCTTCTTCAGAACTAGCAGGTGGAACGAGTGGTCGGTGCACGTGGAAATAGAGCGCCGCAGCAGGTGCCACGTTCTCTTTTGTCCACACCTCTGCTTGCTCAATCAATACCTTCAAATAGATGAGCATCTGCATCGCCAGACCGTAATAAATTTCTGCAAAGTCGACTTCACGTTTACTCGACTTATAGTCGACGATTCGGACGTATAGCTGGTCGTGGACCATCGCAGTGTCCACACGGTCGATTCGACCGACCAGTTCACAGGTCGCCCCGTTCGATAAAGTGAACGAAACGGGTGGAAATTGTCCGCTGCCGAACGCGAGTTCAAACGCTTCCGGGTCAAAGCCGTCTCGTTTGGATTGTTCAATCAACACTTCTGCCGTCTTACTGACGACGTCCGTCAATTTTTTCTTTAAGTAGGCGTAACGATTCGAACTCATCAAGATGGCATGCTGAATCTCTGGGGTCACGAGCTCGACCGCCTGCTCCGCTAAATGGGAGCACTCGTCCGGGGTGACATCTCGCCATTCCTTTCCGTCCATCTTCACCGTCTGCGACATATGTTCGATGGTCCGGTGGTATAGATTCCCGATATCCGGAGCCTCGAGCCGGTATAATCGTCGTTCCTTCAGACGCAAGCCATAACTTGCGAAATGTTTGAACGGACAGGCTTGGAACGTCTCAAGGCGGGAGACACTCGCCCGAATCGACGGAGTATATAAGGATTTCGCGACACGATCGTCCAACGATTCCGGGATGTTTTGATAGAAGAGGGCGCTCGTCAACAACTGGAGACGTTCCCGTCCATCTGGATGCTTCAACAGTTCATTGTAGACAGCAAACCACATATCTTGAATCGGATAATGACGACTCAACCGCTGAAGTTCAAGTGCCGTTACCGCCGCCGTCTGGTTCACATTCGTCAAGAAGGCGAATTGATCACGCGGTCGGTGCTCACCTGCTTCAGCAAAATGAGTCTTGATGACATTTTGGTGAAGTCGCGCCTTCAAGTCAGCGATAAAGCGCGCCGGTTGAACGGCTTTCCCCGTTCTGTCAACTAAGGCGTAGCTAATGTATAGCCGCTCGCTCGGCGCTGTCACAGCTTTGTATAAGTAATATGTTTCATCATCGAACAAATGCTCTGTCGCCTTGCCGGCACGAAGTCCATTCTCATGCATGAAATCCAAATCTTGATCGGTCAACAGTTTCGACTGGGTCGTGACAAGAGGAATTTGATCTTCATTCGCCCCGAGCAGGAAGACGACTTTCTTATCAATCAATCGACCACGCACATAATCCGTTATCGTCAATTGATCAAGCGAAGGTGGAATGAGCGCATAACGAAGACTATCTAGCCCGGTGTCCATCATCTGTAGGAACAAGTCCGTCGACAACGTCTCTTCCGGAGCTGCGGCCTCTAACTGTTCGAGCAAGTGCAAGACCGCGTCCCATACTTGAGTATGCTCACGCGCTTCGAGTAGTTCCGCCTCTTCAATCGCCTCATCGCGCCAGTGCGTCAAACAGTCTGATACGCCGACACGCTCTAGAAAGGCATACATGGCGTGCGTATAAGCCTGCATCGTCTTCGCCTGTTTCAAATCCGATAGCAACGGATCAAACGTTTCGATGACACGCTCCCGCGATCGATTCAGCTCAACCTCAATATCGAGTTCTTCGCTCGTGAGTCGCGCTTCTTCCCCGGAACGACGGCGCAATTGCCATTCGTCATGCCAATGGTAATGTTTGATTCCCCGCTCGATGACGAACGCTTCAAGCCGGTCAACGGACGTACGACGATGCACCGGATCGAGGACGACGAGTTCTGTTTTCAGGGCACGGAACACGGACTCTTCTCGGTATCCACGTAAAGCAATCTCAATCGTCGCTTTCAACAGTTCGACGAGCGGGTGGTCGAGCATCGGTTGCCGTTCATCAAGGAAGTATGGCAGTCCCATCTTTTGGAGCGCCTGAGATTCCAAATCACCATATTCGTCGAGTGAGCGTGACACGAGCGCAATATCCCGATAACGATACCCTTCTTCACGTGTCAGACGGATGACTTCTCGAACCGCCGCCTCCACCTCGACGGTCCGGTCGACTGCGGCATGTAAATCAATCCGGTTCTCTGAACCAGTGTAAGGTTCCGCCGTCAATTGGTCGAATGTGGCCTCAAGGTAACGGAGACTCGGATGCGTGTAACGATAGACGGTATCATACAGCTCGTCTCGAGAAGGAATCTGCCGTTCTGCCAACAGTTCTTTGAAACGCATGAGCGTCCGCTGCGTCGGTCCAAACAATGGATTGAGGCGATACAAGGAGACAGGATCGATTGTCAGCAACACATCGACATCGACCTTCTCTGCGAGTGCGACGAGCACCGCCAACTCCTGCTCTGAAAACTCGTTGAATCCGTCCACATAGACATGTACATCCGTCAAATCTGTCTCCGGAATGATTTGCAACATGACGTTGAAATAGTCTTCTGCATGGAGTGACTTGCCTTCCGTCATCTTTAAAAATCCTTCATAGATGATGGAAAGGTCCTGTAGCTTCAGAGCACGGTGCTGCGCCTGTTCGCTTAACCGCAACAAATGTTCCGGTTCAACAAGCCCTCGCTTCAACATCGAGATCAATTGGTTCAATTCTTCATAAAATCCGAACTGATTCATCGTACGGCGGAACAAGGTCAATCGTTCTTCGCTCATCTCGACGACCCTCCGTAACAACAAATGGGTCCCCGTCTGGTCTAAGAATTGATCTGTCGCTACGCCGGCATCTCGCATCATCAAAAAGGCGAGACGACGCATCGAAAGGACTTGAATACGCGTCGAGCCATGCAAACCATCGACTGTCGCCATTTTCTTTTCCATCTCAAACGACATTTGGTCCGGTACAATCATATAAATCGTCGGTCCGCTCGGGTTTTGTTTAAGTTCTTGAATGACCTCATGGATCATTTGTTCACTTTTTCCCGTCCCCGATCGACCAACGTGAAAGGTCACTGTCATTTTAGCGAACACTCCTTCCCTTTTTTCTTCATTATGAACCATCCCTAAGCATTTGTAGAGGGAAACCTCTTCTATACCTTATCCAAAAAAGTAGTAGCCTACATCATTCCCTTTTTCGATTGAAATCGATTAGACTGAACGTATGAGGGGGAATGTATGTGAGTGCCTATGAACAATTTGGAGGCGAACGTGGTGTACAACAGCTCGTTGACGCGTTTTATGACCTCGTCTATGCCGACCCAATTTTACTTCCACTATTTCCGGAAGATCAAGATCGAGTCAAACAGCACCAATTTGAATTTTTAACACAGTTGCTCGGCGGTCCAAAGTTGTATTCTGAACGTCGTGGCGGTGGAAACTTGGCGATGATTCATCATGAGCATCCCATTTCCGAGACACATGCAGGCCATTGGCTTGGATGCATGGAACAGGCGCTCAAGACCGTGGATGCCCCGGAATCGATCAAGCGTCAGCTATTTCAACGGTTGATCATGTCATCTTCGAATGTCGTCCGTGTTTGTTCGCATCATTTTGAGTAGTCACAACTATAAAAAGTGGGTATGATAGGAAAGTAAGCAAAGGAGGTCGTTTCACATGACAGAAGAAGAAAAAAAAGAAGTCGTCTCATCTGAGGAAGAGACGGAAGAAAAAGAAGAAACGGTAGTCCTCGCCGACGCGCTTGATGAAGCTAATGAAGCTGCTGAAGCAGAAGAAGATGAGGACGATGATGAGGATCAGCCCGAAGAGAAGAACATGGACCACATCAAAGGCGTCTTCAACTACGATCATGAAAATGGTCGTGAATACCGTGTCGTCTTTTACAACGATCGCAAAAACTTAGTGTTCCGTGAACTCGGTAATGGCAAGGTTGAATTTGTCGGCCGCTTCTCGGATGATGCATACGATGAAGAGAATGAAGCAGAAATGCGTGAACTCGGGCAACGTGAACTCGAGCGCATCCTCGCTGAACGCTTCAACTAAAAAAATCGCCGAAATTTCGGCGATTTTTTTAATTCTTCTTATTCCGTTTCTTTTTACGGAGTGCATAGGCGACACCGGCAATCCCACCGACGACCGCGAGTCCGGCAACGACCGGAACGAGAACACGTTTCGTCGGGATCATCTCTTTCACACGTTCATATGGCGTTGGTGTCGAGAATTCTAATTGTACGGCTGTATCACCATGTCCATGTGCCCGCGCCTTGCGTGATGCATCCGTGACGACCACACGCCCCGTCGTCCAACGACGATTGCCGTACTCGTCTACGTACGGGCGACGTACACGTTTCACATCACGTACCATCTTTCCACGTGCGCGATCTGGTCGAACGACGCGTTCACTCGACCACGAACGGCTCCCGGTCACACTGTACGCTGGTCGTACTTTGCGGCGATTGAGCCAAGTATATGAATCGTTCATCTTCAATTCCCTCCCATACTGTTCAAAACCTCTCTTCTAATTATACCCATACAACATCACCCAAAACATGTGACAAATGGTTCAAAAAAAGATGTGACACCATACGGCATCACATCTTCAAGCTAAATCATTCTGTAAACGGTTTGTCCTTATGACGACGTTTCGCCAAAATCAGGTAGTACGCCGGAACAAGAACGAGAGTCAATACAGTCGAGAATAGAATACCCGATACGATGCCGATCGCAAGCGGTTTGAAGAGCGGGTCTTCCCCAAGTGCGACTGGTAAGAGGGCAACGACTGCCGTGAGCGCCGTCAAGAGAATCGGACGAATCCGAGCGCGCCCTGCTTCGTAAACGGCGGTCGTGACCGGTAATCCTTCACGAATGCGTTGTTCGATAAACTCGAACAGGACGACTGCGTTCCGGACGACGATTCCCGCAAGCGAGACCATCCCCATCGATGCCATGAAACTGAACGGTGTCTGTGTCACGAACAATCCGACGACCGCTCCAGCGATCGCGAGATAGATTGTGAACAAGACGAGTAATGGCAACGAGAGTGAGTTGAACTGGAATGCGATGATCAAGTAAATCAAGAACAAGACGACGACGAACAATGTCGCAAGCTCTAAGAAGAACTCGTTCTGCGTGTCGCTCGCACCGGACTGGTCGAACGTGATCCCTTCATCCTCTAACCCCGACTTCGCGTCATCCAACACCTGCTCGACATCTTGTTTAAATGCCTCTTCATCCGTGCCTTCGCTTGCATAGATTTGGAGTGTGACCGAGCGCTCCCCATTCTCACGAGGAATCTGTTGAATTTGTTCTGTTGTCGTCTCCGTCACGAACGTACTGAGTGGGGCAACAGGTGGACCTGCTTCTGTTTGGACAGGAATTAAAATCTCGTCAAGGGCGAGTGCTTCGCGGTTCGCCTCTGCATCAATGACGATTTTCACGTCACGCTGTTCCACTCCGTCATCGAATGTACCAATCGGCACACCGTCTGTGACGAGACGAATCTGATCACTGATTGTTTTTGCCGTCACGCCAGCCCGTGCCATTTCCTCACGATTTAATTCGTATGTGAGTGTTTGGAACGGTTCTTTAATATTATCGAGGACGATGGCCCCGTCAATTTCTTCAAGGTCGGCCTTCACTTGGTCACGTGCAGCCACGAGTTGATCAATCGTCTCGCTGCGCATCGTGAATTCGACAGGTGCGGATGCCGGCGGTCCTTGTTGTTGCGTATCTAAGAAGATTTCGGCGTCCGGATAGTCTTCACGCAACACGTTCGTATACTTATCAATC
This sequence comes from Exiguobacterium sp. AT1b, assembly GCF_000023045.1. Lineage (GTDB taxonomy): Bacteria > Bacillota > Bacilli > Exiguobacteriales > Exiguobacteriaceae > Exiguobacterium. The sequence continues at coordinate 2,433,192 of NC_012673.1, read as the reverse complement.
AATTCGATGGCATCGATTGATTCGTTGTCGACACGAACGACCACTTGCCCCGTGTTTTCACCAGACTGATCGAGTCCACCCGTGAATAAACCAGGGAGACCGCCTCCAGCGAAGACGGATGTTTCCACGACACCCTCTTCTTCTTTAAATCTCGCTTCAATTTCTTCAAGACGTGTCTCTGTCTCTTCCAAATCCGTTTGAACGGGGAAGGTCACACTCGTCACGACTTCCGGACGGTTCGCGGCTGGGAAGAACTCAAACGGCGTGAGTAAAATCAAACCGTACAATGCCGTCGTGATGACAAATCCGACAATTCCAAACGTCCACGGACGCTTCGCGACACTCGGTAAGAGGCGGTCGGCGTAGAAATTACTGAGTCGGTTGAGCGGTCCGCCGAGCCAACCTGGTTCACGTTTTGATACTTTCACTTCTTTACGATTCAAACGATACTGCGCAATCGGTACGAGCGTCAAACTGATGACCATCGAGGCCAAGACAGAGAGGGCTAGAACCGTCGGCAAGGCGCGAATGAAGTTACCGTTTGCGCCCGATAGCAAGGTGAGCGGAAGGAAAGCAAAGACGACCGCGAGTGTCGACGTGACGATCGAGCCCCATACCTCTTTCGTTCCTCGGACTGCTCCAAGCATCGCCGAGTCTCCGTTACGATACCGTCGTAAGATGTTGTCGTTGACGACAATCGCATCATCAACCAAAATCCCTAAGGCGATGATTGCCCCGATAATCGAGATTTGGTTCAAATCGACCCCGGTAAACTGTAACGGGATCAAGGCGATCAAGAATGAGAGTGGAATTGCCAGACTGACGATAATCGAGCCAGAGAATGTTAGACCAATCGTCGTCACGGCAATGACAGCAATGATGGCGACAATAAATTCACGCGTCAGCGATGAGAAGATCGCATCGACCGCTTTTGCCTGCTCATAATATGGAACGAGCTCAAAACCGTCTAAGTCTCCAAGACCATCTTCGACTACCTCGTTGACACGGTCTTGCATCGTTGGAATATCCAAGCCCGACTCAATCGGAACTGTAATCGAAACAGCCGGCTTTCCGTCTAATGAAACGAGATCGGTTTCACTTTTCGCTGTCTCTTCGACCGTCCCGACATCTGCTAGTAAGACCGGTTCCCCATTGAATGAGCCGACGATGACTTGCTCCATATCGTCTACATTCGTCAAGTTATCGATTGCCAGTTGATAAATCCCCTCTTCAGTCGATTGACGGCCGAGCGGTGTCGTCTTGTATTCTTCGTTAATGGCCGTCAATACGTCCGGGAAGGCAAGCTGACGTGAACTCAGCTCTTCCGAGTCAAGTGACACGACATACTCCTGCTCTGGTAACCCTTTGATCGTGACTCCCGTCACGCCATCCGTTCGCAGAAGTTTCGACTCTAACTGTTCGATGTCTGATCGAACATCCTCGAACGATTCACGATCGTCTGCTGTCAATAAGTACGATGCGACAGGTAACTGCCCGAGTGAATCATTGACCGTTGGCGCGAGCGCGTTTTCAGGAAGTTTAGGCGTCGCATCCGACAACGCTTGTCGAACGTTCGCCTGAAACTCTGCCTGGTCGGTGCCGTCCGCGTATTCGACCGTGATGTTCGAAAACTCTGAAGCCGAGATCGACGTCACGTTCTCCACGCCTTCTAGACTACGCAGTTCTTCTTCTAATACACCGGTAACACTTCGTTCAACCGTTTCCGCTGTCGCACCAGGATACGGTGTTTGAACGAGTACGATATTGATCCCGGTTTCCGGAATCTCACGTTTAGGGAGCTGGAAGAACGTCAGCACGCCCACGACGATTGCGACGAGAAGAAACACGATAACCAGTTTCCCTCGCTCAATCATTTTTTCAAAAAACATAAAAACCCCTCGCTTTCGGAAGATGTGCAAATACACATATGATATCTCTTCTTCATCATAGAGGGGTTTGTCATTGAATTCAATCCTTAAGCGTGTTGCAATGTGCTGTCATGGAAACGTTTTTGAAAAGCGTACGATAATTCGATTGACCGTTGTTTTTGTCTCGACACGGTATGGTCGGACACGTGAACCTTGACCGATTCCCCCGTCAAAAACTGAATGAGAGTCTCTTTTCCGTCTTTCTTGATGGCCGTCACGTGTTGAAAGTTGATCCACGCACAATCTGGACTTTCTTTGGCAATCGTCGGAAAGAAGACGGCATCCGCATGCCAATCCATGACGACCGGTGTCTTTCGATGTGGTCCGAGGACGTGTCGCGCTGCCTCGATTCGACCTTGAATGCTCGACCCGTAGTATAGACACGCGTGTTCTAATAAGTCGATTGGCGACCCTTTTACTCGCATGACGCCTTCTGGTTGATACACAAGTGTTTCCGCTTCGCCAAACTCGTTAAATACAGGAATTAAAGCTCTCGTTTCATTGGTCAATCTGCTCATCTTTTCATCCCCCATAACGTATGTAATGACTTACATGTCATTCATACCAGGATTCGATGCGCCCCGCAAATCGGCTTTTGTCTATTTCCCATGAAAAAACCAGCCGTTTCCTGGCTGGTTTTGAAAATCAAGCATTCGAATTTAAAGGTTGGTTCGACTTGAGTCGGGGAAAGTAAAATCGCACTGCTGTTCCGTCTCCCGTATTTCGTAGAGACACTTCCCCTGTGTGAAGTGTCACAATTCGCTGCACGATGAACAGACCGAGTCCGAACTTCCCTTGCTTCCCTCGAGAGAATTGGTGGAACAAGTCTAAACTCTCATCAACTGGCGGTCCGTCGTTAAAGATGGTGATTTCAACGCCAGCGTCATCTTGGTGGAGGTCGATGCGAATGCAAGATTCCGCGTAACGGAGTGCATTGTCGAGCACGTTCTCAAATGCGACCCGGATTTGTTCCCCGTCTCCAAGCATCTCGCCGCCTTCGCCATTGATTTCCCAATCGAGCTGGCCTCTAAGTTTGAAGCGCGCGACGAGCAGTTCCATCAACTTGTCGAGATTAATTGGTTCAAGTTTCATTTCCTGTCCCTTGAAATATTCAAGTTTTGTGACGTACAACAAATCGACGACTTTCTTTTCGAGTCGAGACGCTTCCTCATCAATGACCTCGGCAGAACCTTTCAAGTCTCCTGTCGGATAAATACCGTCGCCAATCGATTGGGCATATCCTCGAATGACCATGATCGGTGTCTTTAAGTCATGCGATATGTTTTGAAGCAACGCCTGTTGTGCCAGGTCTTGCTCTTTCAACTCTTTTCGCATGGCATCAATCGAGTGAGCCAATTGGCCGAGTTCATCTTGACGATCTAGTGGTAAAGCCGTCTCCCATTGTCGGTTCGAAATCTTCTCAACGGCCCGTTCCATCTCCACGATCGGTTTCGTCAATTGCCGCGACATCAACAAGGCGGGGATAAGCGATAAGAGACTGATGATACCTATCAGAATCGATATTCGCAAATATAATGTCGACACCAACTCACGACGATAGGCATCCCAAGCGTAGGAGGCCTGATACACAATCGTTCCATCGTACTCATTTTGACGAATGATGTAATAGACGTCTTCCCCATCAATCGTCGTCTGATACCGCTCGACCTGACCACTTTGATTTAACGCTTCCTGATACATGCGGTTCGTCAATTCAAGCGGGGCCGATCCGTAGATGATCCGTCCGTTCGGGAGAAAGATCAATTGGTTGACCGAACGGGACTCCTGTTGGCGTCGGTCATACTCAATCGGGTTTTGGGGATAGTTCTCTAACTCATTCGTGTTCCCTAAATAATAGTCCACATCTCGTAACGTCTCATACACTTGTTCATCGATGAACTGGGTGATGGATGAACGGACCGTAATCAAGATCATGAGCGCAAGCGTCACGATGATGAGTAAGATGAGCACCCAAATCTTCCACATGAGACGTTTCGGTTTAAGCGCGTCCATCATGGTCTGACGAGACGGTAGCCGATACCGTAAAGCGTTTCGAGCTCAAGGCGATGCAATTTCTTTCGGACACGACGCACCAAATCATCGACGACGCGGTCCGATCCGAAATAATCATTCCCCCAAACACCTTCTAAAATTTGCTCACGCGACAATGCGGAGCCCGGATGTTCGAGGAAGAGTAGCAGTAAATCGAATTCTTTCGAAGTCAAATCGATCTCTTCGTCTCCGTGCTTGATCAGACGTTTATCCGGATAAATGGTGTACTCTCCGTATTCGATATGCTCGTTCGACTTCGAACCGTAGACACGATCAATCAATTTTTTGACACGGATGACAAGTTCCCTTGGAAGGAACGGTTTGGCGATGTAGTCATCCGAACCCATCTCGAGTCCGATGATTTTGTCGATATCCTCATCGCGCGCCGAGATGAAAATCGTCGGCGTATTCGCATTGACGGCTTTGATTTGTTTCAACAATTGAAAGCCATCCAAGTCTGGCAACATGATATCGAGCACCCATAAATCCGGTTGATCTGGAATCGCTTCTTGTGCAGATGTCCCGTCCGCAAATGAGCGAACGTTGTAGCCTTCCTGTTCTAGATACGTGACGAGCATTTTATTTAGGTTTGCTTCATCGTCGACTAAGTAAATTGTATACATTCAAGTCACCTCAACACGTTTTTTCTCATCATATCAAACAATTGTCGTGAAATGATGGGAAAGAAATGAAGTCAAAGAAAAAAGAAGGCAACGAAATTGCACCTTCTTCAGCGTACTGAATTTGTTCGTAACTGTTGCGTCAAAAATGCCGCGCCCCCACTAATCAACGCCAACACTCCACTGATCATGATCAATTCCATGATGTCCGCCTCCTGTTGATACCGATTCTCATTATCAACTTAAATATAGCACACATCCTTTTCGTTGAATACCACAAAAAAAGTCCCGATTTCACTCGGGACTTACCATGATTATGCTTTTACGTCGTATCCTTGTTCTTCGACTGCTTCCACCATCGCCTCAAGTGAGACAGAATCTTGATGAATCACGTCGACTCGATGCTCTTGAAGCGATACCGTCGCTGATTCGACGCCATTCAATTCATTTAATGCTCCTTCAACGGCAGCTTTGCAATGATTACATGTCATACCTTCTACGGTTAACGTTGTTTCTTTCATGATGATGATCCTCCTTGTGTTTTTAATCGTAATGCGTTCAAGACGACAGACACCGAACTGAACGCCATCGCCGCACCGGCAATCCATGGGGCAAGTAACCCCGCTGCAGCGACCGGGATGCCAAGACTATTATAGGCGAGTGCCCAGAACAAGTTTTGACGAATGTTCTTCATCGTCAACCGGCTCATATTCATGGCTCGACTCACGCCTTCAATGTCTTGCCCTACAATTGTAACATCTGCCGCCTCGAGCGCGACATCTGTACCACTTCCGAATGCAATCCCGACGTCCGCCACCGCAAGCGCCGGGGCATCGTTCATGCCGTCCCCTACCATGGCGACGCGACCGGATTGTTTCAATCGCTCAATCTGCTCCGCCTTCTCGACAGGAAGGACTTCGGCAATGACTTGATGATGAGGGATGCCAAGTTCGTCGGCAATCGCGTAGGCGACTTCTTTCCGATCACCCGTCAAGACGTACACGTCACGCGTTTGGCTAAGGGCTTGCACGACTTCACGACTTTTCGATTTCAATTGATCTTGTAGCCCGAACGCCGCGACAATCCCGCTCTCATCCGCAACGTAGACCGGGGTCATCGCCCCCATCGACCAATCTGGCACGTTGTATCCGAGCTCTTCCATCATTCGAACAGACCCGATGATGAGTTTGTTCCCATCAACGACCGCTTTGACTCCTCGTCCGGCCAACTCTTCCACTTTCGTCACGACACCGTCGCCGACTTCCCGACCGATGGCAGCTGCCAAAGGATGCGTCGATTGCCGTTCTGCCATGACGGCACGGCGGAGCATCGCTTCATCTCCGAACGTTTCCACCACTTCCGGTGTCCCGTTCGTCAATGTCCCTGTCTTATCAAAAACAACGATGTTTGATTCATTGAGTGATTCGAGTTGCCCCCCACCTTTGAACAATACACCTTGCTCTGCCGCTCGTCCCGTTCCGACCATAATTGATGTCGGCGTTGCCAAACCGAGGGCACACGGACAGGCGATGACAAGTACGGCAATCGATGCCCGAATGGCCGTATCGATATCATTTAATAGGAATGCCCAGATCACGAACGTGAGGGCACTGATGGCTACGACAATCGGCACAAAGACACCCGAGATGCGGTCAGCCTGACGTTGAATCGGCGCCTTATCCGTTTGTGCCTGTTCGACGATACGTACGATTTGAGCGAGCATCGTCTCTTTCCCGACTCGTTCCGCCCGCATGAGAATGCGATGGGACTGATTGATTGTTCCGCCGACGACTTCGGCGTCGACCGTCTTCTCCGCTGGAATCGATTCTCCTGTCAACATCGACTCATCGATGACTGTCTCTCCCTCGATGATTCGTCCATCGACCGGAATTTTCTCTCCCGGACGCACGACGAGGACGTCACCTACTTTGACGAGTTCGACAGCGACAGACCGTTCTTCACCATCAACGAACAGGATGGCTTCTTTCGCCTGAAGCGACAAGAGTGATTTCAACGCATCGGTCGTCTTCTCTTTCGCTCGTCCTTCTAACCACTTCCCGAGTAAGACGAGCGTGATGAGGACGGCACTCGTCTCAAAGTAAAGATGTGGATTCATCGGGTGTACGATCATTTCAAAGATGGAGTAAAAGTATGCGGCAGACGTCCCCGTCGCGACGAGCACGTCCATGTTTGCCGAACCGCTCTTCAAGCTCTTATATGCCCCTTGATAAAACTGCGCTCCAATCCAAAACTGAACGGGGGTCGCCAGGGCGAATTGCCACCATGGGTTCATCAGCCATGGTGCATGAAATCCGAGTCCAGGGATATGCGTCAACATGATGAGGAGTAATGGGGCCGACAACAGTGCAGAGATGATGACCTTCCGCTGCAATGGGCGCAAGTCATGCGGCGGTGCCATCTCTACTTTCGGCTCGGCTCCGTATCCGATTTTCTCAATCCGAGCAATCAGCTCTTCTTCTGTAATACCCTCATCGACACGAATGGTTGCTGTCTCAAGCGGAAGATTGACCGTCGCCTCCACTCCGTCCATCTTGTTCAATACTTTCTCAATCCGTGCCGAACAAGCCGCACAGGTCATACCTTGTATGGATAACTCAACGGTTTTCATGACATTCCTCCTTATTTTTTGATGCGGCTGACGATTGTCATCAATTCATCAATGTAAGGTTCCATGTTTTCCGTCTCGCTTGCGTGAACCAAACACTTGCGCATATGACGTTCTAACAGTTGCATCTCGACTTGCTTCAGAGCGGCCTGAATGGCTGACGTCTGTGTCAAAATATCGACACAATAGCGGTCGTTCTCGACCATTTTTTGAATCCCTCGGACTTGTCCTTCGATTCGTTTTAGACGTTTCCCGAGTGCCTCCCGTTCGGCATCATCCCGCGGAACGAGTGGTTGGTCATGCATAAATTCATCCATGTTGATCACCTCACCATTAATATACCCCTACCCCGTAACAGTGTCAAATAAAAAGAATAATAAAAGGGCGAACTAAGTCGCCCCTCTCTACTCAACTATTTTGGAATGCCTCGCTCTTCAAGACGGTTCGTAAAATCTTTCCGGTCGTGTTTCGCGGAAGTTCTTCGATGATTTCAATATAAGTCGGCTGCTTATATTTCGCTAACTTTGTTTGTGTATATGCACGGATCTCTTCTTTCGTGACACCGTCATGTTTCGTGACGACGAATGCCTTCACCGCTTCTCCTTGCTCCGCATCCGGTACACCGATGACGGCAGCTTCGACGATATCCGGATGTTGATACAATACTTCCTCTACCTCACGAGGGTATACGTTATATCCCCCGACGATGACCATATCCTTCTTCCGGTCGACGATATAGAAGTAACCATCCTCGTCACGTCGCGCCAAATCGCCCGTATAGAGCCATCCGTCCCGAAGTGTCATCATCGTTTCTTCCGGTAATTTGTAATACCCTTTCATGACGTTCGGTCCTCGTACAATCAACTCTCCGACTTCACCGACGCCGACTTCTTCCCCAAGCTCGTCGACGACTTTATTTTCGACATGAACGATGGAAGGGCCGATTGACCCGGCTTTACGCTCGCCATGGAGCGGGTTGAAGCAGGTGACCGGTGACGCCTCCGACAGACCGTATCCTTCAAGAATCTTGCACTCGAACATCTGCTCAAACGACTCGAGCAATTGAACCGGTAAGCTTGCTCCGCCTGATACGAAAACGCGAACATGCTTCAATGCAGACGTGTAGGCCGGTACTTTCATTGCCGTCTGTAACAAGAAATTGTACATCGTCGGCACACCGGCAAATAACGTCACACGGTGCTTTGGTACTAGATCGAACACATCTTGTGGTGAGAACTTCGGTAAGATGACAATCGTCGCCCCTCGAAGGAGTGGTGCATTGACGATGACCGTCAAACAGAAGACGTGGAACATCGGCAATGCCGCCAATGCCTTATCCTCTGGAGTGATGTCTAAATACTCTCCGATCGAATGTGCGTTTGAGAACAAGTTTCGATGCGTGAGCAGAGCCCCTTTCGGTTTTCCGGTCGTCCCACTCGTATAGAGGATGACGGCAACTTCATCCTCGTCGACTTCGATGAACGTTCCTTCCGCTTCGGCAAACGCTTCTGCGAATGGGATGAATTCAATCGCCCCTTCCCGCTTCAATGCTGGAACATCGGCATATGGAACGGAAATCACAAGTTTTAAGTGAGGCAACTTCGTGAGTGCCGCTTCCGCCTGCGCGACGAGCGGTGATAAGCCAACGATTCCCTTTACATCCCCATCAAGTAGAATGTAGGCCATTTCATCAGGCGTGTATGTAGGGTTGATCGGAATGACGACCCCTCCACGTGACAACACTGCGAAATATGCAATCAGGAACGCAGGGCTGTTTCCGAGAACGATGGCGACGTGATCGCCTTGTCCAATCCCTTTTTGCTCAAGCGTCGACGCCATCGCCTTGACTTGCCCATAAAACTGTCCGTAACTCACCGTGTCTTCCCCAAACACATACGCTGCTTTCTGCGGGTGAGCAATCACTACTTCTTGTAGTGACTTGACTAAGTTTGCCATGGTAATCCCCCTTTAAATGAATGATGATTCACTTTTGAGCCATAAAAAAGAGCACGTCGTCCGCGCTCTTTTCAATTACTTCTATTGTACATGAAATGTTTCAATAAGAAAACGCTTCCAAAAAGTTCGTCTGCAAGTGGAACAATCCGGCGCGACTTTTCACGTGGACGAGCGCTTGAAGGGATTCATCATCCATGAGCAAATCATCAATCAGTTTATGATAGCCCTGTTTTTTCGATTCATTCGTAGCCGTAATGAATAAAATCGCTTTCGCTTGAATCGTTTCTCCCGTGATGGTTTTTACTTCACACGGATTCAACAGGTGAAGCAGGGAAATACCGTCTCGTTTCGCTATAGAGATGGGAACATCAATGACCGCAACTGGCACAGCGACATCACTTACCCCGGAAGGAATAATCGATTCTTGATCGAGAACAACTCGCGTAAATGAAGAACTGACCACGCCTTTTCGTTCCAATTCAAGACCTACCGCCATCATCGCACGTTCAAACGTTGATTGTTCCGTCACCCACATCCGACTCGGGTCCATCCATTCACTGAGCCTTCGATACATAGTGATTCCTCCTATTTTTAATCAGCCGCTACGAAAGCGCTTGCACAAATTATGATACGCCTTCTCCCATCGAGGCGCAATCCGTATGATCAACGTTCACGAAACTGCCAAAAAAGGCGACCTCCGTAGAGACCGCCATGACTAACTTAACTAATCAAATCGACTAATTCCTCGAGCTCGACATTTCCGAAGTAATGTTTCAAATCGAGTTGCATCAATTGCTCACGGATGGCCGCACGTTCGAAACGCGTCCCAACGAGCGCTTGCTCGACGTCTTGGATGTCACCGACACCAAAGAAATCTCCGTAAATTTTCGCTTCTGTAATCGTCCCTTTGTTGACGTTCAAGCGGACATCGATTGTTCCGATTGGGAAACGACGTTTCGACTCAACATCGAACTTCGGCGACTTACCAAAGTTCCAGTCCCAGTTCGCATAGCGTTCTTTCGAGATATCATGGACGATTTCCCAATCCTCGTCACGAAGCACATAGCGTTCCGGTTGTTCTCCATCATAAATCGAATGGAGGAGCGCCTCGACGAAATGTTCCATCTCCATCTCACGCTCTAAAAATTCAGTGATGTTCGCCACACGGCTACGAACGGACTTGATTCCTTTTGAACGCATTTTCTCTTCCGAGACGTTAAGCGAGTTCACGACCTCTTCGATGTTCGAGTTGAACATGAGCGTCCCGTGGCTGAACATGCGTCCACGCGTCGTGAATTGGGCGTTCCCGCTGATTTTACGCTCACCGACCTGAATGTCGTTACGACCCGTCAGCTCTGCCTCGACACCGAGGTTACGAAGCGCATCCACGATCGGTTGTGTGAACTTCTTATAGTTGTTGAACGAGTTGCCATCGTCTTTTGTGATGAAGCTGAAGTTCAAGTTTCCTTCATCGTGATAGACGGCGCCGCCACCAGAGAGACGTCGAACGACATCGATGCCATTCTCTTCGATGTACTTCAAGTTGACTTCTTCTGATGTGTTTTGGTTCTTCCCGATGATGATGGATGGACCGTTAATATAGAACAGGAAGTAATCTTCATGATCGACGTTCAGATGTTTAAGGATATACTCTTCGACCGCCAAGTTAATCTTTGGGTCGCGGATATCCGGATTAAAAATAAATTTCACAGTTTATTTCCTCCTAGTCGGATGTTCGTTACTCGTATTATACGAAACGAGACGAGTTCTCGACAAATCTTTTACTTCCACTCACCTGTCATCACGCGCTTCAATGCGTTCGCCACACCATACTCATCATGACGCTCGGTGACATGGTCACTGATGGCAATCAAGTCTTCGTGGCTATTGCCCATCGCAATTCCTTTTCCGGCCACTTTGAACATCGGCACGTCATTCAAGTTATCCCCGATGACGACGACTTCAGATAAATCGATGCCATAGTGTTCAGCAAGTTTTGTCACACCGTTCCCTTTATCTGCACCGTGTGCCATCACTTCGATGTTGTCATTGCCTGAAGACGTGACATACACTCCTTCGACTTGGTCTTCGATTTCTTTCCAAAGCCCGTTCATCTTCTCGAGATGACTTGAGAACGCGATGAACTTATAGACACGTCCTGCTTCTTCACGAATGAAGCCCTCGATGTCATCAACAATTTTGACGTCTTCATTGACGTAATAGCGATTCTTAAAGAATTCGTACATCTCGAGCGAGCGGTCGTCACCATTCGCTTTCAAGTTTTTCATCGATGCTTCAATCAAGTCGCCACGGCTCGCTACGAGTCCCGCTTCTGTGTACATTTCGTAAAAGACGTCCGCATACTTGTCATCTTGATGAAGGACGTTGATGACTTGAAGCGCCTCATCAATCGTCAAATCGATTTCGTGAAGGACTTCTCCCGACGTGTCGAGCACGCGTCCCCCATTCGACGATACGATTGGGCAAGAGAGTCCGACCTCGTCTAAAATCTGTTTCGCATTCACATAGTTGCGCCCCGTCGCAATCGCAAAGCGAATTCCTGCCGCCTCTGCTTCACGAACGATCTCCGCTGTCTCATCCGCGATTTTGGTGTGGTTGTGCAAAATCGTACCGTCCATGTCTGATACAAAAAGTTTATACGTTGCCATCTTCCATCACTCCTTTTTCTCTTTCGCTTCTAACTATAACAAAAAGAGAGGGTTGCGGAACAATCCGAACCCTCCCTTCATCAAATCTCAATTTTTTTCACGCAATGCCTTCACTTGTTCCCGAATACTCTTCACACAGTCCGGCATCCCAATTCCGTCATAGGCGATTCCGGCGAGAATGACGCCTGGATATACCCGGCTCATCTCGGCTCGGAGTGCTTTGACACGGTCCGCATGAAAGACCGCATAAGGAGGCAGTCCATCACGGAGTCGACTGACGACGGTTTGAACCGGTTCACGATGAATGCGCATCAGGCCACGGAGATCGTGTAATGCCGTCTCGATGATTTCTTCATCGGATGCTTCGACGATATCATCTGCCCCCGGACGACCTAAAAAGACACGAAGGACGTGATATCCTTCCGGCACCGCATGCGGCCATTTCTGGTCGATGAACGTACATGCCGTGATTGTCACATCCGCTTCTTGACTCGTCACGAACCCTGTCCCGACGAACGGAAGCTCAATATCTTCTTCTTTGAATACAAGCGAGCATGTGGCCGTCGCATGTGGCTTCATGTCCGCCAAAAAGTCACTGTCGACTTTCGGGAGGAACTGACGAATGAGGCGCGGTGGGACCGTCAACACGAGATGGTCCGTGTCGATATCTCCGCGATTCGTGAATAGACGGTACCCGTCCTCACGTTCGGATACTTGTTCGACGGAACAGTTTAATACGATTTCAGTACGTTCCAACCGTTCTGCCAAGCGGTCTGTCAGTGATTTGAGTCCACGTTTCAACGAAGCGAACTGACCGACCTTCTTTGCCCCGACTTCTGCGACTCGTTGTTCCGGTCGTAAGTGTCGCATCCCTTCATACAAGTTGCCGTATTTCTTTTCTCCCTCGATGAACTGCGGGAATGTCGACATCGCACTCATTTGATCGATGTCTCCAGCATAGATACCAGAGAGTAACGGTTCAATCAATCGGTCGACAATTGGGTCCCCGACACGCTCACGAAGGTAGAGGCCGAGTGAGACGTCCGAGTCTGGCACTTTTACATCTGGAGGGGACAGTAACATCTGCTTCAAGTCCTCATGCTCTTCCTCCGAGAGCAACGTCGTCTCACGAAACGCATTGACGTCGAGCGGGATCCCCATCACCGTCTGCTTCGGAATCGGGTGGAGCCCGTCATGATGAAGGACGTAAGCTTGACCGACTCCATTGCGAACGAGTTCATCGCCTAAACCGACGTCTTCAATCAATTCCGTCATCGCAGTCTTACGAAAGACATACGAGTCCGGACCACGTTCCACCGCAAACTCGCCCGTTTCATACGTATCAATCTTTCCTCCGAGGCGATCCGTCGCCTCAAGCAACGTGATGGTCACGTCTTCCGGCAAATAACGCTCTGCATAAAAAGCGGCGGTGAGACCTGTGATCCCACCACCGACAATCGTGAATTTACGCATGATGCACAATCACGCTTTCCATTCGATCCGCGATGGCTTCGATGAAGCTTCGCTCTGCATTTGGCATAGCTGGACGTGCGTAGTGAACACCGAGGCGGTCACAGACAACTTTACACTCGACGTCGTTATCGAACAATACTTCGAGATGGTCTGCAACAAAGCCGACCGGCGTATAGACGAACGCCTCGTAGCCGTACTTTTCATAAAGTTCAGCCGTCAAATCTTGAACATCCGGTCCAATCCATGGGTCCGGCGTGTTTCCTTCTGACTGCCAACCAATCTCATAATGCGGGACGCCTGTTTCAATGGCAATTTTATCAGCTGTTTCTTTCAACTGATCCGGATACGGGTCGCCACCAGCCAAGATTTTCTCAGGAAGACTATGCGCTGAAACGATGAGACATGTCTTTTCAGCCGGTACTGGCAATGACGCATACGTATCGTTAATCGCATTCGCCCACCATTTGATAAACTTCGGCTCATCATACCACGACTCTACCGAACGAATGTCGATGCCATACTTCGCTGCTTCTTCATGAGCACGTCCGTTGTATGATTTGACGCTATATGACGAGTAATGAGGTGCTAAGACAACCGATACCGCCTCTTTGATGCCGTCGTTCGCCATTTGCGCGACCGCGTCTTCTACGAACGGTTCGATATGCTTCAATCCGATATACAGTTTGAACTCGATTTCACCTACATGACGCTCGTTCAAGATGTCACGAAGCGTCTCCGCTTGATCGATCGTGATTTTTGCGAGTGGAGATACACCACCAATCGCTTCGTAACGTTCCGTCAAATCTTGGAGTGCTTCCGGTGACGGTTTGCGTCCGTAGCGAATGTGCGTGTAATACCGCTCGATATCTTCTGGTTTGTACGGTGTGCCGTACGCCATGACAAGTAGTCCGACTGTTTTCATGATTCGTTGCCTCCCATTTTTTCGCGTGAGTAGTCGTGAATGAATGCCGTCAATTTGACGAGTACGGCCGGGTCGACTTCAGGGAACACCCCATGTCCCAAGTTGAAGACGTATCCTGGCTGTTTCATTCCTTCATCTAAAATTTCCTTAACCTTCTCTTCGATGACCGGCCATGGAGCTAACAAGAACGACGGGTCTAAATTTCCTTGAACCGCCTTTGTAATACCACGGTCCCGTGCTTCCTGTACCGACAGGCGCCAGTCAAGCCCGACCACATCAAGTGGAAGGTCGTGCCATTCTTCGATTTGATGGCTCGCTCCGACACCATGCATGATGAGTGGAATGTCGAGTGAACGTAGTTCTTTAAAGATACGCTCCGTCGTCGGTTTGATGTAACGTGCATAATCTTTGCGGCTGAGCGTCCCGACCCACGAATCAAACAATTGGAACGCTTGAATGCCGGCATCCGCTTGCGCCTTCGCATACGTGATGACCATGTCGCCGAGTTTTTCCATCAATGCATTCCATACATCCGGTTCTGCATACATGAGTGCTTTCGTACGATGGTAGTTCCGCGACGGTCCCCCTTCGATCATATAGCTCGCCAATGTGAACGGTGCGCCTGAGAAGCCGATAAGCGGAACTTCTAATCGTTCCCGTAGTAGACGAATCGTGTCAAAGACGTATGAGATATCTTCCGGGTTTAACGGTTTCAAACGTTCCACATCTTCCATCGTTCGATACGGATTGTCGATGACCGGTCCAATCCCGCTCTTGATCTCGACATCGACTCCCATAGACGGAAGTGGCGTCATAATGTCCTTATATAGAATGGCCGCGTCGACTCCGAGTTGTTTCACCGGAAGTTCCGTGACATATGCACAAAGTTCAGGATCATGCGTGATCTCGAATAGTGACCTCGTCTTTTTAATCTCTCGATATTCCGGTTGGTAGCGTCCGGCTTGGCGCATATACCACACAGGTACATAGTCTGTCGCCTCTCCTTTAAACGCTTTTAAAATAGTATCGTTCATACGTCGCGTCATTCCCCTCTAAATTTCTCCTACACTCTTTATTCTCGTGTTTGTGAACTCAAAAACATTATACAGAAATTAATTAGAATTATGCTAATGTGAAGCATTTTCATTGTGTTTTCTTTGTGTCATTTTTTTGTCGGAAATGTTCGGAAGGCTGAATTCAACTGACCCCGAATCAAATCATCCCGCTGTTTCGCCGACAAACGTCGTTCTCGTTCTTTAATATCTTGAATTCGCCATCCATCTTCTAGTTTGGTCGCCACTTCGACTAAACGTTCCACGTCATGGAAAGAATATTTACGTGAACCACCTTTTGTACGTTCCGGAAAGACGAGACCTTTTTCTTCATAATACCGAATTTGGCGCTCTGAAAGTCCCGTCAACTCAGTCACAACACCCATCCCGATTACTTTCTTCGATTTATAGTCCATTCAGCCTCGCCTCCTTAATAAAAAAACTATGTCAGATAATCTGACAAAATGCAATCCAGCATGCAATTTTCGTTTTACACTGAAGTCAACTTTTGGAAAGCACCTAAGAAAAAGGAGGGCATGAACATGGAAGACATTCTCTATTATATGGACACGCTGTATGTACTCATCGCTGCATTGCTCGTATTGACGATGCAATTAGGTTTCGGATTACTCGAGACAGGGACGCTTCGGGCGAAGAACGCCGGTCACGTCGCGGTCAAACAAATTATCAGCCTCTCTGTGGCGGCACTCGCTTTTTGGGCGGTCGGGTTTGGCCTCTCGTTCGGTGACGGGACGACTTGGTTTGGGACAGAAGGATTCTTCTTAAGCGGATCGTTCACAAGCCTCGACTGGGCGAACGTCTCAATCGACATCAAATTCTTATTCCAGTTATCATTCGTTGCAGTTTCTCTCGCCATCGCGTGGGGTGGATTTGCAGAACGGGCTAAGCTTTCTGCCTACGTTCTGTTCGGTATCTTCTTCGTTGCCATCCTCTATCCAATCGTCGCTCGCTCAGTATGGGCTGGTGGAATGCTCGGATCAATGGGGATGCAAGACTTCGCAGGTTCGGCGGTCGTTCACCTTCAAGGTGGGATGGCGGCTCTCATGGCAACAATCATTTTGAAACCACGTCGTAAAACGGAATCACTCGCTGGTCATAACCATGTGTTAACAGTCGTGGGTGGTCTCGTCCTTTGGCTTTGCTGGTTCGGCTTTAACGCCGGTTCGACAATGTCGGTCGCTGACGGATTCTTCGGTTACGTCGCATTGACAACGATGCTCGCCACAGCAGCTGGTGCGCTCGGTGCTCTGGCCATCGTCATGCTCCATCGGAAGACGGCAGATATCCCGACAATCGTCAACGGAGTACTCGGGGCGCTCGTCGCTATCACGGCAGCATGTGCGTTCGTCGAACCGTGGGCAGCCGTCGTCATTGGGGCACTCGCATCGGTCGCAACATATGGAACGAGCATCTTGATGGCGAAGTATGTGGATGACCCGCTCTGCGCCTTCTCCGTACACGGAGTCGCTGGAATCATCGGAACACTCGCACTCGGCTTCTTCGCATCTCCTCGACTCGTTGAGATCACAGGGATCGGTTCTGCCGGACTCTTCTACGGTGGCGGATTGACACAGCTCGGTGTACAGACACTCGGTGTGTTGATCGCGATGGTCATCGCCGGCGGTGGAAGTTACGCCTTCTTGAAACTTCTCGATGTCACAATCGGACTCCGTGTCACAGAAGAACAAGAAGATGTCGGCCTCGACATCGCAGAACATGGTGTATCTGCATACGGTGAAGTCGAAGAAACAACTGAGAAACCAGGACGCCTCCCGAAGATTCTCGGTTCGAGCGTATCGGTCATGTCACCTAAAAAATAATCTACTCACGTGAGAAGGACATCCTGTGCGGGATGTCCTTCTTTTTATTTCAATCGATTCAAGTAATAGCGTGTGACCATGACAGACAAGACCAATCCGACCGCCGCATCCCATGTGGCACCGAAAGCGATGGATGCAATCATAAGAACGACGGCCTGGATGACGAGCAGTCGCATCGCCCACCACGAATACCCTACGATTCGCTCATCGCGTGTGATTGGGAGCCAGGAAACGATAGAAATCGCCTCTAACCGTTTAAATAACGGAACGAGCTGCAACGCGGTCAAGCCTACGAAGAGCGGCGTGACCAATCCGACGTACCATCCTCCCGACATCCACATGACAATGAGCGCCACCACAGTCAAGCGAAGAATCAAATCAAGTGAGTCGTTCGAACGGAGAATGCGAAGTCCGTACACGTAACGCGATGCATCTACGCGCCGTAGGACCCGATTTTCTAGAAGCCGCGTCAACACCCGGCGCTCTCGAACCTCTTCTTTCAAGGTCGGCAAATCGACGAACCAGCTGATCACTCGTTCAAACTGAGCCCGACTCTTCTCCTCAAGCACCAACCAGTGTAAGAGCGGGATGCGCTCGTTTCGTTTCACATGTAAGAAAATGAACGGCATGAACGCGGGCACCCATGCCCACGCTGTCCAATCCATTAGAAGACAAGCGCCGCTCACGAGCGCAAACGGTAGGATTGTCCATTCACGTACGCCTTCCACTTTTGCCAAACGGCCTGCAGCTGACAACATGACCATCGTGACGACGACGGATAACACTTCGATACTCGTATAACTCTCTGTCCGTACGAGGAGCGGTAGTAAAACGAGAAGGACGAGCAATCCACGCAGTGAAGCAAACACGAGATTAAATAAACGTACCCCCACCATATAAGAACGAATATCCCCTAACTCCGGAAGCAAAAATACTTGATCCGCCTCTTGAATGAACGTTCGCGGGCGATGACCGAGTGGCATGAGCAATAGGACCCCCGCGGCAATCCACGTTCCTGGGAATGTCCCATCGATTCGTTCTAAGAAGTTATTGTAGACGAACGCCCCGTAAATCAAGGTGAAATAGAGCGTGAACAACAGTCCCCCGTTCGCAACGTAGCGGCTGTACTTGACGACCTCTTCCATCCAAGTTCCGAGCCTTGCTGTAAATCGATTCATGACGACCGTTCCTCCGAAGCGATTGCTTCTACATATATATCATCAAGTGTCGCATCAGGCGACAATCGATACACGTCGCGCAACTCGGCCGCTGTTCCGCTCGCGATGACGACTCCTTGATGAAGGAAGACGAATCGGTCGCAGTGCCGCTCCGCCGTCTCAAGGATATGGGTGGACATTAAAATCGCGCAATCTTGTTTATATTCATCAAATAATTGAAGCAACTGACGAATGGCTAGTGGGTCTAGACCAACAAATGGTTCATCAACAATCAAGAGCGGCGTTTTCGTCACGAGCGCACACAAGATCATCGCTTTTTGACGCATCCCTTTCGAAAAGACGGAAGGGAACCAGGCGAGTTGCTTTTCCATCCGCATTTCTTTCGCCAAACGTTTCGTGCGCGTAGCCAACTCGTCCGGATTCACATCATACGCCTTCCCCATCAATTCAATATGTTCTTGCAACGTTAACGTCTCATATAAAATTGGTGTCTCCGGTATGTAACTTACTTTCTTACGATAATTCTTTTCGGAAGAATCTAATGTCTCGCCATCAATTTCGATTTTTCCGGAGAGGGGTGACAATAACCCCAAAATGTGTTTGATTGTCGTCGACTTTCCAGCTCCGTTTAGCCCTATCAACCCGACGAGCTCCCCTTTTTTTACTTCAAACGAAATGTCATGCAAAACTTGTTTACCGAGATATCCGCCGTTCAATCGATCGACGTGCAGCATGAAAACCACACCTTTCATTTTCAACTTTTTTTCGTGGTATATGTTTCAAATGTTGTCACATGGGAATAATCTGAACTGTAAGGCATTTTAAAATAAACATCAATACTTCCATTGTTCCACAAAATCGTTGTAAAGAACAATGGGCAAAAAGAGGAAGGAGAAATGAATGATGGGGTTTATTCTTTATTTAATTATCGGGGGTATCATCGGTTGGTTAGCAGGATTAATTTTAGGTAAGGACGTACCAGGTGGAATCATTGGTAACATCATCGCGGGGATTATCGGTGCATGGTTGGGTGGACTTATCTTTGGTGACTTCGGACCAATCGTTGCGGATATCGCGATTATCCCGGCTCTAATCGGTGCGATTATCTTGATCTTGATTGTATCATTCGTTATGAAATCAATGCGTAAAAAATAAGATTATGTATCGGAGGGGCTTCCATTACGGAATGTCCCTCTTTTTTCATTGGATCAATAAATACATCGCGTCGTTCTTTTCGATAAACTGTTTCTCGGTTTCAAGACCAAAGAACGTAAAGAATGATTCGAAGAACGATTGCCCGTAATCCCACTCTGTTCCGAGCGGGTGTTCCGATTTCGTTTTCGGTTCACCGAGGAGGGCAATCAAATCATCCGGTCGTTTATCGAGGTCGACCTGAATCGATTCTACTTCCTCTTCTTTAAACGTGACAGTCAATCGCTCATAGTCCCATTTTCCTTCACGCTTTCCAGCCGGTTCACCAAGCGTTTCTTGAACCTGCTGACTCGACTGTCCAATTAACGAATCGACGGTTTCGAGTGAATGACCCGTTTGCGCCTCCACTTCAATTTCAATCAACTCAGCCCGCTTCAAATCAAATTGTCCGGCAATGGCTTCGCTCGACTCAGGCATGAGGGCATATTCAATGGATTTAGAAGATATCAATTGAATCGTTTCGGTTTCCGTGACCGTCTCTCCATTTGTCACCGCTACCGCTTTGACATCATATTGTCCCGGCATCTTTTCAAATGATATCGTATCGTCGGCTTCATCAATCCGTCCTACCTGTTGCCCATCAATCCAAATATTCGTCAATGGGACATCCGAGGTCACATCAATTTGTTGTGGGAGTAGTTCAATCCGATAGTCAGAAAAGCCATATCGCCCTTCCCCCGTATCGATCAAACGAAATAATCCGTCCGCCTCCATTCCCGACGTTCGGTCGGCCCGGTCTTTCGCAACTTCTGCGATGGCCTCTCCTCGGATAGACTTTTCATCGTTCAACCACCCCATGAATCGTAGAGCCTCCGCTCGCGATAAAGGTTCTCCAAGATATTCGACTTTTTCTTCAAAAAAGGTACGGTCTTCTTCTAATAAGGCCTCTTTGAATGCGACGTGAATTTTATCTTGTTCTGCCGCCGGCTTGTATGCATATAAATAGAAAACAATGGCTCCAACTAAAATCGTTAAACTAGATATGAACAGAAAGACTTTCGGACTACGTTCTTTTTTTCTACTTCTCGTATATGGCATGTGCTCACCTCCTTTGCTTTCACTTATCCTCTATTATAGAGGGAATCCATCTCGCTTCCTATCGTTCTTGCGCCCGAACTTCCGTGTTATGATGGAACAGAAACGACATTTAAGAATGGAGGAATGAAGATGCACACAGATCCGACCTGTATCTTTTGTAAAATCGCGAAACAAGAAATCCCATCTTATCGGGTATATGAAGACGAAGCGGTCGTCGCTTTCCTCGACCTCTCTCAAGTGACGAAAGGACATACGCTCGTCATCCCGAAACATCATGCGAAAAACGTATATGAATTGCCAGAAGACGTGGCAGCAGACGTCTTCAAACGCGTCCCGACCATCGCCAAAGCGATTCAACGTGAAACGGGTGCCATCGGCATGAACGTCTTATCGAATGCCGAGGAAGTTGCCGGACAAACGGTGTATCACTTCCATATCCATTTGATTCCGCGCTTTGGACACGAAGATGGATTCGGTGCGAAGTGGATTACACAAAACGATGCTTTCACGTCAGAAGAACTCACTACCCTTGCATCAAATATTCATGCCCACGTATAAACAGACAGAGACCCGTCATCGACGGGTCTCTGCTTGTTGACTAACATGAATCTTATCGCTCGCCCGTCATCAATCCCGAGATCATCCGCCTCGGCCCGCCGTTCAACATCCGTTCCGTTCGTCAGACCGTGAAGGATGGATCGTGTCGACTTGTTAATCATCAGATCCATCCCTATGTGTTCTTCTCACACCATTATATGGGATGAAGGACAAAAGGTGACCAAGAACGGGCAGGCGAGACTCCTGAGGGAATAGCAAGCAAAGGGAGACCCAGCAGTGACGCAGTCGCGATGCGGCTCCCTGCTTGCCCCTAGGAAAGCGAGCCGTGTCCGGGTTGGGCATATAAAAGACATTAGACCTATACTTTGTCTACAGTCTGAGACCCGTCATCGACGGGTCTCTTTTATGATTGATTGATTGAGTCACGATGGCGTTTTCGTTCCTCTTCTAGTTGCGCCCGCTCGACCTGAAGCTTGATTGCCACTTCATATAACTGTTGACGCGTCTTGACAGATGTCGCTTGTTCAAATTCTTTTCGTAATTCTGTTAGACGGGCATCTATTTCAAGCATCCGCTTTTCTCGCATCGATTCTTCACGTGCCTGTTCCGTTTGCTTCGACGCCTCGTATCCCGCCTCTAGTGTATTCATAATGGATTCGGCCCAAGTGTCATCTCCCAGTCGTTTCGCAGCGAGATACAGGTCAAGCATGTCATCTACCCAACGCTTCGCTTTCTCCACTGAGGATCACCTTCCTTTACCTGTATTTTAAAATAAAATGATTTTTCGGTCAAAAATGAATGTTCTGAAAAATTTTATTTGCGATATAGGTTTTTAATCACTCTTTTTTGGTAAAATAATATGAAAAGAATGTAATTCTGATTATCCGAGCTTGAGGAGGGGAATGAATTGTCGAGTCGCCAACGTCGAGATTGGATTGCTTTCGGCTTTGTTTTAGCATTTTTAGGAGTCGCCACGGTGAAGAAACTGGCGCGAGGAACTGCAAATGATGCCGCTGCTCAACAACATCGAGCATCTACAATCACTACGCTAAAAGAACAATTTGGGAATGTGGCGAAACATGCATCGCAGGTTGCCGCCGCAGGAAAACTGCAAGGAAAAGAATTGACTGACCAAGTGAAAGCCGAAGTCGAACGCTATCAACAAGACATTCAGCCTTCAGTCGAGCGCATCCAAGGGAACCTTCAGGAACTCTCGAACGTACAGTCTGCTATGACTGACAAAACCGTCAATCAAACACAGTGAGTGTTTGAGGTCATCGTCCGTCGATTACATTTGACTTTTTATCCGGAAAGGATGGATCGAGATGGAACACGAAAAAGAATTCACTGGCCCTGAGGCCATGCTCTATAGCCACAAAATCATTCAATTGAGTAAGGCTTTGTGGAAAACCGTCGAAAAAGACTGGCAAAACTGGATCAAACCGTTCGACTTAAATATCAATGAACATCACATCTTATGGATTGCCCACGCTTTAGGCGGTGCATCGATTTCAGAAATCGCAAAATATGGCGTCATGCACGTCTCGACTGCTTTCAACTTCTCGAAGAAGTTAGAAGATCGTGGATTACTTACGTTTTCTAAAAAAGAGACGGACAAACGAAACACGTACGTTCAATTGACACCTGAAGGCGAGTCGTTACTACTCGAAACGATTCATGCATTCGACCCAGAAGGGAACGGCGTATTCCGAGCTTCCCTCCCGCTCCAAGAACTGTATGGAAAGTTCCCTGACTTAACAGATATGACGGCGATCGTACGTCGCTTGTACGGGGATAACTTTATGGATATCTTTGCGGAAACGTCAAAAATGATCACAGAAGAGGCAGGCAGACGCCCTGATGAGGATGAACTCAGTCAAGAAGCCTGACCTGCCGATAAAGTGGTTCTGTGACGTCTAATGCGATTCCTTGTCGGACGCATGCCTCCAGAATCGTTTTGACGTCAAGTCTCACATCTAACATACCTGCAAAATGGACGAGCAATGGTTCTATGGACGTATATCCGTAGCGCAATTGCTCGTTTTGCTGCGCCCGAATCTCCTCAAGCAATTGATAAAATGACTCGACTTCTTGTTTCGTCAAATTCGCTCGAATCACTTCATATTCGAACGGACGGTCTGTCCAATCGACAATCTCGAGTAAGATCTTCATCTGATAGGCTAAATGCTCGACCTTCTCCTCTAGTGACACTTCCCTCACCCCATCATTTCACATTCTATTTCATCATTATACGACAGGATTGTGTGCTATGATACTGTACAGACAAGAGAACAGCTGTCATGATTAGGAAAATGTGATATAGTCGGACTTAGAAACTTTAAAGAATTATTAGGGGTGGAATACATGTCAAACGGAATGACGAACGAACCAAAAAAGCAAGATAAAAAATTCTCAACTGGCGCACTCGTGGGTGCATCTGCAATCGCACTCATCATCGGTGCTGGCGGTACGTATGCGGCAACGAACGCAGGCGGCGGAGAGTCAGATAATTCAGCAGTCGTCACATATAAAGGCGGCGAAATCACACGCGGTGAAATCGCGGATATGAGCTATGATCGCATGGTGCCACAACTCGCATTCCAAGAGACGATGAATGCACTTCTTGAAAAAGAATACGGTGACCAAGTCGACCAAGAAAAAGTAGACGAAGAGTTCAGCAAGACAGAAGAACAGTTCAACTCAGAAGAAGAATTCGAACAAGCGATTCAACAAGCCGGCATGAGCGGTACGGAAGAGTTCAAAGAAGCGCTTCGCGGACAGATGCTCGTTGACGCTGCGAAATCGAAACTTGTCGATGTGACCGATGAAGAAATCGAAGCACAGTTCGCAAAAGAGAACGTGGAAGTGGAAGCTAGCCACATCCTCGTTGAAACTGAAGAAGAGGCACAAGACATCATCAAAGAGTTGAATGACGGTGCAGACTTCGCTGAACTTGCGAAAGAAAAATCAACGGATACTGGTTCAGGTGAAAAAGGTGGAGAACTCGGTTTCTTCTCTGCTGGTGCGATGGTACCTGAATTCGAAGAGTATGCATTCAAAGAAGATGTCGTTGGTAAAATCTCTGAGCCGGTTCAATCTCAGTTCGGTTTCCATGTCATCAAAGTGACAGACCGTAAAGAGAAAGATTTGAAACTCGAAGACGAGAAAGATCGCATTCGTGAAGAATTGGCAGCTGAAAAATCAGCTTCTGTCGATGCCAACAAAATTTACGCGGAGTTGATTGAAAAATACAACGTTGACGTAAAAGATGCAAAAGCAGAACAACAATTTGACGCTGTTAAAGAAGCGATTAAAAACGCAGACGAGTCTTCAGAAGAACCTGCAGCAGAATCAACTGAACAGTAATCACAAAGGGGCACTCCAGCAATGGAGTACCCCTTTTTCGTTGGTCACCTGTTATAGATTCGGGCGATAGAAGGCACGGTTATCGAGTGCCATGACACGCTCCGTGAATGTCCCCGGCTCGACCCCTTCATACGCTTTCTCAAACATATTCATGCGCGCATCAATGTTATCAATAAAGAATAACATCTCCGCTTCAGGCAACTGTGGCGTATTCGCAGATCCCCATTCCGGCTTCCCGTGATGGCTTAAGACGAGATGTTGCAACAGTGTCGTCACTTCACGGTCCGTTCCCAGTTCCCGTGACACGACTTCAAGCTCCGATGCCATAAGTGACAAATGACCGAGTAATTTTCCTTCGAGTGTGTATTCTGGCGTAATCGCATCAGACAATTCGATGACTTTCGCCAAATCATGCAAAATCACACCTGCAATCAAAAGGTCACGATTCAAGGATGGATACAGTTCACACATCGTATCCGCGAGCTTCAACATCGACATCACATGAAATGCTAGTCCTGAATAGACCGCGTGATGATGTCGAACGGCAGCCGGGTACGTAAAGTATGCCTCTTCGTGACGATTGACGACTTCCTCGACAAGACGGCGAATCTCATCGTGTTGAAGTGACGTAATGAATCCACGAATCGTCGTCTCGAGCTCTGACTTCGGAACGGGAGCTGAGCGGACGTACGGTGCGATATCCACTTCCTGCTCGATGATTGAAATTTGTTTTAATTTCAACTGGGTGCGCCCGCGATAGTCCATCACTTCACCGGCCGCATGGACGATTTTTTTCGTCGCATACTTCTCAGTATCGGCACTATCCCATAATTTCGTTTCGATTTCACCACTCTCGTCGCAAAGGATTAATGTTAAATAAGGTTTTCCGTTCCCAGCAAGTCCCTTATACGATTGTTTGATCATGACATATTGGTCTAGCGTGTCGCCCACTTTGAGCTGACCGATTTTTGTTGTCAATGAAAGCACCTCTCTCTTGTTCAGTACTTTCATCTTAACGAAAGTTTGCGACAGATGCCAACATTCCTGATAATTTGGGAATACTATCAATATAGTGAATTGGAGGAATGGATGATGGAATGGGATTGGTATACACGACCGGAAGATTATGTGCATGTTGATCAGCAATATGCCCGAGCCTATACGTATTGGCTTGAACAATTGACGACCTCGAATGTGACGAAGATTGTCGTCGAGAATGGATATATGTATGGTTCACTCACGCTCGACTATGAACAGTTAGAACGGGAGCCACAAAAAATTGGACACTACTTCATTGGGCCTGATTTTTTGTGGACAATCGGCTTTGATGATTTGCACCATGAGTCTGTTCTTGCCAAACAATGTGATTCTCCGATCGAGGCGTTTTACGAGTTGCTTGCCGAACGGATGAACAACTACTTTCATGGCATCGATGAATTTGAAGAACGATTGATGGCCGCTCAACGGGAAATGACGGGACAAGTTCCCGCTACGTTCATGAATGAGATTTTTGGTCTTCGCAGTGAGATCGAACGGTGGTCCGATACGGTCACCCCATATAAGGAGCTTGTCATGGCGGGACGAGAGGCTTTTTTAACGATCGATTTACAGCAGTTGAAGTCGTATCAACTTGCCGATTATCGAGTCAGTCGATTGCTGACACTCATCAATCATTATCAAGAAGACGTGATTGCGATGACAGACCTCGCCTCCACCCTGTCAAACTTCCGAGGGAACGAAATCATGAAGGCGCTAACCGTCTTCACCGCGCTGACGACTCCCGTCGTTGCATTCGGTGCGGTTTGGGGAATGAACTTTAAAAACATGCCTGAACTGGAATGGCCGCTTGGATATGGATTCGCCTGGCTCATGATTCTTCTCTTCACGCTCATCATCCAAGTGTGGCTGAAACGGAAGAATTGGATTGGCTCATTGCTACAGTTTCCGAATCAAACGACTTCAACGAAACATCGGGCAAAACAAAATTCTCAAAAAACGAACAAAAGTTCGGTATAATGAAAGAAAAGTGATTCACACAAGAAAGGTGATGTTATGGAACGACTCATCATTCATGTGGACATGGACGCATTTTATGCCTCTGTCGAACAGCGTGACCGTCCTAACTTACGAGGAAAGCCCGTCATCGTAGGAGGTCCTCCCCACAGCCGTGGGGTCGTTGCGACATGTTCCTATGAGGCGAGGAAATACGGCGTACACAGTGCGATGTCATCACGTCGCGCTTTTGCCTTGTGTCCCCATGCGACGTTTGTCAAACCACGGTTTCAGGCCTATCGACAAGTCAGCGCACAAGTGATGGAGATTTTTAAGTCCGTCACACCGCTCGTCGAACCACTCTCGCTCGATGAGGCTTATCTCGATGTGACGGAGAATTCGTTATTGAGCACATCTGGACCCTTTATCGCCCGGTATATCTTAGGCGAAATTAAGCGTCGCACCGGTCTCACCGCGTCTGCCGGAGTCGCACCGTCAAAGTTTGTCGCGAAAATCGCTTCAGGATTTGAGAAACCAAATGGACTCACCGTCGTCCCGCTTGATGAAGTGGCAACCTTTCTCGCTCCCCTCTCCATCGAAGCCATGCATGGCGTCGGAAAAGTGACCGCTCAAACACTTTATAAAAGTGGCTACCATACGATTGGTGACCTTCAACAAACTCGTCCCGAGCAACTGAAAGGCATCTTTGGACACGATCGTGGGCAACAACTGTATGAACTGGCACATGGACGCGATACGCGCCCTGTCGTGGCCATGCGGGAGCGTAAGTCGATTGGATCAGAAACGACGTTCGCATTTGATATCGATGACCCGGAAGAAGTGTTCGAACGGGTCATTCCGGAGATGGAGGACGTATTGCGTCAGCTCGATCGCCGCGACTTGAGCTGTCAAACGGTCACCATCAAAATAAAGACGAGCGAGTTTCAGGCTCGGAGTCATCAAATCAAATTAAACCACCCGACGCATGACCATGATGAGATTAGACGACTTGCCAGACGTCTTTTCGACGAGATGAACGTCACCGAGCCCGTCCGCTTGATCGGACTGACCGTATCCGATTTGATTCCCCGAACTGAATCGACACGACAGCTGACATTCGACGAACTGACAAAACCTTCTCTTGAAGAATGAATGACCATTCATTAAAATGAAGAAAAGGGGGGTCGTGTGAATGGAAACATACACGGTGACAGGATTTGAAAATGATGGCACGCTCGTATTGAATGAAATGTTCGAAGCGAGCGACGATCAGTCGGCCAAACAAAAAGGGCTCGACATGCTTCGTGCTGCTGGACATGAGCATAAAGGGGCGCGTATCGTACGACGGGGGCAACTCATCTACTTCGAGCGTTGCAAATTACCGGGGAAACTGAAAGGGACGGCATCTTAACAAAAGTAGACCAGGACAATGATTGTCTTGGTCTACTTTTCATTCACCATATTTTTCATTCCACGCATCCTGCCATTCTTGAAGATCGGGGTGAATATCCTCAAGCGATTCTCCGCTCAAACTATATCCGTTCCCTGAACCTGATCCGTCTGTCACGGGGAATGATGTTCCGCCGATGACCTTTCCATCCACAATCATTACCGAGACAGCAGTCTGTCCTGCGGGAGATTGCTCACCAATCGGATGATCTTTCACCGTAAAGTTTTCGTAGTAGATGGTCTTACCGACGTATTCATCCGGTGATACCGGTTGTAGTCCCCAAACGTTCCGTTCACGATCCTCTGCCAGTTCCTCTAAGGTCAAGGTACTCGTATGCTCGCCTTCATAAGAGACAATCGGGTACTGTTGTTCCTCGAGATACGCTTCGGCCACCTGCCCGTTCTCCGTCATCTCTGGTTCTGATTCAGTTTCCATCTCTTTCCCACACGCAACAAGAAACAGGCAGAAGAATACAATCATCCATTTTTTCATCATCGTCCCCCCTTTCATCTGCTGATTCCTCTATTTTCGATACTTGTCTCCAAAAATCCTATTCAAAATGGGAAGAGGATGAGAATCATCAGAATTCCTATAATTCCCGTGATGAGTTGCAACGGCACACCGACTTTGACAAAATCCATAAATCGATAGTTGCCGATACTAAAGACCATCGCATTTGTCGGAGATCCGAACGGGGTCATAAAAGCGAGTGACGCCGAGATGGCGACCGCAACGACGAATGGAACCGGACTGACAGACATCGATTCGGCGAGTGCAATCGCAAGGGGGACGAACAAAATAGCGGTCGCTGTATTCGAGATGATTTGACTAAGAATCATGGTGGAGACGAATAAGACGACGAGTACCCAAGTGGGACCAAAGTCGGCAAACGTCCTTTCAATCCATGCAACGACCCATGCCATGATTCCCGCCTTTTCAAGCGCAGTACCTACCGGGATCATGGCCGCAATCAAGACGAGCGAGGACCATTGAATGGATTGATAGGCGACGTCCATCTGTCGGACAGCTCCACTCAACACCATCGCTAGCGCAGCCAGCCATACGGCAACGGTCGGGTCGACCCATTCGAACATGAACAGGAGCAACAACGTGAGCATGATGATGCCTGCTGCGAGCTGATGACGCCCGGATACGACTCGATTGGCTACCTCGGTCACCCGTTCATTCGATAACAGGTCATGTGTCTCTCGCTCCATCCGCTCTAAATCATCCCATGTCCCTTGTACCATCAACATGTCCCCTTGTTTCAATGGCGTGTCTTTCAATCGCACGTGTGCAATCTCTTCTTGTGGTCGGATGACTTTTAAGATATTGACATGAAACTGATTACGTAACTGACTCTCACTGATCCGCTTCCCGATTAGTCGACTCACCCCTGGGACCGTGAACAGGAGAACCCCACCCGTTTGATCATCTACACGGGTGGCCTCAATCGGTTCAAATGGAATCTGTTCTTTTTCGGAAAAGTTCCGAACGTGCCGTTCCTCGCCGCTGACAAGTAATTCCCCCGGACGTAGTACGGTGTCCGCATGAGCCGTCTCATGATGGTGTCGTCCATGAACTCGTTCCTTCAAGACTATAACCCCTTCATGAGACCATGGAAGGTCACGTAAATGTTTCCCAATTAACGGATGACTCTTGGCAATCGACATCACATAGACGTTTGGACGCAATGGCTCACTCACCTCCGTTTTCGACCACTGTTTCGCCCCACCTTGATCGAGTAAGCGGTTCCCGATTAGCCGGAAATAAATCAGTCCGATCACCATCACGACCAGACCAATTGGAAACAATGAAAAGAATCCGAGCGGTTCATCTACGATGCCACGGAGTGCTTCTGCCGCAATGAGATTGGGAGGAGTCCCAATCAGTGTCATCGTTCCGCCGATGCTAGAAAAAAAGGCGAGTGGCATGAGATAAGAATCTGTAGACTGTTGGATTTTTCGTGCCATTACCATCACAACGGGAATGAGCAAGGCGACGGTGCCCGTATTGGACATGACACTCGACAAGAGCGTCACCGTCAACATAAACAGGTAGAATAATCGCGTCGCACTCCCGCCCGCGTATGGAATAAGTAAAGAAGCCAACCGTTCCGCCAGACCAGAATGAAACAATCCCGCTCCGACCACGAACAGTCCGGCAATCATCAAGACGACCGGATTGGAGAAACCAGCCATCGCCTCACCTGGCGTCAATTGCTGAGTGAGCACGAGGCAAACGAGTCCAATCAAGGCCACCACGTCCGCCCGTAACCATCCTGCTATAAAAAAGAAAATCATCCCTAAAAGGATTATCACCGTGATCATGCTGATTCACCCTTTCACTATTGTCACAACTTCATTATAACCCACTTTATGTAAGCGCTTACTTCAAGCGTGTGACAATCTCATCAACAAAAAAACGGATGGCTCAATAGCCATCCGCTCATCATTTCTTATTGAACTTCGTTTTCGTTCACCATCGGCGCGTAAAGCTCCTCAAGTGGTTTCATGATGATTTTCGTCACTTCTGTGACGAGTTGGTGCATGCGTTGCTCTTCTTGCATGAGCTCCATGATCAATTCGTTCTGTTGAACGTTCATCATTTTCGTTTGCGCATCCATCATTTCCTGCTCAGAGATTTCCTCTCCTTGCATCTGCTTTTGTTGAAGCGTCATTTGGATGTTACGGAAGTCAGCGAACAACTGGTTCGCTTCCGCATCCGCATTGACACGATCGTATAAAGAAGAGAGTGTTGTGAACTCTTCAGAATCGCGAAGTGCTTTCTCCAATTGGTAAGCTTGGTCGTACAAGTTTGTTTGTGACATGTAACGTCCTCCTAAATGCTATTAGGGTTAAGCCATCACAAGATGGCAATCAACCCTTGAATCAACCCAATCATACCACCTAACAGCGCACCAAGCCATGTTATTGCCCGGAACTCTCGTTTCGAGATCGATAAGACGATTTCTTCGAGGTACGACGTGTCGAGTGATTGGACTTGCTCTTGCACAATCTTATCAATCTTCAATCGGTCCATGATCGTCTCCATTTGGTTCGTGAAGCGCTCAATGACAAGCGTGACACCTTGTGGAACGAGTTCGTCGACAATGCGGGATTCGACGGACTGTGTATACGACGAGACCGGACGATCCAATAATTGTCCGATTGGCAAACGAGATACGACTTGGTCTGTGATGCCATCGATGAGTCGTGCTTCGAGTCGGTCATCGATCAGTGTATCGACCGTCTTCTCACTGAATCGCTCAAATTCACGCGTAATCATCGTCGTCATTCCGTCACGGGTTGATTGACCACGTAAGATGTTGACGATTTCTGGTCGAACCATCTCGACAAAGTTCATGTTTTGAATGAACCCTGCGATAAATCCGAGACGACGCTGGACGAACGAGTCAACCATGTGCCGAAGTTGCGCCTCACCTTCAGGAGAATAGAAATATTCCTCTGATTTGACGAGAAGCGCCTCCACGATTTCAGGAATGACCACTCGTACACGGTCCATCCCTTCTTCTCCAAGTAACTCAAACAGCTTTCGTTCTTTCACTTCAGCCATGACGTTCGATAGCTCGTCACGTAGTTTGTCATCTGCTAGCGTGAGGAATCGTGCCTCTGCGTTCGGATAGAGGGGTTCCAATAGCTCGCGAACCGTCTTATCCGAGCGTAACATCGTCTGAACCTCTTGTTGCGCAAAGTGCGTAATATGCATCGTCACTTGGTCATCTAGCAATCGCTTCCGCATACCCTCTGGTGTCAATAAATGTTTGACGACCGTTTTCCCTAAACTAGATGCCAGTTCATCTCGACGTTTCGGAATAAGTCCTGGTGTAAAAGGAATCCGGAATGAACCGATGTATTTCGGTTCGTGTGGTCGGAACAACATCTTGATGGCGAGAAAGTTGGTCACGCCCCCGATGGTCGCCCCGATCAATATCATGAGTAAAATCTTTAATAACTCGTCCAAACTGCAAGCCTCCGATCTGAAATATGATACATTGTTGTTGAGGTGATAGTATTGAATACGTTTGATCGTATTAAATCGATTTTTCCGACTGCTGTCCATCGGTCGGAAGATGCATCTGGTGACCTTGATTGGTTCGAGACGCAAGATGGTACCCTATTCGGACTCCCCGCGTTCGAACTGAGCGAACGCGAACAAAAGCTGTTGGCGCTGTGGGCGACGCCAATCCTTCAATCTGATCCCCATCAGCGAAAATGGCAAGCAACCCTTCAAGATGAGACGTTTCGTTTTGAGCAACCGTTTCGGCTCATCTCTCTTTCTCTCCAAGAAGCGGAAGAAGAAGCGTTCGAATCCTTCGTTAGTATCGTCCGTGACTTTATGCCGCATGCCGAGGTCATCTTGATGTCGACACGACATATCGAGCTGATTGAACAAAATCCATTCGTCGATCTTCAGGAGTTTGAGGACGTATTGCGCGCCATTGCGAGTGACTGTTTTATCGAGGCACATGCAATCTATAGCGAACGTCCGCAAGGCTCGCTCGCCCATGTGTATCGTCAACATCAATTACTCATGCCATACGCACGTATGTCTACTAAAACTTACCCTGCTAGTCAATTATTATACCATTATTTACTACAGCAGCAGGACTTAAAAGAACGGATGCATATCACTGCCCCGTTAATGCAAATGCTCGATTTATCGACGATCGAATTATTAGAGGCGTTGTTTCGTCACTCGTTGAATGTCTCGCATACCGCCAAAGCACTGTTCATGCATCGAAACACGCTAAATTATCGGCTCGATCGCCTATTCGAGACGACGGGTTACGATGCTCGAACGTTCTATGACGCCAGCCTTCTTCAACTCATGGTCATGTTGCACAAATCCGATTGACGGTTTTTGTGCAACTTGTCCATATTCAATGCAAGCGGTTTCATCATATAATCGTTCTTGTAAGCGCTATTATATACACATAGATTCTTTAGGAGGCTAACGACATGGCAGAAATTCGTTTAGAACACATTGATAAAATTTACGATGGTGGCGTAAAAGCCGTCAGCGATTTCAACTTGCATATCAAAGACCGTGAGTTCATCGTCTTCGTCGGACCGTCTGGTTGCGGAAAATCGACGACACTTCGTATGATCGCAGGACTTGAAGAGATTTCAAACGGTGACTTTATCATTGACGGGAAACGAATGAACGATGTCGCTCCTAAAGATCGTGATATCGCCATGGTCTTCCAAAACTACGCACTTTATCCGCATATGAGCGTCTACGATAACATGGCGTTCGGGTTGAAACTCCGTAAGTTCCCGAAAGACGAAATCGATCGTCGCGTAAAAGACGCTGCCCGCATTCTCGGTTTGGAAGAATACCTCGAGCGTAAACCAAAAGCGCTCTCAGGTGGACAACGTCAGCGTGTTGCCATCGGTCGTGCGATCGTCCGTGACGCAAAAGTCTTCTTGATGGATGAGCCACTCTCAAACTTGGATGCGAAACTCCGTGTACAAATGCGTAAAGAGATCATTCAACTCCACAACCGCTTGGATACAACGACGATTTACGTTACCCATGACCAAACGGAAGCGATGACACTCGCTACACGGATCGTCATCTTGAAAGACGGAATCATTCAACAAGTCGGTTCGCCGAAGGAAGTATATGATCATCCAGACAACATCTTCGTCGCCGGCTTCATCGGTTCACCATCGATGAACTTCTTCCGCGGTACACTCGCAGAAGGCAAATTCATCACGAACGGTGAAGAAGTCAACGTACCAGAAGGAAAAATGAAGACGCTTCGTGATCGTGGCTATGTCGGAAAAGAGCTCGTCCTTGGAATTCGTCCGGAATCAATCCACGATGAACCAATCTACATCGACTCACCAACGACACACACGTTCAAAGCGCATATCGACGTCGCTGAGCTCATGGGGTCTGAGTCTTACCTCTACGCTGAACTCGGTGGACAACAGTTCACAGCACGCGTTGACGGTCGCTCGAACATCCACATGGGTGACGATGTCGAACTCGCACTCGATATGACAAAAGCACACTTCTTCGACGGAGAAACTGAAGCAGTCATCCGTTAAGGCATACAAAAAACCTCGATTCGTCTGAATCGAGGTTTTTCTTATCGAATCGCGTAACGCTGTTCGAGTTTGTGTTGACCGGCTTGGATCAAGGTCGATAAAATCCAGTAAATCGACGCAGAGAACAAGAGCAACGGCATGACTAAATATGTCGTTGCCGCAATTTGGTCAGACACGTACGTTAACTCCTGAACCGCGATGACCGAACCGAGTGACGTTGACTTGATGATGTCGATGACCGAGTTCGAGACAGGTGGGATGGCACGTGAGAGCGCCTGCGGGAAAATGATGTCTTTGAAGCGTTTCATTTTCGGAATACCGAGCGCGACACTCGCCTCCACTTGTCCTTTGTCGACCGAGTTGATGGCTGCTCGGAACGCCTCTGAGATATAGGCAGCGAAGTGGAAGCCTAATCCAAAGATGAGCGCCTGCATCCCACTGAGTTGAACGAACCCTGTGAGCCCAACATATAAGATCAACAACTGAAGTAAGAGCGGTGTTCCACGGAAGAACGAAATGTACGTCCGTGTGAACAACCGTACGATTTTAATCGGACTACTATGAAGTAAAGCAATGATCAGACCGAGCGCCAAGGCGAGAAGAATCGACAGGACACTGGCGATCAACGTGAGCTGGACGGCTTCAAGATAGACCGAGCGGTTATCTATGACGGTCGTGATCAGTTCATTCATTGACTGATATCCTCACCGAAGTACTTCTCACCGATTTCTTTCATCGTGCCGTCTTCTTTCATCTCTGCGAGCGCATCGTTCAACTTGTCTAGCACGTCGCTATCTTGACGTGTCATGAATCCAGCTTCACTTGTATTGAAGATGTCACCGACTGCTTTGACGTCATAGCCTGTTTTTTCAAGTTCCGTCAAGATGAAGAGACGGTCGTTGAGGGCCGCGTCCAAACGACCCACTTCGAGGTCTTGAAGGACTTGGTTCGCCCCTTTATAAAACTTGACTTCAGCGCCAGCTTCTTCAGCCATTTGCGCATAGACCGAACCTTGTGTCGATCCGACTACTTTTCCATCGAGGTCGTCAATGCCTTGGATGTCATTGTTGTCTGAACCGACGATGACTTGAGCTCCTGACACAGCATAAGGGTCAGAGAACGCATATTTCTCTTCACGCTCAGGCGTGATGCTCATTTGGTTAGCAATCATATCGATACGCTCAGCATCGAGTGCTGGGACAAGTCCTTTGAAGTCCATTGCTTCGTATTCCACTTTGTAACCGGCACGTTCTGCCGCTTCGTTCAAGACGTCGATATCATATCCCATCAATTCACCTTTTTCTTTGTACGTGAATGGTGGGTATGTCGCCTCTGTTCCGACCGTGATGACCGCTTCGTCCGCTCCACTGTCTGTTTCGTTACCGCAAGCTGCAAGAAGCCCGACTGAAGCTCCGATTGCGAGTACGCTCGTTAATGTCTTTTTCATAATGATTCCGCCTTTCCTATAATCCTTATATGATTACACGGTTTTAAACAATATCCTCATCATACTGGCGCGATGTCTTCATGTCAAACAAAAAACATCACCCTATTTCTAGAGTGATGTTCTTCATCAATCAATCGCTTTCGCTTGTTTCATAACATCCGCTTCAATCGATTCACGTTTGGCGGTCGTCTTCTCGGCACGATCCGCATGCACACTGAAATAAAACTTGATTTTCGGCTCGGTTCCAGATGGGCGAAGACAGAACCACGAACCGTCCGCAAAGACGAATTTCAAGACGTTTGATGATGGCAATTCAATCGTTTCCGATTTACCGGACTGTAAGTCGGTCGCCACTTGTTTCTTATAGTCTTCAAAACGAACGACTTCATATCCACCGACTTCTTTTGGTGGATTGGCACGGAACGCTTCCATCATCCGTCCGATTTGCTCGAGACCAGCTTTTCCTTTTAACGTCATCGACTGCAAGGACTCTTCGTAGAATC
Source organism: Exiguobacterium sp. AT1b (assembly GCF_000023045.1). Taxonomy (GTDB): domain Bacteria; phylum Bacillota; class Bacilli; order Exiguobacteriales; family Exiguobacteriaceae; genus Exiguobacterium. The sequence continues at coordinate 2,397,229 of NC_012673.1, read as the reverse complement.
CATACTTCTCGTAAATCGACTGTAACGCATCATAAAGCGTCCGACCGTGCTGTTTATGATAAGCTGCCATCTCGGCCGCGAGTAAACAAGCCTGAACGGCATCTTTATCACGACAGAAGTCTCCAATCAAATAGCCGTAGCTTTCTTCATACCCAAAGAGGAATTCATATTCGCCTGATTCTTCATATTGTTTGATCTTCTCACCGATGAACTTGAATCCAGTCAACGTATTTTCGAGATGTACGCCGTACGCTTTTGCAATCGCAGCACCGAGTTCAGACGTGACGATCGTCTTGGCGACAAACCCATTCGAAGGTAACGTACCTGTTTCACTCTTTTGCGACAGGATATATTCCATTAATAGCGCACCCGTTTGGTTACCGGTCAAGACGAACCATTCCCCGTCCCGTCCGCGCACGGTTAAGCCGACACGGTCTGCATCCGGGTCCGTCGCCATGAGCAAATCAGCCTCGACCCGGTCCCCGTATTCCATCGCTAATTTAAATGCAGCCTTTTCTTCCGGGTTCGGATAACTGACCGTCGGGAACGCACCGTCTGGCTCTGCCTGCTCTTCTACGATGGTCACGTGCTCAAATCCATATGCCTTCAGCCCTTCCATGACCGGACGGCGTCCCGTCCCGTGGAGTGGCGAATAGACAATTCGGAGAGGGCTGTCCTGTATGTCACGGTGGATTCGAATCGACTGGAGTGCCTCCATATAAGCTTCATCGACTGATGAGTCGACGGTGAGGAGTAGCCCCGTTTGTCGGAGCGCCGCTTCATCTTCAATCTCAATTTTCAGCTCGTCTTCAATCGCATTGACATACGTCACGAGTTCATCCGCTTCTGCTGGTGGAAGCTGTCCCCCGTCTGCCCCATATACCTTGAACCCGTTATATTCCGGCGGGTTGTGGCTCGCCGTGATTACGATGCCACCGAACGCATTTAAATGACGAACGGCAAACGACAACTCAGGTGTGGCACGCAAACTTGGGAACAAATACGTTTTGATTCCGTTTGACGCCAATGTCCGCGCTGCCTCTAACGCAAACTCGGGCGAAAAATGACGTGAGTCATGGGCGATGACGACGCCATGACGTTTCGCCTCTTCCCCTGATGCTGAGATAAAATCAGCAAATCCTTGTGACGCTTTTCGAATCGTATAGACGTTCATTCGGTTTGCACCCGGTCCGATTTCTCCACGCATCCCGCCTGTTCCGAACTCGAGCGTCTTATAAAATGCATCTTCTAACGTGGTCTCATCTTTTGCGAGTTCTTCGAGTTCCACACGTAAATGCGGCTCGAGCCCTTCGAATTGATTCCAACGGTCATACGTTTGTTGCCATGTCATGATTCATTCCCCTTTCACCCTCAAAAAATTCAATCGAATTACTCGCCAATTGCTTCCATCTTGTATACGATGAGAGTAACGAAACCTCGAGGTGATATTAATGTTTCCAACAATGCGTGCCCAAGAATTAAAACAAATCGTGCATACGAACTCGATTCGTTTCATCGATTGCCGATATTCGCTAAACGACGCGTCCTATGGTAAATATGTCTACCGAAAGGGACATCTTCCGAACGCTGTCTTTCTCGATTTGATGGAAGACTTGTCCGGTCCGCTAAGCGAACACGGCGGACGTCATCCGCTCCCTTCGAAAGAAGCATGGACGGCAACACTTCGTCGCATCGGCTTGAAAAAAGAAGATTTGGTCATCATTTACGATGACGGCTTCCCATTCGCAGCCCGTGCATGGTGGCTCTTCAAATGGGCCGGTCACGAACGGGTCGTTGTGTTAGAAGGCGGTATCCAATCTGGCATCACTTATTGCGGTGAGACCACGACGGACGTTCCACACTATTCGACAAGCGACTATACGCCAGACTTCCAAGACCATATGATTGCGACACTCGACGAAGTGAAAGCTGCTACGAGCGGCTCGCTCTATGATTCGCGAACCGAAGATCGCTTCAACGGCACACACGAACCGATCGATTCAAAAGCAGGTCACATTCCGAACGCATTGCTTTGTTCTTATGCCGAGGCCATTACAGAACTCGGGACGTTAGAAGACTTCCACGACCTAAAAGAACTATATAAAGATGTTCTTCCTGTCGAGAACCCCATCTTTTACTGTGGGAGCGGTGTAACCGCCTGCGTCAATATTTTGGCGCTTCACGCTCTCGGGAAAGATGATGTCCGGCTCTATCCGGGATCCTATTCCGATTGGATCAGCTATCCAGAAAACGAGGTCCACCCCTAAGGGTGGATCCTTTTTATTTTACGCTCGTCGGTTTGATATTCCAGACCGCGTTCGCATATTCCGTGATGGTACGGTCACTCGAGAAGATTCCTGACTTCGCCGTATTGACGATGGAGCTTTCAGCCCAACGCGCCTGGTCACTGAACACCTCATCGACTCGTCGCTGTGCCCGCATATACGAGACAAAGTCTTTCAAGACGAGGAAGTCATCATTGTAGACGAGGAGAGAATCGAAGATGGATTGGAATTGATATTCACCCACTTTATCGAACGTTCCGTTGACGAGACCATCGACGACATCTTTGATTTCCTGATGTGCGTGATACATCTCTGCCGCATGATAGCCCCCGAACTTCTTATAGTTCATGACTTCTTGCGGAGATAATCCGAAGATGAAGATGTGATCATCACCGACGGCGTCACGAATCTCGATGTTGGCCCCGTCTAATGTTCCAATCGTCAAGGCTCCGTTCATCATGAATTTCATGTTTCCGGTACCGGATGCTTCATAGCTCGCAGTCGAGATTTGTTCGCTCAAGTCAGACCCTGGGAAAATCCGTTCGGCCATAGAGACACGATAGTTTTCAAGGAAGATGACTTTAATGAATTGACTCGCCCGCTTGTCCTTGTTGATCAATGTGGCAAGGGCATTGATATAGCGAATAATCTCTTTCGCATAGTAGTATCCCGGTGCCGCCTTGGCGCCGAAAATAAACGTGCGAGGCACCATCGTAAACGTCGGGTCTGCTTGAATCTTCAAGTAAAGCGCATGGATGTGAAGGGCATTCAGCAATTGTCGTTTATAAGCATGCAAGCGTTTGACTTGTACATCAAAGATCGAGTGCGGGTCCACTTTCTCTCCCGTTTCTTCTTGAATGTATGCCGCTAAGTCCAATTTGTTTTGTTGCTTCACGTCCATGACTCTTTCTTGGAAACTCCGGTCTTTCGAGACATCCATCAACTTCTCCAAGTCGTTCGGATGTTCCACCCATGACGGTCCGATTGCTTCCGTGATGGCATCAGATAGTCGCGGGTTCGACTTCAAAAGCCAGCGGCGGTGAGTGATCCCGTTCGTCTTGTTGTTGAAGCGAAGCGGGAACATCTCATATAAGTAACGCATCTCGCGCTGTTTTAAAATATCCGTATGAATTTGCGCTACGCCGTTCGTAGAATGAGAACCGACGACAGCGAGATTGGCCATATTGATCTGTTCGTTTGACACAATTGCAATCTCTCCCATATGGGATTCGAGATGCGGATAGTTGACGAGTACGTCTCGACAGAAACGTCGATTGATTTCTTCGATGATTTGATACACGCGCGGCAGGAGGCGTTGGTACATCTCGACCGGCCATTTCTCAAGCGCTTCTGCGAGTAGCGTATGGTTCGTGAACGACATGACGCTCTTCGTAATCCGCCACGCCTCGTCCCAACCGTATCCATGCTCATCCATCAAGATGCGCATCAATTCAGGAATTGCGACGACCGGATGCGTATCATTGATATGAATCGCGTAATGGTCGCCTAACTGCTTAAGTGATTTATTTCGCTTCAAATAGGAAGCAAGCATCGATTGAATGCCTGCCGATACAAAAAAGTATTGTTGTTTCAAACGTAATACTTTTCCTTCATACGTCGTATCATCTGGATACAAGAATTCCGAAATGGTCGCGATCGACTGTTTATGTTTCAACAAGTCTTTATACGTCCCTTTCGTCTTCTCTAAATACGCCTCGTCGTCAAGTGGTGATTCGGCATTCCAAAGACGTAACGTATTCACGACATCATTTTGATAACCGATAATCGGCATATCATACGGAACGGCAAGCACAACCTCATCCGGGTGATGGACGACACGTAATCGATCTCCGATTTGTTTCATCTCAATCCAGCCACCGAAATTGATTTCGACCGCTTTGTCCTGACGTCTCGTTTCCCACATGTTTCCATCACGGAGCCAGTTATCCGGCAACTCGACCTGATACCCGTCTACAATTTTCTGTTTGAATAGTCCATATCGATAGCGGATCCCGTTTCCATGCCCAGGTAAACTGAGTGCGGCCAACGAATCGAGGAAACAGGCGGCCAGACGCCCGAGCCCTCCGTTCCCAAGACCCGGCTCCGGTTCCAACTCGGTGATGTCCGTGAAGTCGTATCCGAGATCTTGTAGTCCGTCTCTAACGAGCTCCAATACGTCCAAACTGAGCAAGTTGTTGTATAAGAAGCGACCTAATAAAAATTCTAACGAGAAGTAGATGACTTGCTTACTGTGTTTTTCTTCTTGACGGTCACGCGTGTGAATCCATTTGGGCATGGCCTGCTCGCGTACCATCGTTGCCAATGTTTGATACACTTCCTGCTCTGTCCCATCCTCGATCGACTTCCCGTTCAATGCGATGAACCGTTCTTTAAATGCGTCGACAAAGCTTTGTTTATCTGTGAACATAAATCAAGTTAGCTCCTTCCACTCATGCGAATAAATGATATAACTCACGATATTGCTTGGCGGATTGTTTCCAGCTATAGTCCGCGGTCATCGCCTGATGGACGAGGGCATGCCAGTTTTCTTTTTCATAGAAGACACGAATCGCTTTTTCGATTGTCGCCAACATCTCATGAGCATTGTAGTTCATGAATCCAAAACCGGTCCCTTCTTGCGTGAACTCGTTGTACGGCTTCACGGTATCTCGGAGTCCACCTGTCTCACGTACGATCGGCAAGGTACCGTATCGCATGGAAATCAATTGACTGAGACCACAAGGCTCAAAACGTGACGGCATTAAAAAGGCATCCGATCCCGCGTAAATCAAGTGGGCGAGTTCGATGTCGAAACCGATATATGACCCGACTTTCCCCGGGTGAGCAGCTGTCATCTCGTGAACGATTCCTTCATATTCCGGTTGTCCCGAACCGAGGAACGCGAACTGGCAAGGAAGCTGTCCAAGTTCTTCACGGACACCGTTGATTAAATCGAGCCCCTTTTGGTCAACGAGTCGGCTGACAAAACCGATGAGCATGACATCGTCTCGCACTTCAAGACCAAGTCGCTCTTGTAACGCCCGCTTGTTGACAACTTTTCCTTCTTTGTAGGTGTCGAGATTATACGTCTCTGCAATCCGTTGATCCGTATTTGGATCGTTTGTCGCCAAATCAATTCCGTTCAAAATACCACGTACGTCGACCGCGCGATAACGCAACGCCCCGTCTAACCCTTCACCGTAATAAGGTTCCATGATTTCGTCGCGATACGACGGGCTGACGGTCGTGATTTGATCGGAATGGACGATGCCGGCTTTCATGTAATTGACGAGACCGTTATGTTGAATTCCTTCAGCCGTGAAATGTTCAGGACCGAACTGTAGCAATTCTCCAAGAATCTCTTCTGGAAAGATTCCTTGGTATTGCAGGTTATGGATGGTATACACAGTGCGAATGCGTTGATACGCTTCAATATGTTGATAATGGATTCGTAAGAAGGCCGGTAAAATACCTGTCTGCCAGTCATGACAATGCAGGACATCGGGTACGTCTTCCATCTTCCCAATCATTTCGAGTACAGCGCGAGAGAAGAAGGCGAATCGTTCAGCATCATCAAAGTGTCCATATAAGACACCGTCACGTTTAAAGTAATACTCGTTGTCGATGAAGTAATACGTGATGCCATCCCGCTCTAACTTCAAGACCGCACCGAACTGTTTACGCCATCCGACCGGAACAATCAGGTCGAATAAATACTCCATCTCGTCCACATACGCTTCAGCGATCGAGCCATATTTCGGCATGACGACACTGACTTCTTCTCCAAGGCCCGCCACCGCTTGAGGGAGCGAACCGACTACGTCGGCCAGCCCCCCCGTTTTCATGAACGGTGCCGCTTCTGAAGCAACATACCAAATTTTCATAAAATCCTCCTCATACCACTGTTCGTTTCGCGATGACAATCGGTTCGTCGATTGTGCCTCGGATGACCTGTCCTCGTTTTACAACGACTTCTTTATCCAAAATCGCGTTTTCAACGACAGCTCCTTCTTCAATGATCGATTTTGATGAGATGATTGAGTTTTTCACGCGTGCGTGTTTACTGACTTGGACTCCACGGAAGAGAATACTATTTTGCACCTCGCCATGAATCTTACATCCATTTGCCACGAGCGCCTCGTTTACTTTTGATCCTTTCAAATAACGAGTCGGTGGCTCATGTTTGATTTTCGTATAGATATGCGGGAAGTCATAAATGATGCCTTCGCCACGGAGTAATCGCATGCTTTCATTATAGTAAGAAAGCACCGAGTGAATGACCTGCATTTTCCCGACATAATGGTACCCGTGCACGTGTAAACGATGAAGCTGGGGACGAATGACGCCGTCCAACAAGTCATATTCGCCTTTAGAGGTCGCTTCATCAACGAGACGCATGAAGAGATTCTTCGACATAATGATCGTTTCTGTGTACGTGTACTCATCATCCGGTGAGAATCCTCGCTCAGAGATGCCGACGACGCGGTCATTCTCCCCAAGGCGAATCGGACGGCAGTAGCCACACTTCTGTTCATGTGTCGTATAGGCAAGCGTGATGTCCGCACCCATCGATTTATGATGTGCGAGCATATCGGTATAATCGATTGTCGTCAAGACGTTTGAACCTGTGATGACCACATACGGCTGCTTGCTGCGAATGAAGTGTTCACGGTGCATCGAGAAGTTGGCCAAGTCGCCAAGATACGCTTCCCCATCCGGCTTCAACGCTGGTGGGAAGATGTGGAGACCGCCTTGCGAACGGTCCAAATCCCACTCTTTTCCCGAGCCGAGGTGATCCATCAACGAGCGATACTTGTCTAACGTAAAGATCCCGACTTGATTAATATTTTGTGTGATCATATTCGTCAAGGTGAAGTCAATCAGGCGATAGCGTCCTGAGAATGGGACTGATGCCAGATTACGATGTCCAGTAAATTCCGGAAACAGACCTTGTTCCGTTCCTAAGTTAATAACCCCTAATAAATCGTTCGTCAACAGTAACGCCTCCTTGCGTGTCTCTTTACTCGTATCAAACTCGTTGTTTGAAGACGGTTCCGCTTTCAATGTTTTCATGTGGTTCAATAACAACGATTTCACCACCCGGCTCACCTACTGTCGCGCCGTCTTCAATGACTGCACAGCTAGCGACAATGGCTCTGTGAATTGTTACATCCTTCCCGATTCTAGCTCCCGGCATAATCACCGAGTCTTTAACGAGTGAACCTTCTCCGACACGGACGTCGTAGAATAACACTGAATGTTGGACTTCGCCTTCGATATGACACCCTTCGTTAATCACAGACTGTTCGACACAAGCGTCTTTTCCAATATACTGAGGAGTCTGGTTCGGGTTGACCGAATAGATTTTCCACTCCGGGTCATACAAATCGAATGGAGGCTCTTCTTCCAATAGGTCCATATTCGCTTCCCAAAGCGACTGAATCGTACCGACGTCTTTCCAGTAGCCTTTGAATTTATAAGCGAAGACGTCGAGCCCTTGAAGAAGCGTGTTCGGAATGATATTCTTCCCGAAGTCAAAGCTAGACGTTTCGTCTTCAGCATCTTTAATCAAGTGTTCGCGCAAGACGCTCCAGTTGAAGATGTAGATCCCCATCGAGGCAAGGTTACTCTTCGGTTCTTCCGGTTTCTCTTCGAACTCATTGATGCGAAGATCATCCGCTGTGTTCAAAATTCCGAAACGCGGCGCTTCATCCCACGGCACTTCCATGACAGAGATGGTCACATCGGCTTGTTTTTCTTTATGGGCTTCGAGCATTTTCTCGTAGTCCATTTTATAGATGTGGTCCCCCGAAAGAATCAACACATAATCTGGATCGTAATCATCGATATAGCTCAAGTTTCGATAGATTGCATTGGCCGTCCCTTCGTACCAGTTTTTCCCCGACTGTGCTTGGTAAGGTGGGAGAATGGCTAACCCCCCATTGCGACGATCTAAATCCCACGCCGTCCCGATTCCTAAGTAACGATTCAATTCAAGTGGCTCGTATTGCGTCAATACCCCGACTGTTGTAATTCCCGAGTTCGTGCAGTTTGACAATGGGAAATCGATAATGCGGTACTTTCCGCCGAAATTCACGGCCGGTTTCGCCGTTTTTCGCGTGAGAGGCCCCAATCGTTTTCCTTCTCCTCCCGCAAGGAGCATCGCAACCATTTCTTGCTTCATAAATAATAAGCCTCCTCAAAATCGTGATATACAACCTCTTTTACCCTTTTTCGCCCTTTCCTAAAGTATTCCTTCTCGAATTATTATATGATAACGTTTACATTTTTATTTTTTTGTAAATTGGACGATATAATGTATAGAGAGAGGTGAAATAGATGAGAGCTTGGATTGGAACCTTATTTTTTGCTGGACTTTTGGCCGCTTCCTTGTCACTTGCCACTGCATTGAAAGAAGAGATTGACCAGGCAGATGAAATTCTTTCCTGGGGACAAGAGCTGGTATCGGCACAACCACTCTCGTCAAAGCATGCCGTCACACTCGCATACAACGGTGGAGAACAGCAGATTTACTTGACTGGCCGCAGAAATGACGTGTCTCCGAAAGCGTTGCCCGAACATATTCAAGATGCGATCACGACCATCGAGGACCGTAAATTCAATGCCCATCCCGGTTATGATTTGAGCGGGATTGCCCGAGCATTTATCAATAACGCGAACGAGACATCTGTCCAAGGTGGGAGTACAATCACGCAACAGTTGGCACGGAACGTGTATCTCACACATGAACGGACATATGAACGCAAAGTGAAAGAGTTATTGCTTGCGCGAGCGCTAGAAGAAAATTATAGCAAGAAAGAAATTTTAACAGCTTACAGCAACGTCATTTTTTTTGGACATAATGTATATGGCATTCAATCTGCAGCCGATACATACTTTTCAAGACCGCTCGACGACTTGAATTGGAATCAACTCGCTTACTTGTTGACGGTGCCGAATAACCCGTCACTTTATGATCCGCTCAATCCATCCGACGCCTTTTTCGAGCGAAAGGACCGAATCTTGACGCAACTGTTTGAAGCGGGTGTTCTCTCGAAGACTGCCTACGATCAGTATCATGGCCTCAAGCTACAAGCGTCGTTTCGCAGTCAATCGATTCAATATCCGGACTACATGGATACTGCCGTCCGCGAAGCGATTCAATTGGTACGGTCACGCTACGACTTAGACGATGCCGAGGCGAGAGATTATTTGTCCACGCATGAAGCGACAATCGAGACTTATTTATCAACCGGGAAGCAGAAACAAGCAAAACAAGTGATGAGTCAACTTCCTCCCGGCCTGAACGGGGGCTATACGGAACTCACACCTCAAGGGAGAATCGTGGCCATGGTCGACTCTGAGATGAAGCAGGTCGGTGAGTTCAACCGAGCGACCCAGGCGTACCGTCAACCAGGTTCCGCAATCAAACCGATCCTCGTGTTCGCCCCATTCATCGAAGAGACGGGAGCGACACTAGACACGGTACTCGACGGTCGTCCGACTTGTTACGGTTCTTATTGTCCCGGAAATAGTCACGACCGTGTGTTAGGCGATGTCTTATTGAAAGATGCGGTCGCTTTCTCGTATAACACCCCTGCCCTCGCCGCCTTCTCAGCAATCGATCAGGAACGCGCGTACAAGACGGCAGACATGATGTTCAGTCAATGGGATGAACAGGACGAGAACTTAGCGAGTGCGCTTGGTGGTCTCACACAAGGCGTCTCCCCAAAAGAACTGGCCGCCGCCTATACCCCGTTCCTAAACAAAGGTGAGTATACATCCGGACATACAATCAAACAAATCACATTCAAGTCTGGTGAACCAACGTTGACTCCGATTTTAACGGAAGAGACAGTCTGGTCTCCGGAAACGATCAGTGAGATGAAAAAAGCGTTATCGACCGTCACCTCATACGGTACAGGTCGCTATGCGAATCAGCTGAAACGTGAGTTTGAGTATCTCGGAGGAAAGACCGGAACAACGAACGACAATAAAGATATGTGGTATGTCGGACTGACCGATCGCACCATCACCGCCATCTGGCTCGGTGCCGATACGCCCCGTCCGTTCCCGGAACTCGCCAACCGTGCGTATCCGGCGATTGTTTGGACACAGGCACATCAATAAAAGGAGTCAGCCACTGAAAAGTGGACTGACTCCTTTGCTTATGTTCGACGTTCAATCTGAAGTCGATAGGCTCCCCAATGCTCCTTTAACTCGTCGTGATCGATGAGTTTCCAGGGATTGAAACGAACTTGACCATGTTTGTTGAAAAAGAGTCCTTCTCGCACACAGTAACTCGCATGAATCAGTTGCCCTTGGTCGTTCCAATACGTCAAGACGTCATTCGACCTTGGCTCATCATCCTTCACGGTTTCGTACCCACTTCGCTTTAGGGTCTGAAGGAACGTCTCCGGATGAACCCATTGGTGAACGATTCGTTCGTTACCTGTGACCGCAAACAACGTCGCTGCGAGACAGTTACTCCCCTCCTGGATGGGAAACCGATTTGCATAGTCCGCAAGATGCGAGGCAATCGAGTCATCACCGGGTTCCCCTTCCCAACGATCCCACTCCTTCGCATAGTCGAGCAGAAGAGAATGACGCATCTCGATGTCGAGCTCATTCCAATTTTGCGGATTCAACACGATGAAATGGGTGCCGTCCTTCTCTACAATGGCCTCATTCGATAGACGTTTCATCTGCTCGACCGATATCGGCAAAACAAGACCACGATGGGTCGTCACTTGGAATTCCATTAAACGTGTTTTGACGTGCTCCTGTAACTCCTTCAAAAAGCCTGAGAACGCATGGACGACATGGGTCACGTCCTGACCCATCTGCCACGTCACATATGGATTCGTAATATCGGGTCTACGGTAAAGCGGATGATTGAAAAATTCCTGCCTCGGAATCACGAGACAGGAACTCGGTATATCCTCAAGAAACGAAGAATCAATCCAATACAAGGTTTCCTCTGGGACAAATGATTGACTCCATGCTTCAATCACATCCGAGGTCGGTTTAAAAGAATGTTTCATAAGATGATATCTCCGACAGAGTTAAACAAGCGGAGGACCGACCAACCTAACCCGCTGATCAACGTCGCCCACATGACGGCCTGCATAAGCAATAAGCCGATGGCTCGTGGGACGGACATCGATTGGCTTACTTGCCACACATAGTAAAAGAGATACATCAAGAGCGTTCCTACGAGGACGGCGATGACGGCGAGTAACGTGTTCAAAAAGAGAAAGCTGATTCCGGACCCGATGAGGAAGATGATGGCCCCAGGTTTGAGCCGATGAAGCGACGTGCCATTCGTCTCGCGCGCAAAAAAGGCGAAGCCGAGTTGATTGAACGTATCGGCCACCAATTTGAATGCGCTAAACAACATAAAGAAAATCGTGAAGAATACAACGAGCACGAGCACTTTCGTCTCTTGCACCGATAACAGTTCGATAATTTCACTATATACGCCAATTTGATTCAGCCATTGGATCACGTACTCGGAGGTCGCAATCGCAAGTGACATCGAAAACAAAATAATTCCGATGAGTGGGGCATAGCTCAGTAAGTACACATTCGTTTTCATGTTCCTTCTCCAATTTCACAGTAATTTCTTATATTCAGTGCAATTCACCTACCAAGTATATTATACTATTTATAGTTATGGAGAATAAAAGGGGGATTTTTGGATGGGCCTATTATTGATGGTTGGAATCAGCGTCGTCTTCCTCGCAGCGATTTTGACAGCTGGATATAACCGTAAACCTGAGGGTAACGAATAAGAGCCGGGATTCTTACGAATCCGGCTCTTTTTTATTTCAATCCTGCATATCCCTGTTGGCGAAGCGCCTCATATACGATGATGGCTGCTGTATTCGATACGTTCAATGAACGAACGAGGTTCGATTGTGGTAGACGGATGCAGCGATCTAAATTGTTCTCGATGACTTCCATCGGTAACCCTTTCGTCTCACGACCAAAGACAAAGAAGTAGTCACCGTCTACATCTGAAACGTCCAAATCACTCGGGTATTGTTCCCCGTACTTCGTAATGTAAAAGAACTGACCATCCGGATGCTTCTCCCACAGCTCTTCTAACGAGTCATGATAGCGTACATCGACAAATTGCCAATAGTCGAGACCGGCACGCTTTAACATCTTATCATCCGTCGAGAACCCGAGCGGACGAATCAAATGAAGCACCGAGTTCGTCGCCGCACACGTACGTGAGACATTCCCTGTATTTGCTGGTATTTCTGGTTGAAACATTACGACATGAATTGCCATGGTTGATTTCCCTCACTTTTTCATTTCAAATTCTAGAAGGCGTTGTTTCTCAGCCAATCCTCCCGCAAAACCGACAAGCTTCCCGCTACTTCCAATGACACGGTGACACGGAAATAGAATCGGCAACGGATTTCGATTGAGCGCCTGACCGACGGCGCGAACGGCTTTCGGCCGACCGATTTGTTCAGCAATTTGCTTATATGTGCGTGTCTCGCCATAAGGAATGGTCAAGAGCGCATCCCAGACCTCCTGTTGAAACGGTGTCCCGTTCATTTCGACGTAGGCACGATCTGCTTCATGGAATCCATTCTGCTCAACTCGCGTCATGAGATCTTGCAACCACTCAGGTGCCTCGTCAGTCGGCTCATGTGTTGTGAACTCAAGAGCCGTCAGTTTGTTTGCTGCGTTTAATTCATACGCTAACGGTCCCCATTTAGACGACACGATCTTCATGTGCCCACTCCTCTCGATAGATACGAATCTCTTCATGAACCATGTCAGACGTTTCATTCCGTTCAATCTCTTCAAATATCGAATCGGCCTCAGGTCCAAGAATCGCACCGATTGCCCAAACAGCCGTCGCGCGCATGTCTTCGCGTTCATCCTGTTTGATGAATTCCCGTAAGATTGGAATCGCTGAAGGCTCACGGTAGTGCGCGAGTGCTAAAATCGCATTTCGTTGAATCGGTTTCTTCCCGCGCCATGCGCCCGATAAATGTCCGAACTTTTGTTTGAACTCCCGGTTGCTCAATGTCAGAAGAGGCTCTAAGAGCGGTTTGACGATCTCAGCTTCCGGCAACAGTTCTTCGTGGTGGCGCCAGTCCTTTTTGCGGTTATATGGACAGACTTGCTGACACGTGTCACATCCATATAATCGACCACCAAGCTTCGATCGAAACTCTCGTGGCATCAACGTCTTCATCTGCGTGAGATAGGCGATACAGCGCTTCGCATCGAGGACACCTGGCTCAACAAGGGCCGTCGTCGGACAAGCTGTCATACATTTATCGCAATCCCCACATCCGTCTTCAATCGCTTCATCCGGTGGTAAGTAAACATCTAAAATCATTTCCCCCAAATATAAGTACGATCCCTTCTCAGGTGAGATGATGGAGCAGTTTTTCCCACTAAATCCAATCCCAGCACGTTCTGCGACGGCACGGTCGACGAGCTCACCCGTGTCGACCATCGAACGCGTCCGCACATTTGGAACCAATTCTTCAATGTACGCTTGAAGCTTCTCTAATCGATTGCCGACGGCCCGATGGTAATCAAGTCCCCATGAGGCCCGAGCAAACAACCCTCGTCTCTCGCCGGCGACACTCCGAGGAGCATCTTTTAATTTACTCGGATAGGCGATGGCAATCGCAATGATCGACTGGGCTTCTTCAAGTAAGAGCTCCGGGTTCGTACGTTTCTCTAAGTCGGGCTCTTCAAACCCAGAGGCAAACCCTTTCTCTTGTTGCCGAATAAGTCGCTGTTTCATGACGATGAACGGATCAGCCGTCGTCACTTTCAACTCATCAATCCCGATGGTCTCGGCATACGCTAAGATTTGTTGTTTTAATGTGTACGGGTCCATTCCGTTCACCTCCTCTATATATTTTCGCATACAAAAAATCTCTCCGCCACTCGGCAGAGAGATGTGAAGCGGGTGAAGAGAATCGAACTCTCGTCATCAGCTTGGAAGGCTGAGGTTTTACCATTAAACTACACCCGCATGAAATATTGTTGTCGTTCAAGCGACTATAGTTAATATACACCTATACTATTAAACTGTCAACAAGTATTCGTAAGTTTTTCTAAAATCATTAGAAATAATATCTTGGTATACCTTAATCATTCAAATGATCCTTGATGAAACAAGGAATCGAGTGGCGTCAGAATTTGAAATTGACGGCCGTGTCCCTCCGTTTCTGCATACGTCACCGCTGTGAGTTGACCGTCCAGATACAAATCGACATGTAGATAACAATCTTGAACATTGTTATAGATATGGAAGACGTCTCGTGTTTGTCCAATTCGCTCGACTTGCCTCAAGAGTTCTTCTTTGACGGGACGTGACATCTGATTCGCAACGTGTGTATGGAAGATACATAGCATCTCCACTTCAGGTACACGCGATACGAGTTCTTGTAACATCGTCACACCATCCCCTTCAATGAGCGTCACCATATTTAAATTGACTTCATTCATGGCGGCCTGAAGCAGTTGCCGTCGTGTCTCATGTTCTGGCCAGATTAACGCATTCAACCATGACCGCTCTGCTTCGTCTGTCAAATCCACAATGTTCAAATCGACACCAAGACGTGTTCCGATGTCTAATGGCGTCGTAACTTCGAGACGGAATGGTTCGTCTGATTCAACGGCCGCTGTGATGTTTACTGATGAGGCGTTTATCGGATTGAATGGGACGCCATTATACTCATAAGCATATTGATCCACAAATAGTTGAAGCCCTGCACTCGTTCCGATTTCGAGCAGTCCGAGTGGTCGTTTCGTCTGTTGTTGAATCTTCGAAAAGATTGGATACAAGTAGGCGCATCGTTGAACCTCGTTCGTTTGCACACGACGAGTTCTCAATCGATGACGGAGCTCACTTTCGTATGTATGGCAAAATGCTAAAAAAGAGGGAAATACATCTTCAGCTCGTTTTGGATATTGTGTCACGCTAGGATAATAGGTGGCCAACTCATCAGCAGAGTGTTGAAGTACCAACTCATGAACGGCTGCAAACAATAGATTTGGAGCAGGTTGTCCCTTCGGTATGTCTTCACACAAAGACAAGAGCCATTCATGCTGGGCCACTTCTCGAGCTAGCACTTCGTATAAGCGACTAGATTCCACACATTCGTTGTCAGCAAATCGGATAAACCGATTTGATTGTTCTGTATCTTGAATAACATCCACCTCATTTCTTCTTGTTAAAAAATTCGAGCTGAATGAATGTCCTTCCTTCTCAAAAAGGGATAGAGAACACAAAAAAGACCCTAACCTCAGTTAGAGTCATACGGATACCGGTGGTCGGAGTCGAACCGACACTCCAGAGGAACACGATTTTGAGTCGTGCGCGTCTACCAATTCCGCCACACCGGCATATTATGTTGGAGGCGCCAGTCGGAATCGAACCGACGATAAAGGAGTTGCAGTCCTCTGCCTTACCACTTGGCTATGGCGCCAAAAGTCATTGGAGCGGAAGACGGGATTCGAACCCGCGACCCCGACCTTGGCAAGGTCGTATTCTACCACTGAACTACTTCCGCAAAATGGCTGGGCTGGAAGGGATCGAACCTTCGCATGTCGGAATCAAAATCCGATGCCTTACCACTTGGCTACAGCCCAATAATAATGGGGCGACTGAAGGGAATTGAACCCTCGAATGCCGGAATCACAATCCGGTGCGTTAACCACTTCGCCACAATCGCCATGATGAAATTAAAAACAGGGGCAGCAGGAATCGAACCCGCGCTGACGGTTTTGGAGACCGTAGTTCTACCGCTAAACTATGCCCCTAAGTGGTGGGGGGGGGCGGATTCGAACCGCCGAACCCGAGGGAGCGGATTTACAGTCCGCCGCGTTTAGCCACTTCGCTACCCCCCCACATATGGTGGCTTTGGACGGAATCGAACCGCCGACACAAGGATTTTCAGTCCTTTGCTCTACCAACTGAGCTACAAAGCCATATGTAGTATGTTTGATTTTAAAATAAAAATGGCGGTCTCGACGGGATTCGAACCCGCGATCTTCTGCGTGACAGGCAGACATGTTAACCCCTACACCACGAGACCGGACTTAATTGCGGGGGCCGGATTTGAACCGACGACCTTCGGGTTATGAGCCCGACGAGCTACCAGACTGCTCCACCCCGCGACGATATAAAATTAAATGGTGACCCGTACGGGATTCGAACCCGTGTTACCGCCGTGAAAGGGCGGTGTCTTAACCGCTTGACCAACGGGCCATTACATATTTGAAAAACTGGCGGAGAGCAAGGGATTCGAACCCTTGAGACGGTTTTGCCGCCTACACGAATTCCAATCGTGCTCCTTCGGCCACTCGGACAGCTCTCCAAAAGAGAAAGTGGCTCCGCAAGTAGGATTTGAACCTACGACCTACCGGTTAACAGCCGGTTGCTCTACCACTGAGCTATTGCGGAACGATCTTGCCTGGCAACGTCCTATCCTCACAGGGGGAGATCCCCCAACTACTTTCGGCGCTGAGACGCTTAACTTCCGTGTTCGGCATGGGAACGGGTGTGGCCGTCTCGCTATCGCCACCAGACAAGTATTATATTAACATTATTTATCGATAATGTCAACATATTTTAGAGAGATTGTTCTCTCAAAACTGAGGATTCATCAACACAAACCATTAGACTAGATCAAAGCCTCGACCGATTAGTATCATTCAGCTCCACGTGTCGCCACGCTTCCACCCATGACCTATCTACCTCATCGTCTCTGAGGGGTCTTTCTTGATTGCTCAAAGGGAAATCTCATCTCGGAGGGGGCTTCATGCTTAGATGCTTTCAGCACTTATCCCGTCCGCACGTAGCTACCCAGCGGTGCTCCTGGCGGAACAACTGGTACACCAGCGGTGCGTCCATCCCGGTCCTCTCGTACTAAGGACAGCTCTCCTCAAATTTCCTGCGCCCACGACGGATAGGGACCGAACTGTCTCACGACGTTCTGAACCCAGCTCGCGTACCGCTTTAATGGGCGAACAGCCCAACCCTTGGGACCTACTCCAGCCCCAGGATGCGATGAGCCGACATCGAGGTGCCAAACCTCCCCGTCGATGTGGACTCTTGGGGGAGATCAGCCTGTTATCCCCAGGGTAGCTTTTATCCGTTGAGCGATGGCCCTTCCATGCGGAACCACCGGATCACTAAGCCCGACTTTCGTCCCTGCTCGACTTGTAGGTCTCGCAGTCAAGCTCCCTTCTGCCTTTGCACTCTTCGAATGATTTCCAACCATTCTGAGGGAACCTTTGGGCGCCTCCGTTACTGTTTAGGAGGCGACCGCCCCAGTCAAACTACCCGCCTGACACGGTCCTCCAGCCGGATCACGGCTGCGAGTTAGAGACTCTATACGCAAAGGGTGGTATCCCAAGGGTGTCTCCACCGAAGCTGGCGCTCCGGCTTCACAAACTCCCACCTATCCTGTACATCGCGTACAAAGCCTCAATATCAGGCTGTAGTAAAGCTCCATGGGGTCTTTCCGTCCTGTCGCGGGTAACCTGCATCTTCACAGGTACTATGATTTCACCGGGTCTCTCGTTGAGACAGTGCCCAAATCGTTACGCCTTTCGTGCGGGTCGGAACTTACCCGACAAGGAATTTCGCTACCTTAGGACCGTTATAGTTACGGCCGCCGTTTACTGGGGCTTCGGTTCAGTGCTTCTCTTGCGATGACACATCCCCTTAACCTTCCAGCACCGGGCAGGCGTCAGCCCCTATACTTCATCTTGCGATTTAGCAGAGACCTGTGTTTTTGCTAAACAGTCGTTTGGGCCTATTCACTGCGGCTTATGTCGCCATAAGCGTCCCTTCTCCCGAAGTTACGGGACCATTTTGCCGAGTTCCTTAACGAGAGTTATCCCGCGCGTCTTAGAATTCTCATCTCGCCTACCTGTGTCGGTTTGCGGTACTGGCGCCGACCTCCTCACTAGAGGCTTTTCTTGGCAGCGTGAAATCCGGTGCTTCGCCCTACGGGCTCCACGTCACAGCTCAACCTTGTATGCCGGGCGGATTTGCCAACCCGACGGCCTCGCTGCTTGTCCGTGCACTTCCAGTCGCACGGTCACCTTATCCTTCTGCGTCCCCCCATCGTTCAAACGGTGGTACGGCGGTACAGGAATATCGACCTGTTGTCCATCGCCTACGCCTTTCGGCCTCGGCTTAGGTCCAGACTAACCCTGAGCGGACGAGCCTTCCTCAGGAAACCTTAGGCTTTCGACGGAGGGGATTCCCACCCCTCTTTTCGCTACTCACACCGGCATTCTCACTTCCAAGCGCTCCACGGCTCCTCACGATACCGCTTCACTGCTGCTTGGAACGCTCTCCTACCATCCCTTACGGGATCCATAGCTTCGGTGGTATGTTTAGCCCCGTTACATTTTCGGCGCGGCGCCACTCGACTAGTGAGCTATTACGCACTCTTTGAATGGTGGCTGCTTCTAAGCCAACATCCTAGTTGTCTGTGCAGCGCCACATCCTTTTCCACTTAACATACACTTGGGGACCTTAGCTGATGGTCTGGGCTGTTTCCCTCTCGACTACGGATCTTATCACTCGCAGTCTGACTCCCGAGTACAAGTTGCTGGCATTCGGAGTTTGACTGAATTCGGTAACCCTGTGGGGGCCCCTAGTCCAATCAGTGCTCTACCTCCAGAACTCTTCACCTCGAGGCTAGCCCTAAAGCTATTTCGGAGAGAACCAGCTATCTCCAGGTTCGATTGGCATTTCACCGCTACCCACACCTCATCCCCGCACTTTTCAACGTGCGTGGGTTCGGACCTCCAGTCAGTGTTACCTGACCTTCATCCTGGACATGGGTAGATCACCTGGTTTCGGGTCTACGACGACGGACTGATGCGCCCTGTTCAGACTCGCTTTCGCTGCGGCTCCGCCTCATCGGCTTAACCTCGCCCGCCATCGTAACTCGCCGGTTCATTCTACAAAAGGCACGCCATCACCCGTGAACGGGCTCTGACTACTTGTAGGCATACGGTTTCAGGATCTCTTTCACTCCCCTTCCGGGGTGCTTTTCACCTTTCCCTCACGGTACTGGTTCACTATCGGTCACTAGGAAGTATTTAGCCTTGGGAGATGGTCCTCCCGGATTCCGACGGGGTTTCACGTGTCCCGCCGTACTCAGGATCCACTCTGGAGGGGATGGGGTTTCGGCTACAGGGCCGTCACCTTCTCTGGCCGACCTTTCCAGGTCGTTCACCTACCCTATCCCTTTGTAACTCCGTGCAGAGTGTCCTACAACCCCAGGAAGCATGCTTCCTGGTTTGGGCTGTTCCCGTTTCGCTCGCCGCTACTCAGGGAATCGAATTTTCTTTCTCTTCCTCCGGGTACTTAGATGTTTCAGTTCCCCGGGTATGCCTCACGCCACGCTATGTATTCACGTGGGTGTCCCGCCGGTCTCCCGGCGGTGGGTTCCCCCATTCGGAGATCTCTGGATCAACGTGTACTTACCACTCCCCAGAGCATTTCGCTGTTCGTCGCGTCCTTCATCGGCTCCTAGTGCCAAGGCATCCACCGTACGCCCTTTCTACCTTGATCTAGCGTCTAAGACACACGGTCCATTACGGACCATATGTGAAATTGGTTTTTGATGTCTTGATGAATCTTCAGTTTTCAAGGAACAATCGAGGGACGAACCCTCAAAACTGAACGATGGGCAATGCCACATGGGCATTTTCCTTAGAAAGGAGGTGATCCAGCCGCACCTTCCGATACGGCTACCTTGTTACGACTTCACCCCAATCATCTGCCCCACCTTCGGCGGCTGGCTCCTTACGGTTACCTCACCGACTTCGGGTGTTGCAAACTCTCGTGGTGTGACGGGCGGTGTGTACAAGACCCGGGAACGTATTCACCGCAGTATGCTGACCTGCGATTACTAGCGATTCCGACTTCATGCAGGCGAGTTGCAGCCTGCAATCCGAACTGAGAACGGCTTTCTGGGATTGGCTCCACCTCGCGGCTTCGCTGCCCTTTGTACCGTCCATTGTAGCACGTGTGTAGCCCAACTCATAAGGGGCATGATGATTTGACGTCATCCCCACCTTCCTCCGGTTTGTCACCGGCAGTCTCCCTAGAGTGCCCAACTTAATGCTGGCAACTAAGGACAAGGGTTGCGCTCGTTGCGGGACTTAACCCAACATCTCACGACACGAGCTGACGACAACCATGCACCACCTGTCACCCCTGCCCCCGAAGGGGAAGGCACATCTCTGTACCGGTCAGGGGGATGTCAAGAGTTGGTAAGGTTCTTCGCGTTGCTTCGAATTAAACCACATGCTCCACCGCTTGTGCGGGTCCCCGTCAATTCCTTTGAGTTTCAACCTTGCGACCGTACTCCCCAGGCGGAGTGCTTAATGCGTTAGCTTCAGCACTGAAGGGCGGAAACCCTCCAACACCTAGCACTCATCGTTTACGGCGTGGACTACCAGGGTATCTAATCCTGTTTGCTCCCCACGCTTTCGCGCCTCAGCGTCAGTTATAGGCCAAAGAGTCGCCTTCGCCACTGGTGTTCCTCCACATCTCTACGCATTTCACCGCTACACGTGGAATTCCACTCTTCTCTCCTATACTCAAGCCTCCCAGTTTCCAATGGCCCTCCCCGGTTGAGCCGGGGGCTTTCACATCAGACTTAAGAGGCCGCCTGCGCGCGCTTTACGCCCAATAATTCCGGACAACGCTTGCCACCTACGTATTACCGCGGCTGCTGGCACGTAGTTAGCCGTGGCTTTCTCGCAAGGTACCGTCAAGGTGCCGCCATTGCCTGCGGCACTTGTTCTTCCCTTACAACAGAACTTTACGACCCGAAAGCCTTCATCGTTCACGCGGCGTTGCTCCATCAGACTTTCGTCCATTGTGGAAGATTCCCTACTGCTGCCTCCCGTAGGAGTCTGGGCCGTGTCTCAGTCCCAGTGTGGCCGATCACCCTCTCAGGTCGGCTATGCATCGTCGCCTTGGTGGGCCGTTACCCCACCAACTAGCTAATGCACCGCAAAGCCATCCATGGGCGACGCCGGAGCGCCTTTCATCAGCGGACCATGCGGTCCGATGACACATCCGGTATTAGCCCCGATTTCTCGTGGTTATCCCAGACCTATGGGCAGGTTCTTTACGTGTTACTCACCCGTCCGCCGCTCATTCCGCCGTCGTCCCCCCGAAGGGTTCAGACGGTTTCCTGCGCTCGACTTGCATGTATTAGGCACGCCGCCAGCGTTCGTCCTGAGCCAGGATCAAACTCTCCAAAGAATTTGATATAGCTCTTAAATTGACGAAGCTTGCGCTTCATTCAAAAATGGTAAAACTTATTTTTGCCTCATCGTTCAGTTTTCAAAGTTCGTCTGCCGCTCTTGGCGACTTCATTAATCTATCACGTTTCGATTGTTTTCGTCAACAACTTTTTCACAAATTGTTTTTCTGAAATAATCTTTTGCCGTGACAACGTTTATAACTATAATCTCTATTTACCACTTCGTCAATACAAAAAACAATAAAAATTAAAAAAAGATTTACTTCCCGTCAACATGACGAGAAGTAAACCTTTTGTTTTGTATTAATCGAGACGAACATAGCCCGTCTTCTCCACTAACGTCTGCCCATCCTCGCTTTCGAGCCATTGAAGAAAATCTTCATATTGCTTTGCTTTCTCATCCGTAGTCACCGCATAGAATTCAGACGTCAGTGGATACGATCCATCCTGAATCGTTTCAACGGTCGGCTCAATTCCTTCTATACGAAGTAACTTGATTTTATGGTCCTTCACCATTTCTGTCGCATAGTATCTAAATGAGAATCCAATCGCATTTTTATGGTTTCGATACGATGAAGTTTGTTGGATGATTCCACCCATCCCTTCAGGAACATCTTCTACCGGCGCCTCCATGAGCTTTTGTTCGCCCATCATCTTTTGTAACGCCGTTTGACTGCCGCTATCCTCAGGACGTTGGAAAGCTCGAACGGCTTCCGAGTTGCCGCCGACCTCTTCCCAATTCCGAATGTCGCCTGAATAAATCCCCCGGACTTGTTCCATCGTCAACGAATCGACCGGGTTATCTTCATGGACGAAGAAAACAAATGCTTCCCTTCCAATCGGCGTCATATGTAGAGAAACGTTTTTTTGTTTCGCGACCTTCAATTGACGGTCAGATGGACCCGCGACAAAAATCACGTCAGTCTGATCGTTCATTAGTCGGCTGTATGCTTCCGGCGTTGTCGTCGACACGACTTTACTCGTTTGATCATTGTATGGATCATACGTTTCCGAGTCCGGATAGACTGCTTCTACGAATGAAGCGTACATCGGATAGAGCGCCGTCGCTCCGTCTAATCGCGGCAACCCTTCCCCAAACTTCACCGAAGCCTCGTGATCGAGTCTCGCCAATTGTCCTGAATCCGTGAACGGCTGATAGTCCGTCAACTCCACTCCGCGTTCCTCAATCTTCAAGCTATCCTGATACATATAATATCCTTTCACAGAAGCGAAGAGGAGAACACCGACCAACGTACCCCAGCCGAGAACTTTTCGAATCTTTTGTTTTGAAAAGGACGAGAAATCATAGAGTCCCATACATACGATTAGTAGAACGGCCATATACCATATCGTCCAAAGAATCGGTCGCCCGAGTGTGATGGGGTCTCCCATCGTAAAAAGGGCGACGAAGACAGAAATCACAATCGTGACAAATAAAATAAAAACGGTTCCCACACTAAATTTCAATAGTTTCATATAACTGATTTTCTCCTCGTTGTTCCTAGGAAAGGGAAGTTAAGCAATCTCATAAAGCACTGCTTCTACCCCGACTCCTTTTGTCGGTCTCGTGACCGTACGAACATACCCTTTTTTCACTAAAAAACCAATGATGCTCCCAAGGTCGACACGGAGCTCGTTCAAATTCGGATGTTCCATCAATTCCGGGAACGTCCACGCGCCGTCTTTCTCCTGCATCGTCTGAAGTAATAACAACGTCCCCGGCAACACTTTCGATTGAATCAAATGTTCCATGCCAATGACGACGAGGTGGATGCGCTGTTCAAGCGACTCTTGTCCTCCGACCAATTCCTCGTGCAGTTTATAGATTTCGAGGTCGATGGCTCGTACCTGTTCCCACAACACGATCTCTGGATGAATCCCTGCCTCAAGAATCGAGAGGCGAGCCAGGTGAGTGAGCGCATGATGAATCTGAGTGAAGGCGTCTTGGAACTCCCCTTCTAAAAACAGGTATCGTCCGTCTTCAAACCGACGCAACAATTTTGCAAATGAGATTGAGAGTTGTAAACGTTGCTCTCGATTCGTTAAATTGCGGTTGCGTTGTCGCAACTCCAAGATGTACTCATTCCGTTCGAACAAGACGATCCCGTCTTCAATCCAATGAATGGCTCGTCGATTTTCATTTAAGACAATCCAGCGATCCATCATCGAGTCACTGACTACGTGCAGGACGATTTTTTCTTGACCGACCTGATAGTGTTTCACCGTCCAAAACGGTTCTGGTTTTGCTTCAATCACAATGAGCAGGCGATCCGACTGATCCGTCAACGGATCACGTGCCCGTTTTTTCTTCACCTCAATAATCCCGAGTGTCGTTTTTAATGCAGCATATTCTGAGTAAATGGTGCGAGTCGCATATTCCATCGTCATCTGGACCCCTTCTCTCCCAATCGCAAGTTGACTATATATATGACGATTGTCATTTTCGATACGAATCAAATTCGCCCTCTTTTCAAAAAACTCCTGCCGAAAAAGTGCAGGAACTTCTCACTCGTTTGAAGATGAGCTATGATAGAGACAGACTATTGGAGGGATTCACTCATGAAAAAACGGGGGAACAAAATCAACCGCGCACGTAATATAGCATTACTTCTTATCTTCGGCGGGATCGGTGTCATGTATCTCGGTCTTCTCGCAAAATCCATCACCTGGCTCATGATTATTTTCATGCTTCTTGGATTTATCATGGTACTTGCGAGCTCTGCTCTTTACTTCATCGTCGGCATGGCCTCGACAAAAGCGATCATCGTGACTTGTCCGAACTGTGAAAAAGAGACGAAGATGCTCGGACGCGTCGACTTATGTATGCACTGCGACGAGCCGCTTACAATCGACCGTTCACTCGAAGGAAAAGAATTCGATGAGAAATATAACAAACGTCAGTCACAACAGACGGACTAACATAAAAACCACATCCGAGCAGTCGGATGTGGTTTTTTAATGTGTTTGCGATTGTTCAGACTGACAAGACGGGCACGTTCCGTACACTTCAAGACGGTGACGATCAACTTTGAATCCAGTCAATTGTGATGCAACCGATTCGATTTCATCTAATACAGGATAGTTAAAGTCGACGACTTTTCCACACGTATCACAGATGATGTGATAGTGCTTCGACGTCACAAAGTCAAAACGACTTGAGGCGTCCCCATAGTTCATCTCTTGAACGAGACCCACTTCTTTAAAAACGCGCAAGTTGTTATATACAGTGGCCACACTCATATTTGGAAACCGTGCGGCAAGTGCCTTATAAATGTCATCCGCTGTCGGGTGACTATGCTCCGTGACGAGGTACTCCAAAATGGCCTGGCGCTGAGGCGTCATTCTGACTCCATGTTCCCGGAGCGACTGAACAGCATGGTCAAGCATTTCGCTTCCCACGTCAATCCCTCATTTCTTCTATAAAATTCATGCGAAATAGTTTTGAACATTAACTTATTTCTTACATAGTAATCTTTATAAATAGTGTACTGATTTCTCAACTACTCGTCAAACACTGAGCTTATGCGGTTGACGGCTATGATACAATAAGTGCGAATTTGAATAAGGAGGCAATACATATGACTACTTCATCAAATCGTCAGTCATCCGATGCATTATACCAAGATGCACTCACTCACATCGTCGGAGGTGTCAACAGTCCATCTCGCTCATTTAAAGCGGTCGGTGGCGGCGCCCCTGTTTATATGGAACGCGGCGAAGGGGCCTATTTTTATGATGTAGACGGCAATCGTTACATCGATTATTTGGCGGCATACGGTCCAATCATTACCGGCCATGCCCATCCACACATTCACGAAGCGCTTATGAACGCTTCTTCAAAAGGTTTATTATACGGGACGCCACACCGTCTCGAGGTTGAATTTGCGAAGAAACTAAAACAAGCCATCCCTTCGATGGATAAGGTACGATTCACCAACTCCGGAACAGAAGCCGTCATGACGACGGTACGAGTCGCCCGTGCTTACACTGGTCGTGAACTCGTTGTGAAATTCAGCGGTTGTTACCACGGACATTCGGATCTCATGCTGATTGCAGCAGGTAGTGGTCCAGCGACGCTCGGTTCTCCTGACTCGGCAGGTGTGACGAAAGCCACTGCCAAAGAAGTCATTACCGTCCCGTTTAACGACGTCGAAGCGTATCGCGAGATGATGAAAGAATGGGGAGACCAGGTCGCTTGTGTGCTCGTCGAACCGATTGTCGGGAACTTCGGAATCGTTGAACCGAAGCCAGGTTTCCTCCAAGCTGTCAACGACATCACACATGAACACGGCGCACTCGTCATCTATGATGAAGTCATCACGGCATTCCGCTTCACATACGGAAGTGCCCAACAAGTGTATGGCATCGAACCAGATATGACGGCACTTGGTAAAATCATCGGTGGTGGTCTACCAATCGGTGCTTACGGCGGGAAGGCTGAAATCATGGAGACGGTCGCCCCACTTGGACCTGCATATCAAGCCGGTACAATGGCCGGTAACCCGGCCTCGATGGCGACAGGAATCGCTTGCCTAGAAGTGCTCGAGCAACCTGGTGTTTATGAGAAATTAGACGCACTCGGTGCGAAACTGGAAGCCGGCATCCGCGAGGCGGCAGAAAAGCATGATGTCACGATCACGCTCAACCGCTTAAAAGGTGCCCTTACCGTTTACTTCACGGATGAAATCGTCACCGACTATGAAGGTGCGGAAAAGTCAGACGGTGAGAAGTTCGGACGTTTCTTCAAGTTGATGCTTGAGAATGGCGTGAACTTGGCTCCATCAAAATATGAAGCCTGGTTCTTGACGACAGAGCATACGGAACAAGATATCGAAGAGACAATCGAAGCGGTCAATCGCTCGTTTGCCCAATTGTAAGAAGGAGATGCGCAAGCATCTCTTTTTTTCGTCTAAAAGGGGACATCTTCAAAAAAAGTGTCTCTTTTTACTTAGTACCGTCCCCCATTACAGTAGAACCAAGGAGGTGCTCACCATATGAAATTTAAAGATTTTCCATTAAATGTCCGCTTGCGACTCGTTTGCGGATTTTGCATTCGAATCGTCGGATCAGCCATTTTCCCATTCATGGCACTCTATTTCTCAGAAGAGTTGGGGAAAGTGCCAGCCGGTATCATCATGATCTCATTCGTTATCGTCGGTTACTTGACCGGTCTATTCGGTGGGTACTTTTCCGATCGGTTCAATCGGAAGGTTGTCTTACAGATTGGCCAGGTGATTCAAATCATCTGTTTTCTTGGGATGACCATCGCGATTCACCCATCGAATAACTGGGCACTCATCGTTGCCATCCTCTACTTCGGACATGCCGTTTCGAACGGATTGAACTATCCAGCTCTCGAGGCGATCGTCATCGATTCGATGGAAGAATCAAATCGAAAAGCCATCTACGTGTATGACTACTGGCTCGTCAATTTAGCGATTGCCGGAGGCGTCATGCTCGGCGGCGCCTTTTATCGCGACCATCGCTTCGCCCTCTTCATTGGTATGACGGTCATTCTCACTGTGACCACAATCATTCTTCAACGTTTCTTGGTCGACACATATACTGGCAACCGCTCAACACCGTCAAACCCGATTCATGGTGTCATCGAAAACTATAAAATCGCGTTACGCGACCGCCGATGGATCACATTCGTATTTGGAAGTATGCTCGTCTTTTCGACCGAGTTTCATATGGCGAACTATATCGGTGTTCATTTAGCAGAGTCATTCGAAAGTCGTCAAATTCTCGGAATACCTGTTGATGGGGTTCGCATGATGGCGTTTATGCAACTAGAGAATACCTTGCTCGTCGTCGCCATCACGTTTGCGGTTACTGCGTTCGTCAAACGTTTCAAAGAGAAGACCATATTTTTCATTGGCTTATCGTTATATATCACAGCATACGCCGCCATCACCTCAATGAACTCCTTCATCGTTCTGGCCGTACTCGCGATTATCTTCACAATTGGCGAACTCCTCTACTCGCCGATTCGACAAGTGAAACAGGTTGACCTCCTCGACCCTGAACGCCGTGCCTCTTATCTTGCATTCGGCGGCCTCACGTTCCACGGAGCCAAATTGGTTGCCGCGGCAGGCATTGTCGTCGGCGCGTTCATCGGTCCGGTCTTGATGAGCGGTTACATGTTCGTCTTCGGTGCCCTCGGTGCTTACTTGTATTATGTATCGCTCTATAAGATGCAACCTGCTCGCCAACTCGCTGCTTGACGTTTAACATGAAGACAAAACGGTAAAACAGTACGATGAAGGAGGCGAACTACTTGCCTGCGATTGTTTTATTTGATGGCGATTGCAACTTCTGTGATGCCAGTGTCCAGTTCATCATTCGTCATGATCGACACGCCTCGATTCACTTTGCTTCGCTCCAAAGCGAGGTCGGTCAGTCGCTCCGAACACGACACCGGATCCCGGAATCAGTCGACAGCATCGTCTATATTGAGGAAGGGGTTCCTTACTTAAAATCAGACGCTGCGATTCGAATTGCCGAACACCTTGATGGCCGTTGGCGCCTGCTTCGACTCATTCGTTTCATACCTAGACCGATTCGTGATCATGGATATGCGTTATTCGCCAAACATCGGACACGTCTATTTGGGAAAAAGGAAGTGTGCACACTCCCTTCCCCGGATGTTCGTAAACGATTTTTAGACCGCTAAAAAAGTCGAGCCATTAATGGACTCGACTTTTTTATTATTCGACTACGGCTAAATCTTGAATCATATACAGGTCGTAATACGCCCCGCGACGACGCATCAACTCTTCATGCGTTCCCGTCTCCATGATTTGACCGTTATCCACGACGACGATTTGATCGGCGTCCGTAATGGTCGACAAGCGGTGGGCAACGATTAACGTCGTCCGTCCTTTCGTCAGACGGGCCAGCGAGTCTTGAATCATCGCTTCACTTTCTAAATCAAGCGCACTCGTCGCCTCGTCTAAAATCAAGATCGGTGGATTCTTCAAGAAGACACGTGCAATCGCAAGCCGCTGCTTCTGTCCACCAGACAGTTTGACACCTTTCTCCCCGACCGGTGTCGCATATCCGTCCTGTAGTTTCGAGATGAACTCATGGGCGTTCGCCGCCTTGGCCGCCGCGATGACTTCCTCATCCGTCGCATCCGGTTTCCCCATCCGAATATTCATGGCAACCGATTCGCTGAAGAGGACCGAATCCTGCATGACCATCCCAATCTGGTCGCGGAGTGCACGTAATTTGAAATCACGCACATCGACGCCGTCGATTTTGATGCTTCCATCCGTCACGTCATAGAAACGCGGAATCAAACTGACGAGTGTCGATTTCCCTCCACCGGACATTCCGACAAACGCCACGCGTTCCCCGGAGCGGATTTGAAGGTTCACATCGTTCAACGCTCGTGTCCCGTCCTGTTCATACGAAAAACTCACATGCTCAAGGTCGATTTTACCCGCTGTCGACAACGGGACGAACCCGTTCGGTTTCTCCTCGATATCATATGTCTCATCCAAGAACTCAAAGACACGGTCCATCGAAGCGACCGACTGCGTGAGTGTCGTCGCCGAGTTGACGAGACGACCGAGCGGCGCATAGAGTCGGTCGATATACGCGATGAACGCAACGAGCGTCCCGAGCGATACCGCTTCTTGAATGACGAGCCACGATGCCGTCGTGAAGATGAGGATCGGCGCGATGTCAGTGATGGTCGATACGACGACATACGTCTTGGCGTTCCAACTCGTATGTTTGAGTGCCGCGTTCAAAAAGCCACCGTTCTGTTGTTCGAACGCCTTGTTCTCATATGGCTCTAGCGCAAAACTCCGAATGACCGCCATCCCGTTGACGCGCTCTGTCAAATGCCCTTGTAGGTCAGCGAGTGCCGCCGACCGTTCACGCGTCAAACGACGCAACCGTCCATAGAAATAGCGGACTGCGATCGCATAAAACGGAAGTGGTAAAATCGCGATCAGCGTGAGTTGCGGGTCAATCGTGTACATGATCCCGATGGCGATAAGAATGGTGATCATGTCGAGCCAAATATTCATCAGCCCGGTGATGACGAAGTCTTTCGTCTGTTCGACGTCGTTGATAATCCGTGAAATGATTTGTCCCGTCTTATTGTTTGAATAATAGCGGAGTGACAACTTTTGGACGTGGTCGAATAACCGGTTCCGCACATCGAACAAGACACGCGTCGCGGCCCACTGTGCCAAATATTGACGCAAATACTCGATTGGCGGCTTGAGGACCAGGAAGACGAAGAACACGATGCTGAATAACCAGACGAGCGTCGTGTAGTCCTGCTTCGGCGCATCGTCCGTCAAATAGTTATCGATGACATATCTATAAAGTAACGGTAATCCGAGCGGGATGGAAAACTTCAAAATCCCGACGAAAATGGTAAGGGCAATCTGTTTCTTATACGGACGAACAAACTGCAAATAACGTTTAATACTACCCATAATGCCTCCTGACTTAAGAAAAAAAGCGGAGATGAGGAATCATCTCCGATAACGTGCTTCGTATTCGCGATACCATTCATCGACGAATGTTGGGTTGAACGGCCCTTTCCGTCCTCGAATCCAGTTGATCAGTTCTTGCACGTTCTGCTTCAAGATTCGATCAATCGCTTTCGGATAATTCATCTCGCGACGATGCCGCTCATATTCATCTTCATCTAAAATCGTATACGACATATCCGGGAACACCTTGATGTCCAAATCGTAATCGATGTATTTGATGGCACGTTCATCCCCATCAAATGTAGTCGGCGAACCTAGATTACAGTAGTAGTAAATCCCGTCTTCGCGAATCATACAGATGACATTGAACCAATACTCAGATGAAAAGTAGCAAATTGCCGGCTCTCGCGTTCTCCATTGCCGACCGTCTGACTCGCTGACCATGATGCGGTCATTGAATCCGATCATATCCGTTTTTGACGACTGAAGGACGAGCGTTTCTTCCCAAACGCGATGCAAAGTTCCGTTGTGCTTGTAGCTCTGTATCTCGATTTTGCTACCTGCTTTGGGAAATAAGCTCATAAGCTCCTCCTTTCCGCTATGATGCTATACAATTCTCATATTTAATTATAGCGACTTTCAGAACCAATGAAAAAGGAAATCTCTTATTTTCATGAATTTAGTGTTTTTTGGAAGGCCCGCGTCCGTTCTTGGAACATCGGACGAAGCACGAAATACTCGACGAGTATGTTCGGAACATAGCTATCGAACGTCACTTCGTCGATCATGACCGCCTTGCCATCACGCGACTCGACCCGGTGCACATGTGTGAACCGTTTGAACGGAAACGGTAACCTCTTTCCTTGATCGCAGAATGCCTGGTTTCCCACAACGGTGATGGCACTGTTCCACGGCAGTTCCACCGGACCGACCCCAACGAACAACTTCACTTCATTCCCTTCGACCGAGGCGCCGTCCCCTACTAAGCGTACTTTAGGAAACTTCGTCAGTTTCGTCAAAAGCGAGGCATCCTGTAACAAATCCCATAGTGAATCGACCGTCGTATCATATGTCGACTCTACATCAAATCGTCTCACGTTCGCCACCTGCCAATCGTTCTAATTTTTGTTGAGCCACAGAAACCGTCTTCACCTCACGCTCCGAAGCGTCTAGCCAGACGACGTCATCCGTCGGAAGTGTCTCGACGCGATACAAATCGATATACCAAACGATATGAGAGAAGACATGTTTCACTTGCCCAAGATACGTTCCGTTAAGTTGTTCCCCCGTTCCTCGATCCATAAGCGGATATTGCCACATCCCAGCAAGCAACCCCTTATCCGCTCGTTGTTCGTAGGCAACTTTTCCATCTTTCTCGATGCACAGCGCATCATACATTTCGATACGTGCTGCTCCCTTCTTCGTTTTGACCGGCAGCTCATCTTGTACATGATGCGCATATGCATAACATGTGTCTTGAACAGGACAGAGTGAGCACATCGGATTTTTCGGTGTACAGACCGTCGCACCTAACTCCATCACGCCTTCGTTGAAATCGGATGCGTGAGCCGGATCCATCAATCGACGAACGACTTGTTCAAAGATTTTGCGCGTCTTCGGCATGGCGATGTCGTCATAGATCCCGAATTGACGTGACATGACGCGCATGACGTTTCCATCCACAGCCGGTTCCGGTTGATTGTACGCAATCGACAGTACGGCTCCCGTCGTATACGGTCCGACCCCTTTTAGTTTCTCGAAACGTTCTTTCTCCTCTGGGACGATTCCCTCGTAAACAGAAGCGACTTCTTTGACCGCTTCGTGTAAGTTCCGGACGCGAGAATAGTACCCTAGCCCTTCCCAATACTTTACGACCTCGTCTGTGTCAGCAGCTGCGAGATCTTCGAGCGTCGGAAAGCGTTCCATGAACCGGTTGTAATATGGGATGACCGTATCGACTCGTGTCTGTTGCAACATGACTTCACTTACCCACACACGGTAAGGATTTTTCGCATGACGCCAAGGTAAATCACGCTTTTCGCGATTAAACCAGGTGACGAGTTCCTCATTGAAATGGTGAATATTATAATTTGTGAACAATTTATCAAGATTAAGCATTGTGTTTCCCCTCGTTTTAAAAATATTGTATGATAAATAAGAATAGATGACGTAATTCTTTCATTATTGATGGAGGTGCTGACGCACATTGGATACTGCGACACACATTGGTATGGGACTTGGATTAAGTGCCATCGCGACGCTCAGCCCGGAAGTGTCAGGTGATGCACAACTGTTTTTAGCGATGACAGCCACGGCTCTCGTCGGCTCGCATGCACCAGACTTCGACACCGTCTTTAAGTTAAAAGGAAATAGTACGTATTTACGCCAGCATCGTGGTCGTTCACATGGAATCACCGCGCTTCTTGCTTGGCCAATCATCGTCAGCGCCGTCATCGGGACGGTCCTCGGCGTCAATCCTGCCTCTCTATGGGTCATGGCACAAATCGCCGTGTTGCTTCATGTCACGGTCGACTTGTTCAATGCCTACGGGACGCAAGCGCTACAACCTTTTTCGAAAAAATGGATCGGCTGGGGCGTGATCGGGACGTTTGATCCGTACTTGTTCTCCGCTTATTACGGTGCATATGCATTATGGATGATAACGGGTGCGACTGTCCCTATTTTTGCACTGCTCATTGCGCTTGTCATCAGTTACTATGCCATTCAGTTTAAATTACGTAACCGCGCGCTCGCTACCGTGGCGAGACACTTTGCAGGGGCACATGAATTGTTCATCTCTCCAGGAATCGGTTGGGATGACTGGCATGTCGCCGTCCGTTTCCGCGATGGACTCGGAGCTGTAAAAGTGAAAAAAGGCAAAGTCATCGAATGCGGTCGCTTCCGCGACAAACCGATGCCAGGAGAAGAAGACCTCCATTTCGTAGAAGCTCGGAAAAATGCTGACTTACAGGCGTTCCTCGAATTTTCTAAAATTCACACGTACACTGTGACACGCCATAACGGGATGATCGAATACCGCTTCACAAACTTGCGTTATTTCTCTAAAAACATGTATCCGTTCGTTGCCGTCGTTATCGTCGACGAGCAGACGAATGACGTGTTGTCATCGTTTACAGGTTGGGTGTTTAGTGAAGACAGCCTTCAGAAAAAATTGGTATACGAACAATAAAAAGTCGCTCAGATGAGCGACTTTTCTTATGCTTCCGATTCAGTGAATTGGAGCTCGAACTCGAATTTGACTTTCTTATCGACGAGGACACCACCCGCCTCAAGCGCTTGGTTCCACGTTAATCCATAGTCCTCACGGTTGAGCGACCCTTCTCCGGAGAAGGCGTGTTTCGTATTGCCCCATGGGTCTTTTGCGCTTCCCTCATACTCCACTTCAAACGTCTCTTCCCGAGTTGTTCCTCGAATCGTTAAATCCCCTGTCAATTCGAATTCTCCGCCTCCTTTTGAACGGAAAGAAGTTGAATGAAAGACGAGATGCGGATGCTCCTCGGCATTGAAGAAATCGCCTGAACGGAGGTGGTTATCCCGATCCGTGTTGTTGGTGTCGATCGATGCTGCCTGAATCGTCACTTTCACACTCGCATTCGCTAAATCGCTCGGCTCACCGTTCGCCTTAATATCAAATTCTTTGAACTCGCCTTTCACCTTGGAAATCATCATGTGCTTGACCGTGAACGTGATCGAACTATGCGCCGGGTCAATTTGATATGTCTTAGCCATCGTGACTCACTCCTTATGGATGAATTAATGTGTACAATCTAGTCATTTCCACAAATCTTGAGTTCAAAACGTTTTTACAAAAGATTGACAAATTATTGTCAAAAAATTTTGACTTTTATCACATCATACCGTTACGATGAAAAAAGGGAGTCGTTCGCTTACCGCTAAATGTAAGCGCATACATAACTCCTCTATCTCGTATGAAAAGGGAGGAACGATCATGATTTATGAAGTACCGAACTCAGCAGGAACGAAAGTACAGTTTAAGGACCGTTATGAGAACTACATTAACGGAAAGTGGACCGCACCGGCTGGTGGAGAATACTTTGAAAACACATCTCCTGTAAATGGGAAAGTATTATGTGAAGTCGCCCGCTCAACGAAAGAGGATATTGAACTTGCTTTGGATGCCGCTCATGCAGCCAAAGACGATTGGGGCAAAACGTCCGTCACGGAACGTTCTGTCATCTTGAATAAAATTGCAGACCGCATGGAAGAGAACCTCGAAATGCTCGCCTACGCGGAAACATGGGAAAATGGGAAGGCCGTTCGGGAAACGCTCAACGCTGACCTTCCGCTCGCCATCGACCACTTCCGTTACTTCGCAGGGGTCATCCGCTCACAAGAAGGTGGCATCAGTGAACTCGACCATGATACGGTCGCCTATCATTTCCATGAGCCACTCGGTGTCGTCGCTCAAATCATTCCGTGGAACTTCCCGATTTTGATGGCGGTCTGGAAACTCGCACCGGCACTCGCTGCCGGAAACTGTGTCGTCTTAAAGCCGGCCGAACAAACCCCTTCTTCAATCATGGTTCTCATGGAACTCATCGAAGATTTATTACCACCTGGCGTCATCAATATCGTGAACGGATTCGGTCTCGAAGCAGGAAAACCACTCGCATCGAGTGACCGTGTCGATAAAGTCGCCTTCACGGGTGAGACGACGACGGGCCGCCTCATTATGCAGTACGCTTCTCAAAACATCATCCCTGTCACGCTTGAGCTCGGCGGGAAGTCACCAAACATCTTCTTTGCCGACATCATGGACGCGGATGACGATTTCTTTGATAAAGCGATTGAAGGTCTCGTCATGTTCGCCTTGAACCAAGGGGAAGTCTGTACGTGCCCATCTCGCGCCTTGATTCAAGAGTCGATTTATGACAAGTTCATGGAACGCGTGCTAGAACGC
Organism: Exiguobacterium sp. AT1b; assembly: GCF_000023045.1. Taxonomy (GTDB): domain Bacteria; phylum Bacillota; class Bacilli; order Exiguobacteriales; family Exiguobacteriaceae; genus Exiguobacterium. Next base: position 2,362,245 of record NC_012673.1, on the reverse strand, counting down.
GTCAAAGCAATCAAGCTCGGCAACCCACTCGATGCCGATGTCATGATGGGTGCACAAGCTTCGAACGAACAGATGGAGAAAATCCTGTCTTATCTTCAAATCGGGAAAGACGAGGGCGCAGAATGCCTAATCGGTGGAGAGCGCAACATGATGGACGGAGATCTCGCGGATGGGTACTACATTCAACCGACGATCTTCAAAGGTCATAACAAGATGCGAATCTTCCAAGAAGAGATTTTCGGACCGGTCTTATCCGTCACAACATTCAAAGATGATGCGGAAGCACTCGCCATCGCGAACGATACGCTTTACGGACTCGGGGCAGGCGTGTGGACTCGTGACATGAACCGTGCATATCGCTTCGGTCGTGAAATTCAAGCAGGACGTGTCTGGATCAACTGTTACCACTCCTATCCGGCACATGCTGCATTCGGTGGTTACAAAATGTCCGGAATCGGTCGTGAGAACCATAAGATGATGCTCGGTCACTATCAACGTACGAAAAACATGCTCGTCAGCTACAGCGAACAAAAACTCGGGTTCTTCTAAGATGGTGAGACGAGTCGAGGCCACCCCCGCCGCGCTCGAACTCATCGAACGTTTGAAATCGAAACACGGTCCCCTCCTCTTTCATCAGTCAGGAGGATGTTGTGACGGGAGTTCTCCCATGTGTTTCCCACGTGACGAGTTCATGGTGGGCGACCACGACGTTCTTCTCGGTGAAATCGGCGAGACGCCCTTCTATATTCATGAGAAACAGTATGATTATTGGAAACATACACAACTGATCATCGATGTGGTCGATGGTCGGGGTGGTATGTTTTCACTCGAAGGTGTCGAAGGGAAACGATTTTTAGGACGTTCTCGAGTCTTTACAGAAGAAGAGCGTGAGGCGCTGAAGCATGAAACCTAAGCAAAAGGACCCATTTCGATGGGTCCTTTATGATGTAAAAAACGATTATCCTCGATTGTAAAAAATATACATATGAATCATCTCGCTTCTTGTATAGTGGATACAAAGGGAGGGATTTGATGGCTTCACTACTAACAGAATTGTTCGAAGGTATTTTCGTCACCTTGATCAGCATATTCGCACCCATATTTCTCATCCTCACACTCATCATCATCTATAAGGTCAAACGTTATCAAAACAGTCAATATTCTCAACAAACTCGACATTCTTACTTCAAAGTGGTTCAAGACACCGGTCTATTCGGAGAGTATTTATGTGTGGCGGAGATTGAGTCAAAGTTCTTTCAACCGTTGATTCTGACAAACCTGTATCTCCCCCATCCTTCTAAAAAAGATCGAACCACTGAGATCGATGTCATTCTGATCAACCAATCCGGGGTACATGTCATCGAATCTAAAAACTATAGCGGTTGGATATTCGGTCGGGCACGTGACCAATACTGGACACAGACACTCCCTCGCCGTAAAAAGCATCGTTTCTTCAATCCGATCAAACAAAATGAATTACATCTCAAAGCCATCGAGCAAGTGCTTGGAGTGGACCGAACCCATCTCCACTCATGGATTGTGTTCAGCAATCGTTCGACGCTCAAACAAATCGAATCTGCCGAGGTCCCTGTGCTCAATCGCCAACAGTGGATCAAAGAGCTGATCACCTACCAAGACTTTGTTTTCGATCTCGATGAGCAAGTCCGCCTGTACGAAATCTTACACTCCTTCACACAAGTTGACACGACTGTCACCTTGAAACATATCGAAGACATCAAATCGACAATCAAGCAGTAAACAAACATCCCCGTACTCATGATGAGCGCGGGGATGTTTCGTCATTTACTCTGCATTTTAAAGCGTAAATACAATTCATTATAGTAAGCGTTCATGCGCTTCCCTAGGTTTTCATACACTTCAAGGTTCTGCGTCACTTCACGAGACGGGTAGAATCGTTCATCCGATGTGACTTCCTCATCCAAGAATTCGAGAGCCGCTTCGTTCGGTGTTGAGTATCCGACATAATCCGTGTTACGTGCCGCAATCTCAGCATCTAACATAAAGTCGATGAACTGATGTGCCCCGTCCACGTTTTGTGCCGTACTTGGGATGACGAGGTTATCAAACCAGAGATTCGTGCCTTCTACCGGAATGACATACGTCAGTTCTTCGTTCTCATACATGATTTCTGACGCATCCCCGGACCAGACGACGGCTGCCGCTGCCTCACGGTTCGCCATCAGCATTTTGATTTCGTCTCCGACGATGGCTTTAATGTTCGGCCAAAGCGTCGTTAACTTTTCTTCCGCCTCAATCAACTCATCTTTATTCGTCGTGTTGAGGGAGTACCCAAGCGAGTTCAGGCCGAAGCCCATCACTTCACGTGTCCCGTCCGCAAGGAGAATGTCGTTCTCGAGCGGCATTTCCCACAGGTCGTTCCATGAAGTGATCTCACCATCGACTAGTTCCGGATTGTAGACGATCCCGACCGTACCCCAGAAATAAGGAACCGAGTACTTGTTACCCGGGTCGAACGATTTATCGAGGAAGCGCGGATCGATATTATCAAAGTTTTCGAGTTTATCGTAATCGATTGGGAGAAGGAGATTCTCCTCTCTCATCTTACTGATCGCATAATCGGATGGAACGGCGACATCAAAGGCCGTACCGCCTTGCTCAATTTTCGTGAGCATCGCTTCGTTCGAGTCGAACGTTTGATAAACGACCTTCAACCCGCTCTGCTCTTCGAACTCACCGATCAAGTCCTCATCGATATAATCTCCCCAGTTGTAAACGACAAGCGTGTTGTCGCCGCCGAATCCTTGCGCAGCATTCAGTTGCTGAATCCAAAGAAGGAGACCAAAGCTGACAATCAATGGTACAGCCAACATGATGACTAGTTTTTTCATCGTCTAACCTCCTTTGATCCTCGTTGCGCCAACACATAATATCCGATGACAAGGATGAGCGTGAAGAGGAACAGAATCGCAGACAACGCATTGATTTCAAGCGAGATACCTTGACGTGCCCGCGAATAGACTTCTACGGCGAGCGTCGTAAAGCCGTTTCCTGTCACGAAGAATGTGACAGCAAAGTCATCTAACGAATAGGTAAGTGCCGTGAAGAAACCGGCAAATACCCCTGGCGTGATATATGGCAGAATGACTTTCGTCAATACGTCCCACGTACTGGCGCCTAGGTCACGTGACGCATCAATCAACGTCGGACTCATCTCTTGGAGTTTTGGCAACACCAAGATGACGACAATCGGAACCGAGAAGGCGATGTGCGACAAGAGGACCGAATAAAAGCCTAACTGAATCCCTAGCATCGTGAAGAGGATCAAGAAGGAGGCCCCGATGATGACGTCCGGACTCACGATCAAGACGTTGTTCAATGATAAAAGCGACGTCTTCGTATACTTTTGTTTCGCCGTATAGATGGCGAGTGCCCCGATGACACCGAGCACGGTCGAAATCGTCGCCGAGAGCAGCGCGATGACGATCGTATTCAAGACGATGACGAGAAGTCTCGTATCCGTGAAGAGCGACTTGTACCATGCGAGGGTGAACCCTTCGAAGTTACTCATCGTTCCGCCACTGTTGAACGAGTAGAAGACCAAATATAGGATTGGCGCATATAAGATGAAGAAGACGGCCGCCAAGTATAAATTTGATAATTTGAATCGTTTACGTTTCATCGACGAACCGCTCCTTTCGCACCCCAGTCACGTGTGACGACCATGACGAGAACCATCGCCAAGATGAGGAAGACGGCAATCGTCGAGCCCATCCCCCAGTTTTGCGTGACAAGGAATTGTTGTTCAATCGCTGTACCGAGTGTGATGACTCGGTTCCCGGCGATGAGTCGGGTGATCATAAAGAGTGATAATGCCGGAATAAAGACAATTTGAATCCCCGATTTGACACCGTCAAGCGTCAACGGGAAGATGACACGTCGGAACGTCGTCCAGTTCGATGCACCTAAATCACGGGATGCGTAAACGAGTGATGGCGGTAGCTTCTCAATGGCGTTGTAGATTGGCAAAATCATGAACGGGATGAAGATGTATACCGAAACGAAGACGAAACTGAAATCAGTGAATAGAATCTGTTTCGTCCCAATACCGATTGCTTCTAAAAATTGATTCGTAATCCCGTACGTTCCAAAAATACCAAGGAACGCATACGCCTTTAACAACAAGTTAATCCATGACGGCAGCAAGATGAGCAAGAGCCAAAGCTGTTTGTGCTTCGTCTTCGTCAACAAGTATGCCGTCGGATACCCGACGAGTAACGAGAAGAACGTAATGAGGAACGCATACCAGAACGACGAGAGCGTCATCGACAAATACGTCGACGTGAAGAACGTCTGATAGTTTTCTAAACTCAAATTCCCATCGATATCAAAAAAGGAATAATAGACGACGAGAACGAGTGGTGCGATGACAAACAAGGCGATCCAAATCCAATAGGTCGTTAAATATACCGTCTTTGCGGTCTGATTAGTTTGATTCATGAGGGACCTCCTCGTAGGATTCGAGACGACGGTCAAATTCTTCTTCTGTTTCACCTAGTCGCATGACGTGAATCGCTTCTTCGTCAAACGTCAATCCGATTTTTGAACCGACGATTGATTTCTTCGTCGAGTGGACGAGCCATTCGTTTCCTTCTTGGTCATAACAGCAAATCTCGTAGTGGACACCTCGGAACAATTGAGAATCGACGTCGACGACGAGTTTCGCTGCATCGACCGATGTCATCTCTAAGTCTTCCGGACGAATGATGACCTCAACTTTTTCATTGCGGTCAAATCCTTGGTCGACACAGTCAAACGTTTTACCAGCAAACGTGACGATATTGTCTTCCGGCATGACACCCGGCACGATATTCGATTCACCGATAAAGTCTGCAACGAAACGGTTGATCGGTTCATCATAAATATCAGTCGGTGTCCCACTCTGAACGATTTTCCCGTTGTTCATGACGAAAATCTCATCCGACATGGCGAGCGCCTCTTCTTGGTCATGTGTGACGAAGATGAAGGTGATGCCAAGACGTTGCTGTAACTCACGAAGTTCATATTGCATCTCCGTACGAAGTTTCAAGTCTAAGGCAGAGAGCGGTTCATCAAGGAGAATGACCTCCGGCTCGTTTACAATCGCGCGGGCGATGGCGACACGTTGGCGTTGTCCACCTGACATCTCATCGATTTCGCGCGAGCCGTATCCTTCTAAGTTAACAAATTTGAGAGCCTGCTCCACTTTCGCTTTCACATCTGCTTCTTTCAATTTTTTAATGCGGAGACCGAATGCCACATTCTCAAATACGTTCAAATGAGGAAACAGCGCATAATCTTGGAACACGGTGTTCACTTGTCGTTTGTTGGCCGGCACATCGTTGATCCGCTTTCCGCTGAAGTGAATATCTCCTTCGGTCGCATCGGTAAATCCGGCGATGAGACGCAAAATCGTCGTCTTCCCACATCCCGATGGACCGAGAAGCGTATAAAACTTCCCACGCTCAATCTCAAAACTGATATCTTCAAGGACGACTGTGTCGTCGTAACGCTTTGACACGTGGTCAAAACGAATAATTGTCTCTGCATTCATGCTGTTTCCTCCTCTGTTGACTTATAAATATGAATGGGTCGCGACGATGAGACATTCACTCTCTCCATCGTTATCGTTGACGAGTTGATGCGAATCTGAGGCGACATAATAAAGGGTTTCCCCTGTCTTGGCAAAATATGTGTGGTTCCCTAATTTCAAGGCAATTTTGCCGGACAAGACGTATACGAGCGTCTCCGAACGTGAAGGCTCATATTGTTTGAACTCTCCATGTTTGAAAAATGTGACTAGGATCGGCTCCATCTCTTTTTCATTCGATTCCGGGATGAGCCATTCTGTCCGATATTTGCGTTCTTCATCTGTATAGATGGTGCGATCGTCAACGGTGTACACCACTTTTTGATTCAACTCTTCATCGAAAAACTCTTTCGGGGAACTCCCGAGGACATTCAATAAATCGAATAACGTTTCTAGTGAGGGAGAGCTTAAATCCCGCTCAATTTGAGAAATGTATCCTTTACTCAAATCTGTACGTTCCGCCAACTCCTCTTGGGTCAATCCTTTTTTGATCCGGAGCCGCTTAATGTTTTGACCTACTTCCAACGACTGAACGCCTCCTTTTTGTTTAGTGAAACATGAGTTCAACTAAAGAAAGTTTATCTATACTATACTTTAAAACAAACTATTAGCGACCTTCATTATAACGAATTGTTGAAGAATTGCAATAAAAAAATCACGCCCCAAGGACGTGACTCAGTGTAAATTCCGTTTAGACATCAAATGCTTAAACTTTTCGTTCTTCGTTTGGAACAAATGGAGCTGTGCCCCGTATGCATCGATCTGTTGAATGACGTATTGGAAAGCCTTTGCCTCTCCCGGATATGGTTCACCCGCCTTGGCAAGTGAGGTCTCAAAATCTTCCCATAACACTTCGACCCACGTCACCGCTTCTGAATCGTTCAAGACGTCATTCTTCTCTTTTAAAATGACCGCGAGCCGTTCGTATTGTTCGTTCCGGTTCATCGTTTCACCTCCGACAATTCTGAGAGCGGGATGGCCCGTTCTGTCATCTCGCCTTCAAACGTCCCCCAGCCCATGACACCGTTGACGAATTTCAAGCGAAACGGACGGTCATTGTAATTGACGACATATGTTTCACCTGGACGAAACGATGATGGGTCAATCAAATAGCTTTCGGCAATCGCAATCCGCCGAAGGACGACTTCGATTTCGCTGACCATGCCCATCTGTTCAGCTTTTCGTTTCCGTTCATGTAATGCTTGAATCTCTTGCTCTAACTCATATTTCGATAAGTCACTTAACCGCTTTTCCATATCGTTCACCTCGATGTAAGCGTATCAGATTTTACGAAAAAAGAAAAAGACGAGACTGAGTACGTGACTCAGTTCGCCTTGAAGTTGTAAAGTGGCTTGATGATTTGATCGATTTGAACGGCCGGTTCGATATAACGAACAATTTCTTTCATCGACTTATACACAAATGGTGATTCATCGATTGTCGATGGGCGAACCGATGTCGACCAGACACCTTCCATCGAACGTTTGAATTCTTTGAAATCGACGCGTTTCCGTGCGGCCGACCGAGACATGATCCGACCTGCGCCGTGTGGACCCGAGAAATTCCAATCTGGATTCCCTTTCCCCGTACAGATGAGCGAACCGTCCCGCATGTTCATTGGAATGATGACTCGTTCTCCTTCTTGTGCGGAGATGGCTCCTTTTCGCAGGATCATCGCATCATGGTCGATATAGTTATGGACGGTATCGAATTGATCGACGATGTTCCAATTCATCGCTTCGACGATCACATCCGTCATCGCACGACGGTTCGCCGCCGCATATTGTTGAGCGATGCGCACGTCATGCATGTAATCGTCCATATCCGCTCCCTCCACATAAGCCAGGTCTCGAAATGGTTTTCGTGACGCCCGCTCTGTTTCCAGGTAAGCCGAGATGTCTTGTTGTCGACCCGCAGCTTTCAAACGCTCAATTTCTTCCTTTACATCATGTGTGTCCATCATGTGTTGAATCGCTCGCTCCTGATAGTGATCGGCAATCTGCACCCCAAGATGGCGCGAACCGGAATGAATGACGAGAAACGTACGTCCCGAGTCATCTCGGTTCACTTCAATAAAGTGGTTCCCCGAGCCGAGCGACCCGACCGAGCGCAAGGCTCGGTCGAGTTTATACGGCGCTCGCACCTCTTCTAGTGGAAGTTCAGATGCGTATGGGTGAACTTTCTCCCGAATGTTCATTCCACTCGGTACGAGTTCACGAATGAGGTCGTCGAGTCGTTGAAAATCGATTCGTTTGGCTTTGATTTCTGTACAAAGCATCCCACACCCTAAATCGACACCGACCAGGTTTGGCACGACTTTGTCTTGAATCGTCATCGTCGTCCCAACGACCGACCCTTTCCCCGCATGCATGTCCGGCATGATCCGAATCGATGCCCCTTGTGTGAACGGTTGGTCGAGCAATGTTTCAATTTGATTCCGCGTCATATCATCGATTCGTTCGTTGAACACTTTGGCGCGGTTATATTTCCCCTTGATTTCCATGTGACCTCCTTAACTGATGGCTTGTTGTTTACTCTGTAATTCATGCATTCGGGCATAGACACCGCCATACTCGATGAGTGACTGGTGGTTGCCTCGCTCAATGATTCGACCGTGGTCGAGAACGAGGATCTGGTCCGCTTCCCGAATCGTCGAGAGTCGGTGCGCGATGACAAATGTCGTCCTACCGTACGTGAGTGTTTTGAGCGCATCCTGAATCAATGCCTCCGTCTCCGAGTCGACGCTTGCTGTCGCTTCATCGAGGACGAGGATGGCAGGGTCAAAGACGAGGGCGCGTGCAAAACTGATCAGCTGTCGTTCTCCACTCGAGAGTGAAGCTCCACGCTCGATCACCGGCTCATCGATGCCTTGCGGTAGCTGCTTCACGAAACGATCTGCCCCGACGGCTGCGAGTGCTTTCCATACCTGTTCGTCCGTAATCGTCTCATCGCCAAGCGTGACGTTCGTCCGAATCGTTCCAGTGAATAGGAACGGGTCTTGTAAGACGATCCCGAGATGGTCTCGTACCGCCTGCGTCGGTAGTTTTGTCACGTCCATGCCATCGATTCGAAGGACTCCGGCCGAGGGGTCGTAGAAGCGCATGAGCAAGTTCATGATTGAACTCTTCCCGCTTCCCGTATGTCCAACGAGTGCGACCGTTTCACCAGGAGCGGCGTGCAGTTCAATCTGTTGCAACACCGGTTTCCCTGCTTCATAACTGAAGGTCACGTCATCAAAGACGACATCCCCTTTAAAGCGTGGAAGACGTTCTGATGAGACCGGTTCCCCTTTCTCGTCGAGCAGTTGGAACATCCGGTCGGCCGAGACGAGCGCTTGTTGGAGTGGTGACAATTGGTTCATGATCTGTGTCACCGGCTCAAAGATCCGCGAGACATAGTCGATATACGCGTACAGAATCCCGAGTGTTAAGACACTTCCCGTACCAAGCGTTTGTGCCCCGACAAACCAGATGAGCAAGGCGAGCGCCATGTTTCGGAAGAAGTTGACGAGGTTGTGGCTCATCAACGCATCCAATTTCAACAACTTCCGTCTCGTTTGGAAGTTGTCGCTGTTCTTCTCATTGAACTCGTCATAAACGAGATTTTCGCGGACGTATGATTGAATGATCGGCATCGTTTGAATGCTCTCATTCAACTGCGCGTTCATATCCGCGACGAGTGCACGAACACGGAAGTTATTTTTTGTCGAGAAACGTTGGAACAACTTGATCCAGACGATGACGACCGGGATGATAATGAGCGAGACGAGCCCTAAACGCACGTCTAGGAAGAACATCGCAATGAGTACCCCAATCATCATGACGACACTTTGGAAGACGCGAGCGAGCACTCCTAAATACAGGTCGCGAATCGTCTCGGTATCATTCGTGACACGACTGACAATCTTCCCGATTGGTGTCTGGTCAAAATAGCGTACCGGAATCGTTTGAAGATGCTTCATCACGTCAAGACGCATCGTTTTGACGATTTTATGCGCCGACCGTTGTAGGAGCATCTGTTGTCCCCAGTTCAATCCGGCCGCAAATAGTAACAGGACGACGTACAATCCCGATAAGAGAAGGACAGCTCGTAAATCCGTTTGATAGAACTGGAACACGTCGGTCGACGAGAGCGCGGCAATGTTGTCATATGTCGCCGTCTCGTCTCCTCTTGAAATCGTCAGCACGTCGCCATCGACTTCACGGACGCCTCCGCTCATAATCGCCTCAGGTACGAGATAGTACCCATCGGTCGTTTGGACAATCGAGACCGGCTGAATCACATCTTGACCGTCTAGTCTCGTTTCTTTCTCATACGATTCTCCATTAAAGGAAACACTACCGCCGGATTCGACTTGAACCCAGTCACGCTCGATGGCGACGATATGCTCATCGATAATGATTTTGGCGATATACGGTCCGGCAAGTTCTGCGCCGACCGCTAAAAAAAGTAATGTCAGTCCGAGGAAGATGGAGCGTTTCACTTGTTTGGCATAGCCAACGAGTGAGCGGATCGTCTTCTTCCGGCGGACCGGATCTAATTCATATTGATCGATCATGAGAGATTCCCCCTTTCCCGGATTACTCCGACTCTCCTTGTCGAATAAATTGTTCATAGTACCAACCGTGTCGTTCCATCAGTTGGTCATGGGTGCCGCGCTCGGTGACTCGTCCGTCTTGAAGGACGAGAATTTGGTCGGCATGTGCCACCGCAGAAAGACGGTGCGCCACGATGAAGGTCGTCTTCGCCTCACGGCTCGTACGGACCGAATCGATAATGCGAGATTCCGTTTTCGCATCGACTGCTGAGAGCGAATCGTCAAGAAGCAGAATCTCAGGATTTTTCAGTAAGGCGCGTGCAATCGATAATCGTTGTTTTTGTCCACCTGACAGCATGACCCCTTGCTCCCCAACGACGGTATCGAGACCGTTCTCCAAGTGTTCGATGTCCGTATCGAACGCCGCGAGATGAATGGCTCTGTCGAGTGCTTCATCCGAAACATCATCCACTCCGAAACGAATGTTATCACGCACCGTTTTTGAGAATAAGAGATGCTCTTGTGACACATACCCACTCCAGCCACGGACCGTTTCAAGTTTAATGTCCGAGATCGGCACCCCGTTCACGAGAAGTGAATCGTCAATCGGATACTCCCGGAGCAATTGACGTAACAACGTCGTCTTCCCAGCTCCAGTCGGTCCGACAATTCCAATCGTCTCACCACGCGAGACGTGCAGGACGATGTCCTCTAACGACTCCCGATTCGCGTTTGGATAACGGAATGAGAGCGATTTGAAGGTGATCTTCTCCGGTACATCGATGTGAACCGTTCCAGTTGACGAAACGTCCGGTACCTCATTCATCGTCGTCTCAATCCGTTCCAAGCTCGCCGTTCCTCGTTGGACGACATTGATGAGTTCCCCGAAGGCATACATCGGCCAAATCAACATCCCTAAATAAATGTTGAAAGAAACGAGTTGACCGAGCGTGATGTCGTTCGTAAAGACGAGATACGTCCCGAACGAGAGTCCGATCAAATAACTGAGTCCGACGAGTAATTTGATGACCGGCTCAAACAAGACGTCGATTTTAGCGACATGCATGTTTTTCGCCATTACGTCATCCGTGATGTCATCGAACTTTTTCGTATCCGCCTCTTCTTGGACGAAAGAACGGACGACCCGAAGACCGGAGATGGATTCAACGACTTGGTCGTTCATCACGCCGAACGAATCTTGGGCTGCCGTGAACCGTGTATGAATCTGACTCCCAAGTTTATTCATCGACCAGGCGAGAATCGGCATCGGCAAAAGTGCTGCGAGCGTCAACTTCCAATCGATGAACACGCCCATAATCGTCAAGGCGATGAGCGTCATGTTGAACGAGTCGACTAATGTCATGACCCCAAATCCCGCTGTCCGCTCCACCGCTTTTAAGTCATTCGTCGCAAGAGCCATCAAGTCACCCGTACGATGTTGTTGATAGAAGCGCGGTGTTTGTTTGAGAAGGTGACCAAAGAAGCGACCTCTCAATTTCTTTTCAAGTAAAAAGGCTGTCCCGAAGAGTCGGGCAATCCACAAGTATGACATCACGTACGATAACACCATGATGCCGAGTAGCGACGATACAATCAGAATCAATCGCTCTGTCGTCAAACTTCCTTCACGAATCGCATCGATTGCCTGACCGATAATCCAAGGTGGCAGCATATCTACAACCCCTGTGATGATCAATAAGATGATCGCAATCATGTACGTTCGTTTCTGTCTTTTAATAAACCAATCCAATTGCTTAATCAGTTTCATGACTGATTTCCCCCTTCCGCCCAATCCATCCGAACACGCAAAAAAGCGCACTCCACCTGATTGTGCAACCAATCAAATGAAGCGCGCTTGAAGTAGTCTTCAGTCTTTTGCATGGTCAGGGAAAGGACACTACCCCTATCCAGCTGCCAATGTCACGCAGTTAAATACGAGTAGCCATATGATGTTTTGAGTGTGTTTGTGAGTGCAATGTTGTTCATCATTCTGGCTCCTCTCGTTTCATAGTTTTAAAATCTACTCAAACCTTAGCAGACTGTTCTGAAAATTGTCAACATTATTCTGTAAAAAAATTGTAACTTGATTCAGTTTAAGAAAAACATGCCTAAAATGAGACCAATGACCCCTGTGGCCGTCACGTAGTAAACCATCGGCATGAGCGTATAACGGATGATGGTTCCTTCTTTACCGAGCAGTCCCGCAACGGAAGCGACCGCTACGACGTTCAGCACACAGATCATGTTTCCTGCGTTCGCCCCGGCCATCTGCATCGATAAAGCGAGCGTGTTATCGAGTCCGACCGAGTCCGCAACGTTTGTCGTCAAACTCGAGAACATCATGTTAGAAAACGTCGCCGAACCTGAAACGAAGGCGCCGAGCGCCCCAATCCACGGTGCGACAAGTGGCCACACCCCACCGAACGTGTCAGCAGCTGCCGTCGCAAGCTCGACCGGCATCGAAGCGAGTCCGGCACCGCCATTTTCAGAGTGGATGAATATACGAACCATCGGAACCGACGCCGCTAACGTGATGGCCGTTCCGACGACTCCAAGTGTCGTCGCCTTAAACACCGATGTCACTTGTGACCAACTCATGTTGTGTAAGAAGAATGTCGCAATAATCGTCAGGATAAACATAAAACCTGGTGAATAAAACGGTTCCCAAGACGTCGAAACCCCTTCTACCCCGAGGATGTCCGGGAGATTGATCCGGACACTGCGAGAGAGTTCGTTTAAAAATGGGACAGTACGGGTGAGCACTAAGAAAATCGTCAAAATGAGATAAGGTGCCCACGCCTTCCACTGTGGTAATTCACGCGTGGTTGATTTGAGCGTCACTTTCTCAGTAGATGGTTCTAGTTCATCCACATATCCATCAAACGTCCAGACGCGTTTCGGCATGAGAATGCCTTTACGAGCCATGGCCACGAGGATGACGAGACCGGTTAAACCACCGAGCATGCCACCGAACTCAAACCCGAGGATGAGTGTCCAAATGTACGCCGGTACGCTGTACAACAGCGCCGCCACAATCGCGATCGGAAATACCTCGAGTGCAGGTTTTATCGACTTTTCCTTACTGAAGAAACGCGTCAACATCAAAATTAAAATGAACGGGATGAATAGACCGACTACCATGTCGATCAACACCGTCTGTAAGACGACCTCTGTCAAGAAGGCAATCGACTCAGGCTGGTTCACATCTAAAGATAGACCGTTCCCGATCCCGATAAGTGCCGGTGTCCCGACCGCACCAAATGTCACAGCCGACACGTCTGCGGATAATGCAATGACAACGGCGGCAATCGGCGGAAATCCGAGTGCGATCAAGAGCGGTGCCGCAACCGTTGCAGGCGTCCCGAATCCAGATGCGCCTTCAATAAATGAAACGAATAACCATCCGACAATCAAAACTTGAATACGCGGGTCAGGTGTGATGTTGACGAATCCGGAGCGAATCGCGTTCATCCCGCCCCCTTCTTTCATCGTATTCATCATTCCGATTGCCCCGTAGACAATCCATACTGTCGTGACGGCGATGACGAGTCCTTGTAATGTCGCCGCCATAATTCGTGTCGCATCCAATTGCCAGACGAAGAACGCTAAAATTGCCGTCGTCACGAGTGACAAGGGCATGGCTACCGATGCAGGTAAACGCATAATGACCAATAAGATGAGCACGGCCACAATCGGTGTCAGTGCTGTAATCCATTCTAAAATCGTCAATGTAGACCCACCTTTTCGTGTTTTCCCCTACCGTAAACAGATGTCCCATCACGATTCTTCTTCAGCGAGTCGATGTAACGTACGTTCAATCACATCATACGGAAATCCTTTGCGTCGAAGCTGCATCTTCATACGCTGTTTGCGCTCGAACGCATCGTACCCGCTGAACTTCCGACTCAACTTCTCAGCCTGTTTCAGACATGCCGCAACCTCGACATCTTCGTCCTCCTCTTCCCAAAAAGTTTGAATCGCCTCTGAAATAATATCAAAGGTAAACCCCCTTTGCATCAGGGTTTGTTGAATTCTTTGTTGCACTTCTGTGGCAGAACGACGATTCGTTTCCAGTTGTTTCCTTTTCACGAACTTTCCAGCCTTCTCGACGAGATCTTCGTGTGAGATTGTCGAAAGCACTGACTCGACAACGTCCGGTGGGATTCGGAGCTGTTCGAGCTCGCGTTTGATTTTGATCGGCCCACTTGGACTTGTGTTGAATTTCGTCTGGACATACGCTTTCGCGAACTCCTCATCGTTCAAATAGCGCTGCTCGATCAGTCGTGTGATGGCATGTTTGATAGCGGATTCACTTAACTCTTTCTTCACGAGATAGTCCCGTACCTCTGAGATGGCACGCATTCGATACGATAAATAATTGATGGCTAACTTATAGGCTTTCTGAGTTTCTTCCGCCTCAAGGACGTCTTGCACAAAATCGTCTTCGAGCTCCATCCCTTTTGTGAGCCCGTACTTGATGAACACATCGACATCGATAGCGAACGCGAACTCCTCTTTCCCTTCCCGTTCGATGAAGACGTTCAGTCGGTCTTGGTTCTTCTTCTGGGTCGTGAACTTTGCAATTTTCACAACGACTCCCCTCCATTCCATGTTTCTAACATATCACGTTCAAGAAACGTAGAGGATTTTTGATAAGTTAGAAGAAAGGGTATTCATCTGGATATACTGACTTATACCCATTTTAGAAACAACACATGATATCGGAGGGAATTTCATGAAAATCGCAATCACCGGTGGAACCGGGCTCATCGGTCAACCACTCGTTCGTGCACTGGCCGACGCCGGACATCAAGTCGTCGTGTTGACACGTCATCCACGTCCCCGCCATCGCGGTGTGTCGTTTATCGAATGGTTGACACCGAATAGTAAACCAGAAGAGGAACTCGAGGGAACAGATGCGTTCATTCATTTGGCCGGCGCCTCAATCAACGACGGGCGATGGACCCACAAACAGAAACAAGCCATCCTTCAAAGTCGAATCGAAGGGACGAAGGAAGTCGTCCGGATCATTCAACAGTTGAAACAAAAGCCACAGGTCGTCATCAGCGGCTCGGCCATCGGCATATACGGTGAAGATCGTTCCATTACGTATTCCGAAGAAACCCCATTACCGACACGAACTAATTTCCTCGGGAATGTCTGCGTCCTCTGGGAACAGGAAGCAGAACCCATTCGTGATTTAGGCGTTCGTCTTGTGACGATGCGCACCGGCGTCGTCTTATCGAATGATGGCGGTGCCTTCCCATTAATGAAACTCCCCTATCAGTTCGGGGTCGGTGGTAAAATTGGTTCAGGAGAGCAATGGGTTCCTTGGATTCATTTAGACGACCTCGTCCGCTTGTTCGTGCATGTCATCGATACCGATTCTATCGAAGGACCGGTCAACGGTACTGCACCTACACCGGTGACGATGAACGAGTTCGGGAAGACGATTGCGAACGTGATGCACCGTCCTCACTGGATTCCGGCACCTGCCCCAATGATGGAACTCGTCCTCGGTGAAAAGAGCGTCATCGTCCTAGAAGGAGCGAAAGTCGTTCCGACGAAGGCACTTCAACACGGTTTCGAGTTCCGCTATGAAACATTGGAACCGGCTCTAACACAACTACTACAAGATGCTTAAGGAGAATGAATTGTGAGTCACTTACTAATCCGAAATGCCCATATTTATCCAATCACTGCCCCCCACTTTTACGGAGACCTCCGTGTTCGGGACGGGAAAATCGTCGAAATGTCCGATTTACTTGAACCGACTGACGGGGAGCATGTCATTGAAGCTGAAGGAAACTTTTTATTCCCCGGCTTCATCGATGCTCACACCCACCTCGGATTATATGATGAAGGAACCGGCTCTGTCGGAAACGACGCCAATGAAACGGTCGAAGCGATGACGCCTCATGCTCGTGCGATCGACGGGGTATACCCCCTTGACGAAGGATTTCAAGAAGCGCTGATGGCAGGCGTGACCGCCGTTCAGGTCATGCCGGGAAGTATGAACGTCATCGGTGGTGTGACCAGTGTCATCAAAACACACGGTCGCTATATTGACGACATGATCGTCCGTCGTTATGCAGGACTGAAGATGGCACTCGGCGAAAACCCGAAACGGATTCATAGTATGGGAAAAACCGGTGATTTAACGCGGATGGGGATTATGGGGTTACTTCGTGAAGCGTTCCGTACCGTCGGGTCGACCAAAACGATCGGAACGTTCGGCAGCCAGATGATTCAACTTGCCCTCGACCGAGAGATGCCGATTCGCGTGCATGCACACCGCGCCGACGACATTTTATCTGTCGTTCGTTTTGCCCAAGAGTTTGATCTCGACTATCGCATCGAGCATTGTACAGAAGGTCATCTCGTCGTTGAAAAATTACAAGAACTCGGTGTGAAACATGTCACCGTCGGACCGACGTTTACTCGAAAATCTAAAATCGAGCTTCAGAACAAGACGTGGGAGACGTATCGCATTCTCCATGAGCACGGCATGATCGTCTCCATCACGACCGACCATCCGTACACGCCGGTCCAATATTTGAACTTGTGCGCCGGACTTGCAGCACGTGAAGGACTGCCTGTCGACATCGCGTTACGCGGAATCACCATCAATCCGGCTGAATCACTAGGTGTCGCCGACCGAATCGGCTCTCTCGAAGTCGGAAAAGATGCCGATTTGGTGCTTTGGAGTCACTTCCCGCTCGACTACTTATCGAAGCCGATTATGACCATTGTGAACGGTGAAGTCGTGTACAAAACGGACCGTGCTGAAACCCATCATGAGGTCGAGTAATTTTCATTATTTTTCATAAAGGTTTTTACGCATAATTTACTTGCTTTTTTAAAAATACTATATAAAATTATCTTGTAACTTCATAAAGCAGCCAAGGCGGTTCGAACAGCGAAGCCAGAAGTATGCTTTCGTTACGACTATTCTTCAGCGGTCTGAAATAGGAGGAGGAATGTAAAGGTGCTCAAATTTCGTGAGCTCACCGACTGCGCGGAGTTGTTCGAACTGATGCAACACCCAGATGTCTTTCCGTATGTCCGTCAAAAGACGGTCCATTTTGACGAGTTTTTATTTAGCACGAAGCAAATCATCGAGCTAGAAGAGCAAGGAAATATCATCTCACGTACCATCACGAACGAGTATGGCACCCCGATTGGGACGATTAGCTTGTTCGATGTCGAATCCGGCTATGGATTCCTCGGCACGTGGCTTGGCAAGCCGTATCACGGCAAAGGTTATAATCAAGTGGCGAAAGAGGCGTTCTTCTCAGAACTGTTCTTCGAGCTTGATATTGAGAGCGTATTTTTAAAAATCCGTAAATCGAATGAACGATCGATTGCGGCAGCAGAGAAGCTCCCGTACGCGTTTTGCGCGAACGAGATCCGCTCTGAACTGCTCGCGGAGATCAACCAAGGTGACGTGGAGTATGTTTTATACGAGGTATCCAAGTCGAGCTTCCAATTGTACTTGCATGCCCTGCACGTCCCGGAATACGAAGTGCCATACGAGGCACAACTCGAAGCATGAGCCAATTCTGTCAAAGAATTGGCTTTTTTGTGGCGTTTTTGTGTGGATTTGATGGAGGGAACTTGTCGGAGCCGAATAAATCTGTTCTAATTCGAAGAGATAGGTATGATAGAAGTATGAGGGATTTATCACAACTCCCGTTAACCGTTTTGCAAAGGAGAATGGCATATGTCAGAATCAATGTTTCGTATCCTCGTGACCGACGACGAAGAACAAATGCGCGATTTGCTTGTATCAAATTTAGAAAAAGAAGGGTATGAGACGGTCACCGCCTCAAACGGCCTTGAAGCGATTGAACGCTTGAAAGAAGAGACGTTCCATCTCGTCTTACTTGACGTGATGATGCCAGAACTCGACGGATTGACGGCCTGCATGCGCATCCGTGAGTTCTCAAACGTACCCATCATCCTGTTGACGGCACGCTCAGAAGAGCTCGACCGCATTCACGGCCTGAAAATCGGGGCAGACGATTACATCACAAAACCGTTTAGCCCACGCGAATTACTCGCACGAATCGAAGCGACGCTCCGTCGTACGCACAGCTTCTCGAAAGAACAAGAGGCGACGTTTGATGTCGGAATCCTCTCGATTGATATC
Organism: Exiguobacterium sp. AT1b; assembly: GCF_000023045.1. Taxonomy (GTDB): domain Bacteria; phylum Bacillota; class Bacilli; order Exiguobacteriales; family Exiguobacteriaceae; genus Exiguobacterium. Next base: position 2,343,948 of record NC_012673.1, on the reverse strand, counting down.
GAAGGACGTGCCGTCAGTGTGAAAGGGAAGACCGTCAACTTGACACGAAAAGAGTTTGATTTGCTCTACCTGTTCATCACGAACGACGAGAAAGTATTCTCTCGTGAGCAATTGCTCGATCAAATTTGGGGGACCGAGTACCACGGGAACCTTCGCACGGTCGATACTCACATTAAGACGCTGCGCCTGAAACTCGGCGAGGCGGGCGGTTATATCCAGACCGTTTGGGGGATTGGCTACAAATTTGAGGCAAACGGATGAAACGATACACGATCAGGAAGCGGATTTGGATTACCATCTGGACAGCCAGCCTCTTCTCAGCGTTCGTGTTTCTCATCATGACGTTTTATCTGTACGACAAGTTCTATATCCAAACGCAAGAAGAACTGCTCATCAATCGCGGAGAGAAACTTGTCACCATCTATAAGGCCGACGGTTTCTCGGACGCGTTCGCCGATAGTATGACGTACACGAACGAATTGACCGAAACGAAAGTGTTCCTCTCTTCCGTTCGAGAGGACACACTCGGTTCCGGTAAAACCTTTTTAAGGCAGCAGGACCTCGAACGGTTGCAGGACGGATATGCCATCTCGGTGACCCGTAAGCATCCGACCGAGGACGTCGATATTTTGATGACCGCATTCCCTCTCATCCGTGACGATGAACTCGACAATGCGCTCATTCTGTACATGGAGCTCAGTAAAATCAGTGAACCGTTCCAACCGATTCGGCTCATGATCACGTTTTTACTCGTTCTCATGATTGTGAACTTGCTCCTATTCGGTAAGCAGATCATCGACACGATCATCCAACCGCTCATTCAGATGAAGCGCGCCTCTCAAGTCTATGCGCAAGGTGATTTCTCCCACCGCATCCCGATCGTCTACGACGATGAGATCGGTGAACTCGCAGACACGCTCAACTCGATGGCGGAATCGCTCGGACTTGTTGAAGAGCAGCGTAAAGAGTTTCTGGCTAACGTCAGTCACGAACTTCGCACGCCACTCTCCTACATCCGCGGTTATACCGAGATGCTTCAAGATGAAACGTTGGACGAAAAAACGAGGGCGCAATATTACGACATCATCGAGAACGAGACGAACCGACTGCAGCGCCTTGTCACGGACTTACTCGATCTCGCTCAGCTAGAGCGGGACTCATACCCGATGACGAAAGAACCGGTCGTGTACTCGCAAGTGCTTGAGGACGTTCTCTATCGGCTTGAACCGATTGCCCGGGCAAAAGGCGTGACAATCGAATCGGATTTAGACTTCGACTTAATCATTCTCGGTGACCATGACCGACTCGAGCAAGTCATCGGCAATCTTCTCGACAACGCGCTCCGATATACGGACGCTGGCAAGACGATTCATGTGAAGACGTTTGCCGAAACCGAATATGCAATCACAGAAATACGTGACGAAGGTCGAGGCATCCCGAAAGAAGATTTAGACAAATTAACGGAACGCTTCTATCGTGTCAATAAATCACGGACTCGAAAAGACGGCGGAACCGGTCTCGGTTTGGCCATTGCGAAGCACATTATCGAGCGGCATGAAGGATCCCTTCATTTCAGCTCTGAAGTCGGACAAGGAACGACTGTCACTGTCGGTTTGCCGCTTCTACCTGACGATGAATTTGATATGTAAAATAGGCAGCCGCGATGGCTGCCTTTTCATATGTCTTTCCCTTTATATTGTTCGGTTGACTCTTGCTCGAGTCGTTCACGTTCGGCATGTGTCTGCGGAAAACCGTTCGCCTGCCACTCGGCACGGTGACTTGAATCAAGTTGCGTGAGCCCTTGCTCCGCCTCATCCTGATCCGCATCGACACTTTCCCGCTCATCCATCTTCTGCCACGTATCTTCTTCCTCACGTTGCGAAAGCAGCGCCGCCACTTTTGGTGCAACGAGCGCCGCACCGGCAACACCTAAGACAATCCCCATCAACACTTTCCGATCCATCCTAACCCCTCCTTCACTATGCACTCTTCATTCCACCATTTTATAATCTCAAAACCATTATCGAAAACGTTTACAACATTTCTACGAGTGGAATGGCTAATGGAAGGAGGCGATTGAATGGAAAAGAAACGACCTACCTCGAAACGTCCGTTTGATAATCCAGACGCGGTAGACACGGATAAAGAGAGTATTTTTGACGAGGACGGCATGCAAACCGTCGACCCGATTCCTGTCGAGGAATTGAACGAACGAGTGAAGGATGAAAAGAATAAACGTCACTCGAAAGATGACTCGGTGAGTGAAAAGAAATATAAAGACAAATAAACAAGCTGCGGACGTTTGTCCGCAGCTTGTTTATGTTAAATCTTTTGGTGAAAATCCGTAAGGCAACATCTCTTCTTTCGTCATCACTTTCGTATCACCGTTCAAGTTCGCAAGAATCAACGTGAAGTCTTCGCCAGCGAATTCAGCGATCACTTGGCGACATGCACCACATGGCGAAATCGGGCCTTCCGTGTCACCGACGACGACGACCGTTTCAATCGCGTCACTACCTTCTGACACGGCTTTAAAAATGGCTGTGCGTTCGGCACACATCGATAGTCCGTACGAGGCGTTCTCCACGTTACACCCGGTAATTTCGTTTCCGGATGTATCGATGACGACAGCCCCCACATTAAACTTTGAATACGGTGTATAGGCGCGTTTGCGCGCTTCGATCGCTTTATGGACGAGTTCTTGTACGCGTTCTTGTGAGATCATAGGATGTTCCTCCGCTTCTATTTTTGAAAAGAAGTCTGACATCTGAACTATAGCGTGAAAACGCTTACGCGACAAGTCTTTTCACGGACTCGTCAATATTTTTTCTTTTTCTTTTTCTCGAAGACGACGACGGATTCGACGTGAGACGTCTGCGGGAACATATCGTACGGCTGTACGTAATTCACTTTGTATCCTGCTTTCATCAACTGGTCGGCGTCACGTGCGAGCGTCTGCGGGTTACATGACACGTAAACGATTCGCTTCGTTTTAGAAGAGATGATGGAATTGATCAATTGATGGTCCATCCCTGTGCGTGGCGGGTCGACTACGATGACGTCTGGAATCCATCCATCTTTTACCCAACGCGGAATCCAATGCTCGGCACGTCCTTCGACGTACGTGACATGGTTATAGCCATTCTCACGCATATGGTCATTGGCATCTTCGACCGCTTCCGGCACGACTTCCATTCCACGGATTTCTTTCGCGTAAGGGGCTAACCAAAGTCCGATTGACCCGACTCCCGCATAGGCATCGATCACACGTTCTTCACCCGTCAATCCTGCGGCCTCGACCACTTCACGGTACATTTTTTCTGTCTGTGCCGGATTCAACTGGAAGAATGCGCGTGGTGATAAATGATAGTGGACGTCATCTAGTCGTTCATCCATTTTCTCCTGACCAGCGATGTGGACCGTCCGATAACCGAAAATAACACCAGAACGGTTTGCATTGATGTTGATATGGAACGACACAACATTCGGCAATTCCATGATGCGGTCACTCAATTCATCTAAATCAGGGACATCTTCATGTCCGACGACCAAAACGACTTGAACATCGTTCGTGTTATACCCCGATCGGACGACGATGGTACGCGCGTACCCCGTGTCACGGCGTGCATCGTAGACGGGAATATCAAGTTCGTTTAAAATACGGACAATCGCATTGTTGATGTTCGTCGTGTCGCGTTGTTGGACCATACAGTGCTCGATCGGCACGAGATGGTTCGAGTTCGGCTTGTAGAGACCTGATACGATCTCACCGCGACGCGTGCCGAGTGGGAATTGTGACTTGTTCCGGTAATACCATGGATCTTCCATTCCGATTGTTGGACGGATATCTGATTTGTCCACGTTTAGTTTTGTCTTTTGACGGAAGGCGTTTCGAACGATTTCTTCCTTATACTCCATCTGCAGACGTGAACTCATATGTTGGATTTGGCAGCCCCCGCACTCATCGTAAATCGGACAAGGTGCTTTGACGCGGTCTTTCGAGTCGTTATCTCGTTTGACGACACGCGCTTCCGCATAGTTTTTTTCCACACGCGTGATTTCGACTTTGGCTCGTTCTCCCGGCAATAAGTTTGGAATGAAGATGACCATGCGATTGAGCGTCGCGATGCCTTCTCCATTAATGCCAAGTCGTTCGACCGTGACATCTTTAAAATCTCCTGTGATTAATTTCAATCTGATTCATCCTTTCGAGACGATTGTTCTAGGTCTTTGGCGTAACGCACTACTTTAGCGCGCAACGAATCAATGTCGGCTAACAGGCGATGTAAATCTTCAGGTGTCGTATGCTCGTCTAACGTATTCACTGATAGACAGAGTAATTCCGTTCTCGATTTTAGGACGTTCATCTTTCCGGCAGTATCTGTTCGTGATTTACCCATCTTGTAATCGCTCCTTTGGTTCGTGACAAAGAGTTGCTATTATAGCATACTATTTCGTGTAACTTGATGAAAAGGTGGAATCCACATGCAAAACATCTCCCCAACTTTCGACCCTTGGGAAGCCTATCTCGACCAAGTCGAACACGGTCGACTCGTCTTATCCAACGTCGAAGTCACTACAACAAAGCTGTGTAACATGCGCTGCGAACATTGTGCGGTCGGTTATATGCTCGACCAAACGGAAGAACCAGAAGTTCCGCTCGACCTGTTGATTCAACGACTGGATGAGATCGAACATTTGCGTGCCTTCTCCATCACAGGCGGTGAACCGATGCTGTCCATGAAATCGGTCCGCAACTATGTCGTTCCATTGTTACGTTATGCGAAAGAACGTGGGGCCCGTACGCAAATCAACTCGAATTTGACGCTACCGTTATCTCGCTATCATCTTATTACCCCTTACTTGGACGTTTTGCACATTTCGCATAACTGGGGCACCGATGCCGATTTCCTTGAAGGCGGATTCGCGATGATGGACCGGAAACCGAGTGAAGAGGCCCGATTGAAAATGCTCCAGACGATGAAAGACAACGCACGTGCTCTCACATCTGAAGGAATCATTGTATCCGCGGAGACGATGATCAACAAGCGGACGATTCCTCATTTGAAAGAAATCCATGAAGAAATTGTCTCACTTGGTTGCCAAAGACATGAGGTTCACCCAATGTACCCCGCAGACTTTGCTAGCGCTCTCGAATCGGCATCGCTCGCTGATACTCGACAGGCCATCCATGACTTACTCGATGTCCGTGACGAGAACGTATGGATGTTGTTCGGGACGTTGCCATTCTATGCCTGTTCTGACCTACCTGAAGATCGTGCCCTGTTGAAGCGACTTCATGAAACAAAAAACGTGACCGTTCGAAACGACCCGGATGGCCGTTCCCGTCTCAACACGAATATCTTTGACGGACAGATTATCGTAACCGATTTCGGTGATGAACTCGGTTCCCTTGGCACCGTCTATGACACATCATTCCAAGAAGCGTATGATACGTGGACGAACAGCCAATTGAACGCTACACTCTCTTGTCACTGCCCTGCCGTGAAATGTCTCGGTCCGAACGCACTCGTCAAACAAGCCTATTATCCGACGGTCGATTTTCAATCTCGAAAAGCTACATCGTTTTAAATATTTCGATTCGGGAAATGTTCTGTATATTAAACGAATCGAGGTGCGTGTAGATGACTGCGATTTATATCCTCATGATCACCGTGATGGCCATCATTATTTTTGGCGGAGTACTGAGCATCTTATTGACAGCCGCATTCGTTTCAGACAAAGTAGAGCATGATGAAATGTTTAGTCAAGGCAGTTGGGATGATGAATTGCTACATTTGAATCACTCTCCACAACCGATTGACGACACGAAAAGCTGAGAACCTTCTCGGCTTTTTACTTTGACTTCATGAGGTGAATCTATGCTCCGTTTTCGTTTTATGATTTTACTATTGATTGTGTTTATTTCCGGTTTGATTCAAGGTGCGCTCATCCCACTCTTATCGACATTAATTGAACGGGATGGGGCCCCGGCCTGGGTGAACGGACTGAACGCGACGATGCTTTACGTCGGTGTGATTGTCTCAGCACCTCTTTTGGAGCGATTCGTCCGCAAATACGGATTTCGACCGACCATCGTCCTCGGTATCGTATTGACGGCTGTCGCGACTTTCGCTTTACCGATTTGGCCGTCCTTACTCGTTTGGGCGATGATGCGCTTCTTCATCGGATTCGGTGACTCGGCACTACACTACGGGTCACAAGTATGGGTGACCTCAGCAAGTGAAAAGCGCAGTCTCGGTCGAGCGATGGCGTATTATGGCATGTCGTTCAGTCTCGGTTTCGCCATCGGTCCATTGATCGCACCACTCGTCGACCTATGGTTTTGGTTACCGTTCCTCATCATCGTCTTCTTCTGTCTCGCATCATTGATGCTCGTCTTTAAAGTCGAGAACGAGTTTCCGGAGGTCGAAAAAGTGAAGACCGACTCGAAAGGACGAATTCGACTGATTCTTGTCGGTGCGGGATACACGCTGCTCCCTGCTTTTACATATGGGTTTCTCGAAGCGAGTTTAAATGCCAATTTCCCCATTTTCACGTCTCGGAACGGGATGAGTTTGACGGAAACGAGCACGCTCATCACAACGTTCATCGTCATGTCGATTGTCGTTCAGCTTCCTCTTGGTCGTCTCGCAGACTTGTACGGTAAGAAACGGATCTTACAAATCGTGCTGACGTTTGGTACCCTCGTATTCGCCTTGGCGAATCTTGTTGTCGATTCCTATATCGGTCTACTCTTCCTATTCGCACTTGCCGGCGCCGGGCTAGGATCGACTTATTCACTCGGTTTGGCGCATATGACAGAGGTGCTTCCCCGTTCGTTACTGCCGACGGGAAACATGCTCTACAGTATTTCATTCAGCATCGGCTCGATCTCAGGTCCGATGATCGGTGCCTTCTGGCTGTCTTTACCGAAAGAGATCTATTTCTTTATGTATGCCGTCATTCTCGGTATTCTAGCGCTACGACTCTTCACGTCGACCGCTAAACCAATCGACTTATAAACAAAGGCAGATGGTTCCCATGAACCATCTGCCTTTGTTTTATTCCACTACTCGTTCCAATTCATCGTCGTTTAACTGTAAAGCTCGGATGAACACTTCATCTAGCGCGAATGGTTCAGTGTCTAGCGAAGCGAGTACATCGGATTTTAGCGTCACTTCTACGACACGGTCATCGAACTGCCATCTCGTCTGAATATCATCACCTTGTCTTGTGGCGCGGGTCGCCACTGGACCGTGACGTTCTTTTAAACTTTGACTCACGCACTTCATCACGTACTTGACGTACTCATCTTTCGGCTGACGTGAGATGAGAATGTTTCGAACGATTCGATTTCTAGTCATTGTTTCTCCTCCTCCCTTTGAATGATTGCGCACGCAAGTCTTTACAAACGAAGACCGATTTTCGAACTTTAAAATTCAGAATTTTTAATATATTTTGTCATGGGATTTCAATTCCGTCAACTCTGTCTCTTTTTCAAATGACATCCGTTTGTTTTTTCGTACGGCGACCTTGAAAATGCGTAGATAAATAAATGCCGACAATAACGAATCCGAGTCCGACCACCGCATTCCACGGAATCGTTTCACCGAGTAAAATCCCTGACAACATGACTCCAAATAAGGGAACTAAGAAGATATAGAGTGAAATTCGACTGACCGGATTGTATTTCATTAACGTGTTCCACAATGTAAATCCGATCGCTGACAACATCGCCAAGTAAAACAGGAACGCAATCGTCTGTCCGGTGTACGGCATGGAAACACCATTCGGGTCTAATAGATAGCCGATCAGCAGCAACCCAACAGAACCAATCACCATCGCCCAAGCCGTCATCGGGGCAACATCATATGTCTTCGAGTAATCCTTCGCTATCAAGTTCCCGAACGCTCCGGATACCATCGCCAAGATGAGTAAAATCTCTCCGAACCCAAAACCAACTTCAGATCCGGTCGCCGGCCAGTTTGCGATGACGATTCCAGAAAAACCAAACGTTAAAGCAAACCCCTTCAATCGATTCAACTTGTCGTCTTCATATCGGAAATGAGCGAGGGCCATTTGGAAAAATGATGTGGAACCAGCAATGATCGACCCTTGGACACCGGTCGAAATGGACAGTCCGATATAGAAGAACAAGTATTGTAGAAACGTCAAGAACGAACCGAGATGCGCATAAGCCTTAACCTTTTCACGGGTCAATCGGACAGATCGTTTCAAAACGGTCTGACTGATGATGAGCAATAGAATCCCCGCGAGTAAAAAGCGCTCGCCCGCGAACAATAGTTGTTGCCCATACTCGTTCGATTGGATATCAAGCTTCTCATAACTCAACTTGATGAACGGGAACGCACTCCCCCATAACAACGTATTGAAAATCGCCAATAACGCCACCGTCCAAGGGCGTTCAAATATATTTTGCATGACACAAAAACTCCTTAATCTTTTTATTTGTGAGTCACTGATAAGCGTGTTAAGATAAACCTAGATAATAATAATTATAAATAAAGGATTCAGATGAAACTTCTATAGATTCTTTATTTTAAGCCAATTGAAGATGATAATCATCATCAGTCATTATCATTTAATCGAGATTTATTCTCAATTAGAAAGAAGGGATTATCGATGAACGTCCAATCGGTCACGCACGAAAAAAGCCACGTTTTCAAACGGGCTAGCTGGTACGAACATATTGAATTGATCATGGCGCTCATTAGCGGTGTATTGATTGTACTCGCTTATATCGCCGAAACACAAGGCGGAGCGCCTTGGATTCATGTCACACTTTACTTATCCGCCTTCTTCATCGGAGGATACGCAAAAGCGAAAGAAGGGATTTCGGATACGATTGAGACGAAATCGCTGAATGTAGAGCTTCTCATGATTATCGCCGCCATCGGTGCCGCTTCGATTGGGTACTGGATGGAAGGGGCAATCCTCATCTTCATCTTCGCTTTATCCGGGGCACTCGAGACGTATACGATGAACAAAAATGAACGTGCTCTCGAATCGTTAATGGAATTACAGCCGGAACAGGCGACTCGTCTAACAGACACTGATGAACTCGAGGTCGTTCATATCGACGACCTTCGTGTCGGAGATCGGATTTATGTCCGTCCTGGTGAACGCATTCCGGTCGATGGAAAAATTGTAAAAGGGAATGCATCCGTAGAAGAAGCCGCTATCACAGGCGAATCCGTCCCTGTTGATCGTCAAGTCGGTGATGACGTGTTCGGATCGAGCGTCAACTTGAACGGAGTATTGACGATCGAAGTGACAAAACTCGCGACGGAAACGCTGTTCCAAAAGATCATTCAAATGGTCCAACAGGCACAAGAAGAGAAATCACCGTCTGCACAGTTCATCGATCGATATGAAGGACGTTATGTTCAAATCGTGCTCTTCTCTGTTGCGGCCATCATCATTCTCGGACCGTTCTTCACGTCATGGTCTCTTGAAACGAGCATCTATCGCGGCATGATCCTTCTCGTTGTCGCCTCCCCTTGCGCACTCGTCGCCGCCATCACACCGGCCGCGCTGGCTGCCATCGCCTCTTCTGCAAAACACGGGATTCTTTTTAAAGGCGGTGCTCATATCGAGAACATGGGACGTCTAAAAGCAATCGCCTTTGACAAGACCGGCACACTCACAATTGGGAAACCGATTGTGCAAGAAGCGCTCATCTCACCTTCATTAGAAGAAGAGGACGTCAACCGGATCGTCAGTTTGATTGAAGAGCATTCGATGCATCCACTTGCTGAAGCGCTCGTCTCATATACGGGAAAACATACTGGGGAAATGACACACTTCAAAGACATCACAGGCTCTGGAATTGAAGCAACGATTGACGGGACAACGTATCGGGTCGGAAAACAGAAGTTCGCTGACCGAAGCGGTGATTTCTTTAAACATGATGTCGAACGATTGAAAGAGGCTGGTCACACCCTCGTCTTCATCAGTGACGAGTCACGTACAATCGGTGCCTATGCTTTACGTGACACACTACGCCCTGAGGCAAAAGTAGCGATCCAGCGGTTGAACGACTTAGGGATTGCGACAATCATGATTACCGGGGACAACGAGGCGACCGCTCGCGCCATCGCGAACGAAGCCGGATTGACACGCTATATTGCTGAATGTTTGCCCGAAGAGAAGGTTTCGCAAATCAAGACGTTACGCGAGGAATATGGAACAATCGGGATGATCGGCGACGGAATCAACGATGCCCCCGCCCTTGCGACCGCCGACGTGGGGATTGCCATGGGCGAAGGTACGGATGCCGCACTTGAAACGGCAGATGTCGTCTTAATGAAAAACGACCTCGTCCGATTGAGCGACGCAATTCGTCAATCACGTAAGTTGAATCGCATCGTCTTACAGAACGTCGTTTTTGCACTCGGTGTGATCCTCGTTCTGATCGCAACGAACATCTTTGAGTTACTCATCATGCCGTTCGCGGTCGTCGGACATGAAGGCTCTACTATTTTGGTTATTTTGAACGGTCTTCGACTCCTCACGTCATCATGGGAGTGATCTATTCGACAAAATGGAATCGATGATTGAAACAATATGTCGATTTCGTTATAATTGAAACAATGTGTCTACAGACTGAAACTGATCGAAAGATTGACTAAAGGTGGTACAAGATATGAATACGATTGCAGTCATCGGCAAGGTGTTTGTCGATATTAAAGGGACTTCCTTCGCACCGCTCCACAAAGATGCGAAGAATGTCGGCGACATCACTTTCTCCAATGGCGGAACAGGTCGAAACGTTGCTCAAAACTTAGGTGTGCTCGGTAACGATGTCCGCTTCGTCTCGACCGTCACGAACGACCAAATCGGTGTCGGCGTCCTCGAAGAATTACGTTGCTTGAATGTAAACGTCGACGGGGTCGACATGCTTGACGATAATGGTATGGGCATGTGGCTCGCCGTAATGGACAACAACGGCGATCTTCAAACATCTATTTCGAAGCAACCGGACGAAGCCCGTATGGAAGAAGCGATTTTACGTCAAATCGATACGGTCTTCGAAGAGAGCGACGCGGTCGCCATCGACTTAGACTTATCGGTCAACGTCTTGAACGAGACGATCGAACTATGCCGTGAAATGGATTTACCGCTTTATGGTGTCTGTGGCCACCTATCCGTCATCGAACGAAACCGTCATTTGCTTCAAGGATTCACAGGATTCATCTGCAGTCGTGAGGAAGCGGAAATTTTATCCGACATGTCGATCGTCACAGTAGACGATGCCCTTCGTGTCGCGGAAGTACTCGCCATGAAAGGTGCCCCCCTCACCATCGTCACAATGAGTGAGCTTGGTGCCGTGTATGTCGACCTTCGTACGAACGAACAAGGTCACGTCCCGACGACGAAAGTGAAAGTCGCAGACTCCACGGGAGCTGGTGACTCCTTCTTCTCCGCTGTCATTTCTGAACTTATGAAACAACACTCGATTGAAGAGGCGCTTCGATTAGGTATGCGTGTCGCAGGAAAAGTCATCGCTTCGCATGAGAACGGATTGACGCAAGAGATGTACGCATCATTAGAACAACCTACGCAAGAATAAATAGAACGCATCGGCGAATCGTCGATGCGTTTTGTGCAAAATCACAGGAACGAAAGGAACGATTTCATTGGTTCGAACGAAATTAAGAAGCGCGATTATTTTAATGAATGATCAAGATGAAGTGGCTTTGATCCGTCGCGAAAAAGAAAACGTCCTCTATTACGTTTTCCCAGGTGGCGGAGTCGAATATGGGCACACAACAGAAGAGACGGCCGTACGTGAAGCATTTGAAGAACTCGGTGTTCACGTGGAACTAGAAGGTGTCGCTGCCTACGTCGCATTCAATAACGAGTTAAATCCTTATTATTGGGCGAAGATGACAGGTGGCGAATTCGGGACCGGAACAGGTGAAGAGTTTCAAGAAGAACAGACTAACGGATCGTATACACCGATGTGGATCAAACGGTCTGCACTCCCTCATCTCCCCGTTCGTCCACCTTCACTTGCTGAAAAACTCGCCTCACATGAGGAACGTTTTTACGATTTGACCTTATCGGAGGAGTAATCAGGTGTACACCCTGCCGAATTCGGGAAACGTTTTTTAACGATCGAGTCAGGAGGGTTTTATTATGGCAATGACAGAAGTGAAGGAAAAAAAGAATTGGCTTTCATTTGGGAAAGAGTTATTTCGACGATTTCAAGAGCATGATGTTCAAGACTACGGGGCTACCCTCGCATTCTTTTGGTTTTTATCCATTTTTCCTGGAATCATCTTTATTTTGGCGCTCTTGTCCTTTTTTGATGTCTCACAAGATTCGTTTCAAAATCAATTGAACGATTTGGCACCCGGGTCCGCTGCTTCCGGGTTTTTAACGGGAATTTTCGAGGCGATTGGCGAACCACGAGGCGGTCTCTTGTCACTCGGTGCGATTTTGGCCATTTGGTCCGCCGCAAAAGGGGTAGACCGTCTGATCACGACGTCACTTCATGCTTATGGTGAAGACAATGAACGTAACTTTTTCGTCAAAAAAGGATTGGCACTCGGATTGACGATTCTGCTTGGGATCGGGATGCTACTGCTGATTCTCTCGAACGTGTTCGGGTCTCAAATCATTTCATTCGTCACTGAGTATTTACCCGTCAACATTACCGGAGCCGAAGAAATGATGATCAACGTGTTCCGATATGTCCTTACGACGGTTGTCCTCATTTTGACGCTTTCGATTTTTTATAAAGTATCTCCACAACAGCACGTCTTTTGGAAAAGTACCATCCCTGGTGCCATCTTCGGTGTCATCGGTTGGCAAATCGTCTCATTCGGTTTCAGCCTATACGTTTCAAACTTCGGAAGTTATGACTCGACTTACGGGTCACTCGGAGGAATCATCGTCACGTTGCTCTGGTTACAATTAACCGGGATGATCATTTTAATCGGATCTGAAATCAACGCGACATGGATGCGTTTCTTTAAGACACCGAGCGAGCAGGAATACGAACGCGACTTCAAAAAGAACAAAAAGAAAGCGAAACAAAAGCAAGAAGAAGATAACTATGACGACATCCCGACGAATACGTACGGATAACCCAAAAGGAGCACGTTCAAGCTGAACGCGCTCCTTTCTTATGCTTCGATCGGATCAAGACGTCCCGTCGCCGGGTCGATCACGAATCCGTGTACATTTGTTCCTGGTGGCAACAGTGGATGATTGTTAATCAGGTTGACAGAATGAACGACGTTCTCTTCAACCGAATCAAAACCATGGAGCCACTGCTCCAAATCCATCCCTGACGACTTTAGCGTCTTCAAGGTTTGAGGGTCGATTCCACGACGCTCCATCTCTTCGATGACGACAGTCGGTTCAATCGCCGCCATTCCACAATCGTAATGTCCGACGACGACGACTTCTTCTGCTCCTAGCGCATAAAGAGCGACTAAAATGGAGCGCATGGCCGAACCGAATGGGTGTGACAAGACTGCACCCGCATTTTTAATGATTTTAGCGTCTCCGTTCTTAAGTCCTAGCGCTTGAGGTAAAAGTTCCGTCAAACGTGTATCCATACACGTCAAAATCACGATTTTCTTATCTGGAAATTTATCAGATACGAACGGTTCGTACTGTTTTTCCTCTACGAAACGTTTATTGAATTCAAGCATTTCTTTTACGACTGACACGTTAACGCCTCCTCTTTTTTACAACACAAATCTTGAAACGATGAGTCCGATGACCATCCATGCTCCGAACAGCGTGTTCACTTTCGCTGTCATCGCCATTGCAGGCATCAATGCGGCTGGCTCTGCCTTTTGCCAAAATCGTTGAATCGCCCGGATCATGACCGGCACCGTTAAGAGTGACAGCAAGACCCATGGAGTGACGCCATAAAACATGACAGCGACGATGATGCCGACTAATGCCGCGATAAAGAACGCTGCCAATACATACACCGCACGTCGATGACCGACTAGACATGCGATCGTTTTTCGGCCATTCTCTTTATCGTTATCTAAATCACGGATGTTATTCGCAAGTAAGATTGCTCCGATCAACAAGGCCATCGGGAACGACACGAGTAGCAACTCCGTCGTCACCGTATTGATTTGGATAAAGCCGGCAATCCCGATGATGACATATCCCATGAATAACCCCGCGACAATTTCACCGAACGGCGTATAAGCAATCGGGAGCGGTCCTCCGGTATATAGGTAGCCGACAAGCATAGACAGCGCGCCAATCCAAAGCAAATGCCAGCTTGTAGATGCCGCAATGTAGAGCCCGAGTAGTGCTGCGACCGTATACATGCCAAGTGCAATCGCTAGTACTTGCTGTGGTGTAAATCCGTCACGGACGATGGAGCCCCCAATCCCGATAGACCCCTCATGATCAAGACCACGCTTGTAGTCATAATACTCGTTAAATAAGTTCGTCGCGATTTGAATAAGGACCGATGCCACGAGCATGGCGAGAAAAAGTCCCCATTTGAGTTCGGTTTGATCGAGGACGATGAACGTCCCGAGCAAGACCGGAATAAAGCTTGCGGTCAGGGTATGCGGGCGAATCATTCGCCAATATGCCCCTTTCGATTTCTGTTTCATTTCGTTCCCTCCCTTCGTTAGTTTACGTCTCGATGAAAAAATCTGTCAACGCCAGCCCATTATCCTCGATTCTTGATCATTTCCCGAGCATTTCATAGGCAGGTGGATTGCGAACTCATGATACACTAAAGAGTGAGAATTCTATCGGATTGAGGAGGCTTTTCTTTTATGCCAGATACTCAAACACATATAAAACAGCGAATTGAGCAGGCCCATAAACGGGCGCGAGCTTGGCAACGGCCTGTCCTCGCATCATACACATGGGAAATCTCGGCGTTCGATGCTTTTCAAATCATCCAGAACACCGATACGTCCCACTATTATTTCATGACACCAGACCGAACACTCGAAATGCTCGGTTGCGGAGACGCACTCGTCTTGAGCGCTTCTGGACCCGAACGATTTCAGCGACTTCAATACGATTGGAGTCTTCACCGACGAGATGTCGATGCGACGATCCACGCGTTCGCCGGTTTTTCATTCGACACGTTTATGCGACCACAAAAAAGTATGTGGGATGCCTTTGGGGAGGCATCACTCGTCGTACCAAAATTTTTATACCGCCGCTATAAAGACCGACACACGTTGACAGTCGCCACCCTCGTCTCTTCGAAGCAGTCGGTCGAACAGTATTTGATTCAATTGGCAGATCAGTTGGCCCAGTTCAGCTCACTTCGTCCGACGGAAGAAGCGACGCCATCTTATACGAGAGTGAAAGATGGAGTTGATCACTTCAAGTCCAGTTTCCAACAGGCGAAACAGTTGATTGAAGAAGAACGCGTTGAAAAAATCGTGATCGCCCGCGAAGAAATATATCAGCGTTCCGACGATGCATTCCCCTTCGCAAAAAGTTTGAAGCATTTAGCGGATCATCAAGAATCCAGTTACATCTATTTATATCAGCCAAAACGTGACATCGGGTTCTTCGGGGCGACTCCTGAGCGCTTGATTCAAAAAGAGGGCATGCGACTGAACACGGCCGCCATCGCAGGGACAATCAAGCGTCCGAAGACCGAGATCGAGGCCGATCTTGCGAAAGATAAACTCTTAAACGATTCAAAAAATCGTGAAGAGCATCAAATTGTCGTGAAAGACATTAAGCAGGCGTTGACGCCCTATACTGCACCGATTCAAACACGAGATACACCGCAAATTTTGGCCAATCGCTCGGTGTTCCATCTACACACCCCAATTCAAGCGACACTCGAAACGAACGCTTCCTTGCTGTCACTTGCAGAATCGCTACACCCAACGCCGGCACTCGGCGGCTCACCGAAGCGGACATCGGTCCGGTTGCTTCGTGAAATTGAGCGATTCGATCGTGGATGGTACGGTTCTCCGTTTGGTTGGGTAGACAATGAAGGCGACGGCGAATTTGTCGTGGCGATTCGCTCCGCACTCGTTCAACACCAATTCGTCGCATTGTATGCTGGATGTGGGATTGTAAAAGACTCTGCACTTGAGCAAGAGCTCGAAGAAACAGAAATGAAAATGAGTCCAATCAAACAAGCTTTGCAGTTTGATTTACACAATCAAGGAGGCACCCTAGATGAATAAGGTTTTGACCGAATGGGTCGCATCCATGGTAAATCGGCTTGTTACGTCCGGTGTAAAAGACGTGGTCATCAGCCCAGGGTCCCGCTCGACTCCGCTCGCTGTAGCGGCATATCTTCACCCTCAGATTCGTCATCACATCATCGTCGATGAACGATCTGCCGGATTTTTCGCTCTTGGACTGACCCGTGCGTCCGAAACGGTTCGCCCGGTCGCATTGATTTGCACAAGTGGAACGGCAGCCACAAACTACTATTCGGCTGTGACGGAAGCGTTTATATCGCAGTTGCCACTTGTCGTACTGACGACCGATCGTCCCCATGAACTGCGTAATGTCGGGGCTCCACAAGCGATCAATCAAGTCCGCCTCTACGGGGAACAAGTGAAGACGAGCGTTGATTTGCCCGTTCCAGAGGAGGCGACGTTATCGTTTATGCAACAAACGATTACCCGTTTCACGAATCTGTCGATGCAAGCACCGATGGGACCCGTTCATTTGAATGTGCCGTTCCGAGAACCTCTGCTTCCGGACATCGAGTCATTGAAACAGATATTGAAGGCTGACCCTGTCTTGCCAGAACGACAGCGTATCCGGCCGACACAGGCGGACAAAGACATTTTCTCAGAACGGACGAGTCACAAACAACTCGCCTTCGTCGTCGGACCTTACACCCCGACATCTTGGCAGAAATCCATCGTTGAATATGCTTCCGAGCGACAGATCCCGATTTTCGCCGATCCTCTAAGTGGCATGCGACGTTTCGACGGCGTCTTGACCAACTATGACACGTGGCTTGCAAGTGAGCATCGGACCGATTGGCTACCCGAGGTGTTCGTCCGTTTCGGGGCTGCACCTGTTTCGAAACGATTCAATCAATGGATGGCCATGGCGGACCAACTCGTCATCGATGAACCGGGATCTTATCGCGACCCAAGTAGCCGTGCCACGATTTGTTACGGCGACGCACTCGATTTTCTACCGCTCATCGCATCGGCAAACGAACCTCGGTATCTTGAGCGTTTACGCTTTTTTGAAGAGATTGCCGAGTCTGCAAAATCGTCACTTCAAGGTGAGGTAGAATTGACGAAACGATTGCTCGATACATCAATCGAGCTTCTATTCGTCAGTAATAGCATGCCGATTCGAGATGTAGATATATCACTGTCTGCTGGCACGAACATCCACGTTCTCGCCAATCGAGGCGCAAACGGGATTGATGGTGTGTTATCTACTGCACTCGGAAGCAGTTATGATACGTCTCACGGCGCTCTATTGATCGGTGATTTGGCGTTCTATCACGATAGCAATGCCTTGCAACTGTTAAAGCATCATCCCGGGAAGTTTTCCGTTGTGATTGCAAACAATAATGGTGGAGGAATTTTCTCCTTCCTCCCGCAGGCTGCTGTCGACACACAGTTGTTCGAAGATTTATTCGGAACACCGCTTGATTTAAATATCCGCGGATTCGCTGACACCTATGGCTTAACGTATCGTCTAATCGAACGACCGGATGAAATTCAAGAAGCGATTGAAGATGGCATTCATTTAATCGAATTCCCATCGAATCGTGAGGAGAATGTGATGATCCATCGGGGGTGGACTCAATCGGTCTGCAGTCGTCTCATTACGGAGAACGAATCATGAACATCGATTTACGTGGCGTACGTTATGAAGTGATTCATCGCGGTGAGGGAAAACCGGTGTTATGTTTACACGGATTCACCGGAAACGCCCATTGGGTCGATTCGCTTCCTGCATTACCGATTCGTCTTGTGTCACCGTCACTCCTCCAACATGGCGCAACGGAGCACCCTTCAGTCAATCGTTCGACAATGAGTCAACAAGTTAAAGATTTGTCCCGCTTACTGGATACGGACGACCGACCTTGGACAGTCGTCGGTTATTCACTCGGTGGGAGAATCGCATTGACACTCGCCGCATGCGACGAGCGCGTCGAACATGTCATCGGGATCAGCACGACCCCAGGTCTGCTCACTTCTAAAGAAAGAGCCGCACGCCGGCGCCAAGATGCAGAATTGGCTCAATTGATTGAAACCGAGGGCATCGCTGCATTCGTCAATCGTTGGGAGAACCTTCCCCTTTGGCGACAGACGGAAGACATGAAACGTTCACTCCGAAAAGATCGGCTTGCCCAACACCCAAATGCCCTCGCAAACAGTTTGCGGTCAATCGGTACGGGACATATGCCGTCGTTATGGGGCACATTGCAGCGTCTCCCCCGCACCGATTTGATTGTCGGGACAGACGATCTCAAGTTCAAAGCCATCGCAAAACACATGCAGGAAGAGCGTCCAGATATTAAAATCTATGAAATTTCAAACGCAGGGCATGCTCCTCATATCGAGAATGCATCAGAGTTTGGTACAATAATAAAGAAATTGATTTTAGGGGGTATTTAAAATGGAATCAGTAGCGAACTGGACATCGGTCCGGACGTATGAAGACATTAAATATGAAACGTGGAACGGGATTGCCAAAATCACCATCAACCGTCCCGAAGTGCGCAATGCATTCCGTCCGTTGACGGTCAACGAATTGATTGATGCATTTGCTCGCGCGCGCGACGATAAAGAAGTCGGCGTCATCATCTTGACAGGTGAAGGCGAAAAGGCATTCTGTTCAGGTGGAGACCAAAAAGTTCGCGGACATGGTGGCTACGTCGGGGAAGATGAAATCCCACGCTTGAACGTCCTCGACCTTCAGCGCTTGATTCGCGTCATTCCAAAACCGGTCATTGCCATGGTCGCAGGTTTCGCAATCGGCGGAGGACACGTCCTTCACGTCGTCTGTGACTTGACGATTGCAGCGGACAACGCTCGCTTCGGACAAACAGGTCCTAAAGTCGGTTCGTTCGATGCAGGATACGGTTCTGGATACTTGGCACGCATCATCGGCCATAAGAAAGCTCGTGAAATCTGGTACCTTTGCCGTCAATACGATGCACAAGAAGCACTCGACATGGGACTCGTCAACACGGTCGTCCCACTCGATCAACTCGAAGCAGAAACGATCAAGTGGTGCCAAGAAATCTTACAACACTCACCTACAGCGCTTCGCTTCTTGAAAGCAGCAATGAACGCAGATACAGATGGTCTTGCCGGACTTCAGCAACTCGCTGGAGACGCAACGCTTCTCTACTACACGACAGATGAAGCAAAAGAAGGACGCGATGCGTTCAAAGAAAAACGTGACCCTGACTTCGGTCAATTCCCACGTTTCCCTTAATTGTTGAGAGAGTAGCGATTTCGCTACTCTTTTTTTGGAGGTGACCGCTATGTATGAATGGATTCAGAAACAGCAAGCGTCACATATCGCCCTTGTGACAGCTGACGATCGATTGACATGGGCAATGCTACGCACGGAAAGCCTTCAACTCGCCCAGTTCATCCATGAACAGACGCCAACTGCCGAACGGATTGGCATATTCGCTAAAAACAGCAAAGACTATGTCATCGCCGTCCATGCGGTGCATCTGCTCGGAAAAGTGCTTGTGCCGTTGAACACACGGCTGACCGAAGAAGAAGTGCGCACTCAGTTACAAACAGCAAAAGTGGACCTCCTCCTCGTCGACGCAGAAATCGATTTGTCCGTCACCCAACTTCTGATCACAGATCGGGCCACTTCATGTTTCAACGCGCCCCATGAGTGGAAAGAAGATGAAACCATGTCGCTCATGTTCACGTCCGGTACGACCGGTCGAGCCAAAGCAGTGCAACAGACGTACGGGAATCACCTCGCTAGCGCCCGTGCCGCTGAAGCGCATTTAGACTATCGTCCATCAGACCGGATGCTCGCGGTGACCCCGCTCTTTCATATGAGCGGACTCTCCCAAGTGTATCGGAGTGCCATCATCGGTTCGACGCTCTATGTCGAGCCGCGATTTGATGTCGATCGAACCCTTCACGTCATCGAAACAGAAGGCATCACCCAACTGTCACTCGTCTCAATTATGCTGCAACGATTGCTCGATGCCGGCCTGAAGAAACATCATCTTCGCACGTTACTCGTCGGAGGTGGACCCGTCCCACGCTCATTACTAGAAGAAGCAGAACGACGGCAGTTACCCATTGCTCAGACATACGGGATGACCGAGACGTGCTCTCAGGTCGCGACGTTACTTCCGAGCGAAGCGCTCTCACATATCGGTTCGAGTGGGCAGGCAATCGCCCCAACAAGAATTCGAATTAATTCAGACGGAGAGATTGAAGTAAAGGGACCAACTGTGACGAAAGGATACTTCGAACAACCTGAATCAGATGCTTGGACACCCGATGGTTATTGGCGAACGGGTGACCTCGGCACGATGAGGGATGGCTATTTATATGTACACGATCGCCGAACCGACCTTATTCTGTCTGGTGGTGAAAATGTTTATCCGGCTGAAATCGAAGCTGCCATGTTACGCTGTACCGGTGTCCAAGACGTCGGCGTCACGAAACAATCACATCCGACTTGGGGAGAAGTCCCAATCGCCTTCGTCGTCGGCTCCTATGACCCAGCCGAGATGCAGGAAGTTCTCGATTCACAGTTGGCTAAATATAAGCACCCGATCGCCATCCACCACGCACCGAATTTACCACGAAACGCGAACGGAAAATTAATGCGCCATCGCTTAAAGGAGCTACTGCCATGATCAAACGTGCTGACCTTTCCATCGTCCCTTTGACTTTTAAACACCCGATCGTGACGGCACACGCCGTCTTATCTGTCCGAAGAACGCTCATCCTTCGTCTAGAGACCGTAGACGGTGTTGTCGGATACGGAGAAGGTGCTGCTTTTGAGACCCCTTGGTACACGGAAGAAACGACCCAATCGATGATTGATACGTCCAAATTGATTCTCAATTTACTGAAAGGGATGACGGTCACGACGGACGTGTTTCCGAACTTGGTCTCATCTATCATCGGTCAGCGCATGGCAAAGGCGATGTGGGAAAGTGCGCTTTGGGAAATTGAAGCGACGCGTGCGAACAAATCACTCAAGTCATTCATTAGCGCCGGAGATTCCGTCTCTTGTGGACGAACAATCGGGATCGGGTTGCTGAATCAGACGATGAAATCCATTGAAACGGCATTAGCTGACGGATTCGAACGCATTAAATTAAAGGCATCGCCTAATGAACTGCTTCCTGCCCTACGTGAGATTCGCGCGGTCTTCCCTGATGCGCCCCTCATGATTGATTTAAACGGAAGCGCGTCCGATCAACCGATGGAATGGTTCGAACAACTCGACACCTATCGGTTATTGATGATCGAACAACCGTACCCGAGCCGACAATTCACAAAATCAGCGGCTCTCCAAGCAAAACTCACGACCCCCATTTGTCTCGACGAATCGATCACGTCTTATGACGACGTGGAAACGATGGCACAGCTCGGCGCGGGGAAGATTGTCAACATTAAACCCGCACGTGTCGGTGGGCTTAGCGAGGCGTTCCACATTCGAAAACACGGAACGCCATACTGGGTCGGTGGGATGTATGAATCCGGTATCGGAAGATATCATACGCTCTTGTTTGCTTCGTTAAGTGGCGCGAGCTTCCCTGCGGACATGTCGGGTACGAGCGCTTATTTCGAGCAAGATTTACTCGATATCCCGCTTGAAGTGGAGAATGGAAAGTTGACGCTTCCGGATTCCGTACAACCAGATTGGAATGTGATTGAACGGTTACGCGAAGAAGTGATTACATTGCAAACATGAAAAAAGGTGCGGTTCACGAGAACCACACCTTTTTACGTTAACGGAACGATCCCGTTAACACTTCATATCCATCTTCTGTGACAACAACTGTATGCTCGAACTGCGAAACAAGACTCTTGTTCGGAGTGAAGAGTGTCCAACCATCCTCTTCCGATTGATAGACGATTTCATCCTTTGTCGAGATGAACGTCTCAACAGCAATCACTTGCCCGGCTTTCAAGAGTTGATTTTCTTCACGACTATAATAGTTCGAGATCGTTTCCGGCTCCCCGTGCAATGTCCGACCGAGACCGTGTCCGGCCAAGTTCCGGATGACTGTGAATCCATTCTTTCTCGCGTCGGCGTAAATCGCTTTCCCAATCTGATTGACTTTCACGCCCGCTTTAACTTTGCTGAGACCAGCTTCCAATGAAGTCAAGGATACTTCGACCAAACGTTCGTGCTGGGGTGACTTCGCCGCTCCCGCAATCACAGTGCGTCCCGTATCGGCATAATACCCATCCTTCACAGCGGAGACGTCGACATTGACGATATCTCCTTCTTGAATGACTTCATCTCCCGGAATACCATGGGCAGCAACGTCATTGAGCGAGATACATGTGTAACCTGGAAATTCGTACATCGTAATCGGTGCAGAAGCTGCACCTTCTTCTTCTAAAATACGTTGCCCGATCGCATCTAATTCTTTTGTCGTCATACCGGGCTTGACGGCTTTCGCCATTTCATCTCGCGCAAGTGCGACGATTCGCCCGATTTCGCGCAATGCATCGTAATCATAATCTAGCATCGTCCATCTTCCTTTCAATCCAATAATCGATTTTGATATAAATATTCTTCAGAGATGTCGGCAAATAAGAACATGCCGTCCGGTAACGGATAGCTGAACGTTCGCGTCACTTCATTCGAACTGAAATCACGATAGTCTCCCGACAAATAGCCTCGCCCTCTAACATCCATCGCCGCCATCGTCTGAATGAAATACGGTCGGAAACTCCAGTTATAGCCCCGATACGTATTATCGACACGCCATTCTCCATTCACGCAGTAGACGTTCGCACTCGTCTGGAAACCTGTCTTATCCGTTATATAATAACGAACAAACACCTCTTCCAGTTTTGGGGCGATGAATTGAATCCACTCGTCTTTCTTGTCTCTCGACCACTTTCCAGATTGAACAAGTTCTCCAATCCGGCGATGTAATTCAAATTCAAGCTCGTACAAGCGATTCAATCGTTTCTGGTCATGTAAAAAGAAGGAAGGCACTTCTTGTGCCAACACACCCATTCCTTTGATTTCTCGTTGAGGGACCTCATCTTCCAAGCCAAGTAGACCACCCATGTAATAGCGACCACCGTGCTGCCACGCGTAACGAAGCTGTCCGATGTGGTCGATGGATTTGTAAAGAAGCGGGGCACCGAGCTTCGAAGCGATATACTCCATCGTCTGAAGCAAGTTCGGATAGGTGACCGACAACGTCTTTTTCTCAATCATCGTGCCAAGGTCGACGAGCAATAATTCTGGCGCAAGCGTCATGATGTCTTCGATACTCGTGGATTCGGCAAAGTCTAATGCAATTTTCAATCCATAGGACCGATAATATTGAATGACGCGGGACAGTCGCGGGACGTCGACCAAGTCTGTTCCTTGTAAGGTCACATAAATACGGTGTAACGGAAAATTGAGTTCACGTAGCGGGGCTAAAAAGGCCTCTCCCCCTTCTTCGAGAATCCATTCCGACCGGCATCTGAACGTGACGAATGGTTTGGCGTCACGAAGTTGTGCTGCCGCGAGTTGCTCCATTCGTTGGGCGATGTCTAATTGATACTCGAGGGGAACGTCATCATCATAAAAAAACGGTGTCAATGATTCACCTCGGAATCGTCCATGTACCATATATCCTTCCACTTGAAACGTCGCCGCCCCAAGGATTGGTTCATACGTCACCATCACTTCTTCAGGATGGACCATCACTTCTACCGCATCCACAATTCATCACCTCTTCGTTAAATGCGAAAACGAGCTACAATCAGCTCGTTCGCGTGTGTACATACATATAGGCACCGAAACAAGCAATAAAATAGGCGATACTCACCACGCCATATGCAATGCCCATCTTTCCGCCTACTCCAATGGCTAACACTAAAAAAATCATCGCTCCAAATAACAATGTCGCCACGGGGATATAACGAAAATTAGGACGGTCTGTCTTTGACACGATTGGTTTGAGTGCGATTACACAACCAAGCAACACAAGGAGACCGAAACTTAATTCCACCATCCGTTGACACCTCATCCTTCTATCTCTACTCAACTAGTGTAGCACGACACAATAAAAAATGCCGCAAATCCACTTAAGGAAATGCGGCATTTCACGATGATTAGTCACGCGGACGGCGTGGACCACGGTCATCCGAGCGACGACGATCGTCACCACGGAATGATCCTTTACGGTCTCCACTGCGTCCATCACGACGTTCGCCACCGCGTCCACCACGACGATCGCCACCACGGC
The DNA here is from genome assembly GCF_000023045.1 of Exiguobacterium sp. AT1b. Lineage (GTDB taxonomy): Bacteria > Bacillota > Bacilli > Exiguobacteriales > Exiguobacteriaceae > Exiguobacterium. Next base: position 2,319,533 of record NC_012673.1, on the reverse strand, counting down.
CACCGCCACCGCCACGACGGTCGTTACGACCACGGTATCCACCGCGATCGCCACCACGACCACCTTGGCGTTTTACACGAACTGGTTCAGCGTACGAGATTTCAACAGGTGTTGAATCTGGCTCTTTCGTCAATCCACGAAGGGCAGCAGCGAGAATTTCAACTGCCTCGTACTCTTCAAGAAGCTCTGTCGCAAGTTGCGTGTAAGCTTTGAAGTCGCCCGCTTGAACGCGTTCGATCAACTCTTCAGCTGCTTGCTTTTGGTTTCCTTCAAGAACTTCCGCGATTGTCGGTACGTGACGACGGTTCATCTTCTTGTTCGTCACACGCTCGATTGCCTTCACTTGTCCAAATTCACGTGGCGTGATGAACGTGAGGGCTGTACCAGTCTTACCAGCGCGACCTGTACGACCGATGCGGTGTACGTAGCTTTCTGGGTCTTGTGGTACATCGAAGTTGTAAACGTGTGTGACACCTGAAATATCAAGTCCACGTGCCGCAACGTCAGTCGCTACCAAGATATCGATTGTTCCGTTTTTGAAACGACGAATGACTTGGTCACGTTTTGATTGCGTCAAGTCTCCGTGAAGACCGTCTGCAGTGTATCCGCGTTTGATGAGTGCCTCTGTCACTTCATCTACACGTTTCTTCGTACGAGCGAAGATGATGCTGAGTTCTGGTGAATCGATGTCAATCAAACGGCAAAGTGTATCGAATTTTTGACCTTCACGCAATTCGAGGAATTGCTGGTTGATGTTCTCAACTGTCATTTCTTTCGCTTTGACTTTGATGATTGTCGGCGACTTCATGAAGCGCTCAGCAATCTTTTTGATTTGTGGTGGCATTGTCGCTGAGAATAGAAGCGTTTGGCGCTCTTCAGGAAGACCAGCCAAAATCGTTTCGATATCTTCAACGAAGCCCATGTTGAGCATTTCATCCGCTTCATCCAAGATGACTGTTTGAATGTCATCGAGTTTGATTGTCTTACGCTTCATGTGGTCCATGAGACGTCCTGGTGTCGCTACGACGATTTGCGGGTTCTTTTTCAAACCACGGATCTGACGGTCAATTTGTTGACCACCGTATACTGGAAGTGCGTATACGCGTTTCGTTTCACCGATTTTGTTTAATTCTTCTGCAACTTGAATCGCAAGTTCACGTGTCGGTGCAAGAACGAGTGCTTGGACTTGACGCGCCTTTGAATCGATTCGCTCAATTGTCGGAATACCGAAAGCTGCTGTTTTCCCTGTACCTGTTTGTGCTTGTCCTAATACGTCCACTCCCGTGAGTGCGACAGGAATTGTCTCAGCTTGGATCGGTGTAGCTTCCTCGAAGCCCATTTTGTGTACACCTTTTACTAATGCTTCACTTAATTGTAAGTCTTGAAATTTTGTCAAATTATATTCTCCTTTGTTCATACAAAAAACGTCTGAGTTCAGTTTGACAGATCTACAGACGTTTTCTCAATGTTTCCTCATAGTCAACTTTATTAACTATAACGTATTTCTTCCTAAAATGAAAGAAATACATTTTCAAACTTTTTCATGTCACCCGAACATGAGTTATCTTATTTCAATTTGTAGCCGTTGTCGAGCTTTTCAACTTGCTTCTCTTTCAACAGTTTTCCAAGCGCTCGTTTAAATGCCGCTTTACTCATCCCGAATTCACGGTCGATGATGTCAGGTGATGTCTTATCACCGTATGGCATTTGGCCACCACGTTCTTCAATATACGAGAGTATGCTCGCCGCATCACCATCAATCGCCTCGTACGCACGTGGCTTCATCGAAACGAGGACCGTACCATCTTGTTTGACCTGCGTCACACGAACGGTCAACTGTTCTCCGAGACGTGGCCAACGCGTCATCTCTGCCTCATGCAAGAAACCGAGTGATTCGCCTTCGACCCATACGTTGACGCCCACTTCACGTTTATTGACGACGATGGCCTGCACGTCCTGGTTATTCCATTCTTCTTTCGACGGTCGTGCCAACAAGTTCAAGAACGCATATGGTGCAGGGTCCCCAAGCAAACGTCCTTTTTGGTCATACTTCAAGCGAATGCACAATTGATCGCCTGTCTGCGGCCAATACGACCGGTTCTCCGGTAAGTCATCCATTGAAACGAGAACGTCCTTTTGAATTCCGATATTTACGAAGACCCCTGTGTTGTACCGGACGCCGGTTACCTCAAACCATTCATACTCATCAAATGAAACGGTAGGAATCGTCATCGTTGATGCGAGACGTCCTTCTGAATCATGATATAAGAAGACGCGAACCGTTTGACCGATCGTCACTTCTTCTGTCTGTTCTTTACGGTGAAGGAGCACCTCTTCGCGGCCGTTACTAATGAATACTCCAAAATCAGCAGAACGTTCCGCGACTAAATCTACTACTTCTCCTGCGCGCAATGCCATTACACCCACATCCTTTTCTAAGCTATTACTGTCAGTATACCTATCTACACACGTTCCTAATCATATCATGTTCTCTTTCAACATTTTGAATAAATGTGTCGAAAATGTGAACGTGTTTTGAGACAGTTGAAATGGCGATTGTTTAATGAACTCACATGATTTATTAAAATTTTGTGACAATTTTGTGAACGCCTTTTTTTCTGCTAGTATCCTTTTTTTGAAAACGTTATTATATAGGAAGTGTCCAGTATAGATAAGGTTTCATTTAGGATTGATCGGGGGATAATAAATGTTTGATATACAGTCTCGTTCTTTTGCAAAACGTTTTACAAAAGGATTACTTGTCGCCTTTTTCGCATTGCTCGCATCACTCAGTTTTATTTTCTCAAACGGTGTCGATACGAACGTTTCGTCATCTTCGACTTACATGACCCAAGAGTAAACGCCATTCAGCCAACTGAAGGCGTTTTTTCTTTGGAATACATAACAGGATTTTCCTTCAAAAAGTCGAATACGATTAAAAGACCATGCCTTTTTCTTTCATACCCTTAAGAAAAGGAGACTCCGCTATGATTTTTTATTTTCTCACGACCATTTTATCGATCGTAGGACTTGCTTTCTTGTTCCAGACTGAATTGTACAAAGATCCAATCGGGACATTTCTATTCGCCGTCCTGATTGCCATGGGACTCTCTTCCTTCAAACAACTCTTCATGCAGGCAAACGAGTATTTTGTAGAAAGACGGAACCAGAAACGAATCAAACGCGTCGTGGACAGAATGCACTCTACGACTCGAAAACGCTCTACATAACGCTCGTCTTCCCTCGCCACATTTGGTATCCTATGTAGGAACAGACATCGTACAATGGATTTATAATCGCAGGAGGCACACAACCGTATGAATGAAATCCCGTTATCGAATGAATGGCTACTTCGTTATTCACCTGTCATGGAGCTCTGGTTAAAAGAGGACGGCATTTTGCTTGTCGATGATGACAACCGAATCCGTCTCACTCTCGAAATCGGAAGTGATCAGGCCATGCAAATCAAAAGTATCGAGCAAGACGGCGCCTATTTCGTCGTCGATCCTGTGAATAAACGCATTACGTTCGAGCTCGAAGAAGAGGAAGAAGAGAGCGATTCTCGCTTTTGGGAATAAGGATTCATGCCGAAGGGTCGGATTCTCGTCAAGAGAAGAAGACTCTTTCTTGTTGTCATCATGAGAGGAGAGAATAGAATGATTCGAACAGCTGTATGGTTTTTCTCATTTTTTGCCGTATTACCAATCACCGTCCCGTTTTTACAGAAGGCGAAAAAAATCGAAACACCGAAACGTTACCGTTACGTACAAGATATCGCTTATAAATGGGCACAGTTTCTACTAAAGATTGCGGGTGCAAACGTCCGTGTACATGGTCAAGACCAGATTCCGGATGAACCCGTTGTCTACGTGTCGAACCACCAAGGAAACTTCGACGTCCCGATTATGTTGACCGCCACGAAACGACCGAAAGCGTTTATCTCGAAAATCGAGGTTCAAAAATTCCCGATTATCCCACGTTGGATGGAATTGATGGGGTGTATCTTCATCGACCGGAGTGACCGTCGGCAATCGATTCAAGCCATTCGTTCCGGTGTCGAAACGATTCAATCCGGCCAATCAATGATTGTCTTCCCAGAAGGCACACGCTCAAAAGGTGGACCGATGAAGGAGTTTAAAGCTGGAAGTTTGACGCTCGCCACATCAAGTGGTGCGAAGATTGTTCCAGTCGCGATTCAAGGCAGTTATAAATTGTTAGAAGCCAAAAATCGAATCACCCCGGCAACGGTCGATGTCACATTCTTACCTGCGATTGATCCGGCCGATTTGCCGAACAAGGAAATCGCAGCGACGGTCGAGGCGGCCATTCGTCAACAGCTTGAAGGAGAGAACGCATGAGTTTATTAATGATTGAAGGCATTCATAAAGAGTTTGCCGACAAAGTCTTATTTGATGATGTGACGATGACGATCCATCCCGGAGACCGTATCGGGATTATCGGCGTGAACGGTTCGGGGAAATCGACGTTCATGAAAATCATCGCCGGTACCGAGACAGCAGATCGAGGCACGATGCAACATCCGAACGATTATCGGATTCGCTACTTGACTCAAACGGTTCAATTCGACGAAGGACAAACGATTCTAGACGCTTTGTTCACGAGTGACACTCCGTCCGTTCAAGCGTTGAAACAGTTCGAGCGCGCCCGACAAGAACTCGAAGCGGACCCGACAAGTGAGCAATTACTTGAACGCTTTATGAAAGCCCAACAGGCCGTCGATGCCGCAGACGCTTGGGAAACGGAAGCAAAACTGAAGTCGATTTTAAACCGGCTCGGTCTTCCTGACGTGTCAATCGATGTGAACGCCTTGTCTGGGGGGCAACAAAAGCGAGTCGCGCTCGCCGCAGCGTTACTCGATGAAGCGGACTTGCTCCTTTTAGATGAGCCGACGAACGAACTGGATGCCGATACAATCGCATGGCTCGAAACGATGCTTGCCGATTACCGGGGAGCGATCCTGCTCATCACCCACGACCGCTATTTCTTGAATCGTGTCACGAATCACATTTTGGAGATTGCGGATGGAACGAGTTACTTCTATAACGGGAACTATGAACTCTTTCTCGAGAAGCGTGCCGAGCGAAAAGCTCGGGCACAATCGATGGAACAGAAACGACAAAATATATTACGTCGCGAACTCGCTTGGTTGCGTCGTGGCGCGAAAGCCCGGACAACGAAACAAAAGGCACGCATTCAACGTGTCGAAGACTTGAAACATCAAGAGAGCTTAGCGGAAGACGAGACGCTCGACGTCTCGGTCGGATCTCGTCGACTTGGTAAAAAGGTCATCGAAGTCGAAGATTTATATTTCGGATACGATGACTCGCTTCTCATTCGGCAGTTCAATTGGATTTTCGGTCGCCGTGAACGCTACGGGATCGTCGGCCCGAACGGGAGTGGGAAATCAACGCTCATGAACTTGCTCGCCAAGCGCCTAGAACCGACAAACGGTACGATTGTGCACGGAGAAACCGTTCATTTAGGCTACTACGGACAACAAGTCGAATTTGAAGACGAGTCACGACGGGTCATCGATGAGATTGAACGCATCGCCAAAGTCATCCACACGCCGGACGGCGAGGTCATCACGGCGGGGCAAATGCTCGAACGTTTCCTTTTCTCACCGGACGCGCAATATAAACCAATTGCGAAGCTATCTGGTGGCGAAAAACGGCGTCTCGTCCTGCTTCGAATTCTCATGGATGAACCGAACGTCTTATTCCTTGATGAACCGACGAACGATTTGGACACGGAAACGTTGTCTGTTTTAGAAGACTATTTGGAGTCCTTCCCAGGTACAGTCATCGCCGTCAGTCACGACCGCTATTTCTTAGACCGGATCGCCGGACAGTTGATCGCTTTCGAAGATGGGGTCATCCAGGTGTATCACGCAGAATATAGTGACTATTTGGCCATGCGTCAAGAAGAGGTTCGTCAAGTGAAGAAAGAGAAAGAACCTAAAGAGAAAAAGGAACGCGTGAAGTCGGAAGTCGTGAAATTCACCTTCAAAGAACAGAAGGAATGGGACACGATCGAAGAAGACATCGCCGCACTTGAAGAACAGATTGAAGCGCAGGAAGCGACGCTTGCATCAGCGGGCAGTGACCTTGGTAAAGTCAATGAGTTGTATGCGACGATTGCAGAACTGAAAGAAACACTCGATGCGAAGATAGAACGTTGGACCTACCTATCAGAAATCGATGAACAAATACAAGCACAGAAAAAAGGCTGACCTCCACATAAGGTAGCCTATCAAATTTAATAAAAAGAGGTGGATTTCCAGAGCGTGTTCCGGAAATCCACCTCTTTTTTATCATTTCACTCGAATGACGATTTTGCCTTTGGCATGCCCTTCTTCTCCATAGTCATGAGCAAGTTTCGTGTCTTCTAAATCAAAGACCCGGTCAATCACAGGTTTCAGTTCGCCTTTTTCAACAGCTTCCGCAATTTTTTTCAAACGCTCCCCTGTCGGTTGCATGAAGACGTACTCGGCACGGGCCTTCGCCTGTTTGGCTTCCTCTTCATTCGGTGGTGTGGAGATGGAGACGAGCATCCCATTCTCTTTAAGCATTTGGTAGAGTTTGCTCTGCCCGTCGCCCCCCATCGTATCGAATACGAAATCAATATCGCGGACAGTATCTGCCGGGTCTTGTTGTTTATAGTCGATGACCTCGTCGGCTCCAAGTTTTTTGACCCAATCTACGTTCGGCGTGCTTGTCGATGTGACGACATACAAACCGTGTGCTTTCGCGAGCTGGATGGCTACCGTTCCGACACCACCTGAACCGGCTCCGATGAAGATTCGATCACCCGGTTTGGCATCCATTACTTCGAACATGACTTGCCATGCCGTATGCGCGACGAGCGGCAGTGAAGCGGCCTCCTCAAAACTAAGCGAAGCTGGTTTTTTGACGACAAGATGGGAATCGACTGCGACGTACTCGGCATATGTGCCTTGGCGCGCGATTTCTGGTCGGCTAAACACTTCATCTCCAACCTTCAATTCGGTCACATTCGCCCCAACTTCTTTGATGACACCCGATACATCCCACCCGATAACGAGCGGCATCTCGTAATGGAGCATTTCTTTCAAGTATCCTTCACGGAGCTTCCAATCGACCGGATTGACGCTTGCGGCATGAACTTCAATTAATACGTCATCTGCACCGATTGCCGGTTGTTCAAGTTCCCCTACTTTAAACTCATCCGATCCGCCATACTGTTCGATATATGCTGCTTTCATCTCATCATCCTCCTTTGATTGACTCACTTCTAGTTGGTTCCCATTTTATTTCTCTTACAAACGAAAAAAGCACACCGTAGAAACGGTGTGCTCAGACTGACTGATGGGTCATATAGCTATAGACATACACATCATGAGATTGTCCACGCTGACGCATATAGTTATGTAGTCGACCTTCTTGAAAGAATCCATTCTTCTCCAACATGCGTTGGGATGCAAGATTCTCGACATAGACGATGGCACCGACCCGTTCGATTTCACACGTCACGGCAAACTGAAGCGCCGCGTGAAGGGCTTCGGTCGCATAACCCGAACGCCAATACTCCGGTTTGAGTTCATAACCGATCTCGGCACGCCGATGCGACGGTGCCCGATTGTGAAACCCGATTGTCCCGATTAACGCTTTTGATTCGCGATGCTCGATGGCAAAACGGATGATCGCACCTGTTTCGATTTGTGCGAGCATATGGGTGAGCATCTGTTCCGTTTCTTCTAACGTCCGATGTGGCTCCATTCCGTAGTGGCGTAGCACGTGTTCATCTGAAAAGATGGCGAATACGTGCGGACCGTCCTCCATTTGGAGAGGTCGCAGTCGGAGGCGCTCCGTTTCAATCACAGGGAGACGGTTCATCCTTTACTGACCAAGTTATGTTGGAACGCATAGACGACTGCCTGGGTCCGGTCATAGACGTCAAGCTTCGTCAAGATGTTCGACACGTGTGTCTTCACTGTTTTGAGTGAGATGAACAATTCGTCCGCAATCACTTGATTCGACTTGCCTTCCGCCATCAGTTGCAAGATTTCTCGTTCACGGGCAGTGAGACTCTCATGAAGTGTCATTTCCGGATGACGCAGTCGTTCGAGCATCTTTCCTGTTACCTGGGCGGCCATGACCGGATTGCCGGCAGCGGTTTGACGAATCGCATCTGCGATTTCATTGGCGTTTGCTGTCTTGAGGACATAGCTCATCGCACCGGCTTCGATGACGGGATACACTTTCTCATCATCCAAGAAACTCGTCACGACCAAAATCTTCGCTTCTTTCCAACTTGCTTTAATTCGTTTCGTCGATTCGACTCCGTCAACGGGCTCCATCACCAAGTCCATAAGGACAACGTCCGGCTTCTCCGCAATCGCAAGCTCGGCTCCCGTTGCTCCGTCCGATGCTTCGCCGACGACTTCGATGTCCGGTTGTGTCGATAAAAAGGCAGATACGCCCGCCCGAACCATTTCATGATCATCAATTAATACAACTCGAATCATCATTACCCCTCCACTTGTTGTTTCACACGTACTTCAATTTGTGTCCCGACATTCGGCACACTGACCAATCGCAACGTTCCACCGACTTCTGCCGTACGCTCTCTTATCGATTGTAATCCATATGAGGCGACTTGTGTATCGTCCACATTAAATCCGATTCCGTCATCGTTAATCTTTAAGATGACCGTCTGTTGCACCGTTCGCATCTCGATTTCTAAACGAGTCGCTTTGGCGTGTCGTAACGTGTTACTAATCGCTTCCTGAACAATCCGAAACAGTTCATTTTCAGTGTGCCGGGAGAGCTTCACTTCCTCTAAACGCCAGACGAGCTCGGTCGATTGTTTACGAGACAGTTCTTCTAACAAGCGTTCAATTCCCGTCTTTAGTGTCATGCCTTCTAGTTCGACCGGCCGAAGTTGTAACAGCAACGAACGCATCTCTGCCTGTGCGGTCTGCGCCATGAGCTCGACTTGTTCCATTTGTTTACTCGCGAGATCTGGTTTCGTCTGCATCGTCTGTTTGACCGCTGTCGTCATCATCGAGATGGCATAGAGCTGTTGACTCACCGAATCATGAAGTTCTCGTGCGACGCGACGTCTTTCTTCGACGACGGCCTCACTCCGCGCCTCTTCCACACTGACCGGACGCTCACCGACTCGCTTCGCCATCTCGACCATCTCTTGGCGCTGTTTCGATACGCGGACGATTCGTTCGAGTGTATCTCGGTATGGGGACATCGGGCGGAAAGTGATGTCTTTTTGGTTCTCCAGTTTCCAAAGGGCATTGGCGACTTCTCGAAAGTCTCGGCGCAAATAAAAATACGAACCGACGCCAAAGATACTTCCGATCAAGACGGCAATCACCAGGATGGACACACCGAAAGGCAACCCTTCTTCACGCGAAAATAAATCGCTCAATGAAGTCGAGTCACCTATGAGAAACGCTACTGTAATCAAGAAAGCCGTCAACAGGCTACTAAACAGTTGATGCCAGACGACCGTTCGTGGATAAGAATCTTTTTTCATACCGTCATCACCTCGACACTTCCGCTCATGAGCACGATATGAATCCGGACTTTTCGCGTGGCCTGGACATAATCATCAGACGCTGTATAGAAGCGACGATTGAACACCGGCGAATAGTTCGAGTCATCGACCTGCACTTTACCGAACCCGATCGATGCGTCAATCGAATAGTCATACCCCGCAGGAATGAGGATTCGAATATCTCCTGCGAGTCCATTGAGTAATAAGAACGTCTCTCCTTCCGGAATGATGGCTTGTGACAAATCCATCTCGACATCCCGTAGTAAAAAGAACTCATTCGTATCCCGTAACACATAGTGCCCTGACTCTTTCATCCCAAATGAGAAGGCTTGTTCTTGACGAAGGGGTGTCCGGATTTTCGATTCGACCGGTCGATTCTTATAGAGTCGATAGCCGAATAACAGGAGAAGTCCGGAGAGCACGAATCCGAATGCCGCAGATGAGAAAATCAAGCCAATCAAGAGGATTCCTCCGATTGCGTAAAAAATATAGCTAGCAGACTGCTTGCCACGACGACTGAACCGTCGCCCGATATAAAGGAGAAGCAGCGGGAGGATCATGCTGAATAAGACGCTATTGCCACCCGTCACGATATCGATGAAGAGTCCGACTGAAAATAAGATAATCATAAATCCAATGATTTGACGTGTGTTCCAACGTTCCATGTCCATTCCCCCTTTCTGTTCATATGTATGAAGCAAAGAAAGCGATGACCTTGTTCAGGTCATCGCCGAACCGTCACCTCACTCTTGTTTAAAGCGACGCTCCAGTTCTTTCAATTTTGCTTCAAAATCATCTTCATCTTCCTGTGTGTCTTGCTTCTCTTCAACAGGTTGTTCTTTCTTGTCTTCCTCAGTGAACGGATGAGACTGAGACGTATTTTGACCAAAGATTTGGTCGAGTGCCCCTTTTAACAAGTCTAGGTTTTCGCGCATCGCAAACTCATAACGTTTATTTTGCATCTCATCGAGTTTGAGTTTCATCTCGAGCGCACGACGCTCTAATGTATCCAACTCGCGCTCACCCTCGTCAATCAATCCTTCAAAGTAACGGTACTGTTCCCCGTAGTGTTTGGATTCGAGTGCCGCACGTTCTGCCAACTTTTCTTCCCCGGCTTGTTTCGCCAGTTCTGTCTGCTCATATCGTTTATCTGCCATCTTCTTGGCATCATCACGTTTTTCAGCAAGTTCTGCAAGCAATGTACGTTGACGTTCCACGAGTCGTTCAACCGACAACGCTTCCTTCTCCGCTCCACGGATATGACGGTTCAATTCCGCTTCTCCACTTGAACGTGGCATCTCTTTATCCTGGTATTTCTTCACTTCTTTCGAAATTTCTTTCGTCAATTCATTCGCTAATTCACGAAACTGATCAAACGGTGTCTTCATGGTGAATCCTCCTTATGAAATCTCAACGACGATTAACAAATTTTTGCCACACTTGATCGAACTGTTGGAAGCTGCTACGGCTAGCACGCGTTCCGTCGGCATTTAAAATCTCGACATCCGGGTCGCGTTTTTCACCTGTATACATCATATACCCTTTAAACAACAACCACGCGACAATGATTCCGACGAGTGCCCAAATGTTTGAGAGCATCGTCCCAATCCCAATGACGGCAAGGATCCCGAAACCAACTTTAGCACCGATGTGTATCACAGCCTGAAAACGGACTCCAGCCCAAAGCGTCAAGAGCGCTCCTAATCCGAATAAGATCATATTCGGTAAAGAACCGATCAACACGAGCACTAGAGCGATCGCGGCCACGATGAACAACACCTTTTTCACTTGGTGATTCATCTGTCATCCCTCCTTGTTAAGTACACTCTTATCATAATACGTTATTTGACATAGGTCGACGAGCGGAAGGCTTGTTTCGCCTCGGTCTTTAGACTGAGATGTTACCGTTTCCAATAACTGTGGTACACTAATGCTATCGAACAACGAAAGGATGATGTTTTATGAGCAACATGATGCATGCACGTAACCAAATGTCAGCGAATCGGAGGGCTGTCGTCCTCCATCATTAAAGGGAGGATTCTAATTGAATCAACAAACTGAAACGGGACGTGTCACGGCACAGTTCCAACATCTTTATACGGTATCTGTCGGAGACAACGTCTATACGTGCGGGGTTTCCGGAAAATTTCGACACGCCGCGACGAGCGAGCGGGATTACCCGGTCATCGGCGATTATGTCACGATTCAAGTTCGCGAACATGGTCAAGGGACGATTCACCATCTCCTTGAACGTCGGACCGTTTTATCACGAGCGGCCGCCGGCAACGAGACACGTGAACAACTGATCTGCGCGAACGTCGACTACGTCTTGATTACGATGGCATGTGGACACGACTTCAACATTCGTCGCCTAGAGCGCTATACGCTAGCCGCTTGGGACACCGGGGCAATCCCGATCATCGTCTTGACGAAAACCGATCAAGTCGACTCCGTCGACACATTGCTCGAAGACATTCAAGTGAACGCACCCGGAATTCAAGTATTCCCCGTCAGTGCTGTGACGGGAGAAGGTGTGGCTGAACTTCGTCACGCATTGCCGAGTGAGAGCACGATCGCCTTCGTCGGTTCGTCCGGCGTCGGAAAATCTACGCTGACGAACGCCCTCGCCCACGAGACACTTGCCGTCACGCAAGCCGTCCGGGCGCAGGACGAGCGCGGAAAACATACGACGACACACCGCGAACTGTTCCGGATCGATGACTTATACGTCATCGACACACCAGGGATGCGAGAATTCGGACTATGGGAAGGAAGCGAGCATCTCGATGAGACGTTTCGTGATATCGAAGCACTTGCCGAGACATGCCGCTTCCGCGACTGCTCACATCAGAAAGAACCGGGCTGTGCCGTCCAAGAGGCGCTCTCGAGCGGTACGCTAGATGCGAAACGCTATGCCAGCTACGTCAAACTAGAGCGGGAACTTCTCTATATGGAGAAGAAACAGGCAGAACATGCCCGCGTCTTAGAAAAGAAGAAAAAACGAGTATAACGTCAAACAAGCGCAGACCACATCGGTCTGCGCTTGTTTTATACAGTTCCCTGCAAGATTCCTTCCGCCCATTCGACTTCATCGGATGTCGGGGGCTTCGTGCCTTTAAGCGGATAATCGAGCCCGAGCGCCTCCCATTTGTAGACGCCCATCTCATGGTACGGCAAAATCTCGACTTTCTCGACATGGTCTAACTTTTGAATGAACGCAGCGGTGCGACGAAGCGCACCTTCCTCAAGCGTCCATCCAGGTACAAGGACGTGGCGAATCCACATTTTCGTTCCGCGCTCGGAAAGGTGTTCGGCAAGCGCGAGCGTGTTGGCATTGCTACGTCCCGTCAACTTCTTACACATGTCGTCGTCGATATGCTTGATATCGAGCAAGACAAGGTCGGTGTGATCTAAAATCGCATCCAAATTAGGAGGTCGGAGCGCACCCGACGTATCAAGTGTCGTATGAAGCCCATGCTTTTTCGCTTCACGCAGTAGCGCCTCTAAAAATTCAGGTTGCGCGAGTGGGTCACCACCAGAAATAGTGATGCCCCCCTTCGATGCTTCCATGAACGGACGGTAACTGAGCGCCTCTTGAATGACGTCTTCAGCCGAGCGGTGGTTATTCTTTTTGAAATCCCACGTGTCCGCATTATGGCAGTATAAACAACGCAAGGCACAACCTTGTAAAAAGACGATGAAGCGAATCCCTGGGCCGTCAACTGTTCCGAATGATTCGACCGAATGTACATATCCCATTGTCATCGAAATGACCTCCTAACGAATGAGCGGCCCTCCGTGGAAGGCCGCTAAGCCTTTACTTACAACGAACCGTGGAACGTACGGTTGATGACGTCGATCTGTTGCTCACGTGTCAACTTGATGAAGTTGACCGCATATCCTGATACGCGGATTGTGAGTTGCGGATATTCTTCTGGATGTTCCATTGCGTCGAGAAGCGTCTCGCGGTTAAAGACGTTGACGTTCAAGTGATGTCCTTTGTGCTCTCCACTCATGTATCCATCGAGAAGCGCCGCCAAGTTGAGTTCGCGTGCGATTTCTTCTTTTCCGAGTGCTTTCGGTACGATTGAGAACGTGTAAGAGATTCCGTCTTGTGCGTGTTCGAATGGAAGTTTCGCAACAGATGAGAGCGATGCAGCCGCACCTTTTGTGTCCCGTCCATGCATTGGGTTTGCACCTGGAGCAAATGGTTCACCCGCACGACGACCGTCTGGCGTATTTCCTGTTTTCTTACCGTAAACGACGTTTGATGTGATCGTGAGAACCGATTGTGTGTGAAGCGCGTCACGGTATGTTTTATGCTTCCGCACTTTCTCCATGAATGATTCGACGAGTTCGACGGCGATTGCATCGACACGGTCATCATTGTTTCCGAATTTCGGGAAGTCTCCTTCTGTTTCGAAGTCGACGATGATTCCTTCTTCATTCCGGACGGGTTTGACGTTTGCATATTTGATTGCTGAAAGACTATCTGCCGTTACCGAGAGACCCGCGATCCCACAAGCCATCGTCCGTAAGATTTCAGGATCGTGAAGCGCCATTTCGATTCGTTCGTACGCATATTTATCGTGCATGAAGTGAATGACGTTAAGTGTATTCACGTATAGCTCCGCCAACCAGTCGAGCGTACGGTCAAAGTCGGCATACACTTTTTCGTACGTAAGCACGTCTTCTGTGTTCATTTCCCAAACTGGAGCGATTTGAGCGCCGCTCTTCTCATCACGTCCGCCGTTCATGCTATAAAGAAGGGCTTTCGCCATGTTGGCACGCGCGCCGAAGAACTGCATTTGTTTCCCGATCTTCATCGGTGACACACAACATGCGATACCGTAGTCATCACCGAATTGTGGCATCATCAAGTCATCGTTCTCATATTGAATAGCCGACGTTTCAATCGACATTTTCGCACAGTATTGTTTGAAGCCTTCTGGAAGTTTCGTCGACCAAAGGACCGTCAAGTTTGGTTCTGGAGCTGGTCCGAGGTTCGTGAGTGAATGTAAGAACCGGAATGAGCTCTTCGTGACGTTCGAGCGACCATCTTGACTCATCCCACCGATTGATTCCGTCACCCAAGTCGGGTCACCAGAGAATAACTCGTTATAGTCCGGTGTCCGTAAGAATTTGACGATTCGAAGTTTCATGATGAAGTGGTCAACGATTTCTTGGACGTCCGATTCTGTTAAGCGACCAGCTTCAAGGTCACGTTCGGCGTACACATCAAGGAATGTCGAGACGCGACCGAGTGACATTGCGGCACCGTTTTGTTCTTTGATGGCAGCAAGATACGCCAAGTATACCCATTGATATGCTTCTTGCGTATTTTCCGCAGGACGACCGAGGTCAAATCCATAAGCGGCTCCGAGTTGTTTAAGTTCTTGGAGGGCACGAAGTTGTTCCGATAGTTCTTCGCGGTCACGGATGTCCGATTCAGATAAGAAACCGCCACGTTTTGCCAAGTCTTTTTTGCGTTCTGCCATCAAGAAGTCGATTCCATAAAGGGCGACACGACGGTAGTCACCGATGATGCGTCCGCGACCGTATGCATCGGGAAGCCCTGTAATGATTCCTGATTTACGAGCGGCCCGCATTTCTGGTGTATAGGCATCGAAGACACCTTGGTTATGTGTTTTACGAATCTCTGAGTAAATTTTTGTGATTTCTTCGTCTGGCTCGAAACCATATGATTCGAGTGCCGCATCGACCATACGGATGCCGCCATTCGGGTGAATCGAACGTTTGAACGGCTCATCCGTCTGAACGCCAACGACTTTCTCTAACTCTTTGTTTAAGTAACCTGGTCCATGCGACACAATTGTCGATGGTGTGTGTTGATCGACGTCCCAGACGCCTCCACGTTCACGCTCTTCTTTTGTTAGTTCCATCACACGATTCCAAAGAACGTTTGTCGCTTCAGTCGGACCTGCTAAAAACGTATCGTCTCCTGTGTACTCATGACGGTTCAAACGGATAAATTCACTGACATTCACTTCATTCGTCCACTGACCAGGGATAAAACCTGACCATGCGGATTTGATTTCGGTTGCCATGTTGATTCACTCCTCATTCTCGAAAGTAACTGCGTGTTATCTATACTGTGAGTGTACGTGAAAACGTGAACAATATGTTTTACATTCTTGTGAAACTTGTAACAATCTTATGAACGTGATGAAACAGCCGTTTTTGAAAGCGTTTTACAAACTGTTATATCCGCTAGTTTATATAGTTTGAAACAGATGATTCCCAATTAGATAAGGTTTACCTATCATCTGTACTAATTTGATTGTTCTGTGACGAACTATACAGTTTTTAAGGTGATTAATCTCACATCACTCGGTTAGAACTTGAATTTTTGTGTCGTATCAGACACAATGAAAGCAGAACATTGTATAAGAGGAAGGGGTTCTACTCATGACGTATGAACCATTAACAGCAAATCATGCCTTTCAGGTTGGCGATCGCATCTCATTAAAGGTCGATGAGGCCGGCGAAAAGCGTGACGGATTTATCACAGAATTTGAAGACGGAGGGTTTTGGATCCGCTTCGACGATGACATCGAGAACGAAGATTTTATCGATTATCGCGACCAGCTACTCGCCGCACTTTTGTCGCGTCCAATCCATGTCATTACGACACATCCGGAACTGAAACCGTTCGAGAACATGACGGCCGAGTTACAGTATCGCGTTTATCAAGGATTCACGATTGAGAAAGTTGAATTGACAGCAGAAGGTGCAGACGCCCACATCCAGCTCATCGAAGACGGTCAGACGTATACACAGACGTTACGTTCTTCCATGGAAGATGGTCAGGAGCATGTTCGCTATATTTGACGAGGGAGCGCTGTCGCTTCCTTTGTTTTTGCCTAAAGATAAGGAGACCGAATATGAATTTTACAAAACCTTTTATTAACGAAACGTGGGATCGGATGGGCTTCAATGAACCGATGCCGGTCCAAAAAGAAGCGTTTCCCCTACTATTAGATGGAAAAGACGTGACAATCGAGGCACCGACCGGAACGGGTAAGACACTCGCCTATCTCCTTCCAGCCATTGAAAAGATTGATCCGTCGAATGACCGCATCCAAGTCGTTGTCGTCGCCCCGACCCGTGAACTTGTCATGCAGATTCAACAAGTCGCACAACGTTTCACCGAAAAAGGCGACGTCCGCATCGGTTCGTTCATCGGTGGTGTCGAATTGAAACGTCAAATCGACCGAATCAAGAAGAAGCCACATTTGATCGTTGGGACACCAGGTCGTCTCGTCGAGTTGATCGACAAGAAAAAACTGAAGCTCCACGAGACACATACCGTCATTTTAGATGAGGCCGACCAAATCATCGACAGCGGTTTGACAGAGGCGGCAGAGCGCATCATCAAGCATACTGCGCATGAGCGTCAACTTGCACTCGTCTCGGCAACACTCACCGATTCACTCCAAGAGTGGGCGTCACCATTCATGAACGAGCCGGCACATATCAAAATCGAACGTGCTGTCAGTGATCAAGTGACGTACGGCTATCTGTTGACGACACGCCGGTATAAACCGGAACTTCTTCGTCGTCTTTCACACGTCGACGGTGTGAAGGCACTCGCCTTCATCAACAACCGCTCGTTCTTGCCACCGCTTCGCGGAGAACTTGAAAAGTTGAAAGTGAACTACCGGATGCTCGACAGCTTAAAAGGGAAGCGCGAACGCGTCGAGACGCTCCGCGAATTCCGTAAAGGCGAATACCCGCTCCTCATCACGACCGGTCTTGCTGCACGCGGTCTCGATATTGAAGACGTGACGCACGTCGTCCATTTCGATTTACCGGAATCCATTGATGACTTCATTCACCGTTCTGGCCGTACCGCTCGTGGTAACGCGGGAGGCACTGTCCTTTCCCTCGTGACGACGGATGACCTGCCGCACTTGAAATCGTTCGCGCGTCAACTCGGTGTCGAGTTGAAAGAGCTCGAAATCTATCGCGGTGACGTGATTGAGAAACGGATTGAGGAGAAGCCTCCTGTCGTCAAACGTCCTGCGAACAAGCGAGGACCGCGCCGATGAAAAAAGACCGGAAAGTAATTCCCTTCCCTTTGCTCGTCGAAGAGTCCGAATTGCTTGCCGAACTGAAAAAGTTGTATGAGCAAGCGGCTCTCGCGCGAAGCACACAGTGGACGAACTATATTCAAGAGATCGCCTCGGAAGGGACATGGCATTTAAAAGATGCCGAACTCTTCCGTGACCTCTTCATCGATTGGGCCGTATTCTTTGAAACGGATGAGGATGGAATGACGCCACATGGCCGCTACTTGGCCGACCATAAGGGCGACATGTCCCCTGCCCTCTATCACGCACTCCGTGGACTAGCCGTCCCGCGTTGTAGCATCTTTGAAGTCACGGAGGACGGTCAGTTGAAAGACTGGGAGTCAAAAGAGACGTACGCTGTTCAGTTACCAGAAGAACGTGAGACCGGCGACCTCGTCCTCGGGAAGTTACTCGATATCCGAGGCAGTTGGCGTTTCGGTTCGGCGTTTCTCGCCTTACCTGCGAAGATGTCTGGGAATGTCGCCGATTTGTATATCGACTTTACAGATGAAGTCGGTCCCGGTGCCTTTTTGGAGCAGTTCCCGGAGTTCTGTGCGGAACTGATTGACTTGTTGCTGGATTTAGAAGAAGGCGTCATCATACCGAAACCATCAAAATAAGCAAAGGGCCGCGGCCCTTTGCTTATTTTTTTATCTGACATATACGTTAATCTGTTTGAGCATATCACGTGCGTCTTCATTTTCAGGCGTGATCGCCGCACTTGAGATTTGTTTCCCATCCTCGTACACATCGATGACGACACCGTCTTTCGCCTGGCGCGTTTGGTACAGGCGACCATTCGAATAGAAGGCATCATCCACCGAATCGAGAACTTTACGAGTCATCTGCTTTCCAGTGTTCAAGTCGATAACGACTTCCTCGCCGTCCTCATTTAATGCGAAAAGATTGTGGTCCGACACTGTATAATCCCAAAAGCCTTGGTCTTCTGCTAATTGAACAACTTTACCCATTTTTGTGTCGTAAGCGAAGAGTCCTGGATTCGGATTCTCAACATTGATTTCTTCTTCCCCTTCTCGGATCACTTCGTACGAGCTGACGCCGACTGGGATGTACCGTGTTTCTGTCACTTGAGAGGGTACATCGGTATTGTAAAGTCGATTCGTATTGATGACATGGGTGATAAATCCTTTATCCATACTCAACTCTTTGACGGTCACCTCATTCATCGCTTGATTGAACGTGGCGAGCATCGTTTTTACGTCTTCGCCACCGTCATATCCATCTCGATAGATTAAGTTTAACTGACCATCATTTAGAAATACGCCTGACCATACCCCGTTCACGATGTCGTATATTTTTGAATCACTGGCATCGAATGAAAATGTCGATAACTTTTCTCCATCTTCTTGTTTAAACATGATGAGCTCTTTCATCCCATCCTGACCAACCCCAATATATCCGTCTTCTGTTCGAATCGATTCCGCATACGTCATTCCGTTCATTTGTCGATGAATCGCACGTTCTCCCTCATTCAAACGTTCACGATATCGCAGTCCCTCAGCAATATAATTCAAGTTTGACGTGATGTGACTCTCATCCGTCGTCACTTCAAACCGCTGTTCAATATCGTTCTCTGTGCTATAACTGACCCCTACCACTGCATCTTCCCACACAGATGGATTCGAACTGATGTCTAACGCCCATTCTGCTTTCGGTTCTGTCGCATCTACAGCAAACGTCCCAAGTCCAATCACGATGACCGCACCGAGCGCGGCCACATTCCACATTCGTTTCATCTTTTCACCTCACACATTCAATTTCGTCTGTAAAAAGCGTTTTCCGAGCCAAATCGTCACACCGGTCCATGCCATCAATACCACACCGACATACACAATCGTCTCATCATAAATTAGTCGATTCGACAAGAACGCGTAGCCTAAAATGGGAATAGTAAAGATGACAACTAGAATTGACAAGCTAAGTACCGGTGACCAGATCGTCCGCTGCCAGAAACTCCGTTCAATCAACACAAATGTGAAGATAAACAGCACGACCACGACAATCAATACTTGATGGATGATAAAGTTGATGAGCGAAGAAGGATACATCAGAGACAATATTCCCTGATACGACAGTGCTTGTTCAAATGATCCTTGAGTCGGAATCATCTTGTCATCGAACCAACTCGTGAACGCTATGTACTGCAATTTAAGGGCAATCCACTCAATGGCAAATAGTCCTAATGTCATCATTAAAATGGTGCCAAGTTTAGCGAAAAAGATGACCATCCGTTTTTGTGGCATCGTCAAGAGGCGTAGCATGAATGTCCCTCGTCCTTGAAAATCGCGATACCAGATCCATACGCTGTACAGTAACACGGCAGCGACGGCGATCCCGAGGGATAAAAGATATGCAGTCCCGTTCAAGTAACTGACAAACATCAATGGATAGTCTGCATCTCCTGTACGTCGCAACTGTTCATAAAAATTCGTCTCGTCCCATAAAAAGTAACCGAGCCATCCGAACTGGACGACGAGAAGCCCTGCAACAAGTATCAAAAATGGTTTCGTGACTCGCTCGACTTCCCAACTCAAGAGTTTCAATAAATTCATGCCCCGTACTCCTCTCTCATCACATCGACGATGGACTTCCCGTGAATGAAACGGACATCCTCGACATCAAACTCACGAACGATGCGTCCGTTATTCAACATGACCGCCTTATCGATCAAGTACTCGATATCCTCAATTTCATGTGTCGTGATGAGGACACCCCGGTTCTCCATGATTTCACTAGAAAACAGTTCAACAATCTGTTCTTTCGAAAAGACATCGATTCCTGAGAACGGCTCATCGAGCAATAGATAATCCGGGTCTTGGGCAATCCCGAGCGCAAGGTTCGCTTTGGCGAGCGTCCCTTTCGATAACTCGCTCAACTTGTCTTCCGGGAACAATTTAAAATCTTCGACGAGACGAGCAAATAATGCCGAATCAAATGTCGGATAGAAATCTTTCATAAACGCCTCACATTGTTCAATCGTGAAATGAATCGGGAACATCGCATGGTCGGCGACAAAGGCGACACGATTCAAATCGATCGGTTTTCCATCAATCAATACCGAACCTTTATCGAAAGGTGTCAATCCCATGATGCCTTTCAATAACGTCGATTTCCCCGTTCCGTTCAGCCCAATCAGGCACGTGATCTCCCCTTTGTTTGCTGTGAACGAAACGTCTTCAATGACTTGCTTTCGGCGATAGCG
Organism: Exiguobacterium sp. AT1b; assembly: GCF_000023045.1. Classification (GTDB taxonomy): domain Bacteria; phylum Bacillota; class Bacilli; order Exiguobacteriales; family Exiguobacteriaceae; genus Exiguobacterium. The sequence continues at coordinate 2,298,644 of NC_012673.1, read as the reverse complement.
TTTCTTAACTCCCAACACTTCGATCATCGTACGTCCCCTCCTTGTACTGTCGTTTAATCTTCTCGACCAGCTCGTCCACCGAGACGTCGAGTTCTTGAATCGCTTCCACAAATACCGCGACCGCATCGTCTACAATCTCAGAGCGAATGTGTTTGAGGATGACGTCATCTGTCGTCACGCGACTCGGTCGATTTCGTTCCGTCGTAATCAATTGTTGGTCCTCCATTTCCTTGAACGCTTTTTGAACGGTGTTCGGATTAATTTTTAAATCGTTCGCTAGTTCTCGCCGGGATGGCATTTCATCCCCAGCTTTCAGTTCACCGAGTGCCATCTTCTTCTTGAAGTAGTCGACGACTTGTAGGTAAACTGGTGCCCTCGTATTGAATTGCATGTTCATCACCTTTCTAAGTGTATGACATGGTTAATACACTTTCTAACTGTATTATTAGCGTAATACACTAAGACGTCAATCATTTTTTCAAATTTTCTCCAAACAAAAAACATCTGACACGTACGTCAGATGTTGAAACGTTCAGTCAGAGCACGATGTCTGCTCCTCTTTTCGGGTCGACGTGCTGAAGATACAAATCTTCCCCGGGCCAATACCTACGCTTGTATTTTTCAAGCCGTGCTGTTGGATCGCCGAGGTATGTATCCCGGTTCAGTACTCGCTCGTACCGAACTTTTCGGGGACAGTCGAGATAAATCACATAGTCGAAATAAGAACGCCATTCCGGACGTTGTAGAAAAATCCCTTCTACGACAACTGTATGTGCGCATGATATGTCCACGATCTCTTCTGCGATGACATCTCGTTCATACACGTAACGAGGTAACGTCAATACCGTTATCCCATTCCTCAATGGACGAAACAGTTCACGTTCTAAGCGTGACACGTCCCATTGAAGTGCGTAATACTCAGTCGATTCAAGCTGTCCGGTCTGATAGCGTCTGTCACGTTCGACGATATAGTCATCGATGTGAAGAACGTAAATGCTAGGGTCATTGTTCAAATATGAAACGAGCGTCGTCTTGCCCGCTCCGCTCAGTCCATCAATCGCCACGACAAACGGTCGATTCTCTGAGTGCATCGAACTCGCCGCACGGATGACGTCTACTATGTCCATATCGTTCCTCCTCACACAAAAGAAGTCAGCTCACGAATGAGCTGACTTCAGTTTACCAGAGTACCCAACCACGCGCTCCTGGAGGCGCACTCTCAATCAAGTGCCAGATTGGAACGGTGTATGCAAATGCGATTAAGACGAACGTCACAGTAATCCACAATTTCCAGTTTTCGAAATAGCGCGGTGTATCCATCGCCGCCTCTTCTGTCTCGGCGAGCGGGAATTCCTCTTCGCCTTTTGGAGCGAGGAATGACAAGTTGAACATCGAGTAGACAAAGATGAGCACGGAGATGAACAAAATCGTTCCCCCGATTGCCATCATGACATGATATGGGATCCACTCACGCGTCAATGCATCTGAGAAATAAGTTGCCGGACCCGTACGACGTGGGTTCCCGTTCAATCCTGAGATATGCATTGCATAGGACATGATCGCCATACCGAACGCCCATGTTCCTGCTTGAATCAATCCAAGCTTGTTCATCGCCTTCGTCAACGTGCGACCGCGTAGGACTGGGACGAGCCAGTACGCTGTTCCGAAGAAGGTTAAGGCGACGGCAGTTCCGACTGTGATGTGGAAGTGTCCTGTGACCCAAAGCGTATTGTGGACCATCGCGTTCAATTGGTGCGAAGCGTTGATGATTCCACCTGCACCGGCCGGGATGAAGAACAACATCCCAACGAAAGGAGCAAGGAAGCGAACATCGCCATACGGCATTTTCTTCACCCAACCGAACAGCCCTTTCGCGCCGAGCGCACGTCCACGAAGTTCAAACGTCGCAAAGAGCGAGAATGCAGTCATGAATGAAGGGATGACGACCAAGAACGTCAAGATGACTTGAACGAACTTCCAGAACGGTTCAATCCCTGGCTCTGTCAACTGATGGTGGAAACCGACCGGGAATGAGAAGAGTAAGAACAGCAAGAACGCCATCCGCGCCAACGCATCCGAGAAGATTTTCCCACCGATCACTTTCGGTACGACCGTATACCACACGATGTATGCCGGCATGAGCCAGAAATAAACGAGCGGGTGACCGAAGTACCAGAACAATGTACGAGATAACTCGATTCCGACTGTATCCGTCCATCCTAACGAGAGCGGAAGGAGCTGGAATAAAATCGTGGCTGCGACACCAAGTGTCGCAATGTCCCAAAGAAGCATCGTCATGATACTCATATAAGCCGGAAGTGGTGGATGAACACCAGGGTTGTCACGCTTGTAATCCGCATACATGCGGAACATCGCGAATGACGACAACCATGTCCCGACTACAAATAACACGAGTCCGACATAGAAGAGCGGATCTGCCATGAGCGGCGCATAAAACGTATATAAGACCGTTCCTTTATTGGCCAAAATCATGACGGTTACCATGACAGCACCGATGATCATCGTCCAAAAACCGAGCCACGCGACACGCGTCGGGAATGATTCAAAGCGACCGAACGATTTCGCGAGTAACGCATATAAAAGACCGATAATGAACATCGTCGTAAAGACGATTCCGAGCATGATCCCGTGCGCAGTCAGAAGTTGGTAGTATCCAAAGATTTCAGGAATGACACCCGTCCGAATCAACGTCTGAGTCAATCCAGCTAGCGCCCCAATCAAGATGGCGAGAACGGATACGAGAACGTGTCCGTAGGCAAGACGTGCCTCTTTGGCTCCGATACTCGGAACCGGTACGCCGCGTTCCATCTCCCATTGCTTCAGTTTAGATGATACGTCATTCATTTATTCCACCACCTTGATTTTAGTCGACATCATGTGATGCCCTGTACCACAATATTCGTTACATAAGATTAAAAATTCGCCAGCTTCCTCGAATGTGTATGTCAACGAGTTGATATGTCCCGGAACAATCATCATGTTGACCGGTGTACCCGTCAACTGAAATCCGTGGACGACGTCAGGTGATGTCACAAGGAACGTCACTTTTGCCCCTTTTGGGATTTCAACATTCCCTGGTGTGAACGTAAACGCTTGTGCAATCATGACGAGCTCGTATTCATTTTCACCAATTTGATGAAGTCCTGGTTTGTCGAACGGAGCCGTCTGATTTACTTTTGCCGGGTCAATCAAGTCTGCATCCGATGCGGGTTGATTACCTGCCGCGAATGCGGATACCCCGAGAACAGTCAGGAAGACTGCGAGTAGAATGATGCCGAATGTAAGCCAATATTTTTCTAGTTTATGAATATGCATAATGAGACCCTCCCCCCTGAATTCTTATCGAGTGACGAATAAGTAAAAGACTGATGACCACATGGCGATGATGACACCCGCCACGATCATGACCGATGTGAACGTTCCTTTTAAATTCGGTTCTTGCCCATCTTTATGTTCCACGTGTAAGACCCCTTTCGCTTGTTTTTCCACCTTTATTGTATGCAATCGCTTAGGCGATAATATGTGATATTTATCACTCCAAAAGTGACAATCACATCAATTTTGCGTAGTTTCAACACATAAAGTTCACATTTGCATAAAACCAATCCACAAAAAAACCGCCTCCACATGGGGCGGTTTATAAACGACATATTCCTGCCGGACAGCCTTCGCAATGGCACAGCTCTTTTAAAAAGTCGACATCGCGAATGATGATTGATTTCGTTGTTGTGCTGATGACCCCTTCTTTTCGCCACTGACTGATCAACCGATTCACCGTCTCACGCGGTGCACCAATCAACTGTCCGAGTTCTCCGTCAGACGGATGACGAGGAATCACGATTGCATCTTCTTCCTCCACTCCATGCATTGCGGCCATTCGAAGCAACGTCGAAGCCAATGCACCAGGTTTTCCGTACAACAATAAGTCGCGCACTTTCATTTCGGAGTGCTTACGCATCATCGATGTCCAGCGCAAGATTTCTCCGGCAAAACGGATATCGCGCTGCATGAGCGACTCTAATTCTCGTTTTGAAATCGTCCCGATTGTACTCTCTTCGGTCGTTTCGATGCTATACGAACTAGGGAATGTCTCCACGATGTCAAACTCACCAAAGAAATCATCCGATCCATACATGAACATGACGAGTGGATTTCCCTTTTTCGTGATTTTCGTGAATTTGACAGAACCACTCTTCAAGTAAAAGAACTTATCACACTTTTCACCTTCCCAACACACGATACTCGCTTTTGGGTGATGTTGAAGCGTCATCATTTCGAGTAACAGCTGTTTCGTTTCGTCTGAGAATACAAAACTGTTCGGTTGGGTCGTTCCACATTGCATTGACATAGGTCGGTGCTCCCTCCACGTTTCATTCGTCCGTTCCATTTATGACTTTATTATACAGGAGTGTGACAGGGAGTATCATAAAAGTATGTGACATTTCAAACAATCTTTTGAAAATAAAAAGATTCGGGTGTGACCCCGAATCTCTTGATCGATTCATCGTTGAATCAGTCGAATCAATTGTTCAGCCGGTTTGAAGTTAGGATACCGGACCGGTAAATCAAATTTCGTCGTATTCTTTAAAATAGACTTCGCATGACTGAACGTCTCAAAACTCGTTCGCCCATGATAAGCTCCCATTCCGCTCTCGCCCACTCCACCGAACGGTAGATTCGGGTTCGTCAAATGCATGATGACATCGTTCACGCACCCGCCACCAAAGGAAAGGTGCTTCATGACGGTTCTCTCCACGTCCTTCGACTCGGTAAAGAGATAGAGCGCCAATGGGTGTGGTCGGTCCGAGATGAACTCGATCACTTCGTCCAATTGACGATATGGAATGACTGGTAAAATCGGACCGAAAATCTCATCTTTCATCACATCAGCATCTTCATGAAGATTCGTCATGACGGTCGGCGCAATTTTAAGCTCATCCCGGTTCGTCTCTCCACCGAACACAAGGTCCCCTTCTGTCAAATAGTGAGACAAACGGTCGAAGTGCGATTCATTGACGATGCGCGTGTATCGTTTCGTGCCGACACCATTCCCAAACATCGCAAACGCCTCTTGTTTAATCGCTTCTAAAAATGCGTCTTGTTGCGATTCGTGGACGAGCACATAGTCTGGTGCGACACATGTTTGACCGGCGTTCATCCATTTCCCCCAGGCGACACGTTTTGCCGCAATGGAGACGTTCGCATCTCCGTGAACGATGACTGGTGATTTCCCACCTAGTTCGAGCGTGACTGGTGTCAGATGCTTCGCTGCCGCCTGATTGACGATTCGACCGACTTGCGTCGATCCCGTGAAGAAGATATAGTCCCATTTTTGTGCCAACAGCTCTTGCGCTGTGTCTTTGTCCCCTTCGACACTTGCCACATATCGATCGGTGAAGGCACGCTCGAGCACCTGTGTCAGGACACGCGCCACATTCGGCGTCAATTCTGAAGGTTTGACAACAGCTGTATTCCCGGCCGCAATCGCGCCGATAAGCGGCGCAACAGCCAATTGGAATGGATAGTTCCACGGAGCGATGATCAACACCGTACCGTACGGCTCATATTGAATCTCACTCTTCATCCCAAGATGGATGGCAGTTCCACGGACACGCTTCGGACGCATCCACCGCTTCAATTCACGCGTCGTTCGTGAAATCTCGTCGTAAATAAATCCGATTTCCGTCGTGTATGCATCCAGTTCGGACTTATTCAAATCTTCGCGAAGCGCCTCTAGCAAATCCGCTTCATAATGCTTGATGGACTCCTTTAAAAACGTCAGCATGCTCAAACGAAATGCCATCGATTTTGTCGCCTGTGTTTTAAAGAAACGGCGCTGTTTTTGGACTAGCTCGTCAATCGTCAACTGTTCAATCGGTGCCAGCATGAACTTTCCTCCTTATGATTCATCACGTTGATTTCATTGTATCATCGCGTGAAAAGCGAATCTAAAAAAACGCTTTCATCGATTCACTACATACAAAGAGTTTAAATGTTTAAACGTTTAATCATAGAGTAATCGATTGCTTCCCTCGTGTCAAAACATCCGTACTCTTTTTCGCGCACTGATGAGAAAGAGCAGACTTGCGCTCCCTAAAATCAAGCCCGTCAGTGTGAACTGCTGAACGATTGAGAGCGGAAGAACACTTAAAAATGATGACCCCGCTACCGTTCCGAGAGAGAAAAAAGCATAAAACGCCCCGTATGCTTTTCCTCGATTTTGTGGAGAGGTCGATTGAATCAACAACGTATTGATGGCCGGGAATAAAATCGCAAACCCGATGCCATATAAGGCAAGTACCCCATATAGGCTCGTTTGTACACCGGATTGTCCAATTAACACCTGGCTCGTCCCGATGATGGCCACCCCAAGTGCGGTCAACTTTGTTGGCGAGAATCGATCGAACAATCGATTCGTCGGTAATAAAAAGAACAGGACGGCGACCACGCCGAACATACTCAGTAGCGTCCCGCTCAACCTCGAATCGTATCCAAGTTCCTGTACGTGGAGCGGTAGTAAAAAGGCGAGTGCCCCTTGAGAAAACATGAGGAAGAAAGCACCCCAATAGGCCCGAATCACTTTCGGATCCGGCTTTTCCCGTGTTCTCTCTTTTTCTCTTATTGTCTCGACCGTTTGACTTCCTCGCATCGTCACAATCGTCACGACGAGAATCACCCAACCGAATAAAGAGACGAATAAAAAGACAGTCGGTGGCGATGTGATGCTTGCGACGATCCCGCTGAACGCTGGGCCGATGATGGCAGCTAACCCGACGAAACTACCGGTAATGGCGACTTTCTTTCCTTGACGGTTCATCGCAGTGACGTTCGCCGACAGCGTAAATGCAGCTGGGACGATGAGCCCGGCCATAAAGCCGTGAACACACCGTACAAACAGCAACATGGATGCTGAGTCGACGAATTGATAAGCCAGTAAACTGAAGCTCGTCAGAAACAAGCCGAGAACCAAGACCCGATACGGACCACTCCTGTCAGTCCATATACCGGATAACATATTTCCAAACGTGTTCGTCAACGAATAGATCGCAATGGACAAGCCAGCGATAAACGAAGATGCCCCAACGGATACCGCAAACGTGCTCATGATCGGAAGTTGGGCGAACAAATCAAAAAAGGCAAAAAATACGATGGCATATAATATAAAACGTGGTGGAGTTTTCATCGGACAATTCCTCTTTCCCGTGATCTTATTCTTAGTCTAGCTGGAGCTCCAACCGTTTCATAGGGATGAATGGGTTTAGACACAAAAAATCCCTACAGCCAAAGGCTATAGGGAAAATCGCTTAGTTTGTCACTTCGACGGCTGTGTCGAGAGCGACACGAATCATTTCATCGAACGTCGATTGACGCTCTTCTGAAGTCGTCTCTTCACCCGTCAACAAGTGGTCAGAGATTGTGAGGATCGTCAACGCGTTCACTTTGTGTTTCGCTGCAAGCGTGTAAAGACCTGCTGCTTCCATCTCGATCGCGAGGCAACCGAAGTCCGCCCATTTCTTGAAGTGATGGAAATCATCTTGATAGAATTGGTCAGCCGTGAAGATTTGTCCGACTTTGACCGGGATACCCGCCTTCTCTGCGTTCATATACGCACGATGTAGGAGGTCGAACGTCGCTGTCGGCGCATAGTCCATGCCGTTGAAACGGACGCGGTTTTGTCCCATTTCACTTGATGCGCTCATCGCGATGACAACGTCACGCACTTTAACATCTTCTTGAATTCCGCCCGCTGTTCCGACACGGATCAAGTTTTTAGCACCGTACGACATGATGAGTTCATTCACGTAAATCGACATCGATGGGACACCCATCCCCGTACCTTGAACCGAGATCCGTTTGCCTTTGTATGTTCCCGTGAAGCCGTACATGCCACGAACTTCGTTATATAATTCGACGTCTTCTAAAAACGTTTCCGCGATATACTTGGCGCGAAGCGGATCCCCTGGAAGTAATACCGTTTCTGCAATTTGTCCTTCTTGAGCTCCAATGTGTACACTCATGTTTGAATTCCTCCTTTAAGCTTGTCGTTGAACTTGTTCCCGAAATTCGTTCGGAGTAACACCGACTTGTTTTTTAAAGACCTTTCGGAAATATTTGTCGTCCGAAAAGCCGACTGCTTGGGCGACTTCATAGATACGCTGTCTACTCGTTTCTAACAGGCGCTTTGCTTCGTTCATCCGAATCGTCAACACGTACTCAGATAGATTCACGCCATATTGTTGTTTAAATCGTCGTGAGATATACTCCCGACTTAAGTAAAACCGTTCACTCATTCCTTGCAAACTCAGTTCTTCCGCAAAGTGTTGTTCAATATACGTCCCGATTTGGGCAATCGGATCTTCACTCGACTCCTTCACCACGTCCGCTAACGCGCGTGACAACGTATCGTTTAATACATCGGGGTCAATCGGTTTCAACAGATAATCAAAGCTTCCGTATTGGATGGCCCGACGCATGTACGAATACTCATCGTAACCTGTCAACACAACGAGCTTAGAGAATGAAGCGTGGTCGTGTACCCACTCCATCAGCTCGATTCCATCACAATGTGGCATTTGAATATCCGATAGAATTAAAGCCGGTCGTTCCTGCTCGATGAGCGCCTTTGCCTCAAGCCCGTTCTTCGCCTCGAGTACGGCCTTCACACCGAACCGTTCCCATTCGCCGAGTAATTTTACCGCTTCCCTTACCGGAGATTCATCATCTACAATCAACACTTTCGTCATGATGCCACCCCTTCATCCGTTGCCGGGAAACGCATCATGATTCGAAAACCGCCTGTTTCAGGTGTAGCCAACATAAATTCTGCCTCCCGATTATAGTTTAACATGAGTCGATCACGAATGTTTCGTAATCCTGTGCCCTCTGTGTCATAAAATGTCGAGTCCCCTTGTTCAATCCGTGACATGACCCGTTCCCACTCTTCCGTCGTCAAGGAACGTCCACTGTTCTCACAGCGAATCACGAGTGTCGCCCCTTCCATCCAAATCATCACGTCAAATCGATTCGCCAACGCCGAGCCGTCTCGTTCGAACCCATGTTTGAAAAAGTTCTCTGCGAGCGGCTGTAAAATCATCTTAGGAACAATCAGTTCATGGAGGTCCTGAGGGACTGAAACGTTCACTTGAAACTGATTTGGAAAACGTACGTCTTGCAGGCGAATATATGAGTTCAAATGCTCGATTTCTCTCTTTAGCGTGACCATCGACTCTTCAGGATGCATCGTATATCGCATCATCGAAGAGAGTTGTGTGATCAATCGATAGACGGTTTTTCCATCTCCCTTTAAAGCGAGTGTACCGATCGACTGTAGCGCATTGAATAAGAAATGCGGATTGGTTTGCGCCTGTAAGGCACGTAGTTCATTTGTTCGGTTCTCTAAGGCAAGCTTATACTCCCGTTGAATCAGATCATCGATTCGCTCAATCATCCGCTTGAACTGTCTCCCGAGTACGCCGAACTCATCATTTCCAAGGGAATCGAACGAGACCGTCATATCGCCTTGCTCAATTCGCCAAATGTTCGAGGTCAACGTCTTGATTGGAGTCGTCAGTTTCATCGAGGCGTACGTGGCACCGATCAACGCCAGAATGAGGGAGATGATTCCGACTAACAAAATAATGAACGATGTTCGTGAAGCCGGCTCCGTCAAGAGCTGATCTGGAATCGACTTCCCGACATAGAACTGCTGATGGTCGAACTCAAACGTTTTCGTGATTTGATGATGTTTTCCATCGGTCGAGAGCGACCTCGGTTGAAACGAAGAAGGAATCTCGCCATCTCCAAGATGGGCGAACACACGATTGTCCTCACCAACGAACCATAGACTTTCCTCCGGACTATTTTGAAGAGAAGCCAACTGTCCGATGAACAAATCTTCCGGGATATCGAGTGACAGAATCGCGAGCGGTTCGTTCGTTTCAATTTTGTCGAGTCTGAAATGGAGGGTGACGACATCTTCTTGCGTCATGATTGGTCCGAAATCATGATACGGGATGAGCGGATGTGACGCTTCAAGCAGGACGCGACTTTTCGGATTATTCAACAACTGTCGTTGGACAGCGCTCGGCTCTTTTTTGGAACGTGGTGATACTTTCATTTTATACGCTGCGAATGAATCCATGTCTTCAAGCATCAACAGCTGAATTTGCGCCACGTCTTCCCGGGACAAATACATCGCGAGGAGCGCTCGTCGCACTTCAATCTCCGTTTCTCTTAACGACAGTCCCGGTCCGTATTCCAATATGTCCAAAACGTCACGATCCGCGTATAGGCTAGTCGGCAAGCGACTTAAGTCAGAGATATAGCGTTCCATCTGACGCGTCCCCCGTTCAAGCGACCATTCCGTCATTTCTAGACCGCGTTCACGTTCTCGATCCTCCACATACCAAAATGAAATGATTGTCGCGATAATGACTGGCACGATGATGGTTAATGCAATCATTCCCGTTAACTTTGTCCGAATGCTATTCACCGCTATCCCCCCTACCTCATGAGTATATCACGCACTATGCAAACGTTTGCAATAATCCTAAAAAAGAATCCTCGTTTCTTTCGAAACAAGGATTACGCGACGATTAATACGATTCCATTAAATCAATGAGTTGTGGACCGTGTCCCATTTCTCGCGCCACATCAATCGGTGTCATACCTTCTTCGTTCTCAATGGTCACGTCTGCACCGTGATCAAGTAAGAGACGGACCGTCTCAGAATCGACGTCGTCATTATAGAACAAGTTATGGAGCGGTGTTTCCCCATATTCGTCTTGAATGTTCACATCCGTCACGTTTGCCAGTTCCGCTTCAATTTCTTCATAACTCGCATTCATGAACGTCAATTCTTGAATCGGTTCTCCTAAATCCATTTCCCAATCCTCTTCGAAATCCTCGCTCATGGCCGATGCGACAAAATCAGATAAATCATCGTTCATGACGAGTAAGGCGATGATGGCTCCGTTTCCGATGACAGTCAATAGAATCATCGAAATGATAGAGGCTTTCACATATCCCGCTGTTTTAAAGACCGGTACGTTTTCTTCGCCCGCATGTGTCGCAATCGCCGCGATGCGTTTCGGTAACGTCGGATGCGTCGACAACAGTTCACTATATTTCGCGATGAATCCGTTCTCCCGGCTCGCTTCATACAGATAGTCAAACTCATTCACTTCTTTCGCGAGCGGTCCTCCGATCGCAAGTACGGTCAACGCTCGTTTCGCTGCTCCTGAATCTTGAAGATAATGCGCCGCCATCCGGTCGCACGTATATTCACAAGCACGCGAATAAGCAGATCCTAAAAACGGGATGATGCCACCAAGTAAGACAACCCATTGTTTTTGAACGTGGTTGCGACGAATATGTGCCAATTCATGCGCGATGACAAACTCGACTTCTTTCGTCTGTCCAGTACGTGTCAATTCCACGACATCAGAATATAAGATGACCATATTCTTTTGGAAGAATCGCGTGGCGAAAGCATTTAACACGCCACCAGCTTGTAAGATATAAACATCCGGCAACAACCGAATCCCCATCTCAGCCCCGACGCGTTGAACCAGTTCATGAAGCTCTGCGAACTGACGAGGCGTCACCTTGACACCGTTCGTCCGAATATATCCGATCTGAATCCAGTGCGTAAACATTGAAAGTGCTACGATTATCCCGATGATCCACAAGAAAAGACCGAATGATGCAATTGTCAGTACGATTCCTAAAATCAAGACGAGTACGCTTGCTGCGACTAATAATGAGAAGTATAAATTTTCTCGTTTATGTACCAAGTTTGAATGATTCATCTAATTTCTCCTTCTTTTTCCAAAATACATGTTTAATTATACCGTTCCTTCCAGAAGAAACAACGAAAAAAATAGAAACTGACGGATTCGTCAGTTTCTAGCGGATGGTCACTTGATAGAGTTTGTCGTCTTGTGATTGTGGATTGCCTCGTCCGTCCGTATTGTTCGAAATAAAATACAACGTATCGTCGTCCAACCACACATCCCGAATGCGTCCGACCCCTTCGCCAATTGTCGTGACTTGCTTCGTTTCACGATTGATGGCAACGAGCCGCTCGTTCCGTAGTGTCGCCATGTATACGTACCGTTCATCGGTCGCAATACCAGACGGTGCCCAAGACGTCTCACCGACTTCAAACCATGGCGTGACCAGACCCTCTCGTTCCTCATTCGCCTCAATGAGTGGCCATCCATAGTTGTTTCCTTCTTCAATCACGTTGACCTCGTCATGTCCACTCGCCCCATGCTCACTCGCATAAAGCGTATCATCCATCCGGCTGAGTCCTTGAGGGTTCCGATGACCAAGTGAATAAATCCAGTCGGTCGGTTCCCCTTCACCCGATAATGGAATTCGTAAAATCTTCCCTGCCAAAGAGGATTCGTCTTGTGCAAGTTCTGGCACGAGCGCATCGCCCGTTGTCACCCAAAGATACGCTCCATCGACTAGTAGACGTCCGCCGTTATGGAAACGTGCCCCTGGTATCTCGTCAATCAAGACGCCCGTTTCCTCGAAACGTTCCCCGTCCCACGTCAACTCCACCACCCGGTTCTTGACGTCTCTTCCCGATGAGCCGTACGTATGATATGCGTAAAGGATGCCGCTCGACTCAAAATCGTCGCTCAGCGCGATGCCAAGGAGTCCTCCTTCACCAATCTCAAATACGTCTTCGTCCAAGTTCACGGCAGATTGTGTCACGCGACCGGAATCATCGATTACCGCGATGGTTCCCCCACGTTCCGAAACGAACCATTCGTCCGCACTTCGAGCGAGTGACCACGGGATCTCTAGATTTTCAGCGATGACGGTCACTTCCCCGATGTTCAGTTCCGTCTCTTCAGTGGTGTTCGATTCTTCAGATGTTGCCGACTCATCACGAGTCGATTCTTCAGCAGGTGGTGGCTCCGTACCCTCGTTCGTCGGTTCTGGCGTACATCCCATAAGAAACAATAGTGTCACAATCCCGATTTGACGTTTCATGTCGGTTCGCCTCCCTTTCCTTCATCATACCCTTGTTTTACGAGCGCTGTGAAGGTTCCGGTGGGCGGGCCGGCAAACGGGTTGCGATGATAAATGCAATCACGGCTGCAATCATCGCCCCGATGAAGATACTGTTTAGTCCGGTCGCAATAATCTGTTCACCTTGCAGACGGACAGAGGCGCTTAATGTCTCCGTCACACTTTGATTGAAGAAGTCTTCCAAAGACACTTGGGATAACGCACTACTTTCCTTAAAGTCGTTGAGCACGACGAAGTTAAAGACAGCTCCAAACACTGCTACACCGAGCGTTTGACCGACCGTACTTAAGAAGGAATTGGTCGCGGTCGCCGTTCCTCGTTGCTGATATGAAACGACGGTTTGCAAGACGACGATAAACATCGGCTGTGACAATCCGAACCCTACCCCAATCAAAGCCACCGCACCATACACCCAGAAATCCGAGCTTGATTGAGATAAGAGTGTCAACGTGAACGTTCCGATGACGAGTAACCCCATACCAACCAACGCGCGACGTCTCGGGGAGGCCACACCGAGCGTCCGTCCTCCGATAATCGATGTGAATGTCCATGCAACAGACAACGGCATCAACATGAATCCAGCCTCGGTCGCTGTTTTTCCTAACACGGCTTGCGCCCAAATCGGGATGTAAGCTGACATCGAAACGAGCACCCAAGCCGCAAAAAAGACAGAGCCGTTGATGGCCGCAATCGTTGATTGCTTGAGCAAATCAAACGGCAATAACGGAGAGGTTGCTCTTCTTTCTGATAGGAAGAATCCCCCTAACAAAACAAGACTAAGTACGCCACTTCCGACGATGGTCGTCGTCCATTCATTCGTTTCACTGAACGTGATCAAGGCGTATAAAAACGCGGTCGTTCCTCCAGCGAACAAGAGAGCACCTTTCAAATCAATCCGCTCGCTCGTTTCAGCGACGGTTTCTTTGTAAAAGACGATAATCATGATGAACGAGAGTAACGCAAATGGCACGTTTAATAAGAATACGTAACGCCAAGACAACGTTTCGACCAAAAATCCACCGATGACGGGACCGAGCACACCCGATACACCCCAGACCGCACTTAGAATTCCTTGAATTTTCCCACGCTCTTCATATTTATATAAATCACCAATAATCGTCATCGAAATCGGAAGCACGGCTCCGGCCCCGAGACCTTGCAGCGCCCGAAAGACAATGAGTTGTTCCATCGATGTCGCTAACCCACATAACAATGAAGACACGGTGAACAACCCGATTCCAAACAACAGGACGCGCTTTCGCCCGAATAAGTCTGCCACTTTTCCATAAATCGGTGTCGAAACCGCCGTAAAGAGTAAGAAGGCAGCAAATACCCAGCTGACGAGCGTCGCCCCGTTCAACTCACTGGCGATGACCGGTGTCGCAACCGATACGACCGTCCCTTCAATCGCCGCTAAAAAGGTTGCCAGTAAGAGGGCAACCGTCACATTTTTTCTCATTCATTCCATCTCCCCAAAAAAATAGTGGCGTCGGAAGGTTCCGAGCACCACTTCAACTGTCTATTATTTTGTGCGAGCCGCGTCCATTTGACAAGTGTCATCTTTTGATTCGAAAAAGAATTCTCTTAGTCGTTCATATGCGGCTTGTTCATCTTGGACATATACCTTCCCACAAACAGCACCCGCTCGCATCATCCAGACCTCATCTGCCAACATGGCGGCGACGTCAAGTTGATGCGTTGAAAACACGATGGTCGTCCCCCGTTTGGCCTCTTGTCGCAATAGTTCGCTGAGCATTTGCATCCATAGCGGATCGAGTCCGTTCGTCGGTTCATCCAACAACAAGATGGCCGGTTCGCTTACAAGAGCTTGAGACAACAAGAGACGTTGCCGCATCCCTTTTGAGAGTTCGGAGACGCGCTTTCGTTTATGCTCGTACAGACCGACTCGTTTTAAAATATCCAGAGTCGGATGTGCCCCTTGCAAGGTAGCGTAGTAGATGAATGTCTCCTCAACTGTCCATGCCTCATCAAAATAGAAATCATCCGGCATATAGCCAAAACTCTCATTATATTTCGCGCGTTGTTTAATCGTATAACCATTTAATTGAATGTTGCCGGTACTCGGTTTGATGGTACCATTCATCAGATTCAACAGCGTCGATTTTCCGGCACCATTGCTTCCACACAACGCCACGATTTTCCCCGAGACGATGTCTTCACGAATAGGATGGAGTGACCACGAATCACCGTATTTTTTCCCTACATCCAAACAGTTAATCATGACGATTCCCTCCGTACATCACCGTCGAGGCAAGCGATAACAAGAAACCACTTGCCGTAAGCAAGCTCAACCAGACTCCAGCATATCCAATCGGTCGATGCATCCAATTCAACAGATGGAGATAGACATCCCCAAACACATCTAAAGAGGATACAATCGTACTGGCCCATACACGCATCAAGTCAAATCCATTCAGAAACAGCGCCACAATCATGCCGTTCACTTGCATACCGTAAGGAAGCCAGGAAACGATGGTCACGAGAAGCGTTGGCCAAAGCAACACGAGGATGGTCCATGTGAGGAAGGCCAGTAACATCGCTCGAATCCGCTTGCGCGCGATTAGTCCAAGCAAGGTTCCGAGCGCTGTCGCGTAGATTGTTAATCCAATCGCGTAGGAAAACAAAATCATCCAAGTCTTACCTGATTGTCCGACAACGAGCGAAGCAATGAGGAAAGCCAACAGCAGAATAAGTCCTTGTGTCACGAGAAATGAACTGAATCGGACAAAAATCAACTTCCATTTAGGATAGGTAAATGTTGAGAGGAGATTCAACCGCTTCGATTCCTGTTCCTGTCCCCAATGAAGCGCTGTGGTCAATAAGATGAAAAGAGGAAGTAACAGACCGAGCACCGTGATGAGCGTTGCACTTACGTTTGTATAGTCCGCAGCAACCGGTAGTGCTTGTCCGAGTCCTCCGAGTAGAACGAGCGTGAGAATCCATATAACTAAAAATACATAGTTCTCACGCTGTCTCAGACTCCGCGCCCATTCCATTCGCCACAGTGACATCGATTATTGCCCTTCTTCTTCTGTATCCATGTCCATTTCGCTATCTTGATCCATTGAGCCTTCGCCATCCATCTTCATGTGCATCTCGCCGCGCTCCCACGAATGGTCTTTCAATTGTTCGAAGTCCATCATATCTCCACCATTCTCTTCGATATAGGCTTCAGCATCAACCTCTTTTGCGAACGAGAGAATATTGTACGCCATTGGTGTTTTTGATTCTTTGTCGTACACGAACATCGCTTCGTCTAATTCGACCCAATCTTTCGTATTGAAATCTTTCACGTACATCGCAGCAATATCTTCTTCTTTTTGTTCAGGATACCAATCACGCATGAGACAACCGATGTCATCAAACGCATATCCCTTTTCGTTTTCCATGATGGCTTCCGCTGCGAACTGCTTATCCATGATTTTCATTTTACACACTTCGCACTCTGTTTCGCCCCATTTGATTTCAAACGGTTCTGCCGATGCACTCGAACATGCCCCGAGTGCCAATGATAGTCCTGCGATAGATAATAATCCTGCTACTTGTTTATATGATTTCATGTCGTTTCCTCCCAAATATCCAAATGATGATGAGTAACATGATACTCCCTAAATTCCAAATCGAACCGCTCCACTCCCACCTTGCTGTATAGGTTTGCGGTGAAAGGTCCGTCAACGATACATCGTTCGGACTTCTCAGAATGTTTTCTAATAGGAGAAGTCCCGGAGACCCGTATAATAATTCTAGCGCTTCATATGCATCGGTTAATAAGAACAAATACGGTTCGGTTTGAAATGGGATTTCGCTATACCCGTCACGATCTAGGTCCAACGTCGTCCCACCCCAGACATTTCCTTGTACAACGTTGTCATGCGACTCGACCATCGTCACCGGTTCACGATTTCCTAACAGGTTATTTTGAAGAATCATCATCCCCGTTGCTTGCTTGAATTGAAAGCCGATATCGTTGCCGTTAATCGTATTCCGTTTAAGAATCGTTCCTACTGACTGCTCCGCGAACAAGCCGATATGATTTCCAGATACGTTCGTCATCTCGATGGTCGTATCGATTGCCTCATAGAGCATCAGCCCCGTCGCCGTTCCACCGAACTGGTCGTGTACATTCCCATTTTTTAAGACGACTCGATTCGTTCCCATAATCATCGCACCGGTCAAATTATGATGGAGTTCGGGCACCGAAATCACCACGTCAGTCGGAAACATCAAGTGAATGCCGTAGCGTGAATGCGAAACGACCGGTCGAACAATCGTATGCTGTGATCCATTCTCTATGTATATCCCATCTCGCACGTCCTTCACTACAACACCTTGCAGTTCGGTCGCCTCACTATTGAGGATTACCATCCCATCTGCCTGTCCATTCCCATCAACGGCCATTCGTGTGACACGAACCCCGTAACTATCCTCAATCGAAATTCCTGTTCCCGCAGACTCGATCGACACATCAAGCAGTTGATGTCCGAGACCAGATACTTGGATGGCTGGTACATCGTTGTTCTCACATTGTTGTACTGATACACGTTCGAGAACAGCACCGGTTCCACGCATGATAAATGCGGGATGGCCACAACTCGTATATGTTTTTCCGCCTCCATCCACATGCTCATTCGACTCAATGATAATGGGTTCAGTCAACGGAATCGACTTTTCTTCCGCATCGACTTGTGGAACCCAACACAAAAATAGGATGCAAATTAATAGTCGTTTCATGCCCCCTCCTTCTCAAAGCGCTTACAACATCCATTCTACTGAAACCCCCACCGGTATGTGTGTAGTTTATATGGGATTCCTGTGACAATTTCTTCATAAAAAAAACACAGACGGTGAAGGGGTCGTTTCACCGTCTGTGCCATGCTTATTTCACTTTGTCTTGCCATACTTTCGTGAAGTCCTGTAGCATCTCTTCACCTGTTTTTTGTCCACCGACATATGCCTGCATAAGGGCACCATATTCATTCACTGCACCATCCGGATACTTGAACCAGTTCCAAGAGATGGTCTTCCCTTCATTCGAATAAGCCAAGATATCGTCTGCGAGTGGTCCAAGGTCGTTGGCTTCAATCGACTTGAAGGCAGGGATGAACTTGAACTTGTTGACCATGTAGTCTTTCCCTGTATCCGACGTCGCCATCCACTCTAAGAAGTCTTTCGCTTCTTCTTTATACTTCGAGTTTTTGTTGACGACCCAGTTGTTCGGGACGCCGACTGGAAGTCGGTCCATCTTCTCCGCATCGTCATTGATTGGGATCGGGACGAAGCCCATCTCCATATCTGGATTTACGTCGAGGATCATTTGTTGTGCCCAGTTCCCTTGTTGGAGCATTGCCGTCTCTCCTTGGGCGAACTGTGTGACTTGAGTATTGTAGTCCGTCGTCAACGGGTTTTTGTTTCCGTATTTAATCGTCAAATCAAACAATTTCAAAAACTCTTGGAACTGTTCATTGTCTTCAAACTTCGCTTTATTCTCATTGAGCGCTTGAATAAATGCATCCGGGTCGTCTTGTTGCGCCATCGGAATGTTCAACAAGTGAATCCCTAAAATCCAGAACTCTGCATAACCGACAGAGAACGGTGTGATTCCCGCTTGCTCAAGTTTTTCAGCAGCATCTGTCAGTTCAGAGAGTGTTTTCGGTAACTCTTTGATTCCCGCTTTTTCAAAAAGTTCTTTATTATAGATGAATCCGTAACCTTCGAGGTTCATTGGCATTCCGTACAATTTACCGTCCATCGTCATCGGCTCTTTGGCGACCTCTGTCAAATCTCCGACCCACTTCTCGCTTGAGAGGTCCTCGAGTTTATCTTTCCATGTCTGCGCTTCCGTGAATCCACCGTTATTAAAGATATCTGGTTCATTGCCTGAAGCGAATTGTGATTTGAGGGCCGCACCGTAGTCTGCTCCACCACCGACGGTTTGAACCGTGACTTTCACACCCGTCTCCTCTTCATACTCTTTTGCCATCGCTTCAAGATCTTTCGCGATTTCCGCTTTGAATTGGAAGACGTTTAACGTGACATCCTTTTTGTCGCCGCCATCCGCATTTCCTTCAGAAGAACCTTCGTCCGTGAGTGATCCGCCGCCGCAAGCCGCGAGTGATAAGACCATTCCAGCCGTCATGACCGCTGTAGACAATTTCCACTTCCGTTTCATCTCATTTCCTCCCTTAACCTTATCCATCTTTACAAACTCAACTTTAAATGAAAACGCTTCCACAATGTAGGTGTCAAAATTGACGGATAGGGTGGAAAATGTTGCACAGAAAAACAGGACTCTTTTTTCGAGTCCTGTTCCGTGTTTCTTCTTATTATATTACAACAAGCTGATGCCAGCTTCTTTACACGATTGAATGACTTCTTGCGGCCAAACCGATGTTTGCACTTCTCCGATATGACGCGCGCGCAACAGATACATTGCGACACGCGATTGTCCGATTCCGCCCCCGATTGTAAGAGGAAGCGTTCCTTCGAGCACTCCTTGATGGAATGGGTACGCGCGCTTCTCTTCCGCGTCTGCTTTCTTCAGTTGCGCATCAAGTGCCACTTCGTCGACACGAATGCCCATCGATGACAGTTCAAATGCTGACTCGAGCTCAGGGTGCCACACGAGAATGTCTCCGTTAAGCGACCAATCATCATAGTCTGCCGCTCGTCCATCGTGTTTCATACCCGAAGCGAGAAGATCTCCGATTTGTGAGATGAAGACCGCACCGTACTCTTTACAGATGGCC
This sequence comes from Exiguobacterium sp. AT1b, assembly GCF_000023045.1. Classification (GTDB taxonomy): domain Bacteria; phylum Bacillota; class Bacilli; order Exiguobacteriales; family Exiguobacteriaceae; genus Exiguobacterium. The sequence goes on along the minus strand of NC_012673.1, from coordinate 2,278,809 downwards.
GTTTCACGTTCTTTCGGTGTCATGGTCGGATACGAATCCTCCAACTCCTGACTCGTGATGAAATGAATCACTTCAGGAAGGATCGCTTCAACACCGTATGTTTTCTCTACTTCCGCTTCTGTTTCACGGAGCGCAGCGTAAATGGACTCCACCGTCGCTTTCAAATATTCCATCGTCCGTTCTTCTCGAGCAATCACTCGCTCCCAGTCCCACTGGTCGACGAATAAAGAATGTGTCGCATCGAGTTCTTCGTCGCGTCGAATGGCACGCATCTGAGTGTACAACCCTTCACCGACACCGAATCCGTAACGACCGAGCGCTTCACGTTTCCATTTCGCGAGTGACTGAACGATTTCAAGTTCATGTCCCGGATACATCGTATCAAACTGAATGATGCGCTCCACACCGTTCAAGTGATCGTTGACCCCACTCGCCGATTCGACGAATAGTGGTGCTTGTACTTGAATCAGTCCGAGTTCACGTGAGACTTTCTCCTCAAAAAGTGCCTTTACTGCTGCGATTGTCTGCTGTCTTTCCTTCATCGTGCTTGTTGCTGTTGTCATTTTCCGTTTCCTCCAATTGTGGAATATTTGAAAATGAAGCCATGAAAAAAAGCCCTCCATTCCCATCGAACATGGGACGGAAGACTTCGGTTCCGCGGTGCCACCCAAATTAGTAGACGAATCTACTCACTTTTTCGAGACAATCATCTCGTAACTCCGATAACGGGGAGCGGTCCGGCTACGTCTACTGGCAAAGCGTTCGGGTAGCGACTCCAGGAAGTTTTTCGACGAAGGGTTAAGACCGGGCTCACACCACCCCCGGATCGCTTGACTCACTACCTTCGTGTACTCGTCCTTTCGACGTCGTTCACAATTGAATTGAGTTCATTATTATAAATATTCAGACTAATGTCAACGATTTTTTTCAAAAAAATTAATCCTCCGTGTAGCGAACGGAGGATTCCCTTGGGAGGGTTATTTAATCGAACCACTTGTGATCCCTTTGATGATATGCTTCTGCATGCCGAAGAAAAAGACCAGAAGGGGAACGATTCCTAACACTAAACCTGCTAATGCCAAATCCCATTGTTTCGTGTACTGTCCAAAGAAATAGAATGTCGCGAGCGGGATGGTCCGTAACTCGACATCACGAAGAACGAGCGATGGTAATAAGAAGTCATTCCAAATCCATAGACTGTTCAAGATGACGATTGTCACCGTGATTGGCTTAAGAAGTGGAAAGACGATGCGCCAGAAGACACCCCATGTCGAGCAACCGTCAATGATGGCGGCTTCTTCAATCTCCTCAGGAATCGACTTCATGAATCCGTGATAGAGGAACACCGAGATACCAGACCCAAACCCTAGATACATGACGATCAGGCCCCAATGACTATTCAGCAGACCGAGGATACTTGAAACTTTCACGAGCGGAATCATGATGGACTGGAACGGAATGACCATCGCAGCCACGAACAAGAAAAAGATCATTGTAGAAATCCAATGTTTCGTCCGAACAAGTTTCCATGCCGCCATCGAAGTGAAGATGACAATGACCGCATTCGCTCCGACCGTGATGAGAAGGGAGTTCAAAAAGACACGTCCATAATTCATCGCTTCCCACGCCTCTGTATAGTTTGAGGTCAACCACTCGTTCGGTAAGGCGGACGTATTCGTAAAGATTTCCGCCATCGATTTGAACGAGTTGGCGACGACGTAATAGAACGGGACCAAATAGAGCAGTCCGAGCAAGATGGCGACGAGCTCAATGATTCCAAGATTCCAAGAATACGTTCCTGGACGAAGCGGACGTTGCGGAATGCGCTTCGGTGTCTTCTCTACGTTCGTCTCGACATGTTCCAGTTTTTCCGTCGTCATGCTTCCACCTCCCGTTTTTTCGTCACGTACACTTGCGTCACCGTAATCGCAGCCACGACCAAGAAGAAGATGACCGCTTTCGCTGACCCGAGACCATAATTGTTATTCACAAAAGACTCCGTATAAATATTTAAGGCCAACATCTCGGTCGATTTGAACGGTCCACCATTCGTGAGCGACAAGTTCGTATCAAACACTTTGAACGACCAAGAGATGGTCAGGAACAAACAGATGGTGATCGATGGCATAATCATCGGTAGCGTGATATGACGGAGCATCTTAAGACGGTTTGCCCCATCAATTCGTGCCGCCTCCATCAAATCAGTCGGCACGTTTTGTAGCGCCGCGATGTAGATGACCATGACATACCCGCCGCCTTGCCAGATGGCGACAATCACGATTCCCCAAAATGCCGTTTGCGCATCACCGAGCCACGGTAATTCGAATAAGCTCCACCCCGTCAACGCACCGATCGAGGCAAATCCTTTCACATAAATGAACTGCCAGATGAACCCGAGAATCAAGCCACCAATCAAGTTCGGCATAAAGAAAATCGTGCGTAGGAAGTTTCGCGTCTTAATGTTCATCGTCAATAATAGCGCCAATGAGAAACCGACGATATTCGTCAATAGGACAGACACGAGCGTATATTTCGTCGTAATCCAAAAAGAAGCGCGGAACTGCTCATCTTCAAAAAACAAGCGGTGATAGTTATCCAATCCGACAAAGTTCAGTTCTCCGGTCACACCGTTCCAGTCAGTGAAACTATAGTAAATGCCATTAAAAAATGGGATGAGTACGATTGCGACAAATGCCAGAAAAGCCGGTCCGACAAATGCTATAAAGCTCGCAGGTTTCTTCCAATTCCTTCTGCGTTTCGTCCGTTTAGTAGTCTCATTCATGTGTATCGCCTCCACTATCAATGTACCGTGTCAAACCTTTTATGAAAACGGATACATTTGACGGAAAGGGTGGAAAATATTGAACGGAATGAATGAGTTTGAAGGCGTGATGAGTTATGATAAAATCAATGATATTACGAACGGATTGAATATGTTTAGCCTTGATTCATATTTTAATCCGAAATTCCCGAATGATTTTTAGAGATTAAAAAGATATCGTTCGACAAACGGAGGGACTTTTTGAATGACAACGACGAAACCATTATCTGACCTTACGATTGCCCAACAAGCCAAAACCTTGCCGATTAAAGACATCGCAGCAAAAATCGGATTACACGAAGATGACCTGGATCTTTACGGAAAATACAAAGCGAAACTTTCTTACGATGTCCTCGAACGTGTGAAAACGAAGGAAGACGGAAAACTCGTTCTCGTCACCGCCATCAATCCGACACCAGCTGGCGAAGGAAAATCGACGGTGACGGTCGGGCTCGGACAGGCGTTGAACCAATTGGATAAACAAGCGATCGTCTGTCTGCGCGAACCTTCGCTCGGTCCGACGATGGGCTTAAAAGGTGGCGCTGCTGGTGGTGGCTTCAGTCAAGTTCTCCCGATGGAAGATATCAACCTTCACTTCACAGGTGACATGCATGCGATCACATCGGCCCATAATACGATCAGTGCCATGATTGACAATCACTTGCACCAAGGAAACGACCTTGGGATCGATGTCCGACATATTGTCTGGAAGCGCGTCCTTGACTTAAACGACCGCGCACTTCGTCACGTCACGGTCGGCCTCGGTGGTCCTGCTCACGGAGTCCCTCGTGAGGACGGATTTGATATTACCGTCGCTTCGGAAATCATGGCGATTCTCTGTCTGGCCGATTCATTGGAAGACCTCGAAGAACGCATCAAGCGTATCGTAGTCGCCTATGACCATCAAAAAGAACCAATCACGGCAGAACAAATCGGTGCAGCCGGTGCGGCGACGTTACTGTTGAAGGAAGCCTTTAAACCGAACCTCGTCCAAACGCTTGAACAGACACCAGCACTCGTCCACGGCGGGCCGTTCGCGAACATTGCGCACGGATGCAACTCATTGATTGCAACGAAGACTGCGTTAAAGCTTGGGGAGTATGTGGTGACGGAAGCTGGGTTTGGTGCCGACCTCGGGGCAGAAAAGTTCTGTCATATCAAATCTCGAGTCGGTGATTTGAATCCGGATGCGGTCGTACTCGTTGCAACCGTTCGTGCTCTAAAAATGCACGGTGGCGTTTCAAAAGATCAGCTTCACATCGAGAACGTCGGTGCGGTCGGCGAAGGATTAAAATTACTCGCCAAACACATCGATACGATGAAAAAACTCGGTCTGCCTACGGTCGTCGCATTGAACCGTTTCAATTCAGATACAGAAGAGGAACTTGCAACCGTTCTTGATTGGTGTGCGGCACACGGTATTCGTGCTTCGCTCAGCGAAGTATGGGCAAACGGCGGGCTTGGGGGTCGACAATTGGCCGAAGCAGTCATTGACGCCGTCGAGTCGAACGAAAGTAAACTGACGCCTCTATATGAGTTGACCGATTCAATTGAACAAAAGATTAAAACCATTGCGAGAGAAGTATACGGTGCTACAGACGTCGTGTTCACCGCCAAAGCTCAAAAGCAAATGAAAGATGTACAGGCGAACGGCTGGTCGGACCTTCCCATTTGTATGGCGAAGACACCGTTCTCCCTCTCAGACGACCCTTCAAAATTCGGTTATCAACAAGGATTCACCATCACCGTTCGCGAATTAAAACCTTCAGTGGGAGCAGGATTCCTCGTCGCCTTAACTGGCAACGTGTTAACGATGCCAGGGTTACCGAAACATCCAGCGGCTCTCAATATGGGAATTGACGAATCTGGAAAAGCAATCGGCCTTTTCTAATAGGGGGATGACACATGATCGTATCGGAGTTGACGTATCCTGACGGGTATCAAACAGAAGTCATGCACGTTCAGGCAGAGCAATCGATTGGAAAAATATTCATGTTTCATGGGATGCTCGAACATCACGAAAGATATATTGAGTTTGCACAGTTTATGGCAGATAATGGCTATGACGTATTTGTGTGTGACTTGCGTGGTGCAGGTACAAGCGCTCATGATCAACAGTCTTATGGACACCTTGCTCCTGGCGATGGCTTTCAGCAACTTGTCGAGGATGCTCGATATCTAATCGACCGTTACGAGGATGGGCGCCCTACTTATGTGTTAGGTCACAGTTTCGGTTCCCTGCTTGCTCGTCGACTCGGTCAAATCATGGGGCATGCCTTGGCTGGATTGATTGTCGTCGCCCCGCCCCCACATCCTGGGGTCGCAGGTGAAGCGGGGCATCGTTTAATCGCTACCGTCATGAAACGGAAAGGTGCCACCCATCAATCACGTTTCTTTGAACGCCTCTTGTTCGGACGTTACAACCTTAAGTTTTTACCTGCTCGAACGGATAGTGACTGGCTCTCAAGTGTTCCAGACGAAGTCGACTCCTATCTCGCCGACCCAAACTGTGGCGGTCTGCCTTCCCTCGGTTTTTTACATGAAGTGACACGTGCTTCCTTAGATGTCACCACGGCTGCACGGATTCATGAACATCCGAAGTCCCTTCCAGTTCTGTTCGTTGCCGGAGTGGACGATCCTGTCACGCATGATGGTGAAGGATTGAACGGAATCATTAAGAAGTATCGAAATGCGGATGTCGAACTCGCAGTCGTCACATACGACAATGCCCGACATGAAATTCTTCGCGAAGCGCACCGTGAACAAGTGTGGTCAGATATTCTTACTTGGATGAAGCAAAATAAAATCCATTAATTTACTCAATCCCCTTTTACAAGGGGATTTTTCATTTACCTGATTTTAGAAAAATTATTTTAAGCATTTACCTTTTTTGAAATTCTGCTTCTTCTTTCCAATTTTTAAGTACGTTATACTTAGACCGCAATCACTTTTAATCACGTTTTTTCATCCGAAAGGGGTAACATATTGAAATCGACACTCTCACGATTGGGGGTTGCCACCATCGTCTCAGGTACGATTCTGAGCACCCTTGCGCCTCTCCAATCATACGCAGCAACATCCGAAGGAACAGTCAACACACCCATTTTAAATGTACGGTCTGATTCATCGACATCGTCTTCAATCGTTGGCAAGTTAACAGAAGGAACGACGGTAGACGTATACGCCGTCAACGATGAATGGGCACAAATCAACTTCGAAGGTCAAAAACGATACGTTTCTTCTACGTATTTGACGATCGGCTCATCTATGTCAACAGCGTCTACTTCATCTGCTTCGTTATATGTGGCTGAAATGAACGTTAATCTTCGTTCTTCGATGTCGACGTCTGCTTCCATCGAAACGGTCATTCCAAAAGGATCACTCGTAACGCATGTCTCAACACATGGTGCTACAGGATCTTGGTATAAAGTACAATTTGGTACATATACAGGATATGTGGCGGCACGATACTTTACCGAAACGAGCCCTACATTTTACGCGTCTACGACAGCCGTTCTATATGACAAGACAGGTACTGGCGCATCAAAAATCGCTACGATTCCGGAAGGTGCGAAAGTCACATACTTAGAATCTTTAGGAACGACGGGATCTTGGTACAAAATCGAATACGGTTCACTCGTCGGTTATGCACCGGCACGTAACTTTACACCGACTCCGCTTGCTCCAGAAGCGGTCACGACATATTACGCAGTGAAGAATGTCGCGCTCTACAATGGTACAGGAACTGGTGCATCAAAAATTGCAACAATCCCACTCGGAGCAGAAGTGAAGCGTGTATACGTGAACGGATTGAGTTCATCTTGGTATAAGGTGCAATATGGGGACACGGTCGGCTATGCGGCCGCGCGTAACTTCTCGACATCAAAACCTGAAGCCGTCGTCAAGACAACCTATTATGCCGTTCGAGACCTCGTGTTATATGAGTCATCCGCTTCCGGAGCGGCTCGTCTTCGCACGATTCAAGAAGGGACAAAAGTCGTCCAAGTATCGGATGCTAACTTATCGGACTCTTGGTTCAAAATTGAATATGATGGAGTCACCGGTTTCGCTGCCGCTCGCCATTTTTCAACGAAGGCACCTGAAGAAGTGACGATCACACCATACTTTGCGATTCGAAATGTAGCGATGTATAGTTCGTCCGCAGCCGGAGCGACAAAGGTTGCGACGATTCCATTCGGTGCAAAGGTAGAACAACTTTCGCAAAGCGGGCTTTCTAGCTCTTGGTTCAAGATTCGTTATGACGGAAAAACAGGATATGCGGGTTCTAGTCACTTCTCATTGAAAGATCCAGAGGTCGTGGTGAAAACAGATTATTATACAACGCGTGACGTCGTTTTATACAACCGCTCGGATGCAGAAAAAGTGAAGATTGCCATCATTCCGTTCGGTACGAAAGTTCAGCAAGTGTCGGAGCCTGGTCTCACGGAGCGATTCTTTAAAATCGAATACGGTCCGATCATAGGTTATGCGACGGCGGACTACTTCTCGAAAACAGCACCGTCAGACGAACAATATGAAGAAGAACGCCAAGTTCGCATCTATGTAGACGGGAACGAGCCCCTCAACGTTCGTTCTACGCCTGATTCATCATCGACGACTAATAAAGTCGGAACGTTAAGTACGGGAACGATTGTCAACATCAAACCGATTGTCGGTTCGAAATGGGCACTTCTTACGAGTGGGACGTATAGCGGCAACTACATTCATACCGATTACGTCGTACCGGTCACAACGACCCCACCTGCGACAGGCATCACGAAAAAAGTCTCGTATACGAGTTATCCGATGACAGCTCGTCAGATGGCAGACCGTCAAGTGGCTCAATTCGCTCAAACGGATGCCCATCGATACGATGAAGCTTACTTACCTCGTGCTTGGGTCAGTGTCAACGGGTCGACAGGAAAGATTGTAAAATCGGAGATGACTGTTGTATCAGGGTTAGGAACCGCTTTGAAGATGACAGCCTCTTCAAGCTCATCCTCGCTCGTCACTATTCCATATGGTGCGTCGATTCAATACGTTGACCGTTATACGTCCGGGTCAACCGTTTGGTATAAAGTAAAATACGGCACGATGACCGGTTACGTGACACCGAGTTCAGTCGTCGGAACCGCCAACATTTTGAGCCGTCCAATTTTAACATCTCACGCGTACGGTCAAATCAATACTGGTGAAACCGTTACGATTACAGGTCAATCCGGCACTTACTATACGATTTCGTATAAACGACCGGCTGGACACAATATCCGTGTCTTTGATAACACTTGGCGTCGTGCATCAGTTGATGACCTTCTCCCATACGTCGATCCTAGCCAGATTGATGCAAACTCTCGATCATTCTATCAATTCTTAGATTTATCGAAGAGCGCCGGGACAACTGCGACAACATTGAACAAGGTCCTCACATCGAAAGGAACGCTCAGTGGACAAGGTCAGGCATTCGTGGATGCGGCTAGTATGTATGGCGTGAACGAAGTGTATCTTCTCTCGCATGCCATCCTTGAAACTGGTCATGGTACATCTCTTCTCGCAACAGGAGTTCCTGTCGATAAAGATGGAAATGCATTGATCAACTCGAGTGGGAATCGGATTTATCCAGAACGTCCTGTTGCCGCAACCGTCTATAATATGTACGGTATTCAAGCAACAGATAGCAACCCTCTTGGAAACGGCGCCAAATACGCATTCCAACAAAAGTGGTTCTCTCCTAAAGAAGCGATTATCGGAGGAGCCTACTGGATCGGGGCTAGCTATATCAATCACCCGACATACAAACAAAATACACTGTATAAGATGCGCTTCAATCCTTCTTCACCTGGAACGCACCAATATGCAACGGATATCGGATGGGCCGCAAAACAAACGACAAGCATCTATAATATCTATCAATCACTTGATGCTTACACACTCAACTTCGATGTACCAAAATATCAGTAACAAAAGGAGACACGCGCCTCGTTGGCGTCGTGTCTCCTTTTATGTCCACTCGATCGAATCGATGATCGATTCAATCTCCATCTTTTCATTGGTCACTTGATCGGCTACATAAGTTAAGAATAAAAGCCGTTTCCCGTCGGTCAAGGACCATACATCTAAATGCATCCCGTCTTCAATCCCACTCGCGTAGGCCGTTGTCATATTACTCGTTTCAGTCGTGATACTCGGAGCAATCTTCACATCAATCGGGAATTCTCCTAAGAACGTATTCAATTCGCTCATTGCGGATTGTTTTGGTTCTTGCGAATCTTCTGATTCATAGATTGAGATTTGAAGCGTCCCTTGCGCATCCGCTTCCGTCGAGTAAAAACTCACATAGTCTTCCTCTTCGCTGTATTCATAATGTTCCGGATACGTCAGGCGGAACCACCCATCAATTTCGTACTCTTTCATGCTGTTTTCTCCTTTACTTGCTTGAATGCCAGCCCTGTGACCATTTTAGCTTGAAGCGCGTACTTCAAGCGTTCCGTCACGTATAGACGTTGGCTGTTTACGTCTTGGGCGATCATATGTCCAAATAAGTTCATGCGGACAGTTTGATTGGATAGGAAATAGAGTCGATCCGCACTCAGCGGACGATATTCGTTCGAATGTTCAAGGTATTCGATTTCAAAGCGACGGAGGACGTTCAACGCACAGTAACGATCGGTTTTCCCGGTACTCGTATGAAGCTCGACACGAACGAGCTGAACGTCATACGGACAGACATTCATGAAGATCGGTCCCACCCGCTCATGGATCAAGAGGATACCCATATCGGTCTCAATTAAATCTGGCAGGGCTCCTTCATCTTGCGAGATGCTCAGCACGACGTACGGTCGGTTTGTCGGTGCAAGCAATTCCCCTTTGTAAAATCGAAATCGTTGAATTCCTGTTAGAACCCGGGCACGCCAAGCACTCCCTCGAGCCTCGGCTTCCATCCGATACAACCTCTCTCCACTCACGCTTACTCCCCCTTCACTTGTTTGAGCGCATCGACGAACGTTTCCCATTCTAGGTTGTCACAAACAACCTTATTTTCCAATCCCCATTCTTCATCGATTGTCAAACGTACTTCGTTCGATTGTGCGTGACGGGTGACTCGAAGATCTCCTATTTGAATCATATTTGGCTGAATCTCAAACGTCATACTTGGTAATCCGACCCACTTGATTCGATTCGTTCGTAACACAACTTGCCATTCTTGGTCATGGCGGATTGAAAACGTCCAACTTCGGAGAGACACCGTCGCGTCCGTTTGTTTCGATTGTTTCAACATTCGAAACCCTTCACCCATCAGTCGTAAATATGATTTTCGCTCACTCATATTTCATTTCTCCCCTTTTTTCTATTATCTGTGTTGTGAATAGGATTCTGCAACCTAAAAAGTTTTTTTAAAAAAGGGTTTGCAAATTCCATCGTATATGCTATTATATCAAAGTAACGTTAAGAGTTCATACGTTTCGCGGGTGTAGTTTAATGGTAAAACCTCAGCCTTCCAAGCTGATGACGAGGGTTCGATTCCCTTCACCCGCTCCATATTTTTTCTTTCATGCGGGTGTAGTTTAATGGTAAAACCTCAGCCTTCCAAGCTGATGACGAGAGTTCGATTCTCTTCACCCGCTCCAATATCGACATATACGCGAGAGGATCTCGCACACATACACTGCACGGTTGAGACCTTGCAAAAGCAGAAAGTCACACGACTTTCTGCTTTTTTGTTGTTCCATCCATTGTTTTGGGGAAAAGAGAGATTGAATCCATACAGACAAGGAGGAACCCCATTGATTCAAGCGAAGCTGCAATCCTTTACTGTATACGAAAGCGCGTTGATGCGAACGACATCGACCCTCATCGATACACCGGATGCCCTATTATTGATTGATCCGACCTGGCTCCCGGAAGAAATCGCGACGATTCGGCGTGACATCGAGTTACAGCGTCGCAATCGTCCGCTTTATGTCATCTTCACACACCATCATTTTGATCACATCATTGGAGCTTACGGCTTTTCAGATGCAACAACGATCGCCTCACAGGCTTTCGTCGATGCAGACTCATCTGACCAACTAAATGAGATTCGCGAGTTTTATGAACAGTATTACATTGATCACCCGATTCAAAAACCTGACATCGACCTGGTCATCCAACCCGATCAAACGATTTTAATCGGTTCGGTGCCCGTAACCTTCCTTTCTACACCCGGTCATGATGCCACACATATGTCCGTTCTAATCGAATCCATGAATCTTCTCGTCTGTGGGGATTACGGTTCCAATGTCGAGCCACCATTTATCGAACACGACCCAACCGCCTATCTTGATACGCTACAAACCTTACAATCACTCATCTACGAACATGAGATTCGTTGGTTCGTACCAGGTCACGGTGACTTGTGTGACAGCCGAAGTCACATGATTGAGCGATTGAGTGCGGCGGAAGAGTATATCTTGGCACTCCCTGAAGAACGCCACTGGTCCCCTTCATGGCCAGAGCACGCCTTTTTTGACCGTGTTCATGAACGGAATCGAAAGATGGTGGAACAAAAAGAGACCGATCGCCGGTCTCGACAACAAGATATATAAAAAAATCGCAACGTCTCCCCAAGACGTTGCGATTTCCCCCTATGTAGACCTATTTCTTTGTGACGCGTTCTGAGCGGACCGTGAACATACGGTCAACCCCATAGATCGTTACTCCCGTCAGAGCGAGTAACCCAATCATTGCAGAAGAAAACATGACCATCCCCCCATTGTTCACAGTTTCGTCATAATCACCCCGTGGTTTTATTATAAAAGACCATCTTCAAAAAAGAAAGCGTTTTCTTCAAACTTTCTTCACATTTCCCGCATTTAACCTCTATCGTTTTTTGATACAACTTGCTCACAGTGATTAGACAGGCACGTGTAAAGATGTGTAGCTTTTGTGGAATGTGGGAATACATGATGTAAGGATAAAAAGAGACAGAAGCTGCTCGTCGAGGAGGAAGAGGTATGATTAAGTACGGTACATTGGTACGGATCGAGGGAAAATATGCCGTATTGAGATGGAATAACGGCTCAAGCTTCATCCCTAGACGATTCCTACCATCCGAAGCACGTGTTGGTGATACGATTATTCGAGACAATCATCATTATTATCTTGAAGAAGATATGACCCCTAACTTTGATGCGTTGATCAAGCAACACTACAAAAGCTGAACGGTCTGCCCTCTCTAACCGGGCAGGTCGTTCAGCTTTTTTGAATGGGTCACTCTGAAATGTCGTCAAGTTGTTGTTGGAGCCATGCCTCGTCAACTGGACCCGTTTTTTTCGCCACGATGATTCCTTTTGCATCTAGAACGTACGTTGTCGGTAATGCGACAACTCGATATTGCTGCTCGACAGTGGCCTCTTCATCTAACAGAATCGGAAAATCGACGGGATACTCATTCAAGAATGCCTCCACGTCCTCTTTTCCTCGTCGCTCATTTTTGGTGACGTTCACACCAAGTACTGGGATACCTGTCGCTTCTTCAAACGATACAAGTTCAGGGAACTCCTCCCGACACGGTGGACACCAAGAGGCCCAAAAGTTAATGACGACCGGCTGTCCTTGGAACTCAGAAAGGGTCATCTTCTCCTCATCTAACGTATTTAAAGTGAAGTCTGGGGCTTGTTGCCCCACTTCGAGTCCGCCTAATACCGATTCATCTTGAACGATCGGAACCGCTTCTTCTTTCTTTTGTGTCATCATATATTCCTCGTAGCCTTTATATGCGAGGCCAGCAATCAATAGAAGGATCAGCGTTCCAATACCAATTCTTTGTAAGCGCATCATTTACCCCTTGTTTGTTTTACTTAAGATTTCTACACTTAACTTATCATAAACCCGTAAAGGAGCGTATGGATTGTGCAACTACAAAACGAGAAAATACAGATTACCTTAAAGGCACAAGGTGCTGAGATGACGAGTTGGAAAGTATCTGGAACTGAACTCTTATGGCAAGGGGACCCGACCTACTGGGGACGACAAGCCCCGATCCTCTTCCCGATTGTCGGGCGGTTGCTCGATGATCAATATGTATATGAGGGAAACACCTATACGATGAGTCAACACGGATTCGCCCGGGACGCTATGTTCGAAATCGAATCTTCGACAGCCACGTCGGTCCGCTTCACATTGAACGATACATCGGAATCGCGTCAACACTATCCATTCCCATTCACACTGTCCGTGTCCTATCAACTTGTGGGCGAAGAAGTGATTGTGACGTATCGAGTCCATAACTCGGGCGAAGCGACGTTACCGTTTAGCATCGGTGGTCATCCTGCATTCAATATTCCGTTCATGGGTGGGACATTTGAAGACTACGTGATCGATTTCGGCGAAATCCGCTCTCTCGATCGCTACTTGCTCGAGGGTCCTTATTTAACAGGCGCGTATCAACCACTCGGAGAGCGTCAGTATATCCCCCTCACTCGGTCGTTATTTGACGACGACGCACTCATTTTTGAGAAGATTGAATATGCCGCACTCCGACATCAACCGACCGGCGCAGCCATCGTGATGGAAAGTCCCTCTTTCACGCATTTCGGCATCTGGTCTCCGCCACAGAAAGACGCTCCGTTCGTCTGTTTGGAACCTTGGTTCGGACATGCGGATTATAAAGGACATCGAAAAGATTTCCTACACAAAGAAGGGATCCAACTTCTTGCACCAAATGAGACGTTTGAAGCAAGTTACACATTATATGTGGAGAACTAAAAAAATCAATCCGACGTCTTGTCGGATTGATTTTTTGGTTTAGAAGCGATCGTCTTGTTCGGCTTCATATTCTGACACTGGCTTTTTCATGATGAGCGCCAGAATGATATAAATGAGGAGTCCCGGGCCACCGAGAAGGGCCATCGCCACAAATAGGACACGCATAATGGTGACGTCCACCCCGAGATAGTTTCCAAGCCCTGAACAAACACCGGCAATCACTTTATTGTTTGGGTCTTTATAAAGTTTCCGTTCCATGTCATCTTCTCCTCAACTCGTTATGATCGTTGTGGTCGACGTAATGTCGTTCTTCCTCCGTTCGCAACCTCTCCACGCCCTTCAAAGTCGAGCGCTTCATTAATCGGTGTGCTACCAGACTTGATTTCAATTCGGCGACCGTACAGACCCCGGTTGTCGAGAGACGCTGCGATGACAGTCGCGACATCCGTTTCGGAAATCGTCGCACCATCCGCATCATTCAAGTCCTCTGATGCTTCGATTGAACCTTTACTCGGTTCATCGACAATGGTCACTGGGCAAATGATCGTATAGTTCAAACCGCTATGTTCGATATACTCGTCAGCGGCATTGTTAGCTGACAGAAAGTTAAAGAGTTCTTTCGGTGCAGCGTTCGGTTGATCGGCGCCATAGGCACTGAGTAAGACGACATGACGTACCCGTTCCTTCTTGGCGGCATCGATGGCATTCATCGCAACGTTTCGGTCAAGCAGTTCAATTTCAGTGCTCGAACCATCCGCGCCGGCAGTTGCCGCGATAATAACGGCATCTTGTCCACTTGTCGCCTCATGTACTTTCTTCTCGAGTTCTGTCTCGACATCAACCGTCAATACGTGTGCACCCATTTTCTCGTACTCTGCTTGTAGTTCAGGATAACGAATTAAAGCGGTCACTTGATGGGTTTTCGCCAGGCTTTTCAATACACGTTTCCCGATCTTTCCTGTTGCTCCAATGACTAAAACTTTCATTCAAATTTCCCTCCTCAAAAGAGTAGTTCATTTGATTAAAATTCCTCTTTCAAGTCAGAATCAAACCCTTTTCTTAAAATTATCTGACAGTACCCCAGACAGATAAATCAAGGGCGTCTCGAATCGCCTGCACGCTCTCTTCTAACGGTTCATAGTAATACACGTTATTGATATAAGCATCTTGACCCTCAACTTGCATCTTATTCACCTCAGGATTCGAAATCATCGTCAATCCGACAGATGCCATTTGCAAGACGTTCATCTCAAGTCCCATTTCTTCTTTCATGAAGCGGTACGTCGCCGGAATTTTTGTCCAACCTGAAGGGCTTGCCAGCTTTTCAGCGACAGCTGTCATGACCTCCGTTTGACGATTCGAACGCGCTCCGTCTGTATCCGATTTACGGTGTCTCGCATACGCCAATGCCATGTCTCCATCCATTGCATAGGAAACACCTTCTGTATACTCATACGTCTGGTTGAACCCTTTCTCGCTAAACGAATGCGTCGCCGTGACATTCACCCCACCGATCAAATCAATCAATTCCATGAACGATTCGAACGTGATGACGACTTGTCCATCGACCGAGGCATCGGTTAGCCCTTCCACGGCACCAATCGTACACTCTGCGCCGCCGAACGCGAACGCATGCGTGATTTTGTCACCTTCTCGTTCAGGTTCACATGGAATCGCTGTATACGTATCACGTGGAATCGATACGTTCTGAACAGTCCCAGAACGTGGTACGAACTCCATCAACTGCAGGGAGTCTGTACGAGATCCTGACAACGATTCCCCTACCCGCGCATCGCTCCCCATAATGAGGAATGTGAATGGAGCAGTCGCAAAATATCCAACAATCAGTAGCATTGCAAGTAGAAAAAGGACAGCTTTCCCTTTCCATTTACGCTTTCGTTTCGTTGGTTGTTTAGACGCATGATCCGTTTCTCGTTTAGCGGGAGTAGATGGTTTCGATTGTCTCGTCGTCTGTCGGGATGTTGGACGAGATGATTTCCGTTTCGAAAATAATGAAACCCGGGGTAGTCGTTTCCGACTCGACTTTGCCGTCCCATTTTTCGTCCTTGGAGATTCTTTCGTTTGTTCATTTAAAAAGGGATGTTCTGATTGGCGTGTTACCCGTTCACGCTGTTGTTCAGATTGTGGATGTATAGAGGGCTCGTCCGCTTGACCATGGTCCACACGAGACGATTCGATTTCTTGTTGTTCTAATTCGCGCTTTCTACGTTCAACACGCGATAAATGTTGTTCATCTTTCATCATTATGATCCTCAACTTTATCAATTTTTCTCTATTATCCCGAACTAGCCATCATCTGACAACGTTTCTTACGAAAATCCGTCTTAAGCATGAGAGCAAATGATTGTTTCAGATGAAAACCGGGAAAGGAATAATAATTGTTGTCTGCCCAAATCGAGATTGCCCTCGAGAAGCTTGACTGAAAGGAGGAGAGCTGATGCGCATCGGAAAGTTACGCGTGTTGTTAGAACAGTATGGCGAGGCGACGTTACGCGATTTGCTCGTCGAAATGTACCGCCACACTCCTAAAGATGTGATTGATGATCAAGATTTTGATTTTATGATCAGCCAATACACGCGCTATAAAGAGAAAAAAAATTCTGAAGAGCGACATTCGCTCTCGCAAACCATCACCTTGGCGGAACGGTTTGTTGATTCTGCGTATGAACATTTGTACATTCGTCCGAATCAAGTCATGTCAGAACGCGACCAAAAAAATTGGTACATCCACGCTAAAAAAATCATTCGCGATTTAGCACATTACGCCGAGGAATATACAGAAGCACGGACGATGTATGAAGAAATGTTTTACCTCCTCTCTACATCGGCTGGCGAAGAACCGCTCTTCTCTACGAGTGACCCATTTCGTCTTTTAAAAATTTCACAAGTCACCATGCTCAAACAACTCATTCACTATTATCAGCTCGATGCCCCGATTGATACCGTTTGGATTGACCGCGCCCTATACACCGCGCTCCACGTGCCAAAAGATGTTGATTCTACACGAATCGATTTACTCTCAACGCTACCTATCGAACACAGTCATGCCAATACAAGAAAAATCCTCCACTCTCGTCTCTTAAAACTTTGCGATCGGATGTTAGAAAAGTCCCAAACAGAGGATACCGCGCTCGAAAACTATCAAGCGCTCAAGATGTTAGAACTCCGCCTTCTCGTCGCTGAAGGGAATTTGAAAGAAGCGGAACAAAAATTGTTCGCTGAATATATCCCATTCTTTTCTCATCGCTCCGAACCATTTCGGGTATATGTCGACTTTTTAGAGAGTCACGGACACACTAGTGAGACGAAGCGCTTAAAACGAATTGCTAAAGAAAAGCGAATCCGATTTTAAAAAAAGGGAGTCAATCGATGGGATCGATTGACTCCAATACATGATATGAACGAGGGGTGTTCATTTGAAAAGGAGGACAGAAAGTTGGTGCAGAACTTTCTTCCTACACATATAAGTATAAGGGAACGATTGTAACCGTTACCAAATCACTTATTGCATTTTTGTGAACGTTTTCACGTTATTCAATCGTATTCATCATGCCAAGTCCGATGACAGATAACAATACAATTAATACGAACAAATACACCATTTCATTCGGCGATTGAAATCCTTCATGAATGTCCACATCTTCTTCGACAATGATATTTTCATGAATGACGACCGGTTCTGTCTCGGCCATGGCTGCAGACGGTGTTACCGTCAACCAAAGCACAGAAACCAGAATCAGTTGATAAATGTATTTCATCATATACTCCTACTCCGTGTTTTCATTGTGTTTAAGTATAGCACGTCTCATCCGTTCATTGCGCTGACATTTGACGAATCTCACAGATGAACGATGAAACAAAATCCATTTCATTGTATTGAACGGATATGTTCTATTTTACTCGAACCTTTTTCGGGCGTAATTGATTTTTTCTCGAGTCAGGTTTCATTATACTGCCACACCCCTCGATGCAAGATAGCGCTTACAATTTATTTGTACTTATCATTTGATAAAGAAAGAAGGATTCTTCGTGAAACGAGCGCTACGTTTTGTAGAATGCAGGCAATTACCGTTACATGAGCGTATTTCCATTCAGTCGCTATATCCTTTAAGCAAGGCTCCTTTGCTTCTCTCCCTCCCATCACATCATCACGTCTATGTTGCACTCAATCGCGATGCCCCACTCGCTTCGATCGTCGCAAACGACGAACAGTTTGAGACGGAACATGCTATTCGCCTCTCTCAAGCCACGTATTGTGATCGTCACGTCTTTCGCGGACTACTTCACCGTTTGATCTATGAGCGAAGTCGAGAAACGACGTACCCGATCACGTACTATCTTCAGGAGGAAGACTATCAAAATCAAGATAAGCTTCGAATATATGAAGCAGCAGGATTTCAAGTATTCCATCAAACGAAAACGTATCATCTACCGTTCATCCCGTGTGAGAAAGCAACTCATAGCGATTGGACACTCGAATTAGTGGACTATTCAAGAAGAGCCGATTGGCTCACATTTCGAAATGAGCATTGTCATCTCCTTCCGAGTGCCATGTCAATGACAGATGAACAATTCGCACGAGAAGTTCGCCAGCAAACATTGTTCTATTCCGTGAAGTGGAATCGACAAGTGATTGGAATCATGAAAGTTCGCTTACATATGTACCATATTTCAATACAGGAGATGCATGTTGATTGTGATGAGCCTTTATTGAGGGACGCCATTTCATTCCTTCAACAAAAATTTTTCTACATGTTCCGATACATTGAAGAGGCACATATTTCAGCAACAAATCTGCAACCTGATTTGACATATATACTTCGACGCCACGGTACCCAAATCTCAAATATTTGTCGTTATACGTACACGCTACAGGCACCACCGACCCCGATTTATTTATAACAATCAAAAGACGTCGAGCAAACCAACTCTTTCTCAAAGGAAAAAGTTGTTCATTCGACGTCTTTTATTCTGCAGCAGTAGTCGACTCCATCGCTAGAGGCGGCATCGCTTCAAACAGTTCTGTCCGAAGCCCCGTGTCTCTCAAATCGAGTGATTCAATCCGGTCGAACTTAATTTTGCGATCGACGACGTTGAACCAATACGTAATGTTTGGTTCATCTTTAAAACGAATCGCATAATTCGACCCATTTAAGTGAAAGTCAACCTCGGTAGACAGCAACTCGGTCGGACCAATCTGTTTATGGGTCGTTAATCGTTCAAGGACAACCTGTTCTTCATTGATGCGATAGTCGACAAACGTCGCAAGCGAGAGTCCAAACACAAATGATACAAGGGCGAAAGTGCCCACCAAACCCATCGTGATTTTTCCGTTCATTTCGCTGTCCCTCCCTCTCCTATTATATCGGATAAGCGGGAAACGTTGTGAAGTGACATTTTGTTCAACTTTAGGCAAACTGAAGAAGGAGGAGGAATGTACATGCATATCGATCATACTGGGATTGCCGTTCGAGACTTAGATGAGGCAATCACATTTTATACGACGGTCTTAGGAGGAAAACTCGTGGACCGCTATACGAACACGGCAATCGGGGTAGAGACCGAGTTGGCCGTCATTCATATTGGAGAGGATGTCATCGAATTGTTACGTCCGACTAGTAAGACGAGTCCGATTGCCCGGTTCATGAAAGCTCGAGGGAAGGGTGTCCACCATATCGCCTACCGTGTCGATGATTTGGATGAAGCGATTGCCGCTCACAAACAGAACGGCATCACCTTTTTAGAAGACACCCTGCGTACGACGGCGAAAGGTAGACGCTTAATCTACATGGACCCGCGACATTCAGGCGGTGTGATTACCGAGCTTTGTGATTACCCTAAAGAAAAGCAGTAAGAGTCCCCCTCTTACTGCTTCATGATGGTTTCTTCTATAATTTGACGATTCTTCTCTTTCAACCGTTCATTGTGAGAGGACACCATTGCGGTAGCGGTGGCATTCGGGTCAATGTATGTTTTGGCCCGGTTCACCGCATTCGCAGCATCTTGAAACGCTCCCGCGATGAGATGTACTTTCCCTTCATGCGTGAGAATATCACCCGCAGCGTACAATCCCGGTACGGATGACTCGCTACCTGAATTCCCTTTCACATAAAACCCATCATTCATGTCAACCTGTAGTTCGCTGTTCCGAAGTAGCTCTGCGTCTTGTTCGTATCCGTGATTGATGACCACTTCATCGACATCGATTACGTTCGTCTCCCCTGTTTCGACATGAGTCAAAAGAACTTGTTGAATCGACTTCCCATCGTGAGAAATCAAATCCGTTACTTTCGATTGTGGGCAACAGTCGACTCGACTCTGCTTAATTTTTTCAACTTGTGCTTCATGTCCACTGAGTTCTTCTTTCCGATACGTCAACACGACCTGCTCTGCAATCGGCTCGAGCGCATTCGCCCAATCGACAGCACTATTGCCGCCACCCGATATCAAGACGCGCTTGCCCTTAAAGCGACCGAGTGATTTAACCGTGTAATGGAGGTTCGACAATTCGAACCGCTCCGCTCCGCTCACTTCAACCTTATGCGGTTTGAGGATTCCACTTCCGGTCGCAACGATGACGGTTTTGGAAATGTGGTGACCGTTCGTCGTGTCAATTCCGAATAAATCGTCTGAGCGTTTGGAAATCGACTCCACCTTCTCGCCAAGAAGGACCGTCGGAGAGAAGGTGAGGCCTTGCTCGACGAGTTGGTCAATCAGTTTTGCCCCAGTCGTCGGAAGAAGTCCACCTACATCCCAGACCATTTTCTCTGGATAGACGTGTACTTTCCCACCTAAAAAAGGCTGAAATTCGATTATTTTTGTCTTCATGCCCCGTAAACCGCTGTAAAAAGCGGCATACAACCCAGCCGGTCCCCCACCGATAATCGTCACGTCGAATACTTCCTCGTTCATCGTCGCACCCTTCCTCTCTATGTATATAAAAATGATAATCATTCTCATTAGATGATAACCTGTTTTCATCACTTTGACAATTTTTTTCGAATATCGTCGTGATGGATTTGGTTTTTCTTATGTGTAGGTCGGGTAATGAAACATGAATCAAAAGGGAGGATGTGCGTGATGGATTGGATGGATCTCCTATTAATCGTCGGATCATTTTTTTGGCTAGTTGAAACGTGGCGATTTCGTAATCGTAAAGAGGCATCAGACGGGGCTGTCGAGCGAAAAAGCTTTTACTTTGTAGCGACGACGATGATCGGCGTCTTTGGTTTGTCTCTTGTTTCCTCGCTTGTGTTCGAATCACAGCCTTCGACGGTTCAACGAATCATCGGACTTACGTTTTACATAGCCGGCGTGTCGTTACGTTATTGGGGGATTTTACACTTACGACATCAATTCACACGACATGTCGTCGTCCGACCGGAAGACGAACTCGTCAGCTCGGGGCCGTATCGTTACTTACGCCACCCTCTTTACACTGGGTTGTTATTGATCGCGTTCGGATTCTCGCTATACTTTATTCATTGGGGGATTGCACTGATTGGCGCAGGTCTCACCTCGCTTGCGTTACTGTACCGCATTCGAATTGAGGAAGGTATGCTCATTCGCCATTTCGGTCAGTCTTACCAAACCTGGTCGAAGACGCGCAAGCGTCTTTTCCCCTTCATCTATTAAAAAGGAGTCCGGCTCATCGCTGGACTCCTTCGTCATTTAGACAGAATATTTGCTGAGTAGTCGGACGACGATGACCCCCGCAATGAATGCGACGATACTGAGTATCCACATGACTCCAGAAGCTGGCACACCCGGAAACACGACGGCGAGTGAGCCGATGACCAATCCGATAATGACGGAGAACGTCATCCCCGGGAAATTCGCCAACAAGTAACGAATGACTTTACTACTTACAATAAAGCCGACGGCCACTCCAGCACCGACAATCCCAATAATCAACAGATTGAAGTTTGAGATGGCGCTGATGACGGTTGGATAAACACCAATTAACAACAAGACGAATGACCCGCTAATTCCAGGAAGCAACATCGCCATGCTGCCTAACCAGCCGGAGAAGAATAAGAGAAGCGCCGTTCCAAACGTCACGTCTGTCATAATCGACGAATCAACCGGATTCAGAAATGCCATACTCGCGACAAGGATGGTTGCGACAACCATGGCAATGACATGGACCGGACGAATCGATGCGCGTGATTTAAATTCCACGAATAGAAGTGGAATAATCCCTAAAATCAATCCGATAAAGAAAAACTGTGTCGGTGCGTAGTACTCAAGTAACAAGTATTCAATGACGCGACTGAGCGCGATAATGGCTGTCCCCATTCCAATTGCCAATGGAATCAAGAACCCAATATATTTCTTCCAATATCGGCTAAAAACGCCGCTAATCGCTTCGATGAGTTGATCGTAGATGCCTAAAATGACTGCGATGGTACCGCCGCTTACACCAGGAATTAAATCACTCGTTCCCATGGCCATCCCACGCCAGATATTCTTCCACTCCATAATGTATCTCCTTTACGTATATCTTTCCTCAAGCCCTTAGTATAGTCGAGAAAAGAAGTTTGCGCATCCGCTTTTAGACCGAGAAAGGAGTTGAATTGATTTCTTTGATCATATAGTCAAATCTTGCCCCGGAAATGTTGATTTCTTTTTCCTTATGGAATCCGAGACGTGTGTATAAGCGATGTGCCGCAGGATTTTCTTGGTCCACGTTCAATGTGACGACGGGGACACCGCGCTCTTTCGCAACGAGACAAACATGTTCAATTAACTTCGTCCCAATTCCACGACCGCCAAACGCCTCTGCGACAGCCAGAGAATCAATGTATTGGACATAACCTTCCGTTTCTATGTCCACCTCTTCCTCACTTCCATGCGCCGTCAACCATTCTCGAATCGGTCGATCCAATTCTTCTGCTTTGTCCCCACGATACGAGATGATCATTCCGGCCACTTCCCCTTCAAAATCAGCCACCCAGATGTTTTCGTGACTTAAGCGATTGTTTGGCTTCTCTACCCACATCGCCAGTCGCTCCAATACCTCAGACGTATCCGTTGATGCTGTCAACGTGTACGCAATCTCATGGATCGCTTGATACATGAGTGGTGCAATTTGTTTACTGTCTTGTTTGGTTGCTTGTCGAATATTCATGATTGATCCCTCCAACATCCAGTCTAGCATAGCCCGGCACATCGGTTGTTTGTCCACACTCGTTTTGTGGCATCATATAGAGTGAAAGGGGCGAATCGAAATGAAAGCTATTCTTACAGGAATGAACGGTACAGTGGCACCCGTCGTTGCCGAAACGTTACAGCGCCACGGAATTGAAGGGATTGCGTGGAATCGCGAGCAAGTGTCCACGACAAACGAAGAGGAAATGCGAGAATTCATCGAGCGCATCCGACCGGACTACTTTTTACATATCGGTATGGGCGCGGTGGAGTGGGCCGAGACGCTCGCTCGTTTATGTGGTGAGGCGAAAATTCCGTTCCTGTTCACGAGCACGGTTTCAATTTTTTCAGATGAAGTGACCGGACCGATTTCCCCAGATATGCTACCAGATGCCGAGGATGACTATGGAAAGTATAAGCGTGAGTGCGAACGTGCGATTATGAACGCCAACCCTGGTGCTCAAATCGTTCGTCTCGGATGGCAAATCGGGGATGAGGCAGGATCGAATAATATGATGGACTATTTCACGAACGAGATGAAGCAACGAGGGGTCATCCAAGCGAGTGAGCATTGGTATCCATCATGTTCATTTTTAGCAGACACGGCAGACGCGCTATTTGAAATTTTGACAAAACGTGGACCAGGCATCTATCAGCTAAACGGAAATGCGAACTATTCCCTATACGACATCGCCGTCGGACTAAAAGAGCTTCATGACACCGACTGGCAGATTGAATGCACAGATGAACCGAAACGGGATAATCGAATGATCGATTCATCGGTCTCCATTCGTCCCATCTCCAAACGACTGAATTTGCAAACAAAGTAAATTCAAAATCGCCTACTCCCATCGAGTAGGCGATTTTTTATTGGTTTCGAGTTAGATGAGTCAATCGCAATTTACTTTTCGGCAGACTCGGCATGTCTACAAAACTATAGCTCAAGTCTTGAGGCGGGACCGTGTAGGCGTATTCCTTAGTAAACAACTCGATGACTTGTGCGAGAATTGCAATCGTCACATGTTCACCGGCACATCGGTGTCCAAAATCCACATCTCCCCCACCTTGCGGAATAAAATTAAACGGACTCTCCTTCCAATCTTTGAAACGAGAGGGATCGAATCGATCTGGTTCCGTCCAAATAGAGACATCATGATTCGTACCATACAAATCAAGAAGCGTCAGCGTTCCTTCCGGAAATGCATAGCCGTCCCATTCAAAATCGGTTTTGACACGAGCTGCGGCTACAGGGAAAAATGGATAAAACCGTCTCACTTCCTGAACGAATTCTGTTTTCGAGACCTCTCCCCGCTCTACCTGCTCTTTTACATCCGGGAACTGATGCAAAGCCAAGACGGTAAAGAGGACATATACCGAGATTGCGACAGTCGGGCGCAAAATGTTCAATACTTCTACCGCCACCACCTCTTCAGGTAATAATTCTCCAGATTCATCCCGGTGCCACGAAAACTCGTAAAGCGCCGTATGTTCGTTCGGCAATAATCGATTCGACCGCACTTCTTTTACCATCTGACGAATCCAGACTTCAGCGGAACTTCGTGCCTTCCGACCTTGTAAATACGTGGGACCAAGAGACGTACCCGATTCAAATAATAACCTCATCTCTTCGGTACGCTTCCCCACTTCTTCTTTCGCAAGTGGAACTCCCGACCATTCACATACGGCCTTCATCAACACTTCTTGTGCAATATCGTATAAGACAATCTCCTCTCCCATTCGTTCAATCTGGTTCCACTCACGATATGTCAATCGGAGCAATCGATCTATATTTTCTTTTGTCATCAATGACATGAACATCTGTTTTCGATGCGTATGTTCCGAACCGTCTAAGGTTTGGACTCCCCCTTCTCCGAATAGTGTCTTGAGGAGACGTTTCGGCGCAGCATCCTGACGCGTGAATTTATTTGCATCATAGAATACTTCTGCCGCCTCTTCGCCTCCAAGACAAATCACGCGCTCCCCGAGCAGGCGCGACTCAAAGATATTCGACTGAAAACTTTTGCGTCGATTCGCGACAAACAAATATCCTTCCCGTAAAAAATCGACACTATGGTCGAGACCTTCTTGTTTCGGTATGACTTTCCCCATCCAACTCACCCTTTCTCTTTTTTCGAACTATAGAGGATGTTCCCCTGTCGTTAGCGAACAAACCTAATATCGAAAGGAGCGAGTGACATGTTGCCGTTCTTACTGACGTTGCGCCGGATTGTCCGCGGAATCTGGCGTGGTCTCCGTGATCCTGAGTTCCAAGTCTTATTCAGTCTTGCCTTCCTTACCGTCCTCTCCGGTACACTTTTTTACACCCGATTCGAGGCGATGCGTTGGTTGGACGCACTTTACTTCAGCGTCATCACCCTGACCACCATCGGATACGGTGATTTTGCACCGCAGACCGACATCGGAAAAATATTCACCATCGGATATGTATTGACCGGGGTCGGCATCATGGTCGGATTTATCACAAAAGTATTTGACCATTTACAAAAAGCACGACTCGATGAATTGGAAGCGAAACAAAAGACGCCACCCTCTGATTCATGAGGATGGCGTCCTTACGATTAGGAAACTTTCCGATTTTCAATTTCAAGCTGTTGGTTGAAACGCTTCGTCTCGGCGATGACAACACCCGATAAGAACAAGAGACCGATCAAGTTCGGGATGGCCATCAAGCCGTTAAAGACATCCGATAGCGCCCATACCAAATTCAAGTTCGTCGTCATGGCACCGAGTCCCGCAACGAGTACAAAAGCAATCCGATACGGAAGGATCGACTTTTGTCCGAACAAGTAATGGATGGATCGCTCACCGTAATACGACCAACCGAGCACAGTCGAATAAGCGAACAGGACAAGCCCAATCGTGACAATATAACCGCCGGCCGGTCCGAGGAACAGTTCAAATGTAGCTGAGGTCAATTCGACTCCTTCTAGTCCTGTCCCAATTTGACCACCCATGACGAGTGTCAACCCTGTCACCGAACAGACGACAAGCGTGTCCAAGAAGACTTGAGTCATCGAGACGAGCGCTTGACGACCCGGCATATCTGTTTTCGCTGCCGCTGCTGCAATCGGAGCAGAGCCGAGACCCGCTTCGTTCGAGAAGACACCACGCGCCACCCCGTATCGAATGGCAGCTCCGATGGCCCCTCCACCGATTGCTTCTGCACTGAACGTACTGCTAAAGATGAGTGCGAACGCATCCGGAATCAGTGAGTAATTCATCACCATAATGATGAGACCGCTACCTAAGTAGAAGGCAATCATGACGGGGACGAAGTAACTGACCACTTTCCCGATGGAACGAACGCCTCCAAGGATGACCGCACCTGTAAAAATCATAATGAGAATCCCTGATATGTAGAGTGGTACATCGAATGTCGTTTTTAAGGCCAATGCGACCGAGTTCGTTTGGACCCCGTTTCCAATACCGAACGCCGCAATCGATGCGAATGCCGCAAATGCGACTGCTAACCATCGTTGATTCAATCCTCGTTCTAGATAGTACATCGGTCCACCAGCCATCTGACCGCGCTCATCGGTGACCCGATACTTCACGGCCAAAACCGCCTCCGCGTATTTCGTCGCCATCCCAAAGAAACCGGACACCCACATCCAGACGATGGCTCCTGGTCCTCCTAATACGACCGCTGTCGACACTCCGACGATATTCCCCGTACCGACGGTCGCCGCCAGAGCGGTCATGAGCGCCTGGAAGTGACTGATATCCCCTTTAGAAGATTGATCCTGATTTTTCGAAAACGCCAATTTTAACGCATACGGTAATTTGGTGATTTGAATCCCACCTAGACGCACCGTCAAGTAAATGCCTGTCCCCACAAGCAAAATCAAGAGCGGTGGTCCCCATACAAAGTTGGATGCCTTACTCACCCATTCACTAAATGATTGCCCCATACAACGTATCCCCTTTCCCCGAAAAATAGTGTACACCTCTATTTTTTCAGAATACTTAGAACAATGCAAAAGTATTGTACTAAAACAACCAATCCATTTTTCGTTCTGTACAAAAACAGCGAGACGAACTCAATCGTCTCGCTGTGACTCAGGTTTCTCTCGTTGTAAAGGCGCTTTCCAATCAAATGTATCCGGAACATAATCGAGCCCACCTGGATGAAACGGCTGGCAGCGAATGAGCCGGCGAGCGGTTAAATAACTGCCTTTGACAGCCCCATGTTTTTCGATCGCCTCGATTCCGTAGTGCGAACAGCTCGGATAAAATCGGCACGTTGGCGGCTTTAATGGTGAAATAAAACGCTGGTAACCTTGAATCCCTTTTACTAGTACACGTTTCACGCGATTTCGCCTCACTCTTTTGAATTAGTGCCATCATAGCGCGATTTAAAACGTTTGTCATGTTCATCGATTCTTATGTCAAATCTTTTTCCATCTCCTTACAAATGAGCAAGATGGGCGATATTCGAGTTCATGTTTGTTATGATAGTCAACATAACTATTGACCGAATCGAAAAGAAGAGGTGACGAATGATGAATCAACTACTAATGGTCGGTGCAGGATCGATGAGCGAGGCACTCGTTCGCGGGTGGATCGACTCGGGCATCGAACCGACACACATCACAATGACAAACCGAAGTGACCGGGAGCGCTTGCTCTTCCTACAAGATGAACTCGGCGTTCAAATTGTCGAGGACGAAAACGTGAACGACTATGACATCGTCGTATTAGCGATGCAACCAGATGGCGTCATGCCGTATGTAGAATCGAAAGAATGGAAGACACCGTTACTCGTCTCGGTCGCGGCACATATCGAACCGAGCCAGTTAGAAGAGGCTTCAGGGTTACCAGCCGTATGTGCCATGCCGAACACGCCTGTCGCCTATCGGAGCGGGATGACGGGTCTATGGTTCGGTCCAGAAACTGATGAGGCTGATCGCGCAAAAGCGACTTCTCTCTTTGAACGGGTCGGACGAACGGCCGTCACCGATGCAAAGACGATGTCGGCCTTTATGGCTGCTGCTGGGTGCAGCCCGGCCTTCTTCTATGAAATCGTGGGTGCGATGACGCCTGTCCTAACGGATGTCGGTTACGATGAACAGACAGCGCGTCAAATTGTCGCTCAAGCGATGAAAGGCTCCGCTGAGTTGTTGTCTCATGAAACACGGAAGACGAATGAACTGATTGCAGACGTGGCCGCTCCAGGCGGACCGACAGACCGAGGCGTCGGCGTGCTTCGGGAACGGAACCTTGCTGACGTGATGGCTTCAGCCTTGCGTGAAAGTGCCAAAGAAGATCATGAAACGATCGAGAAACCATAAAAAATGGATGGAAGCGACTCGCTTCCATCCATTTTTTCAATTGATCGTATGTATGATGGACACAATCAAACCCACCACTAAAATCCCCGGTAATAAATTGGCCACGCGAATTTTTGTGATTCCAACCAAGTTCAGACCAATCGCCACAATCATAACCCCACCGGTCGCGGTCATCTCTAAAATAAAGCTGTCCATGAGCGACTCCGGAATGAACTTCATGATTTGAATGGCGAGTAACGCAATTCCTCCTTGGTATACCAGTACTGGAACGGCGGAGAACATGACACCGATCCCAAGTGTCGAACTCAACACGAGAGCCGTGAATCCATCAATCAACCCTTTCGTGTACAACACGTCATGATCACCGCGCAATCCACTATCGAGCGCCCCGATAATGGCCATCGCCCCGATCACGAAGATGAGTGTGGCCGTTACGAATCCTTCCGCTACACTCGATTGACTCCCAAGGCGCCGTTCGAGCCGATAACCGACTTCATTCAATAATTCATCTAACTTCCACCATTCCCCGAGCGCAGACCCGACGACTAGACTTCCGATGACGATCAAGAAGTTCTCACTTTTCATCCCCATTTGAATCCCAAGCAAGATGACCGCAAGCCCGATTGCCGCCGTCACCGTCTCTTTCATACGCTCCGGAATGCGGTGAAATAAGAGACCTAGCAATGCCCCGATGACGATTAGTCCGGCATTGACGAGGGTTCCCGTTAGAACCATGTCGCATTCCCCGTTTCATTATGTATTGAAAGGAATATACCAATTGCTTTCGTGCCATGTCAATATACAAAAAAAAGAGCCACTTCTCGCAAGAAGTGGCTTCGCGGAAACCCATGTTCCGGTGGGTTTCTCGAGGGTTTGGCACCCAAGTGATTCTGACTGGGCTCGAACCAGCGACCTCTACCCTGTCAAGGTAGCGCTCTCCCAGCTGAGCTACAGAATCAGGTCGTGTCCTCTCTTAAGGACACTATTAATATATCAAGAAACTATTGAGTTGGCAACAACTTTTTTTATTTTTTTTAGAGACTTTTTTATCGTGTCATTTGTTGACGGTCGATATGTCGACATAACCGCTCCAAATCGCCCGCATAAACGGATACGAGCATGTCCTTATAGAATGTATCTCGATCCCAATGAAGACCGTTCGCCTTAGCGACACGTTGAGACGGAACATTATCCGGATGAATCAGAGAAATAATCTCCTTCTCGCCTTCCGTAAAAGCATGCTGCATCAGACGTGCGGCGGCTTCTCGACCATATCCCATATGCCAATGCTTCGGCGACAACCAATACCCGACTTCCAACTCGATTTTACCGTCCAATTCATGCAATAACGTACCTGCGTGACCGATCGGTTCATCACTGTCAAATGTCATGAGCTTCAGGAGACCCGTTTGGCGTCCTGTCTCATAACGAGCCAATTGACGTTCAAACCACTCAATCGTCTGTTCGTCAGTGTATGGTCTCCCATCCGGACTGATGAAGCGCATCACCCGAGGATCTTGGAGAAGCGATTTGACAAAATAGAAATCAGAAAGCGTATACGGTTCAAACCGCAAACGTTCGGATTGCAACTCGACAAGATGCATCGTTTTCCGCCCCTTTCTTTCATCTCATAATCTGAATTATTAAATTCCCGTTTTCAGCACATTTCAATCCTTTAGGCCACAACTTTTAATCCGACCACACTCCCGATAATCAACGTCAAATAAAAGATACGCCAGCGACTTTTCGATTCGTTCAAATAGAGCATCCCTAAAATGACGCCGCCGGCCGCGCCGATACCTACCCAGATGGAATAGGCAAGACTAAGAGGAATGACCTCAAGTGATTTTGATAACCAATAGAAGCTGAGCGCAAAAGATAAAATCGATGCAATCGACCATTTCAAAATCTGGTATCCTTTCGATTTCCCCATAAAGAAAACGGCTGTCATTTCAGCAATTCCCGCTCCAATCAGATAAACCCAACTCATGCCTCTTCCCCTCCTGTCACTTGCTTCAATCCGATGATACCGACAATCAACGTCGTCACAAGGATCAGTTTCCATCCATTAAGCCCCTCGTCAAATAAGAAGGCACCAACTATGACTGTGCCGACCGCTCCGATTCCTGTGAATACGGCGTACCCCGTACCGGCAGGGAGCGTCCGAAACGCTTTCGCCAATAATCCGAAACTAAGAATCAATAACACGATCGTCCACAATGTCGGACCTAAAACCGTGAAGCCTTCAGACAGCTTCATCGTCGTCGCCCAGACGATTTCGAGTAGTCCTGCAAACAGGAGGGAAATCCATGCACCCTTCTCTTTACTCATCCCAACCCACCCCTTTCTTGAAAATTCGAAACGCAGCTTGTTGTCGCATCTCCCGGTCCTCTTCAAATGTGAATAACGACAGTAAGGCGCCATCTAAAAAGCAATAGTACGCAGCATATAGTTCATCGAGCGATTGTACCGGTAAATCGCCACGCTCCATCGCCAGTCGAAATTGTTCTTTCTCAAATCGTTTCAACTTGGTTTCGACCGTCCCGATGACTTCCTCGATATACTCTCGAAACTCCGGGGGAGGGACAAGTAACATTCGTTTCGTCAACATCCATGTCTCATGATCACTAAAGAAGGACGTGAGCGTGTTGACGATTGATTCGATTCGTTCTAAAGGTGGTCGTCCTACCGTATCGTCACACGTTGTCTGCCATACTTCTTCGTAACGATTCGCCATGTCTGTGACGACTTGTTTGAACAATTGTTCCTTCCCATCGATATGGGCATATAAAGACGGCTTGCGAATTCCTACATCTTCCGCTACTGCCGCTAGTGACAACCCTTCGTAACCTTCCCGTGCGAAGCGTGTGCGAGCAGACTGCATGATTTTTTCTTTTGTATTCATGTCATTCACTCTCCTTGTCTTACACTTTAACTAACGAACGGTAGGTAGTCAAGTCAAGCAATTGTATTTTGGTTCATGATTCTCCACAATATAAGTAGAAAGAGGTGACGAAAGATGATTGAACAATTAAACGTGTCGATTCCGACGGAGAAAGTACGTGGTCAAAAGCGGATTGTCCGCGTATTTCGACCAGACTGGGTCGACGTCAGCACCCCGCTCCCCGTCCTGTATATGCACGATGGACAAAATGTTTTTTCTGGAAACACCGCTACATATGGAGAGGGCTGGGAAATCGATCGTTGCATCGACCTGCTCCGACTCCCGCTCATGGTCGTCGCCATCGCGAGTGCGCCGAACTGGCTGGACCGTTATGATGAGTATTCATATGAGGAAGATGAGATGTTATATCGTCGGATTGGACCTGAACTGGCGAAAACTCGTCCGACACTCGGTGGCCAAGGTCGTATGTATACAGATTGGCTCATGAACGAATTAAAACCACGAATTGACAGCGAGTACGCCACTGACCCAGAAGATGTCGGGGTCATGGGAAGCTCGATGGGAGGTGTCATCTCTTTATACATGATGGCGACCTATCCTTCTATTCGACGAGTTGGCTCGCTCTCCACCGCGGCATGGGCCAATCTTGATCCGTTGATTCGAGAAATGAAACAAGCTGAGTTCGCGGGTAAACTATATATGGACATCGGCACAAACGAAGAGAGTGGGCCAATCACGCCAAGCGACTACCTATTCACGAATGCGAAACTGATTGAAGTCATCGCGCAGAAAGGCATCGCCTTGCGATATGAGGTCGAACCAGACGCGATTCACAACGAATCGGCCTGGCGCCGCCGCTTGCCTGACGCACTGCGCTATCTATACGATTGCACGTAAAAGAGCGAATTCCGTAACTTTCGGAATTCGCTCTTTTGTTTAGATGACCCAGTTCCCGTCACGCATGATTGCCTCACGCGTTCCGTCTTCTCGTTCACCATCGATATTCATTTCGGCTGAACCAATCATGAAGTCAACGTGTGTCATCGAGTCGTTCGCACCGTTCGCCGCGAGTTCTTCTTGTGACATCGAAGGACCACCTTCGAGACATGTCGAGTACGCACGACCGAGCGCCAAGTGACACGATGCATTCTCATCAAACAACGTGTTATAGAAGAGAAGACCCGAGTTCGAGATTGGAGAATCATCCGGAACGAGCGCTACTTCACCGATACGACGCGCCCCCTCATCCATGTTCAACAATTCATCGAGAGCCGCTTGCCCTTTCTTCGCCTCCGCTTTGACGACTTTCCCACCTTCAAACCAAAGGGTGAA
The DNA here is from genome assembly GCF_000023045.1 of Exiguobacterium sp. AT1b. Classification (GTDB taxonomy): domain Bacteria; phylum Bacillota; class Bacilli; order Exiguobacteriales; family Exiguobacteriaceae; genus Exiguobacterium. The sequence continues at coordinate 2,246,525 of NC_012673.1, read as the reverse complement.
CTCATCAATCAAGTTCCCGCTGTAGCTGAGTGGTTTTGTGCTCGACACGTGACCTTCCACAGAGTCTTTATCTGCGAGCGTGAACACCTCTTCCGTCGGCATGTTCGCGATAAAGTCGATGCCATCGACGTTCGGGCCGCCACCGCCAAGGAAGACGTGTTTTTTCGGAAGTCCGATTGTCAGTTCCGTCCCTGGTGCTTTGTAATGAAGCTTCGCATACTTCTTCTCTGTCAATAGCTTCGCACGGCTACGAAGTGATTGATCGTGTGTATCCCATGCCGCGACGACATCTTCTTGATCCATCCGTGTCGCTGCGAAGATGGCTTGCCATAATGCCGCAACCGCATCATCACGTCCCGGGAATACTTTTTGTGCCCACGCCTCTGACGCACCTGCGACGATTGACCAGCTCACGTTGTCGCTCATCACATATTGACGCCACTTCGCAAGTGCTTGTCCTGCTGCACGGTTCGCATCCGAGATACGTGACGATTCCACACCATTCAACGCATCCGGGTCATCACTGACGATTGACAAGAATGCCGTCTTCTCTTCAGCCAATTGCTCAAAACGAGCCTTCAACCAATCTGGAAACTCTTTGAATGAATCCGCTGGTGCATTGAAGTAACGAATTTTCCCTGTTTCTTCGTCGCTCCAGTTGACGAATACTTGCTTCGCTCCTGCCGCATAAGCAGCCTTCACCACGTGACGGACGAGTGGTGCCTGACTGATGTCAGCACGTACTTCTAATTGTTGACCAGGTTGAATGTTCACACCTTTTTTCACCGCTAATTCTGCATAGCGTGCGAAATCTGCCTCTGTCGGCATCGAAATCTTAGACATATGTATCGTTCCTCCTTTTCAGTTATCTTTATTTTCTTAAATTTCAGGAAAAGTTGCAACCAATGCGCAAAAACGGGCATATTAGTAGATGAAGAAAGAAGGAGGAATCCAAATGGCAGATTGGAAAACAACATACACACACTTTTTAAAACAAGCGAAGGAAGACATCCGCGACCGAGAACAATTGGGCGACTTGCTCGTTCAAGGTGAACGTGCACTCGCAAAAGTCACAGTCGATGTGGCATCCAATGAAATCAGTAACATTGAGCGTGAAGAAGAACTGACACTTTACTTCCAGATGAAACAAATGCTGAATATGTTACGAGCGCTCTACAATGAACAATTTGAGATGCAAGCCGATAAACAAGAGGAACTCGTTGCGGCCATCCTGTACTTCGTCTCCCCATTCGATGCGATTCCAGACGATGTCCCGCTCGGACTTTTTGATGATGCTCAAGTCATCGATTACGTACATGAGCAATTAGCGAGTGATATCGATCGATTCCATAATGACATGTGAGACTTGAAATGACGTAAAAGTAGCAGTACGCTTGCAGAAGACTTACAAAAAGGAGGCGTCAGGCCTAGCCATTATCTATGTATGCAAAATCTCGAAAACGGGTTGCCCTTGAAACGGTACTGTTCATCATTGCCGGGACAATCCTTCAGTCTGTCTTTGTCAGCTTACTGCTCAAACCAAACGAAATCGGTTCTGGGGGAATCGTCGGAATCACGTTGATTACGAATGAACTGTTTGGAACCCCCATCGGTTTGACACAGCTCGTGCTTAATATCCCGCTCTTTTTATTGGGACTAAAATATTTGGGACGTCGATTTATCTTGATGACAGGAATTGTCGTCGTACTTTCCTCTATCCTCATCGATAGTTTACCAGTCTTGATTCCACCGACTCCACTCGATGATCCGCTCGTCGCTTCGGTGTTCAGCGGAATCGTCTCAGGGCTTGGACTCGCACTTCTCCTCTTTGCAGGAGCTTCCACCGGTGGACTCGATATTCTAGGGAAAGTCATCTATATGAATAATCGAAACTTGTCGTTGCCTAAAATCTTTCTGACACAAGACATCATCGTCTATGTGTTGGTCTTCATCGTCTTTGACATCAAAGCTGTCATGTACGCGCTTGTGTTAAGCTTCGTCAGATCCCGAACGCTACTTACGATTCATAAATTCTTCGCTGCCCAAAAGCAATGCTTCATCATTTGTCAAAAAGCAGACGAAATCAATTTGGTCATCAAGCAGAATTTGAAACGGGGCGTCACGATTATGGATGCGACAGGCGGATATTCGAACGATTCGAAAAAAATGCTGTACGTCGTCGTCCAGAACAATGAAATCCCTCGCCTTCGTCAAATCGTATCTGAGATTGATTCTGAGGCGTTTGTCACTGTATCCGAAATCGATTCAGTCGTCGGGAACTTTAAAGAGCACTCTTATACACTCTAAATCTAAAATTTTCGACAACAATATAGATTGTTGTCGATTTTTTTGTGTAATCTTTGTTCACCTGTTCCGATAATAAATAAGAGCCCCATACATATAAAGAAGGAGGTGCATGAGTTGTCTGCTTACTCGTTGCGCCAATACGTTCCGGCGATTCTCATCGGAACTTTTTCTACCGGACTTTTATTTTTATTTTTAACCCCGCACGACTTACGACAGATCACGTTGTTCATCTATTATCTCGTCATATCCGGGGCCGCGATTGGTATTAGCGGAGTAGCAATTTTTAAACATAGAGGTATGCGGCGTTTTATTCATGTTTTGATCAGTGCAGGAAATGTATGTTTCACGCTGTACTTACTGATGCACTATCATTCAACCAACGACAATACGCAGTCCTTGTTGTTCCTTCAAAATTTCTTTTATTTAATCATGGCTTTAATCGTCATCACGCAATCGATTGAGTTTCGTACTTTGAAACTGCGCACATTCGATTTATTCGCCCTGTTTAGTTTCCTTTTGATTGGCGGACTTCATATTTGGTTCTTTTCAACGCAAGACGTCTCGCTCGTGTCACAGTTGAGCGGATTTGAAGAGCAGATGTTACTCATCAGCCTCTATATGATGCTCGCATTCCTGTACTTAAATCGAGTCGTCTCAGCTGGTCAACAGTTCCGCATTTTATTGCTCATCGGAATTCTTGGATTCACGATTGCATCGATTGCTAACACGCTGTTTGTCTTTTCGGGAATCACACATGAAGTGATTCACCTCTTACAAATCAGTAGTATCTTGACCATCTCGATCAGCTACTGGGTCGATGATGTATCGGAAGATGTACTTGCCTACGATTCCATTGTCGATTATGTGCTGTATAGTGTGGTCGTCATGATGTTTTTACTCGCTTCCGATCGTCTTCTCGGAACATCCGTGATGGACTCGATGATTGCAAATGCCGTCCTCTTGTTGCTCATTCGTCAGTTTGTCGTTTCCAAGCAGAACGCACTCATCAGCCACCGCTTGCATACGGTCAATACAGACTTGGAAGTTGCCGTGTCGACGAAGGCACATGAATTAGAAATCCGTGAACAGCAATACCGTTCGCTTTTCGCCTACCATTCAGAACCGATTTTCTTATTCGACCTGCATGGCGAAGTGCTATCTGTCAACGAGGCCGGCAGTTCCATCTTAGGACTGACAACCGAAACACTACTCGGCTCGAACATCTTAGACATCATTGAATCGAAAGACCGTGCACCGTATACCATCATTCTTCAAGAGTTGACGAACGGTCGTCCCCGAACAATCGATGTGCGTGTCATGACTGACGAAGGGGAGACACGCGTGTGGCAATTGGTCAACGTGCCGATGATTATCGATGGAGAAGTCGAGGGCATCTACGCCATCGCCAAAGACATCACCCAGATGATCGAGCAACAAGAACAAATTTTGTATCAAGCTAAATTCGATAGTTTGACCGGTCTTCATAACCGTTACGCGCTTCAAGAGCAAATTGAACGCTTGATTGAGGAAGGGCGTACGTTCACATTGATGTTCTCCGATTTGGATGGATTTAAAGAAATCAACGATCAATTCGGTCATCATATGGGAGACCAGTTATTACAACATATCGGAAAACGGTTGCGGACTGCACTATTACCGAACGAATATGCCGGACGACTCGGAGGCGATGAGTTTATCGTCGTCGCGGAACATGGAGACGATGAGATGTTGACGGAACGATTGCGGCGGCTCGTCTATCGTCCCCCGTATTATATGGCTGGGACGCTCGTCGAAGTTCATGCCTCGATTGGGATCGTCCGTTTCCCGGAGCATGGGAAAAAATTAAAGCACTTGCTGTCGAATGCCGATTTGGCGATGTATCGTGCGAAAGACAAAGGCCGTGACGAAACCGTCATGTTTGAGCCGGAGTTACGGGAAGACAAGGAAGAGCGGAAAGTGTTGATGGAAGGGCTCGAAACCGCACTTGAAAAAGGAGAGATCTCCCTTTTCCTTCAGCCTCAAGTCGATGCCTCGACGAAAGCGATCATCGGAGCAGAGGCGCTCATGCGCTGGCAACATAACGGTGCGTTCATTCCACCAAGCCAGTTCATTCCAATCGCTGAAGAAACGGGACATATTCAGGATTTAGGTCGTTGGATGATTCATGAGACATTCCAATTGATTCACGTATTTGAACAAGGGGACATCCACTTACCAAAACTATCCGTTAACCTGTCCGTCCGTCAGTTGTTCGATGAACATTTGATTGATTATTTAAAAACACTATTCGAACGGTTCCCGATTGAGCCGTCACGCCTTAATTTTGAATTGACGGAAACCGTTGCCGCACATCACTCAGATCGTGTATTAAATCGCATTTTAGAATTGAAAGCACTCGGCATCAAGCTGTCCATCGATGATTTCGGAACAGGGTACAGTTCACTCGCATACCTTGTCCGCTATCCAATCGATGAACTGAAGATCCCTCGTGAGTTCACGATGCAACTCGAAGAGAATCGCGAATATCAAATGGTCACGACGACCATTGTCGCCATGGCCCGCCAACTCGGTATGGCGCTCGTTGCCGAAGGTGTCGAAACCGAGTACCAGGAGACGTTCCTTCGTAAAATCGGATGTGATTCCATGCAAGGATATCGCTATGCGAAACCGATGCCGCTCGATGAATTTGTCATTTACTACATGAAACACACAACGCCTTGAACCGGTTATTCGGTCCAAGGCGTTTTTTCATCTCATCTCGTACACTTTGACTTCTCCCGGTTTCAAATCGACAACGAGATTCCAATTGTCATCAAACGAATGCTCCGCATATGGCCATGAGTCAGGTGAATAGACCATCTCTGCAAAACGACTCGCATTCCAATTTCGACGTCTTACCCCATCAAGCGCGACGACTCCTCGTAATGTATCGATCATGTTCGTATTCGCTACGACGAGCAATGTATCATTCGTTTCTGGGCGTAACCAAGCGAATCCAATGAATGGGGCGAACGGTTCATTTAAAATGAGCGGTTCAAAGTGATTCGGATCAACGAGCACATCCAACCATCGACGTCGAATTTCAGCCACTTGATGCATCACTTCAATCATTTCATCCCGTTCTGGATGGTCCCAATGAAACTGATACGCATCAAAAAACGCAAGCTTGCCGAAATAAGGGTCCGTCGGGAAGAGTTGATACGCCTCTTCCGGTCGACAATCGAGTCCAGTGTTCATCGGTTGTGTCTCATACAATTCAAGCCCCGAGTTCGTCATCGGAACCCCGTTTGGCATAAATCCGTTCAACACCGTCAACAAGCGGCTTGCCTTTCGTCCACCTTCCCGTGTCGCGAGACGTCGCGTATCGGCCGTTTCACCTGCCGCAAATACTGGAAGAGGTAAAAAGCGTGAATCATATAAGAATTGATGGGTTTCATGCGTGTTGAATCGCGGTTCTTTATAGAAACCATATCCGATAATCATGTTATAGCCAGCATCCTTCGCCGCCCAGGCTCCAGACTCGATGAGTTCTTCAGCGATAAAGCTGAAATTCGAATCGATGGCACGCGGTTGTTCCAAAATTCGTTGTGCTAAATCGACCGGGAGGGCATGACCCATATCAATACGCGCTCCATCTATACCGTATTCCCGTTGATAGTGAGGAATGATGTCAGCGAGCATCTCCCAAAGGGGTTCATTGATCTCATTTCCTCGGAATTGATTGGATTTGATCGAGTCAAACAGAATATAAGGTGCAATGTTCGCATCGTTCACATAAGGTGCCGCTGCAAGCGGATGGTCTAAGAAAAGTCGGAAATAGGTTACGTCTGACCATGGTGGTTGCGGGTCATTGATACAATCCGAGAAAGCAGGTGCAGTCGTCAAGCCGAACTCTCGTTCAATCATCGCCAACACGTTTTCTTCTGGATGCTCGAGCAACGTATTACGAACCCGATTCCATTTTTCCCCATCAATCAAGTTCGGCGCCATGGAGAATCGTCGTAAGTGTTGCCATACGTCCTCTGAGTTATATACCATCGGCAAGAAAGCAAATTCCGGTTTGACGTTCTCCCCAATGCCCGGCACATATGGCGGATGATAGTAATCGACTTCCGTCAAGGGAATCCAATAAAACCATTCCGGGTTTTCTAAAATGAGACGGTTATCTCGGGCACACGTCCGCGGGATGACATCGATGACGACACGAATTCCCACCATGTGACAGGCCTCCACGAATGCGGCAAATTCTTCTTCGACCGTCATCTCGTCACCGGTTAACGTTTCCTTCAATTCTTCATCAATTGCGAAAAAGTCTTGAACGGCATAAGGAGAACCGAATTCACCCTTCTTGTTTTTATGGCTGTGTTGCGAAATCGGCAAGAGGAACAATGTATCAATCCCCATGTAGAGAAGATGTGGAATTAATGCAAGCGTTTTCACAAAAGTGCCTGTGTCTTTCATTCCTACTGAATTCTCCATTTCAACGTAACCCGACCCGTCATGGTCCCATGAGGTCGATGTACGAACTTGCATGGAGTAGACCGATGCCCGTTTGATCCAATCCCCCCCGGTTTGTAAATGTCCGTCTGCAAGCGCAATGGAAGTACGATAGTCGCGACTTTCATGTGCATACGGGAAAATCGTTTTTTCAATCGTTTCCAACAAGAAATCATATGGATTGACACGTTCCACCCCATCTCGAACCGGCTCGGAATGGAAACGCATACGATTCCAAAGACTCGGAATCTCATAGGTAAGATTGGTTCGCTTGTTTCGTAAAACCTGGCACAGCTTGTGTAACATCGAGTTCTCTGACATATTGACTCTCCTTATGCATCTAATTGTCTTCTCTCATCAAGAGACACTACTCTTAATGATTATACATTTCCCCGTTTTTTCCTTTTTCAAAAAAATATTTTCTGTCGTTTTTTACAAAATCATGTACGATGTAGAAGAAAGGAGGGTCACGATGTCACAACGAAAGTGGATTTTACTATGGATCAGTTTATCAATCTTATCTATTTCGATTATTTTTATTTTTATTTTTCAATTGAAAGAAACAAATGAGCGTCTCGAAACCATTCAAGGCGAACAACTCGACTCCTATGAATCGATTGAAGACGTGATGTATTATAACGTCGAACGGGCAAATGCCATCCGTGGATTACTCGCATATGAAGACCGACACTTTTTAGAGATGTACTACAGCATGTCTCGACAAGCCAAAGACCTTAAACAATCCATCATCGATGACCCGGACACACCGAGCTCTGTCCTCGATTTACTCGAACGAGATGCCATTTGGGAAAAGGAAGCCGACCGCGTTCTCGTCATCTATGAAGAAGGCGACTTAGTGAAAGCGACGGCTGTCGCAGAAACGATGACAGAACTTCGGCAAACGATTTTAGAAGACTTACGGTCTCTCAAACAAATGCAATACAAAGACATTCATAAAGAGTTGATTGCAGCAGAGAATCAAGTATCTTTCTTGACACAAGTCCTTTTCACCATCACGTTTTTACTTCTTGCCATTATTGTCATCCTCACCTTTTTGTTGTTACGCATTAAAACGCATCACGACAGAATCGAATAAGAAAAGAAGTGTCTCAGGTATAAAACCGAGACACTTCTTTCATGATGTCATACGAAGTAATCGCGTCGCATTTGCGATGGCAAGAAGCGCCACTCCCACGTCCGCAAATACCGCTTCCCACATCGTTGCGATCCCGAACAATCCTAAGAACATGACAAGCGCTTTGATTCCAAAGGCAAAGAAAATATTTTGCCAGACGATGCGCTTCGTTCGTTTCCCTAGCTCAATGGCCCGAATGACATCCGTTGGCGCATCATGCATCAAGACGACGTCCGCCGCCGTGACCGCTGTATCGCTTCCGACGCCACCCATGACCAGACCGACATCTGCCCGGGCCAGAGCCGCCGCATCATTCATTCCATCCCCGACAAAGGCAACTTTACGTGTGTCGATCATCCGTTCGATCGCCTCCACTTTCTCGTGTGGAAGCAACTCCCCTCGCACTTCATCCAGTCCGAGTTGCCCGCCAATTTTTGTAGCGACTTCTCGCCGGTCTCCAGATAGCATGACCGTCTTAATTCCGATACGTTTCAATTGTTCGATCGCAACCATCGCATCCGGCTTTAACGTATCCATCAGTTCGATTCGTCCAAGCCAACGATCATTCTTCATCACGTGTACATTCGTCCCGATTGATGAATCTTCAATCACTTGACCTAACCGTTCCATGTAACGGGCACTCCCCACATACACCTCATCGTCACCATCTCGTGCACGGAGACCATATCCTGGCTCCTCTTGAATCGATTCAAACGCTTGAACCTCCCCAGCACGACGGACGATTGCCTGCGCAAGAGGATGATTGGATGCTCGTTCGACCCGAGCAGCTAAATGTAACAGTTCATCAACGGTGATGCCGTCTGTCGTCACGACATCGGTCACTTCAAATCGTCCGGTCGTCAATGTCCCTGTTTTGTCGAAGACCACTGTATCCACTTCAGTCAACGTGTCAAGGAACTCGCCCCCTTTTACAAGAATCCCTTGTTTCGATCCAGAACCAATCCCCCCGAAATAACCTAACGGGATAGAAATCACAAGTGCACACGGGCAACTGATGACGAGAAAAATCAAGGCCCGGTAAATCCATTCATTCAAGTCCCCGACAAACAAGGGTGGAATGAATGCGACAAGTGTCGCCATGACTACCACGATCGGCGTGTAGACTTTTGCCAATCGTGTGATCATTTGTTCCGTCTTTGCTTTCTTTCCATTCGCCTCTTCGACGAGAGCAATCATTTTTTGAAGGCTCGACTCAGCCGCGAGTTTCGTCGTTTCAACGACGAGGCGCCCCTCAATATTGACCATACCTGCCAACACTTCCTCGCCCGCGCTCACTTGCCTTGGAACGGATTCACCTGTCAAAGACGATGTATTTAGGGAACTCGCCCCACTCACGACGAATCCGTCCATCGGGACTAGTTCTCCTGAACGAATGACGAGGTGTGACCCGACCGTTACTTCTTCCGGCAATCGTTCCATTTCCTGACCCGCCTCGAGTACACGCGCTCTGGTCGGTTTCATATTCAACAAGGACTGAATCGATTTTCGGGAGGCGCGTACCGCCCGTCCTTGCACGTATTCCCCAAGTTGATAAAACAGCATGACCGCCACCGCTTCCGGGTATTCTGAAATGGCGAATGCCCCGATTGTCGCGATGGTCATTAAAAATTTCTCGTCAAACCATTCCCGGTTCCATATGTTCCGGACCGCACCGTATACGACGTCGTAGCCAGCAAGTGAATATGCCGCAATGAATCCTAAAGTCGAATCTGTCCAAATGGCAATTGAAAAAATAAAAGCGGCCATAAGGAATCTCCAAAGCGTCCAATCTCGTCCTTCGGTTTGATCGTCGTCTTGTTTAACAAACTTTGCTCCCGGTTCAATCCGTTCCATCGTCTGCTCAATCGACTGAAGCGTCTTGTCACGGTTTGACGGGTCCACCCACTCAATCACCATACGACTCGTCGCAAAATCAATTTGACAAGATGCGACTTCTTCACGTTTCGATACATCTCGCTCAATCTTAGCTGCACAATTCGTACAGGTAATACCGGACACAGGTAGTACGTCTCGATTTCTCATCATATCCCCCTAACATTCAAACGTTCATTTGAATATATCGTAACGTGAATTTTAATCGAAGACAAGTACCAAAAAAATGACCGTCCCCATTCGAGGGACGGTCATTGGACTTAAACGTCTTTTTGTTCTTCACTGTGTGTCAATGCAATTTCAACGAGCTGTCTCACGTGCTCATCATCCAATGAATAATAAACGACTTTCCCTTCTTTACGATACTTTACCAATCCTTGTTCAAGTAATGTCCGCAAATGGTGAGATGCGGTCGCGTTAGAGTGACCGATAACGGCCGCCACATCGCATACACATAGTTCATGTTCGAGCGTCAACACATACAGCACTTTTAGACGGGTCGGATCAGCGAACGCTTTAAACAAACGACTGACTCGAGGCGCATCTAATTGCGCCAAGGCGGTTTGTAGCGTTGGAACGTCCTCTGATTGAATTCCAATCGTTTCACACTGTGGCACTTTCATTTTTTTCACCTCGTCTTTTGATGTGTATAGTGTAGCAAAAAATCCCGAATATATCTGTTATATATTATAGTTGACTTAACGCCATCTGTTATAATACAATCATGACAACAACCAATACCGTGACACATCTACGAAGGAGGCATTTTCATATGAATGAATGGGCGAGCCGACTCGAATCATCTGTCGAGTTTTATCAAAAACTACCGGACAAAACGTGCCAGGAATGCGGGAAGCATATGGATGAACAGTGCGAGTCATACGAAACGACTTGTGCTTCATGTACCGAGAAGCTTCAACTTGCAGAATAAAACAACGCCCCTTCGAAATGGAAGGGGCGTTGTTTTAGATGGACCAGCCGATATAAGCAGCCAGTATTCCAAACAGATATGTCGCAAGGAGATAAAGTCCGAATCGAATCCAGTCTTTTGTCGCAAACCGCATCAATTCAAGTTTCAAAGTCGAAAACGTCGTAAACGACCCTAAAAATCCAATCCCTAAAAAGAGAAGGAGCGACGGATGGCTCGTGTGGGCATATAAATACCCAAGGCCAAACGAACCCGACACATTGACGAATAATGTTGCAAATGGAAAGGTGGAATCAGACCACCGTTTCATCAGTTGACCGATAGCAAAACGACACATCGCACCAAAAAAGGCACCTGTCGCAATCCACATGATCGTCATCCTAATTCACCCCACCTTTTCGTCTCACGCCGACACGATAACCAAGCCATGAGCTCCCGAGTCCAAGCGTGATACTCAGAAAGACGTATAGAAGCGCCAGCCCGATTCGACTTTCCTCTAATAATCGAATCGTTTCAACACTAAACGTAGAGAATGTAGTGAAGGAACCAATCATTCCGGTCCCTACAATGGTGACGAATTGAGGAGAAAGTTTGCCTGTTCGAAGAAACATGTGTGTCAACCACCCCAACAAAAAACTACCGATGAGATTAGTCAGAAGAGTGGCGACGGGAAACACACTTGATCCCAATGAATCGACCAGCAAGCCGAGTCCATAGCGAGCCAAAGCACCGACCGCCCCTGCCAGTCCAACGTATACGTACAGCATTGAATTCCACCTCCACGAAAAAGACACCTGCAACGCAGGTGTCGATTGAGCTAAAACGATTATATCAAGCTGTCTTCATTTACGAAATAGCTGCTGGAGCCAAAACGGCTTCAATCGCTTCGAACGCTTGGTCGAGTTCTTCTTTCGTGATCACAAGCGGTGGTGCCAATCGAATCACGGTTTCATGTGTTTCTTTACAGAGAAGTCCCCGCTCTTTTAGCGCCTCACAATAAGGACGAGCCGACTCCGTCAACTCAATACCGATAAAGAGTCCGCGTCCGCGAACGTCACGAATCATCGGATTATCGATCGACTTCAAGCGATCCATGAAGTACGTCCCGAGTTCTAGCGAACGCTCCGGTAGGTTTTCTTCTTCAAGCACTTCAAGAGCTGCGACCGAAACAGCCGAAGCAAGCGGGTTTCCGCCAAACGTCGACCCGTGCGAGCCTGGGTTGAAGACCGAAAGAATCTCCTGGTCAGCTGCAACACATGAGATTGGGAAGACTCCGCCTCCGAGTGCTTTTCCGAGAATATACATATCCGGTGTGACGTCTTCCCACTCGATGGCAAACCACTTTCCAGAACGACCAAGTCCAGACTGAATCTCATCTGCGACGAAGAGGACATTATGTTCTTTACAGAGTTCAGATGCCCGCTTCAAATAACCTGCTGGCGGAATGATGATTCCAGCTTCACCTTGAATCGGTTCAACGATGAACGCCGCTGTGTTCTCTGTGATCGCCGCTTCAAATGCATCGATATCACCATATGGCACAACTTTGAACCCTGGCAATAGCGGTCCGAATCCACGCTGATATTCTGCTTCTGTCGACATCGACACAGCAGCCATCGTCCGTCCATGGAAGTTTCCTGAGCAGACGATGATTTCAGCTTGTCCCGGAATCCCCTTCACGTCATATGCCCAACGACGTGCTGTCTTCACGGCCGTCTCGACCGCTTCTGCACCCGTGTTCATCGGTAACACCATCTGTTTCTTTGTAAGCGTTACCACTTTGTCGTAAAAACGTCCGAGTTGATCGTTATAAAAGGCGCGCGACGTCAACGTGATCTTATCCGCTTGATCTTTAAGCGCTTGGATGATCTTCGGATGACAGTGTCCCTGATTGACAGCAGAGTATGCACTTAACATATCCATGTAGCGATTCCCCTCAGGATCGGTTACCCAAATCCCTTTCGCCTCCGAAATGACAATCGGTAGTGGATGATAGTTATGTGCCCCGAACTTCTCTGTCAATTCAATCACATCATGTGTTTTTGACATATTGTTTCCCCCTTATTCAAAACTATCTTACTCTTTCAGTATATGACGTCCCTCTTTCTTTTGACAATGACGAACTTAAGCATTCCTTGAATTGGCAAAATCAGGTACACTGACATTAGAATATGCATTTAGCATGACAGATTGGAGGAAATGATGTGGCTTCATTGCGTGATTTACCAGTAGATGAATTCATCGATGCTTTATCTGTTCCGTGTTGTTATATTTCTCAAGATGGTACGGTCCTATTATGGAATACGCATGCCGAAGTTTTATTCGGCTGGGAACGTGACGAAGTCCTCCATCAACCGCTTCCGGTCGTCCGGCAATTAGATCATGCTCTCGAAACATGGTCTCCGCTCCTCCTTCAATATCCATTCTCGACAACGGCGATGACGCCGTTTCAACATAAGGATGGCTCCGTCATCTATGCGACTGCCTACCTGCAATCTTTTTCGCTCGAAGGGATTTATGGTTATTTTTTAGCGTTTCTCCCAAAAGGATTTGGACCGCTCATCAGTACAGAACAGTTCAATCTACTTCATCATTTTCAAGAGATGATCAAACAGTCCACGCATTACTTGGCGACAAATGCGAAAGGCGAGATCGTGGACATCAATCCTTCGTTATGCCGTCTACTCGATGCGACGGAGCAACAGCTAATTGGACGCGAATGGTTCGAACTCATTCATGATTCAAGTGAACAGGACGGGATTTCGCGTAACGTCTTAAAATCACTTGCGACTAATCGGATTTGGAACGGTGAGATGCCGATCTCCTGTAAGCAACATGAGTCAGAGCCGTGTTGGCTTAACTTGACTGTCGTACCGATTGTTAGTGAGAAGAATGAAGTGATTCAATATACCGCATTCGGATTTGATGTGTCGGAAAAGAAGCGTCTTGAAAAAGAAGTCCAGTTCCTCGCTTATCAAAATGAGTTGACCGGACTTTATAATAAAAAAGGGTTTTTACGTCGCTACGACTCAATCCTTCGACAAATCGATGAGCGAGAAGGTCTCCTTCATATTGCCTTGTTTGATATCGACCGCTTCAAAATTATCAATGAGTCATTCGGGTCTCGCGTTGGGAACGAACTTCTCATCCAAATCAAAGAGCGCGCACTGCATCTCATTCCGGAATCCGCTCTTTTATTCCATCCTACGGGCGGACTGTTCGGTGTCATGTTCTTCGAGGAATCGAAAGAAGAAGTGTTCCAAGTACTCCGACATCTGCAACACGAACTGCAACGTCCGTTCCGGATTTACCATCACTCCATCATGGTATCGATTTCAATCGGATGCGTATTTTATCCGTCTTCGACAAGTTCACTCGAGGAACTGTATACACGTGCTGAAAGTGCCCTCTTCAAAGGGAAACAGATCGGCGTCGGTACGATTCAATTCGTGACAAAAGATATGGATGCCGCTTTCTCGAGACAAATTCATATTGAGAAGGCGATGTACCGAGCCCTTGAAGAAAAGCATTTTTATCTTGAGTATCAACCAAAGTATGAACTCGCCACAGACCGGCTCATTGGTTTTGAGGCACTCCTTCGTTGGCATCACGACGAACTGGGACAAATCCCACCTTCAGAGTTCATTCCGCTCGCGGAAGAGATGGCACTCATCGTTCCTATCAACAACTGGGTCATCTTAGAGGCAACGAAACAACTGAAAGCCTGGAAAGCCGAGTTCGATCAACCGCTCTCGATGGCAATCAACATTTCGCCTAATCAATTCCGAAGCGACAGTTTTTTGAATACGTTACGAAACATCAAGCAACAACTCCAGCTCGACCCGGCAGACATCATCTTGGAGATCACGGAAAGTCTCGTCATGCAACAGACCGATGAAATCATCGAACGCATGGAACAAATCAAGCGCTTGAACTATCGACTGTCGATTGACGATTTCGGGACAGGTTTCTCGTCCTTACAGTATTTGAAGTCCTTCCCGGTCGATGAACTCAAAATCGATAAAGTCTTTCTCGATGATTGGATGGCGTCCAAATCTCATCTCCTCGATGTCATCGTCCATCTTGGGAAGAGCTTAAATCTCCACGTCGTCGCGGAGGGGGTCGAAGATGAAGAGATGTTGGCACACTTAAAGTCGACAGACTGCGATTCTTTCCAAGGCTATTTATACGCAAGACCTGCTTCACCAAGTGCAATCGAACAATTACTCCGATCATTAAAAAACTCACCGGACGCTTGAAGCGCCGGTGAGCTTTCTTATAGAGCGATTGTGGCTGTCCAAAGCCCATAAATGCCATAGGTCGCACATAATAGAATAATCAAGGCAATCATCGACTGGGTACGGGTCAAGAACGGTCGTCCTTGTTCCCGTTCTGCCAAAAGAAAGACGAAAATGCCAGGTGCGTATAGAATCATCGCAATCAAGACATACTCGAATCCTGAAGCATAGAGTAACCAGGCGGCGTATAGCGAGGCAATCCCGGAAACGACCATCATCCGTAGCGACGTCGTCCGCTTCGCCTCCATCCATCCATAGAGTGCCGAAAATAGATAAGGAACGAGTGCTGCGATTCCAGCGATGCTTGAAAGCACGAGATACGTCTGTTCTGAAAACAAGGCGATGGCCGTGACCACTTGAGTGAACGCTTGGGTGATGAATAGCGCGTTCACTGGTGTCTCGTTCGCATTCAAACGGTGAAATACTTTCGGAAACACCCCATCCCGGCTCGCCACGTACGAAATCTCCGTCGCTAAAATCGTCCAGCCGAGCAATGCGCCTGTTAATGATACGAGCAGTCCGATGTTAATCAATGTTGCGCCGAACGGGCCGACGACCGCTTCTAACACATATGCCATCGACGGTTCAGGCAACGCAGCGAGTTGCTCCTGTGTCATGACACCAAACGAGAAGATGGAAATCATCATATATATCAATAACGTCCCAATCAGGCCAATGACCGTGGCACGACCGACATCTTTTTTATGACGTGCGCGCGACGACAACACGACCGCTCCCTCAATCCCGACAAACGCCCAAAGTGTGACGAGCATCGTTGACTTCACTTGTGGAAACACATCCGCCCAAACAAACCCTGTTTCTCCCCAAAAATCGACTTGGAACGTATCGATTCGAAAGGCGAATACAATCAACACGATAAACAAGATAATCGGAACGAGTTTCGCAATCGTTGTTACGATATTGAGAAGTGCCGCTTCACGCATCCCGCGTGAAATGAGCCAAAATAAACCCCAAATCAGAACGACACTCACGAACAAGCGAAACAGTCGGTGTTCTGCTGAGAAAACAGGGAAAAAATAAGCCAATGTACTGAAAATCAACGTGATGTTGGCTACCGTCCCAATCCAAGCCGACATCCAGTATCCCCAGCCGCTGTTGAATCCGACAAACTTCCCGAAGCCTTCACGAGCATAAGCATAAATTCCACCTTCTAACTCCGGCCGCGTGTTGGCTAAAAACTGAAAGACAAAGGCGAGCATAATCATGCCGACTCCCGTAATCCCCCATCCAATTAAAACTGGTCCGACCCCTGCCCCTTGTGCCATGGCACCAGGCAGGTTAAACGCACCTCCACCGATCATAGTCCCAACGACCATTGCTGCTAGACCGAAAAAGCCGATTCCGGCTGAATGTTGTTTCAAGTTAACGCCTCCACTACTATCCTGTCTATACGAATAACTATACAAAAATATTGTATAATCATTCGTTGATTTTTCTATTCTACTTCCTGTAAGGATTGCTGAATAGTCATTCTGAATAAGTTTATATTTTCGGATAATTTGAAAAATTCCATTGCATATTCATGTCAGATGTAGTTTAATTACAACATATTCTAAATTATCAGAATTTTCGGGAGGTTGTATAATGCGTAACAAAAAATGGCTAGCGTTATCGGGGGTCGCATTATTGGCGACGGCAGCTTGTAGCACAGGGGATGACTCATCGAGTTCAGAAGGTTCATCTTCGAGCGATGCGAAAAAAGAAATCACAATGGTATCGGCGACGGACTTGCCGCAGCTCGATCCGACACTTACAACAGACTCGACATCGATCATCGTGACAAACAACGTGTTCGAAGGATTGTATCGTCTAGACGAGAACAACCAACCGACACCGGGGATTGCCGAAGATGTTGAAGTATCTGAGGATGGCCTTACATACACGTTCAAGTTACGTGACGCAAACTGGTCAGACGGTTCTCCAATTACAGCTGAAGACTTCGTTTACTCTTGGAAACGTGCCCTCAATCCTGAAACAGGTGCGGAGTATGCCTACATTCTTCAAGACTTAAAAAACGCCAACAAAATCCTTGCAGGTGAAATGTCGCTCGACGACCTCGGCGCAAAAGCGATTGACGAGAAAACGCTTGAAGTACAATTGGAAGCACCGGCTCCTTATTTCTTAGGATTGACTGGTTTCCCGACGTATATGCCGCAAAAACAAGAGTACGTCGAAGAGCAAGGCGAAGAATTCGCAACATCTGTCGACAAGACACTCTATAACGGTCCTTACGTCTTGAGCGAGTGGCAAGACAATGCAGGATGGGTTTACAAGAAGAACCCTGAATATTGGGATGCTGAAAACGTCAAGATGGACACGATCAACGTCAAAGTCGTAAAAGACGTCTCGACTGGGGTCAACTTGTTCGAGTCGGGTGAAGCAGACTATACGCTCCTCTCGTCTGAATTCGTTCCGCAATTCGAAGATAGCGACGAGTTCAAAACGCGTGCCGATGCTCGAATCAACTTCCTTCGTTTCAACCAAAAGAACGAAGCGCTCCAAAACGTCAACATCCGTGAAGCACTTGCGAAAGGATTCGACAAACAGAGTGTGACAGATGTCATCTTAACAGATGGGTCGCAACCTGCGAACTTTATCGTAGCGAAAGACTTCACGTTCACAGAAGACGGGGCTGACTTCCGTGAGAAGTATCCAGACCTCCTCAACTACAACGTGGATGAAGCAAAAGCCGCGTGGGAAAAAGGATTAGAAGAACTAGGTGTCGAAACGATCGAACTCGAGTTCCTCTCACGTGACGAGGAAGCGTTCAAGAAAGTGAACGAGTTCATCAAAGGTGAACTTGAGAAGAACTTGCCAGGTTTGACACTTAACATCAAACAGCAACCGTTCAAAAACTTCCTTGACCTTGAAGGAAAAGGTGAGTACGACGTTTCTGCAGCTGGTTGGGGTCCTGACTATCAAGATCCAATGACATACCTCGACATGTGGGTCACAGACGGACCATTCAACCGCATGGAGTACTCGAATGACGAGTATGATCAGTTGATTCAATCTGCGAAGAAAGAAGCCGATCAGATGAAACGTTGGGAAACGATGCAAGAAGCAGAGCGCATCCTTCTCGAAGAAGACTTTGCCATCGCTCCGATTTATCAAAAAGGTGAGGCATACTTAGAGCGTTCAAACATTGAGAACATGTACCGTCACCCGTTCGGTGCCGATGCAAGCTTCAAATGGCTTGACGTCAAATAATAAGTATAACCTCCTTGATTCTTACATGGATCAAGGAGGTTTTCTGTCGTGAAAGGGGCTTCTATCTAATGCAGAGTTGGACACTATGATTCACCTTATTAGCTGTCACCATCTGCATCATGAATGTCTCTGGATTGGATGACTTGAACATCTTATTGTTTTTGACTTCGCCTCCATTTTGGTTGCTCGAGACACCTTGGTTTTCTTCGCACGTCATTCATCCGACCGTACTACCGAAATGGACGCTTTATGTTCTGACAATCTCTTTTTGGTTCATATTCGGGGTACTACTCGATTATCTTGTACGTTCAAGGAAAGCCGTATACAAAAAATGACTTCCATCAAATCGATGGAAGTCATTTTCGTGTATTAAGCCTCACGCTTCGCGCGGAGTTCTGCAGGTACTTTCCCACGTTTTGAAATCACTTCTGCGATTCCAACCAATACGATGAACGAAATCAATGCAGCGAAGAATCCGATCCAAATCGACGCTGTAATCCCGAGCACCAAGTAACCAATCGCCGAGACGACCGCTGCAAGAATAGCGTACGGCAATTGTGTCACCACGTGGTCGATATGGTGTGAGCCCGCTCCTGTTGAGCTGAGAATCGTTGTATCTGAAATTGGTGAACAGTGGTCACCGAACACCGCGCCGGCCAATACAGCCGCAAGTGACGCGAGAAGGAGTTCTGGTTCAACGGCCATGATCAAGTCGGCTCCGATTGGAAGCATCAAACCAAACGTTCCCCAGCTCGTCCCTGTCGAGAATGCCATGATTCCGGCAATCAAGAAGAGAAGGAGTGGCAAGTAAGATGCAGCAATCGTATCTGTCACGAAGCTCGCCAAGTATTCCCCGGTCTTCATGTCGCTGATGACCGCAATGATTGTCCATGCAAACAAGAGAATCAAGACAGCCGGCCACATGGCACGAACGCCTTCCCATGCCGCTTTCCCATAGTCACGTGCTGGGATTTTACGTCCGATGAGAAGCAAGAATGCGACAATTAAACTGATGACGACACCCGCTACGAGTGAGCGTGTCACGTCTGTCGATTCAAATGCTCCGATCAATGAGAAGTCTTGACCGTCCGCTGCGAGCGCTTGACCACCCGTGTAAAGCATCGCTGAAACTGTCGCGATGATGAGCGTGATGATAGGTACGATCAAATCACGTACTTTCCCACCTTCGTGCTCATGTAAATCTTCGCTCATTCCCATCGGCTTTCCTTTTGCCGAATCATACAACTCTCCTTGGAGGGCACGAAGTTCATGCGTGCGCATCGGTCCGATGGCGAGTCCAGTGAATGCCACATATGCTGTCAAGAGTAATGCGAAGACGGCATAGAAGTTCATTGGGATGATTTGAATGAATGCAGAGAATGACGAGTAGCTGTCAATCGAGTATTTTGCCAAAATGCCTGCGATGATGGCGATGATATATGCACCCCAACTTGAAAGCGGGCTGATGACACAGACAGGTGCTGCCGTCGAGTCAATCGTGTAAGCCAGTTTTGCACGCGAGATGTTTTTACGGTCTGTGAGTGGACGACTGATGTTCCCGACCGCCAAGCTGTTGAAGTAGTCATCGATAAAGATCAAAATACCAAGTCCGAATGAGACGAGACGTGCACCACGTGCTGTCTTGACGTTCGCCGCAGCCCATTCACCAAATGCGCGTGCGCCACCTGACGTTTGAATGATTGACGATAAAATCCCGAGAAGGAGCAAGAACGCAATCAACAAGACGTTCCATTCGTTAATGGCTCCATCCGCCCAGAATAAGGCGATGACGTTCGACCACAAGTATTGAATCGAATCAATTGGATTGAAGCTATGCAAGAGTAGGACTCCTGCGATAATCCCGACACCGAGTGATGGGATGACCTTTCGTGTTGTGATTGCCATAATAATTGCAAGTAATGCCGGTACGAGTGAGAGTACCGAAGTTGAATAATCTACCATGCTGAATTCCTCCTTTTTTATTAGGATGAGGCCCCCCTATGCTTAAAAAAACGCAAAGCGAGGGCATCGGCAACAAAGCCGACACCCTCGCTGGATGTTCCGTCTTTCTTAGCCGACTTGGAGCGCTCCATACGTAAATATGTATGGCAGTCCGACGGGTATTTCCCGTCAGCCCAGCACAACCCCACGGACATGGTGTTGCACTTCGGCGATCCTGCCTTTTTGTAGTCCTCATCGTTGTCATCCTCCGACTACTTACTCATCAGCATCGCACCTCTACCTCATCGATAGCACGAATATTCATTTAAAGTTACGTCTAAATTATCACAGGTTGGTGTCACATATCAATAGTTTTTTTCATCACGAATGATTCGCTTCAAGACAGCGAGTGCTTCTTGGTCATTCGTTTCCACCGCTTTAAAGAAGTCGTTGAAGAAGTGATACAACACGAATCGGTCAGCGTGAGACTTCGTCTGTTCTTTAATCGTAGAGAAAATGAGCCGTCGTAAACGACGTTTTGTCTGTGTTTCTTCTGGTAGTTCTTCGCATCGGTCCTTGAAAGCACGATATACAGAATTGATCAATTCCTCATGTTCATCATACGACCGATTGTAAGCAACTTGTTCCATCTGTAATATCCCCCCTTTCAATGTTGACCCGATGAAACTTGACGTAACTATACCAACTTCCCGTCACGCATTCAATCGTTATCGGCGGTTCTTAACAAAAATCATACGTTAGACCGAGTCAAGCGTTGATGAATGAGAACGTGGTCACGTCGAACAATCCCATATCGGTCAATTTCAAGTCTGGAATGACCGGTAAGGCGAGGAAGGACATCGTTAAGTATGGATTGAAATGACGATGGGCTCCCACGACATCTAGCGCATCATTGAGCTGTTCCAAAATCTCTGCCACTTCACGATATGGTCGCTTCGTCATCAGTCCACCAATCTCGAGCGGGAGGACGGCAAGCACTTCACCTTCCGATACGGCGACGACCCCTCCCCCTACTTTTTCAAGCGTTCTCGCCGCGAGCAACATGTCCTCCGGGCTGACTCCGGCGACGACCAAGTTATGGCTGTCATGGGCAACCGTGGCTGCTAGGGCACCTCGCTTCAAGCCAAATCCCGTTACCGGGGCAAGAGCCATATGACCTGTCCCGTGATGGCGTTCGATGACGGCAAGCGTCGCGATATCCTGCGATAAATCTGCGCCTGATGCGTCTGGTTGGAACGTGAGACGCTGTCGTTTCGTCAACAAGCTGTTCGGAAGCACTTGAATGACATCGATTTCTTCTTCACTTGCGGCAAGTCGGAACGACTCGGCTGTCAATTCGGGTAAAGCGAGCTCACCTTTCATCGGTTTCGGCACTTCAATCCCTTCCGATTCAAACGTCGCATTCCCCTTCTCCGCGACGAGCGTACCATTCACATACACTTGTTCGATTTTTACCGATTCGACGTCTGACAAGATAACGAAGTTCGCTTTCTTACCAGGTGCGATCGCCCCGACTTCTTTTAATCCATAGGCCTCTGCGGCATGAAGACTTGCGATGGCATAGGCCGTTTCTGGCTTAACTCCTTGCTTGATGGCGGTACGGATATTGTAGTCAATCCCGCCTTCCGCGACCAAGTCATCCAAATGCTTATCATCCGTACAGAAAAGGAAACGATGGGCATTGCTTTCCGTAACGGCTAGGCTCACCTTCTCTACGTTTCGCGCGACGGAACCTTCCCGAATTTGAACATAGAACCCACGGCGCACCCGCTCAATCGCCTCTTCTGCAGTCGTACATTCATGGTCCGTCATGATTCCTGCAGAACGATAGACGTTCAATTGGTCTGGGCCAAGTCCCGATGCGTGTCCGTCGACCACTTTACCCGCTTGTTCCGTCTGTGCGATCTTTTGAAGCATGTCTTCACTTCCAGCTTCAACTGATGGATAGTCCATGACTTCGCCTAGGCCATGCACCCCTGCATCTCCTAAAAACGGTGCCAAATCTTCTGCATACAGTTTAGCACCTGCATGTTCGAACGGTGTCGCTGGTACACAACTCGGAAGCATCATCCGAACGTCGAGTGGAAGTCCTTTCGCATCCGCCAACATGTATTCAATCCCGAGTGCTCCGTTCACATTCGCAATCTCATGTGGGTCAGCAATCACCGTTGTGACACCAAGTGGTAAGACTGCTTTCGCAAATTCATGCGGGGGGACCATCGATGACTCGATATGGACGTGCGAATCGATAAAGGACGGTGCAAGCGTCCAGGTCGGATCGTGATACTCGACCTCCCCATCGTACCCATCCCCAATAGCCACGATATATCCCGCGTCGATGGCGACGTCTGTACGAATCGTCTCACGACTGTACACGTCAATCACTGCGACGTCTTTAAAGACGACGGCCGCTTTCTTTTTCTTTGCGGCGATGTCAATCAAATGTTGTTTTTCCATCTTTCGATCTCCTTATTCAACGTATTTTAACTATCTTACCAAGAATATTCTTTTCGTTGCAATTTCTTTTTCGAGTTGTGCGACAATGATAACATATCTTTCTGAAAGGGGTTACAACGATGCAATACAAATTAGGAGAGTTGACACCAAAAGTCGATCCGACGACT
Organism: Exiguobacterium sp. AT1b; assembly: GCF_000023045.1. Lineage (GTDB taxonomy): Bacteria > Bacillota > Bacilli > Exiguobacteriales > Exiguobacteriaceae > Exiguobacterium. Next base: position 2,223,650 of record NC_012673.1, on the reverse strand, counting down.
TATCTCGCACCAGGGGCACATGTGATCGGAGATGTGACCATCGGCGCGCACTCGGGAGTATGGTTCAATACCGTCATCCGTGGAGACGAAGGACCCATTCGAATCGGTTCTTACGTCAACATTCAAGATGGTTCGATGATCCACCAATATGAAGGCTCACCGACCATCATCCATGATCGTGTCTCGATTGGTCATATGGCGATGATTCACGGCTGTGAGATTGAAGAAGACTGCTTGATTGGCATGCACGCCACCGTGCTCGATGGGGCGAAGATTGGAAAAGGGTCCTTTGTTGCTGCCGGTGCGCTCGTCACACCAAACATGCAGATTCCTGAAGGGGTGATGGTCATGGGCGTCCCAGCCAAAGTCGTTCGTCCATTAAACGATGAAGACCGTTTTATCATGGAGAGAACGGTCAAGAAATATGCTAAGCGTGCCGAACAATATAAAGAGACGTGCATTCCAATTCGCGAATCATAATGTTTGTGAAAGCGTTTACAAGATTCATAAAATGTTAACGTTTCTCTCGAATTTTCTACATAGTTCCTTTGTATACTGAAGTTGTAGCCAAGCTGATGTATTGAAAGGAGCCCACTCTATGTATCCGAACCATGATCAACTCATGCTAGACCTGTACGCCTCATCCATCAATCCAAGTTATGGCCTTCATATCGATGATTCGTTCGATGACACCCTTCACGGTGCACATCGAGAGGTTTGGGAACGTATGCATTTGGATAATAGTAGAGAAGAAGATTCTAAAAATGGAGGAACGACTGGATGATTCCAACACCTGTGATTCAAGATTGGCTCGCAACAAAATTAAAGCGATAACTGACCGATATATAGAGCAAGCGAGCGATGGGATTTCCCATCGCTCGCTTTTTATTATTCAAACATGATAAGATGCGAATCAATCGGTTGTCGTGCTTTCGGTGCAGGGATATCTTCTGTGTCATATTTCCCGATTTGCAGGAGACCGATAAACGTCTCACCTTCCGCCCCGATCATTTCCTTCAACCGTGCATCATCGAACAGTCCACCTGTCCGCCAGACCATTCCGATCTCCCGTTCACTTAAGAGTAGTTGAATATTTTGAATGAATGTCGCCGTCGCGAGTAACGCGTCACGATTCCCTTTGTCCGTCTCAAAATGTTTTGCCGTCACATACATACAAGCCGCCGCATTCAAGATCCGTCCCGTCACCTTTTCGCGTTGCCCCTCTGACGCCTCCGAGAAGGCTGGTTCGAGCGCATCGAGTAACACTTGCTTCCCGTCTCCATTGAACACATACACGTTCCATGGCTCGACTTTATTGTGAAATGGTGCATGATGTGCCGATTGCAACACTTCATAAAGCACTTTCGTATCGATTGGTTCTTCCTTAAACATACGGACCGTACGTCTTTCTTCAATTAACTTTTGTGCTGCTGTCTTTGTCATGACCGTCACTTCCCCTTTTTTTCTCTTCTCTATCATAATTGAAAAACGTTCTCATTTCAAAATCAAAAAAAGACTACAGATTGCTCTGCAGTCTTACGTCGATTGCCCAATGACCTCACATGCCACCAAGTCTTCAAACGTTTGGCGACGGACGACAAGGCGGTGATTCCCATCCTTAACGAAGACGACCGCCGGACGAAGCATTTGGTTATAATTGCTCGCCATGGAGAAATTGTATGCTCCCGTCGCTTTGACAAGTAATAAGTCACCTGATGTGACAGGAGGGATCAATGAGCGGTTCGAGATGATGTCTCCCGACTCACAGCACGCTCCGACTATTTTTGCCTCGAGCGTCTTCTCTTCATTCATCCTTGTCGCTGCCACGACCTCATACTCTGCGTCATACAGTGCCGGACGGATATTGTCCGTCATCCCGCCATCGACAGACACAAATGTACGAACGCCGCTCACTTTTTTGACGGTCCCCACCTCATACAGCGTGGCACCCGCATTGGCGACGAGCCAACGTCCTGGCTCAATCCCGATTTTCGGAAGTGGCAATTCACGTGCCTCGACCTCTTCGACCAATGTTTCCATCACTTGCTCCATCGTCTGGGCAAAATCGAGATATTCGTCTTCATCCAAGTAAGCGACGCCGAATCCCCCACCGATGTTCAAGACGTCCGTCGTATAGCTGGTTTCCTGACGAATCGTATCCATAAAACGCACCATCGTCTTCACCGTGTTGATGAAGAGGGTCGGATCTTGAATTTGAGAACCGACGTGACAGTGAATCCCCTTCAACTGTAAGTGCTCGGCTTCTAAAGTCGCACGAACAGCATCTAAATACGTGTCGTCGTGCGTCGGGAAACCGAATTTTGTATCAACCCCACCCGTTTGAATCGCCGCATGGGCACCTCCGACAACTTGAGGGACAATGCGGAGAAGCACATCGACTTCACGATTGTATTCAGCCGCAAGTCCTGACAAGAGGCTGATTTCTCGCATATTATCGATGGTAAAGTGTGTAATCCCCTGTTCGAGCGCGTATGTGATATCCAAAATCGTCTTGTTCGACCCATGGACATGAATGCGCTCCGCCGGTACCCCGGCATGCAGCGCCACGTACATCTCACCTCGCGAGACGACGTCGATGCTCATTCCTGCCGCCATGACTTTTTCATAAACGGCAGCAATCGATAACGCTTTTGACGCGTACAACGCATACGTGTTCGGAAATTTATCAAGAAAGGCATCCCGGACGATTCCGAGGCGACGCTCTAGTTCTGGCTCACTCATGATATACAAGGGTGTCCCGTACGTCGCTTGAAGTTCACGGACGGACACGCCTTCGATCAAACATTCTGATTGATTGGTGGTGTACATACAATTCCTCCTTCAAAGCGATGTGGGACACGCCACGAACGGGCACAGAGCTGTTCGGAGTTGTTGGCATAGCCAACACGTGTCACGTCATCGATTTTCGTTTCGATCCCATATAATGCGACGCGGTCGCCGATTTGTACGTCTTCGTCGACTTTGATGAAGCTATGGCTCATAAAGATATTGCTGACGAACGGATAAGCTCTCCCCTCGATGTGAACGGGTAAATGACGTCTCGCTCGCATCAATCCGTCCCCATATCCGACAGGTAAGACAGCAATCCGTTCTTTTGATTCTGCGGTATATCCCGTTCCATACCCGACATGAGCCCCCGCTTCGATGTCGTGGACGGCAACCACTTCGGTTTCCCAGTAAAACGCAGGTACGAGCCACTCAACCGGCTCGACCGATGAATAACCGTATAAGAAAATACCGACACGCACATGTGTGCAATGGTGCAAGCGCGAGTCGTCTTGGAGCGTGGCCGCACTGTTCGCGGCATGAATCAATTCAAACGTATGACGTTCCATCAAACGTGTCGACCAGTCAGCAAAACGTTCGACTTGGACGCTATGCTCAACTTCGGCATTATCTGCATCCGCAAGCGGAAAATGTGTACATAATCCGACAAGGTTCAATCCTTCATTTTGGCAGAAGGCGACGATCCGTAACGCTTCTTCAAACGTTTTGGCACCGAATCGGTTCATGCCGACGTCTAGTTTCAAATGAAGGCGAACGCCATCGAGATGCTCCCGCTGCGAGACGAGCCATTCATACGAGCCGATTGCGACGTCAAAATCATGGGCATGCACGTGTTCCCACGTGTATACCGGATTCATGATGAGGACGCGAGCCGACTCTGCATGCGTTCGCACTTCGAGCGCTTCTTCTAACGTGGTCACCATGAAGTGACGGACCCCTTCATCATACAAAGTCGTCACAACTGGCTCCATTCCTAGGTTATAGGCATTGTTTTTCACGACCGCAAACACGGGGCGCCCGAGCGCTTCAATCCGGCGTTTGTTTTCGCGAATCGCATTTAAGTCAATTGTGACTCCCATCGTGCAAAACTCCTTTACTCTTTTACTGCTGATTTCACAAATGTGATCCAATCGCGATGTTCCGGAAGTTGTCCTGTTACGGCTTCACGATAGCGTGTCAACATTTCTGTCGCAACCGTTTGGATACCTCCACCAATCGAGATATGGTCGACCTCGATGACGCTCGTCACCTCGGCTGCCGTTCCCGTCAAGAAGATTTCATCGGCCACATAGAGCTCGTCGCGTCCGATATGGCGCTCGACGATTTCATAGCCGGCCTCGCGAGCCAATTGCATCACCGTTTGGCGTGTGATGCCATCGAGTACAGAACAATCAAGGGACGGTGTCGTAATCGTTTTTCCTTTCACGAGGAAGATGTTCGCGACACTCGCCTCACTGACGTTTCCGTTCATATCAAGGGCAATCGCTTCGTCGAATCCGTCACGGAGCGCCTCTCCTTTTAGTAACTGTGAGTTCATATAGTTCGATGCCGCTTTCGCTTGCATTGGCATCATGGTAGAAGACACGCGGCGATACGAGGCCACTTTCGCTCGAATCCCGACCGTCTTGTTGAAGTATTCACCGAGCGGCCAACACGAGATGGCAACATGTACCTTCGTCTCAGCAGTCGGCATAAGTGCTTGCCATGGTGTTCCAAGGAAGACGAACGGACGGATGTAGCATGCTTCAAATCCGTTTCGCTCAATCAATTCCATCGTGGCTTGTTCGAGTTCATCTACCGTATACGGTAGCGTGACGTGGTAGTATGCACACGAGCGAACGAGTCGCTCCAAGTGTTCACGCAACCGGAAGATGGCAGGACCTTCCTCCGTGTGGTACGCGCGAATCCCTTCAAAGAACCCGCTTCCGTAGTGAATCGCGTGTGTCATGATACTCGTGTTTGCGTCAGTCGGCTCAATCCAAGCCCCATCTTTCCACATCCATTGTCCATACTGTTCCATAATGCAACTCTCCCATTCCTCATTTTTTATATTTTCTGTCTATTATACGTTAGAGAGAGCGTAAGTCATCAACAAGTTGCGTTTTTTCAGAAGTTTTTTCATCTTTCTGTTTGATGATTCGTGCCGGTGTTCCCGCAACGACGACGCCTGGAGGGACGTCTTGTGTGACGACACTGCCTGCCGCGACAACCGCATTTTCACCGACGCGAACGCCCTCTAAGATGACCGCGTTCGCCCCGATCATGACACCGTCCTCGATGATGACCGGATCTTTTGAAGGTGGCTCAAGGACACCCGCGACCACGGCACCCGCACCGAGGTGAACGTTTTTCCCGAGCGTTCCGCGCGCTCCGATGACAGCGTTCATGTCGACCATCGAACCATCTCCGATGACCGCTCCGATGTTGACGACAGCTCCCATCATGACAACCGCGTTGTTTCCGATTTGGACGTGGTCTCGGATGAACGAGCCTGGTTCGATTCGGGCATTGAGTCGTGTCGTATCAAGCATCGGTACGGCACTGTTGCGACGGTCGTATTCAAGATGTGAATCCGTGATGACCGATGCATTGGCTTCCAAAAATGCCGCAGCGCGTTCTGCCGTCGTCAAGAACAGTTTCGACTCATCCGTTCCGAATGCTTTCGCTTCCTCGATTTCAAGACCTGCCAATTGACCGTTGACGTAAAGCTTGACTGGTGTTTCCTTCTTAGCATCTTTAATATATTGTGCGATTTCATAAGCGTTTGTGAGTAACATGAGTAGCCTCCTCGTATAAGTTCGATAGATTATAAAGTCCTGCCGGGCGATCGATGATCGTTGCCGCAGCGGCAAGGGCCCCGTTTGCAAAGACGCGTTTCGATAACGCGGTATGTTTCAGTTCAATCATTTCATCATCTCCGGCGAAGAGCACGGTATGCTCACCGAAAATCGTGCCACCCCGAATGGAATGCATGCCTAACTCTTCAGCACCACGCGCTTCCCGACGTGACGTTCGTTCGTAAATCGGTGTCACGTCACGCTTCGCTTCGATGGCACGTGCCAACAATTCTGCCGTGCCGCTTGGTGCGTCCACTTTCTTTCGATGGTGTGCCTCAATCACTTCAATATCATACCCGAGAGTGAGTGGGACGAGTTGGTCGAGCAACTGCTTCAAGAGCGCGATCCCGTATGAGGTGTTGTAAGACTGGAAGATTGGGATCTCTTGTGAAGCCGTTTCAATCTCGGCCAATTCTTCCGGTGTGAAGCCCGTCGTCGCAATGACGAGCGGAATATTGCGCTCCCGTCCGAACGCGAGTAAATCAGGGAGTAACGCCGGGTTCGAAAAATCGATCACGACATCGACGGGTACGTCCACCTCATTCAGAGTCGCCGTGTGCTCGTCACTTCCCGGTGAGACGATTGCCGTGACATTCACACCTTGCGCATGAGCGACCTCTTCGACAATCCGTCCCATTGCGCCAAACCCATGGATGAGAACATTCATTGTCTCACCTCATTGAATTGCTCCATCGCCGACAGTAATTTCGCTTCAGCCGTCGCGCTCATCGGAACGAGCGGTAGGCGTGGCGCGCCGACTTCAAAACCTCGCGCTTGAAGCGCCGCCTTCACCGGAATCGGATTCACTTCAGCGAAGAGTTCATCGATGACTGGGAGCAAGCGAATTTGCCACGTGCGAGCCGTCTGTAAATCACCTGCCAACAGCGCCTCTGCCAACGCGACCGTCGCTCCCGGATAGACGTTTGATAAAACGGAGACGACACCTTGTGCGCCCCAAGCCATGTATGGCAAGATTTGATCGTCATTTCCACAGTAAACAGTGAACCCCTCCGGAATATGGGCCATCATCTGCGCCATGACCGAGATATCCCCACTCGCTTCTTTCAAGGCCGTGATACGTGGATGTTCTGCGAGCTCACCGACCGTTTCCGGTGCCAAGGCGACACCCGTCCGTGACGGAACATTATAGAGCATGAGTGGAATCGGTGACGCATCCGCAATCGCGGTAAAGTGAGCAATCAGCCCGGCCTGTGTCGACTTGTTATAGTATGGTGTGACGACCATCGCCATCTCCGCACCAAGTTCGGCGGCCCGTTTCGTTTTTTCGATACTGACTGCTGTATTGTTCGACCCGGTCCCCGCGATGATCACGGCTCGACCGTTTGCGACCTCCACCGCTCGAACGAGCAATGTCTCAAACTCATCATCAGTGATTGTCATCCCTTCGCCGGTCGTCCCGCCGATGACGAGACCCGTCACGCCTTCTTTGATTTGGTCTTCAATTAATGCTGCCCATGCTTCTAGATTCAACTGCCCATTTTCTTGAAACGGGGTAGCTAATGCTGTCGCCACTCCTGTGAACATGTCATCTCCTCCTTATTTCGTCGCTGTTTGACTAATCATACATTGTGCGATTTGAACGGCATTCGCGGCCGCTCCTTTTCGGACGTTATCTGCAACGCACCAAAGATGGAACGTATTCGATTGTGAATCGTCTCGGCGAATTCGTCCGACATACACCTCATCCGTTCCGTTCGCATCGAGAGGTGTCGGGTAGGCCAGTTCAGATGGATTGTCCATCAACACGATTCCTGGTGCATCGGCGAGGACGGCTTTCACTTCTGCGACCGTCGCATCCCGTTCGAGCGTCACCGTGATCGATACCGCATGACTGTTTCGTACCGGCACCCGGACACAAGTGGCCGTCACCCCGAGGTTTGGCGCATTTAAAATCTTACGTGTCTCATCCATCATCTTTTGTTCTTCTTTTGTGTAGCCATTTTCTAAAAATACATCGATGTGCGGCAACACGTTATCATAAATCGGATAGGGATAATTCGTCGGTTCTTCTCCGCGCGCACCGCGCTCGAGGTCATCAATCCCTTTTTGACCGGATCCCGATACTGCTTGATACGATGTATAGGCGACGCGTGTCAGTCCGTATACTTCCGCTAGAGGTGCGAGCGCCACGACCGATTGAATCGTGGAACAGTTCGGGTTCGCGATGAGCGTCTTTTCCGGACTGAGTTCGACTCGGTTCACTTCCGGTACGATGAGTGGAATTCCTTCTTGCATTCGGAATGCGCTTGAATTATCGATGACGATGACTCCTTGCTCGCTCAACCGTGGGGCGTATTGCTCACTAATGCTGCCACCAGCAGAGAAGAGTGCGATATCGATCGGGTCCGCATAAATCGCATCGGTCAATTCACGAATCACGACCGATTGCCCATTTACCTCGACCGTCTTTCCTGCTGAGCGGGCTGAAGCGTAGAGTCTCAGTTCGCTGATTGGAAATTCATATTCCGTTAAGACGTCAATCATTTTTTGTCCGACGGCACCTGTTGCACCGACGACTGCTACGTTATACATCGTGCTACCTCCTTATAAGTTGAACCGGGCCGCAATGGCTGCGACTGCCGCTTCCACATCTTGTTCTTGAATCGTATAGGAAATACTGATTTCTGATGTCGTGACTTGATAGAATGGAATCCCCATCTCGCGGAATGTCGCGAAGAGCTCTGATGCGACGCCTGTCGCGTCTCGCATGCCGATTCCGACGACCGAAATTTTTGCATGTTCCGTGTGACGATCGATTTTGATTTGAGGCAAGGTCGCTGTCAACTCCGCGAGTGCCTCTTCTAAAAATGCCTCTTCATCGAGCGGACATGTGAATGAGAGGAACACTTCACCGTCGAATGCCGTCTGTGAAATCATATCGATGTTGACGTGTCGCTCTGACAATCGTTCAAAGATGTCTGCGACTCCCGCCGCCGTATGCGGAATATGTTTGATTGAGACACTGAGTACGTTCTTGACGACACTCACACTCGTGACTGCTTTTTGTTCCATCGCTTGCGTCGTATCCATGATCCATGTTCCTCCTTCGCTCGAGAGCGTCTTCCCAACAAAAATATTGACGTCGTACTTTTTCGCGAGCTCCACGCTGCGCATCTCCATCACTTTAGAGCCCAGTGCGCTCATCTCCATCATTTCGTCATAAGAGACGGTGTCCAGACGTTTCGCCGTCGGATGGATTCGTGGGTCTGTCGTATAGACACCCGCGACGTCCGTATAAATTTCACAACGCTGACTGAGGACGGCCGCCAGTGCGACGGCTGTCGTGTCCGAACCGCCACGCCCAAGGGTCGTGACATCTCCCGCTTCATTTACGCCTTGGAATCCAGCGACAATCAGGACGTCGTATTGACGCAACTTCTCGTGTAACACTTCTTTCCGAATCGCCTTGATTTTGCTCTTCGTATGAATGCCCATCGTATCGATCCCGGCTTGCTGTCCCGTTAGAGAGATGGCCGGCACGCCTCGTGAGTTCAAGGCGATACTGAGTAGGCTGATTGTCTGTTCTTCCCCGACGGCGAGTAGCCGATCGAGTTCACGAATCATCGGGCGATCCGTGATTTGTTTGGCGAGCGACAGGAGCGAATCCGTCGTTTTGCCCATCGCCGATACGACGACGACCAATTTTTCACCGGTCGCCACACGTGTCTGTAAATAGTCCGAAATGGCTTGTATTTGTTCGATTGTGGCAACGGAGCTGCCACCAAATTTCAGTACGGTTGTCATCAAGTTCCCCACTTTCAAGATGTCCACCAACAGAAAAAGCGGCAGACCGGTAGGAAGCACTCTCCCTACGGTCTGCCGCTTGTACGCGCAGTTGAAAAACGATTAAAGAATCGTTCCGTAGATAGCGCTCCATGGTAGTTGACCATGGCAGTGTAGGCGTTGTTCACGACTACCCCAGCCTTCGTTCACACGCACGTGAACGTCGACTTCGGCGAATTTCCCCTTTCGGCTCGGTCCGGAGTGCGTCCGTTTCAACCAAGCTTACTCATGTCATTCGCAACCTCTATCTGTCAGTTGTTAGTATTAGTTATAACAAAACGAAATCTTCTTGCCAACCTTTTTTTAGAAAAATGGGATATTTCAAAAAAGGATTACCATGTTTTTCGCATCATGCGGTGCGGGAGATCGGCATCCAAAAACTCATCTCCGAACGCCTCGTACCCGAGCTTTTCATAAAACGGAAGCGCCGTCAGCTGTGCCCCTAACCGTAGTTCGACCAATCCTTGACGTTTCGCGACACGCTCGACTTCGTCCATGATCTCTTTTCCATATCCATGACCTCGGGCCGCCTGAATCGTCGCCACCCGCTCCACTTTCCCGACAGTCGAGTCGACGGGACGAAGGCGTGCTGTCGTCACCGGTTCGGAGTCAAGGAGCCCGACCACATGTGTACACACACCGTCTAAATCATCGTATTCTAAACTCGCATCGATCCCTTGTTCCTGAACGAATACGATTTCCCGCACTTGTTTGGCCTGTTCAATCAACGTTGCTTCATTTCCCGATTGAATGATCAACATGGTAAAACCCCTTCCTGCAGTCGTTTCACGATTTCTTCGATTCCTTTTTCTAGTTCCGCTACGGATGTGAAACGCGCTTGAGCCTGCTTATGGTTTCCACCGCCACGACCGATCTGCATCTCTTGGAGCGCCGCTTTCAAGAATGTGCCGACGGCGATATCCTGTGTCCCGTCATGCATGACGAACAACTTCTGCGTTCCATAGTTGGCCCCGACGGCAATTCGCCCTGTTGCCGCGATTCGTTCGATGATGGCGGTCGTCAACGTCTCCGCTTCTGTTCTTCCGACATGTAAGGCCACATAGTTATCTTCTTTCAACACGGCCTCTACTTTCGCTTTGGCAATCCGTTCTTCGAGCGTTTTAATTTCTTTTTCACGTTCCAAACGAATCGTATGTTCTTCGATTACACGGGCTGCAACGGATTCATTCGTTGTCGAGAAGGTATGGTGAATCGTCCGCAACGCTGCTCGCGCTTGTTGAGTCGCCTTGATCGCTCGATTTCCCGCCACATACGTCAAGCGGAGATTCCCCCTCACTTTTTTCATCGCCGTCACATGGATGGTACCGAGTTGTCCCGTTGTCTCCACATGAGTGCCACCACATGCATTGTAATCTAGACCTTCGATTTCGACGATGCGAATCATCCCCGTTCGGTCCGTCTCTTTCCGTAAGCGCGCCCGGTCTACTTCTTCTTTTGGGATTTCATAGACACGAATCGGACGGTTTTCAAAGATGAGTTGTTGCATCTCTTGTTCAAGTGCCTCAACGTGCGCCCAGTCCATCGTTGCCGTTTCAATCTCAATGGATGAATCCGTTTCTCCGATTCCAAAGCTGAGCGTCCGAATGCCATGACGGTCTTCTAAAATCGCCGTTATCACATGTTGAGCCGTATGCTGGATGGAATGATCCCGTCTGACATCCTCATCGATTCGAACCTCTACCGCTTTTCCCGTTGGTAATGATTCTGACAAGAGATGCCACACTTCCCCGTCCTTGATTTGTACATCTAGTACAGGAAGCGTCCCAATCCATCCACGGTCAGCCGGTTGTCCCCCACCTTCCGCATAAAACGGACTGTTCTCGAGTGTGTGCCAATGACCGTTGCCGTCTTCCTTTATCGAGGTCACGACTGTACTTGCTGTATATGGTTCCATCTTGTCCTCCACCCTCTCTCTATAATCTGTTCAGACAACTAGTTTAATTTCGTCTATAATGAAACATACATCTTCTCAGTCAGGAGCGAAATGATATGTTAGAAATCGATAAACAATCTCCGTTACCTATTTATTATCAAATTGAAGCGTACTTAAAGCAACAAATTGATGACGGATTGTTAAAACCAGGAGACACCTTGCCTTCAGAGCGTGAGTTTTCGGAGCAATTTCACGTCAGTCGGATGACGATTCGTCAAGCCATTATGAACCTCGTCAATGCCGGTTATTTGAGCCGTCAAAAAGGACGAGGCACATTCGTCGCGAGTCAGAAGATTGCGATGACGTTATCGGGACTGACGAGTTTTTCCGAGGAAATCAAACATCGAGGCATGCGACCGCTCAGCCGTCTCTTGTCATACGAGGTCATTCCGGCAACGGATCGCATCGCGCAGCAACTGAGTATCCCAAATCAAACACCGGTTTATGAGATGAAACGGCTACGACTCGCCGATGATCATCCACTTGCGCTCGAGACCGCCTATATTCCCGTTCATTTATTGCCTGACCTGACGCAAGATGACGCCACGGGATCGATCTATGCGTATGCCGAACAGCATGGCTTACGCTTGAAGAATGCAACACAAACACTCGAAGCCCGGAGCGCCGGGCCAGAAGAAGCCAAGCTCCTCACCATTTCTCCGAACGCACCGGTCTTGTTGATTGACCAGCGAACATATCTCGAGGATGGCGGCATGTTTGAATACAGCCGTTCCCTTTTCCGTGGCGACTCGTACTCTTTCACTGTCGCCATGGATCGCATATAAAAAAAGTTTGCCCGAGGGCAAACTTTTTTTTATTGGGCTTCATACGTTACCCCGCTCGGGTCTAACGTATACGATTCGAGTTCTGTATCGGACATCGGCTCGACACGGTTACCCGCATCCGCTTGTTGCACACGATAGCGCACTTCTTCAAGAAGCGGTTCGTTCAAGAAGTAATAGAAGTGTCCGTCATCTGCCCGGGCACCTTCTCCTGTCAATTGGTATTGCACCGTATTGTGGAGCGCGCCAACGTCTTCAATTAAACGCATATAGTCATTCGGGCCAAGTGTCGTCTGCATGTTGTCGCCGACGGCTTTCAAGACCTTATCGTAATTGTTTAGGAGTGATGTGCCGAGTGATTGTTCGAGCACGGCATTGATGACTTCCATCTGGCGTTGTCCACGACCGATGTCCCCACGTGGGTCATCGTATCGATTTCGAACGTAGGCCAGTGCCTCTTCACCAGAAAGCCGTTGAAGTCCTTGTTCGATTTGAACTGTCTCACGTGACGCATCGTAACTGTTTTGTTGTGATGAGAACGGAACATCGATCTCAACGCCACCTACCGCATCAATGAAATCAACGAACCCTTGGAAGTTGAGCGAGACGACATGGTCGATTTCAACACCGACTAAATCTTCAATCGTGTTCGTCGCCATCCGCATCCCGTTGTTCGGATTCGATTCATCCATCGAACCGAAATAGTAAGCGTGTGTGATCTTATCTTGGTCAAGTCCCGTCTTGCCATAAGGAATGTTATAACCCGTGTAGTCGATGTTGACATACGAATCACGCGGGATACTGAGCATCGTCGTCTGCTTTTCTTTCTTGTTTAAAATGACGACAATCATGACGTCCGATCGTCCGAACTCACCGCGCGCTTTCTTCTGTGGCGAAAGGTCTGTTCCTAAAACCAAGAACGTCTCCGTATCTTCTTTATCATAACGAGTCGGCTCAACCGTCGGGTCATCCTCTAACGTGACTTGGGTGCCGGACAACATATTGTGGGCTTTGTAAAACGCTGTACCGTAAATGCTAGACCCAGCAATAATCGCAATCAGCACGAGGGCACTAAATATCTTATAAAACGCAGACGGACCTGTGCGCTGTCTGCGAGCATGTGTTCTAGAATTCATATCGGTCTCCTTCGAGTCAAAATAATGAGCTTCACTCATTATAGAGGAAAGCGGTAAATTTGTCGAAAACGTTTTGATGACAAATTCGTTTCTTTACATTTTCCCACAGTTGAACACAGAAAAACCCGCGGAGATGACTCCGCAGGTTCGTTAATCCCGAATGGTGAAAAATCGTGTTGCCGCTTCTTGCCCACGAGCTTGTAAGGATTCCGCACAGCGCGATGCAGCCGCCCCGTCGAGCACGACCGTCACACCTGGATGGGCCTGTAGGATTGTGGCCGGCCAGTCGACGGTCGGTACGCTTTCAATCATGTGCTGTACCGCTTCAGCTTTCCGCTCCCCTGTCGCGACTAAGACGATTTCACGTGCGTTCATGATTGTATCGAGACCCATCGTGATTGCATGCGTCGGGACGTCTTCCAATCGGTCAAAAAAGCGACGGTTTGCCTCTCGTGTTGATTCGGTGAGTTCGGTCACGTGTGTCTTCGCATCAAGCGCTGTACCCGGTTCATTAAATGCGATGTGACCATTTTCCCCGATACCAAGAAGTTGTAAGTCGACACCAAGCTTCCGAACGAGGTCTTCGTAACGAGCCGCCTCCGCCTGAGGATCTGGCGCATCACCTTGAGGAAGATGGCTTTGTTTAAACGGTACCTCGTCAAACAAACGATCTTTCATAAAACGGTTGTAGCTTTGCGGATGCTCTGGTGACAGACCGATATATTCATCTAAATTGACGCTCGTCACATGGCTACAATCGAGCGCGTCCTGTTTAAACATCTGATACATCCCGACCGGTGTGCTACCGGTTGCGAGACCGAGTACAAAGTCATGTTTCCCTGAAATCCGTTCTTTGATTAGCGTATAGGCGATGCGTTCCGCGTCGTTCGCCGTCTTTGCGACTAGTACATTCATCTTTGTTCCTCCCGTTTATATACGATTCGACCTTTGACGAAAGTCATCTGAACATGTGTCGTGTCATCCCAAACGACAAAGTCTGCATCAAACCCCGATTTGATATCGCCTTTTGTCGTCAACCCGAATTCTTTGGCCGCATTCGTCGAGGTCATTTTTACCGCTTCTTCCACCGTACATCCCGTATATGCCTGAATGTTTCGGAATGCGGCGTCCATCGTCAACACACTGCCCGCAAGGTTCCCGGCTTGAAGTCGCGCAGCCCCGTCCGCTACGATGACCGGTTGGCCGCCAAGCTCATATTGTCCGTCCGGCAGTCCTTTTGCTCGCATCGCATCCGTGATGACGACAAGTTCATCTGCTCCTTTTAAGCGAAACGCGAAGTCGACCATCTCCGGACGACTATGGATCCCATCCGGAATGATTTCCGCGATGACTCCACCCTCTAAGAGACAATAGCCTACCGTTCCGGGTTCTCGATGATGTAACCCACGCATTTGGTTATAAAGATGCGTCCCGTGTTTGACGCCCGCCTGCTTGTTCTCTTCAAATGTCGCGCTCGTATGGCCCGCTGAACCGATCGCACCGGTTTCGCGAAGTACCGCTTCAAATGCACGTGCACCTGGCCGTTCCGGTGCATACGTAACGAGGCGGATATGACCGCCGGCGAGCTCTTGCCATTTTCGGAACTGCTCGGCGTCCGGGTCGATAATATATTCCGCCGGCTGTGCCCCAGCCATCTCCACGTTGACGAAAGGACCTTCCAAGTGAATCCCGATGAGTGTCGTATCCTGCGCTTCGATGACGTTTCGGACCGCCTTCAAGGCATGCTCAATCGCTTCTTTTGACTGCGTGATGGTCGTCGCAAAAAAAGAAGTGACGCCTTCTTGTAGCATGTCGTTACTCAACTGCCGAAGTTTTGATTCATCCGCATCCATCGTATCGACTTCATATCCCCCATGGATATGCACATCGATGAGACCCGGTGTCACGAGTGCTCCAGCGACATCAATCACATGCTCATCCTGTTGTTCAAACTGTTCCATCGATCCAATCTCATCAATCGTTTGACCATTCCATCTGATATATCCACGTTCCCATGTTTGTTCTGCTGACACGATACGAGCATTGATCAATGTCCCCATCGGTTCACCACTCCTTTTTGTTTTCCTCCATGTTATCATATCGGATAAAAGTATAGTTGTATAGACCAATTTTAAATAAATAAAAGATTGTTCACATTTGCGAACAATCTTCTCCTCTTTATGTCGATTGAATCGTGCCATAGCGTCGGACAATCCATACTAACCGGAGGAATAACAAGACCGCTCCGGCTGCAAGTCCAGCAATCAAGCCAATCCAATAGCCGTCTGGTCCAAACCCGGCGTGCTCTGCCAAAACATACCCGAGAGGTAAACCGATGACCCAATAAGCGACGAGTGAAAGGACGAGCGTGATGTTGACGTCTTTAAAGCCACGTAATATCCCTTGGATCGGTGCCGCGACGGCATCTGACAATTGGAAGAATACAGCGAAGATCATAAAGTGCGCTGCAAGGTCCACGACCGTCGGGTCATTCGTATAAATGGCCGCGACCCGCTCGTTTTGCCAAAACAAAAAAGCACCCGAAAAGATAGAGACACCGAGACAGAGCGCGAGCCCGATTTTTGCATAGCGGACGGCATCCTGCAGTCGTTTCGCGCCGAGCTCATACCCCACGACAATCGTCAACGCGCTCGATGCCGAGAGTGGCAACATGTACACGAATGAGGCAAAGTTAATCGCCGCTTGGTGAGCCGCGACGATTTGGTCACCGTATGAACTGAGCAATACCGTGACCGCCGCAAAGATGCTGACTTCGGCGAAAATGGCGAGCCCGATTGGGGTCCCAA
The DNA here is from genome assembly GCF_000023045.1 of Exiguobacterium sp. AT1b. Classification (GTDB taxonomy): domain Bacteria; phylum Bacillota; class Bacilli; order Exiguobacteriales; family Exiguobacteriaceae; genus Exiguobacterium. The sequence goes on along the minus strand of NC_012673.1, from coordinate 2,207,522 downwards.
GTTGTAACAACTCTTTTTGTCGGAGCCAGACCATCCGTTCGGTCGTCCGTAAAAACTTGTATTCGCGGAACGGCTTCCCGTTTCTCACGAAGAAGAAGGCCATGAAGAAGAGTAGCCAGTAAGTGATGCTCGAGGCGATTCCCGCTCCAACCCCGCCGTACGCCGGCACACCCAGTTTTCCGAAGATGAAGATGTAATTTAATCCGACATTAATGGGTAACCCTAATAGTATGAGGATCATCGAGACTCTCGTCTTGCCAAGGGCATCCATGAGCGTGCGTAGCACATTGAACAGGAACATCGGCAAGACGCCGAATCCAAGGGCAAGCAAGTATTGCGTCGCGATTCGTTTCCCTTCTACACTGAGCCCCATGCTCTCGATTGCCATCGGCACAAGGAATGATCCCAACGTCAACGTGATTACGCTCAGCATGATGGCTAAATAGATACCTTGAAACAAGGTACGTTGAATCTGTTGACGGTCTCTCGCACCAAGCGCTTGCGACACGATTGGGGCCACCGCCAACAAGATTCCACTCAGTCCGGTATACACCGGCATCCACAAGCTTGAACCGACTCCGACACCAGCCAAATCGACGGCACCTGCACGTCCGGACATGACGGTATCGAAAAAGCTAATCAAATAAAAAGACACTTGCGTGACTAGAATTGGAAAGAAAATCGTGAAGAACAGTTTGATTTTTTCGTTTAATGAATGTGTTTGGTACATGGACAACCCTCATCTCTTTTTCAGAAAGGAACTTATAATCATGAATCAACGGCATGCAGAAAAACTTAAATTTGAACTGTTGGAAACGTGGAACACGTTCAATCACTATGTGACGGAAGCCCTCACCTTCAACAATTCTGAGGATATTCACCGCGCCCGCGTGCATTTACGGAAACTGATCACCTTCATGCAACTATACGAAACGAAGCCGGCGACGTTTCGACAACTCAAACAATTGATGGAGGCACTTGGTCATGTGCGCGACCTCGACGTCCTCATCGAAATGTTTGATTCTAAATCCGAACTCGACCATGCGTTTTTTGAAGCGATGGAGACAGAACGTGCCATCGCACGGACGATTCTATCTACCCGTGTCAGTGAAAAAATGACACCGTCGCTCGATCAACAAGTACGTCGCTTTATCGGTGGACCGTTATTTCGTGCGTTCAAAAAAACGAACGCCTCCCCGATGTTAGAAAAGGCGAAAAGTGAGCGCAAGCAACGTGTGCGCGTCTATCATGAACAATCCAGTGGAAAAGAACAACTTGAAGCGCTCCATAAAGTCCGTTTAGCCGTCAAACGCGAACGCTATTTACATGAGTACTTGCTAAACTATGAATCGGATGCATCGATGGACACTGTCCGAACGTTAAAAAAAATGCAAACCGAACTCGGTGAGATGAACGACCATGACCAACTGTTAAAGCGTTGGCGGGCCTTCACCCCTCCAGCTGAACTACAGTCCGCATACGACCGAAAAATTGAAACATTACAGCAGGAACTCGATGCATCCGTGGAGCACCTATCGATTTAGCGAGAAGTATAGCGCTCAATCAATAGTTCCAACAACTTCATTCCGGCAATCGAGTTTCCTTTTGAATCAAGTGCCGGACCAAATATGCCAAACCCGACGTTATTTAAATCTAGTTCGTGGTTCCCGACCGCCAAGATGGCACCCGACACCCCACTTTTTCCTGGAAGACCAACCCGGACAGCGAACTCACCCGATGCATCATACATGCCACACGTCGTCATGATGGCCTTGACGATTCGGACGACCCGGCGTGGAATCAACTCTTCGCCCGTATCCGGGTCTTCTCCATTCCCTGCAAAGACACGCCCGATTCGTGCCAAATCAAAACAATCAATCTCAATGGCACACTGTTTCGTATACACATCAATGATCTCATCCACGTCACCTTCCACAATTCCATGGTGACGCATGAAATAGAGCAAGGCACGGTTCAAGTCGGTCGTCTCGTATTCAGAGCGGGCGACTTTTTCGTCGTACGTGACCTCCTCGACCGAGCGATTTAACAACGTCGCTAAAAACTGGCGGAACTGATAGATTTTGAGTTCTGCCGTCTCCCCCAAAATCATACTCGTCACCGCTAACGCTCCGGCGTTGATCATCGGATTCAGTGGTTTTGACGGGACCGTTTCCTCGAGTTTGGCGATGGAGTTGAATGCGTCCCCCGTCGGCTCCATCCCTACTTTCGAAAAGACATAGTCCTCCCCGAACTCCATCAATACATAACAAAGTGTGAGCGCCTTCGATACGCTCTGAATCGTAAACTTGTGATGAACATCCCCCGCGTGAATATACGTACCATCCGGCAAACAAATCGCCACCCCGAGTAAATCGTTTTTCACATGTGCGAGTTCAGGGATATAGTCCGCCACTTTCCCTTGAGCCGTGTACGGACGACACTCATCAACCAAGTGGTTCAACTGTTGTTCGAGTACATTCATTCCATCACCTCATGTTCCATCAAATTTCAACCGGGTCATCTTATCATATTATCCGTCCGGTGGTCCATCATCTTTATACCAGTCTTCATCCGCCCAAATCATCGGTGGACTTTCCTCGTCTCCAACCAACTTTTCTCCATGTCGATTCATCGACAGAATAAACCCAGCTATGCCTACCACTACAAGCGTCGCAACGATAAGGAAGGAAGCCATTCCATCGTCTCCTTTCGAATTCGTGACAAATTTGTCTAGAACTCCGTGACACTTATCCTATATCTCCGTCAACATTCTCGGTACCGTTAAGACGACAACAACTTTAGAGAAATGGGTGAATCAATTGAATCGTATCGCGATTATTGGAGGAGGCATCACCGGACTTGCCGCAGCCTATTATGCCAAAGAAGCCGGAGCTCATGTCACATTGATCGAGGCGCAGGACCGTCTCGGTGGAAAAATTAAGACCATTTATCGGGATGGGTTTACGTTAGAGACTGGACCCGACGGTTATATGGCACGGAAGCCGACCTTGACATCACTTATTACGGATCTCGGTCTCGCAGATCAACTCGTCCGCTCCAGAACCGGGACTTCTTACATTTACGTACGGAAGCAACTGAGACAGATGCCGGCCGGATCGGTCATGGGCATCCCGACCAAGTTTTGGCCGATGGTCAAAACGGATCTCTTTACTTGGAGAGGAAAACTTCGCGCCGGATTCGATCTCGTGATTCCACGCGTGTATGCAGGAGAGGATATCTCGCTCGACCGTTTCTTTCGGACGAGACTCGGCTCAGAAGTCGTCGATACGATGATCGAACCGCTTCTGTCCGGGATTTACAACGGGACACTCGAAGACATGAGCATCGAGTCTACTTTCCCTCAGTTTATCACGATTGAACAAAAAACTCGCAGTCTGATTCTCGGAATGAAAGCACTCACCCCTCCCGTCCAAGCTGGTGTAAAGCCGTCCGAGACTGGTAAGTTCCTGTCAATCGAGCAAGGACTCGGAGCACTCGTCGAGGCGCTCCGTCCGTCGATCGATCGACTCATGTTAAAGACGCTTGTTCAATCCGTTCGACCTCATGAAGTCACATTTGCCGATGGGACGGTCGAACAGTTTGACGGCATCATTCTTGCGACTTCTCCTCAAGCACTCGGACCTTTGCTCGGATTCCCAGAAGCCGAACGCTTGTCATCGTTAAAATGTACCTCTTCGATGACCGTACTCGCCGCCTTCGACGAGTCAGATGTAGATGCGTTAGATGGAACCGGCTACGTCATCGCCAAATCGGAAGGAAACGCCTTGACCGCTTGTAGCTGGATGCATAAAAAATGGCCACACCTAGCACCTAAAAGAAAAGCATTGCTCCGCATGTATATCGGTTCAGAACATGTCCCGTCCCTGCTCCATGAAGAGGATGATCAAATCGCAAACTTCGCTTTAAGCGAACTTCGACGCATTCAAAAAGTCGGGACTCCCCTCTTCACGAAAGTCGAACGACACATTCAAACGATGCCACAATATGAAGTCGGTCATAAACAGGACGTCCGCGCGTTCGAAGAAGCACTTCTGAAGTGGGACGGCGTCGAGGCGTGTGGTGCCATACTTCATGGAGTCGGATTACCTGACTGCGTCGATTCTGCCAAACGGGCGGTCGATCACTTACATCTTCGACAGGCGGTGACGGTATGAAACACATCGACTATAACGAAAATCCGTTCATCGTCATTTGGGAAGTCACACGGGCCTGTGCGCTCTCCTGCGTCCACTGCCGGGCAGAGGCACAATTTCACCGTTACGAAAACGAACTCGATACGGAAGAGGGAAAGGCATTGATTCGCGAGATTCATGCGATGGATAACCCGATTCTCGTCTTTACGGGCGGTGATCCTCTCATGCGTGAAGATTTATTTGAATTGACCGCATACGCCTCTTCCCTCGGGATGCGCGTCTCGATGACACCTTCCGCCACACCTCGAGTGACTCACGATGCCGTGAAACGAGCGAAAGCGGCTGGTTTGTCACGTTGGGCCTTCTCCATTGACGGACCGGACGCCGTGACGCATGACTATTTCCGCGGCACACGTGGCAGTTTCGACCGTACCATTCGAGGAATCTCATATTTCCGAGAGGAGGGAATGTCATTTCAAATTAATACGACGGTGACCGAATACAACGTTGACCGATTACCGGAAATGGCGAAACTCGTAGAATCCCTCGGCGTATCCGTCTGGACGCTCTTTTTCCTCGTGCCGACTGGACGTGGATCCCTGTTACAACCCATTACACCAGAGCGACATGAGGAAGTATTGAAATGGGCGTTCTCCCTACAAGAGACGGCACCCTTCATCATCTCGACGACGGAAGCCCAATTTTATCGGAGAGTCGCCCGACAAGAAAATCAGCGCCGCCGGGCAGCAGGGCTTCCTCCAATCGGACATCCCCATGACGATTTGGCGAAGGCACCTCGCGGAACGAATGACGGGAACGGATTCGTCTTTATCTCACATACAGGGGACGTACAGCCGTCCGGTTTTTTACCGATCACCTGCGGAAACGTCCGAACGACACCTCTCGCTGATATTTATCGTCACCATCCGACGTTCAAGGCGCTGCGTGATCCCGACACTCATCACGGAAAGTGTGGGTATTGTGAGTATCGGTATCTATGTGGTGGTTCGCGGGCTAGAGCCTATGCGGTCACTGGCGATTATAAGGAGGCGGAACCGTACTGCATCTATCAGCCGGAACGTCCCCTCGTTTCACAATAACGATTCCCATTTATTCCCTCTCCGTGTAAGATTGAATTATATGATGAGAAGGGAGCCACGTAGGTGCAGTCATTACCGATTGACGGATTGTTCTATATTGGATTGGGTACAATTTTTATCGTTACGACTTTACTCGGGTTCGGAATCAAGCGATGGACGAAACAAGGTATGATGGGATTTTACACGCTACTCGCAACAAGTCTTGGCTTATTCTTTTGGCTACTGCTCTGGTTTCAAGAAGCGACCCGTGCCAGCTTTATGGGAACTATTCCATGGGTATTCAACTCATTTTTTGGGACGGTACTCTATCTCATTTTTGTAGGCATCAGTTATTTGATTTTGAGAAGAAAACATCGGCATACATAAAAGAGGAATCCGATTTTGGATTCCTCTTTCTTTATGCATTGACTGTCGACGGGCGTAACGTCAACGCCCCGTTCTCGACATCGATGATGACCGTTTGCCCATCCTCGACATCTCCAGCGAGGATGCTACGGGCAAGTTTCGTCTCAATCGTCCGTTGTACGTAACGGTTGATCGGTCGCGCACCGAATTGAGGTTCATACGCTTCATCGGCAACGAACGTTTTCGCTGCGTCGGTGATCTCGATATGAATCGAGCGTGTCGTGAGCCGTTCGCTCATCCGTCCGACCGCTTTCTCGACGATTTGACCGATTTGATCTTTCGTGAGTGGATGGAACAGAATCGTTTCATCGACCCGGTTCAAGAATTCCGGACGGAAATGACGACGGAGCTTGTCGAGCACTTGACGCTCTTCATCTTCATCAATCACACCATCTCTCGCTGCCTCGAGCAAAATGTCCGCCCCGATGTTCGACGTCATGATGACGATTGTATTTTTAAAATCGACGATGCGCCCGTGCGAATCGGTCAATCGACCATCATCGAGCAGTTGCAACAAGATGTTGAAGACGTCCGGATGCGCTTTCTCGACCTCATCGAGTAAGAGGACCGAGTACGGGTTACGGCGAACCGCTTCCGTCAACTGGCCACCTTCCTCATATCCGATATAGCCTGGAGGGGCACCAACGAGACGTGATACGGCATGTTTCTCCATATATTCACTCATATCGAGTCGAACGATATGATCTTCCGAGTCAAACATCGCTTCCGCAAGCGCCTTCCCGAGTTCTGTCTTCCCGACCCCCGTCGGTCCGAGGAAGAGGAATGAGCCGATCGGACGATTCGGATCTTTGATGCCAGCCCGCGCCCGAATGACCGCATCGCTGACGAGACGAATCGCATCATCTTGTCCGAACACGCGTTTATGCAAGACCGTTTCTAGATTGAGGAGCTTATCCCGCTCTCCTTCTGTCAGTTTCGTCACTGGGATGCCCGTCCATTTCGAGACGACCTCGGCGATTTCTTCTTCCGTCACCTCTTCACGCACGAGTTCACGTGTCACCGAACTCGCCAACTGTTCCGCTTCTTCGAGTTCTCGCTCAAGCTCTGGGATTCGTCCGTATTTCAGTTCCGAGGCCCGATTCAAATCGTAACGACTCTCTGCCTCTTGTAACTCGAGGCGTACTTTCTCGAGGTCTCCGCGGATTTGTTGTACGCGGTGCGTCGACTCCTTCTCATTCTCCCAGCGGAGACGTAACGAGTCAGACTGTTCACGAAGTGATGCCAATTCCTGTTGAAGCGCCTCAAGTCGCTTCATGGAAGCGGCATCGCTCTCTTTCTTAAGCGCCGCCTCTTCGATTTCAAGCTGCATGACCCGACGAACCAATTCATCGAGCTCAGCCGGCATCGACTCCATCTCCGTCCGAATCATTGCACACGACTCGTCGACGAGATCGATTGCCTTGTCCGGCATGAAACGGTCGGTGATATAGCGATTGGATAATACAGCCGCTGCGACGAGCGCGTTGTCATGGATGCGTACCCCGTGGTGAATCTCGAAGCGTTCTTTTAAACCGCGCAAGATCGAGACCGTATCCTCGACATCCGGTTCAGCGACAAGTACTTGTTGGAAACGCCGCTCGAGGGCCGGGTCCTTCTCGATATATTGACGATACTCGTCAAGTGTCGTCGCACCGATACAATGCAGTTCGCCTCGGGCGAGCATCGGTTTCAACATGTTCCCGGCGTCCATCGACCCCTCCGACTTCCCTGCCCCGACAATCGTGTGCAGTTCATCGATGAAGAGGATGATGGTGCCTTCCGCTTCTTTCACTTCGGACAAGACGGCCTGTAGACGTTCCTCGAACTCCCCACGATATTTCGCACCGGCAACGAGGGAACTCATATCGAGACTGAAGATGGTTTTGTCTTTCAAACTTTCCGGCACATCTCCACGAACGATACGCTGGGCGAGCCCTTCGACAATCGCCGTCTTCCCGACACCCGGTTCCCCGATGAGGACAGGGTTGTTTTTCGTTTTCCGACTCAAAATCCGGATGACACGACGAATCTCACTGTCACGTCCGATGACAGGATCGATTTTCCCAGTCTTCACTTCTTGAATGAGGTCTCGTCCGTATTTCGTCAAGACGTCATAGGTCGCTTCAGGCGACTTCGAAGTAATCCGACGATTGCCTCGTACGGCGACGAGCGCCTCACGGAGACGGTCTTCTGTGATCCCTTTTCGCTCGAGCATCGCCTGTGCTTGACTACTGTTCAACAAGATGCCGAGTAAAATGTGTTCGACCGATACGTATTCATCGTTCATCCCTGTCGCTTCCCGCTCCGCCGTCGTTAGAACGTTCAGCAAAGAAGCCGAAATCATCGGTGTCGTCGGATTTTGAAGTTTTGGTGCATTTCTTAAAGAAAGCGCGACTTCGCCTTCAATCTCAGACACGTTGATTTCCATTTTTTGAAACAGCAACGGCGCGATCCCGTCCGTCTGCGAAATCATGGACGCCAAGACGTGCCACTCATTGATTTCACTATGATGATATTGTTTCGCTAACGCCTGTGAACTGACAATGCATTCATGTGCTTTATCTGTAAAACGATTAAAGTCCATCACGATTCCTCCTTATCCATTAACGTTCGATTTGCTCATAAACAGAACGGTACGTCTCATCAAGAGGCAGGTCGACCTCGAGTTGGACGAATAAGTCCGACCGCACCTTCGAGCCGGTCATGACACCGCGACCAGGAATCCGCATCCGTTGTCCCGGACGGCTTCCCGGTTTCACTTTCAGCTTCACGCGTCCCCCGTCGAGCGTGGCAATGATGACGCTCGCCCCGTCTAAAAATTCAAGCGGACGCAATCGTTTCACGGTCACGATATGCTCTCCTTCACGACGATACGTATCGTCATCCGCAAAGTGAAGTTCGACATATACATCTCCTCGGTTTCCTGACTGTCCGACGCGGCTACCTTTTCCTTTCAACCGCAACTTCTGACCTTCGTAGGCACCTTGTGGAATCTTGACGTTCACGGTACCCGTTTGAAGACGCAGACTCACTTTCGACTCTTTCGTCAATTGACTGAGCGGGATGTTGACACGAACAGTCTCATCCAAGTCTTCCTCGACTGCTTGGTCAAAGAAGCTTCCGAACATATCTTCAAATCCGAAAGTCCGAGAGGTCGTACGCGATCCGCCTCCGAATTGTCGGAATAGATCTTCGAATTGTGACGAGCCTTCCCCGTAAGTCTCTCCACCGCCACCGAACCCTTGTCCGAACGACGGTCCATCCGGGCTACCGTATCGATCATAGTTCGCCTTTTTCTCTGGGTCGCTCAATACGTCAAACGCTTCCTGGACCGACTTGAATCGTTCTTGTGCGCCAGGGTCTTTATTGACGTCCGGATGGTACTGTTTCGCCAGTTTCCGGTATGCACGTTTAATCTCTTGCTCGCTCGCTTCCTTGGAGACACCGAGCTCATCGTAATAGTTTTTAGCCATATGGATTCACCTCACCTATCCCTTTCCCGTTTCTGTTAACTCTATTCTACTCATTTGGTCAAATAAGGTCAAAGATTATCCTTTCACTTTTCATACGAAAAAAAGAAGAGATTCGTTTCAAAAAAACGAACCTCTTCTCGATTAGAAGTAGACTTTCGGGCTATCCATGCCGTCCTCAAACACAATCGTCACTTCAGGGTCTCCGCCAAGTGACGTCACGTTGATACGAACCGGAACGTTCCGGCTATATTCCCAACGGTTTTCGAGCAAGCCGACCACGTGTTGTGTGAAGCCGACGAGCTCAGCGCGACTGTAAAACTGAATCGGGATATCAATCTCCATTCTCGATAGATCTCCGTTCTGATAAAAGCCCTTCCCAATCATCCCGCTATAGTCCGGGAAAAGATCGGCGATCCGATCGCTGAAGAGCGTAAATTTCTGCGCGTCCTCGCGTACGTCAGACGTCGCCGATGTCGACGGGAAATAGTAGTACTTCTCATCGATTGCTTTCCAGTCGCCCGATTTGACTTGATCCGCCGTCCCAACGAAGGCCGACTTGATATAGTTCCCCGGTGTCGGTGAACCTTGTGTCGATTTCATATAGAGCGCGACATTGATATCGAGGTCCTTGAAGTCTTCACGCTTTCGTAATTGGGAGACGAGTTCGTTCGCCATACGTTCCCCTTCTGCGATTACTTTCTTTTGATCGAGTTTGACGGTATACGTCGGACCATAGTTCGGTGCTTGGAAGACATATTCACGGTTCAAAATAAGTGCAAACGATACGCCCCCAACCTGGTACCCGCTGTCCTCTTTCGTCATGTAATTCTGTTCGACAATCGAAGCTAAATAAAGCGGTGATTTCTTGTTCGCATCGACGAACTTGTCGTCTTCGACTTCTGCCTTGCCATCCGCATAAGCCGGGTTCAAGGGGGTCAACCCTTCATTACTTTTATCTTTCCGTGCGAGCAGACGAGATACATCCTCCGCGTTCAACAGCTGTCCCTCTTGATAAGCGAACTTTTCCGGGTCGAACGCGTCCGTTGAGTGACGCATGAGACCGAGTTCGACTTCTTCGAGTTCTAACGATGAACTGACTTGACGTTGGGCGAGTCCTCTCGCTGCCGCCGGTTTGAACGGAATGACCATTTGGTAATATGAGTCACGGGCTTCAATCGCTTGTGTGACGCCTTCGGCCGCTGTTTCGTCCCCAGTTGGTGTCGCTTCTTCTTCACCCATCGGTATTTTCATTGAACATCCACTCAACAATAGCGCCGAGGCGATTGTCGGGATGACGAGTTGTTTCCATTTCATCTATGTCTAGCTCCTTTGAACATCGTTTCCTATTTCACTTTGTCCATTATAACAAAATCGTTCCACGAAAAAAGTATCGAAGCGGAATCAGAACAAATCCCCTCTCGGATGAACGAGAAGGGATGTCGATTTATGGTTTCGTTGACGGATGGTTGCGACGAATCAACAAGAGGAGTCCCGACGCGAAAAGAAGTGTACCGAGCATGGCATGCCACAGATCATCCGCTTCGCCTGTCATCGGGAGCACATCTTGAGCGTACGAATCGGCTTCATCGATGTGCTCGACTCGTGGCGCCCCACTCTCTTTGACGACGACTTTCACGACAGGTGGTGTGGTTTTCACTTCTGGCTTCTGCTGGTTAGCGTCTTGTTTTGGCTCTTCTTTAGCCGGAACAGGTTGCTTCACCGCCACCGGTACGTCGACGGAGCGAGTAACCGTTATCCCTTCATCCACCTCGAAGATGAATGTGGCACGTTGAATCAATTCAGCCCCGGCTCTCACATCATAAGATGGGAGGAGCGGAAGCTCAAACGAGAACGTCACTTCTTCTTCCGGACCGAGTCCGTCTCTGAAAGTAGGAATTGCTTCGACTTGCTCCGCGAATCGTTGATTTGCCTGGTTTCGTTCTTCTTCTGTCAAGGCACCGCTTGGCCATGTGAGCATCGCGTCCGCTAAAAATAAGGTAACTTTCGAAGGATTGGTGACCGTATACGTATAGCGAACGGGCTCTCCCGGTTGAACGGTCGCTTTCTCAACCGTTGCATTCACGGTGAAGTCTGGTGTTTGCAAAAGGATAATTTGTTGACTTTCTGACGTGACAACCCGGTCGAATTCATCCACTCCGGTCACCCGAAAGACACTGCCGATCTCAGGATGAGCGTCGAACGAATATCCGGTCTGAATCGCTAAAACTTCTGTCACTTCCACCCGTTCCCCCGGCAAGAGACCGTCTTCTCCTATTAATTTATGCAAACGATCAAATACGTGTTGATTGAACGATTCGATTGATTGATGATCGATGTCTCCGCTCACATACTCATGAGAGAATTCTGTCACCGTCATCGGCGTGTCTCCTGTGTTTTCTACAATGAACGTATACGATATTTCGCCTCCGACAACGGCTCGGTCGACTGCGGCGATGTTGATTGCTTCAACGGCGAGCTTCGGTAACGTCGGTTCAGTCGTCGGCTCTTCGACGACTGGTTCTGGTTCAACCGGTGGCGTCACTTCTTCTGATGGATCTGGTCCTGTGACAACCGGCGGTTCCTCCTCTTCGATAGGATAGGCTTCCGTGATGGTGTTTGGAGAAAACGTATACGGTACACCTTCCGCATCATAGAGCGTGATGAGATCAATCAACGAGTCGTCTACTGCTTCCGCATCAATCATAAATCGCCAAACGTCAGCTGATTCACGGACCCCGTAATACGTGATTCCTTCATATACGAGACTTGATTCATATAATGTTTCGCTTTCCTCATCTGTCAAATTCACTTGGATATACCGGAACGTGGTCGTGTCCGCTTTGGCGATGGGTACCCCAAATAAGGTTGAAAGGAACATGAGGATGGTAAATACGGCAACGAAGCGCTGGATGTTGTGTGTCATGATGTTGGTCCCTCCTCTAAGGTGAAAACAAGCGCTCGAATCGCAATCGTTCCGATGACGACGTTCACCACGTAGAGGAATGAGAGGAATGTGTGTGTGAACGTCATGATGTCAAAGGGTTCTCTCGCAAAAATATATTAGCATTTTGATTTAGTTAATCTATACCCCTCGCACGCTTGTGCGAACCTGCTCAATCCCATTTATTTCCGAAAAAATAAAAAACGTTCGCCGAAGCGAACGTCCAGACTGTAGACAAAGTATAGGTCTTATGCCCAATCCGGACACGGCTCGCTTTCCTAGGGGCAAGCAGGGAGCCGCATCGCGACTACGTCACTGCTGGGTCTCCCTTTGCTTGCTATTCCCTCAGGAGTCTCGCCTGCCCGTTCTTGGTCACCTTTTGTCCTTCGTCCCATGTAATGGTGTGAGAAGAACACACAAAGGGCGGATCTGATGATCAACAAGTCGACCCAATCCATCCTTCGCGGTCTGACGAACGAAACGGATGTTGAACAGCGGCCCGAGGAGGATGATCTCGGCGTTTACCTTCCCTTTCTAAAACATCGATTCAAAGTAAATACCGAGCTTTTCCTTCGGCTGTCGTGACCTTAGAAAAAGACAAACGGTCGCCAGATGACGACCGTTTGCGTTGCTCGCCCGACGGACGAGTTCGAACATGTTATTTGTCAACAAGCTGAACGTTCGCCGAAGCGAACGTTTATGCATGTTCCTTTAAAAAGTCGAGCAGCTTGGCTTCATCCCATACTTCGATTCCGAGAGATTCGGCTTTCGCCAGCTTCGAACCTGCCTTTTCACCGGCGACGAGCAAGTCTGTGTTTTTACTCACGCTCCCTGTCACACTCGCGCCGAGGAGTTCAAGCTGCTTCCCAGCCTCGCCACGTGTCATCTCATGCAATTTCCCCGTCAATACGACTGTCTTCCCAGAGAGCGGTGCCCCTTCAGTCGTTGGACGCTTCATTCCTTTGAATGATAAGTTCACACCTGATTCCGCCAATTCTTTGACGAGTTCACGTGCTTCTGGTTTTTCGAAATAGAGGACAATCGATTCGGCCATCTTCGTCCCGATGCCATCGATGGATGTCAACTCTTCAACTGTCGCAGCGATGATCGCATCCATCGTCTCGAACCGTTCTGCAATTAAAGAAGCGGCCTTTTGTCCGACGAGTCGAATCCCGAGGGCGAAGAGCACCCGTTCCAATGAATTTTGCTTCGACTGTTCGATTGCCGAGAGCAAGTTCGTCACTGACGTCTCGCCCATGCGCTCGAGTCCAAGTAAATCATCTCGGTCCAAGCGATACAGGTCGGCCACATTGTGAACGAGCCCCGCTTCGTGAAGCTGTGTGATGACTTTCTCGCCGAGCCCGTCGATGTTCATCGCTTGTCTCGACACGAAATGAATGAGTCCTTCAAGCAGTTGAGCCGGACATTCCGGATTGACGCAACGATGATCCGCCTCTCCTTCGAGTCGAATCAACTCCGACCCACACGCCGGACAATGCGTTGGGAATTCAATCACCCGTTCTTCCCCGCTCCGTTCACTCGCCAGTGCCGATACGACGGCCGGAATGACGTCTCCTGCTTTTTTGATGACGACTCGGTCACCGATATGAAGGTCTTTTTCCTTTATAAAATCTTCATTGTGAAGCGTCGCATACGTCACGGTCGACCCCGCCACAGAAACCGGGGCAAATCGTGCCCGTGGTGTGACCTTCCCCGTACGACCGACACTGAAATCGACGTCCTCGATCGTCGTCACGACTTCTTCTGCCGGGAACTTGTACGCGACGGCCCAGCGCGGACTTTTAGCGGTGAAACCAAGTTGTTCCTGTTCTTCATACCCGGCCACTTTGATGACAATCCCATCAATTTCATATGGGAGGTCACTCCGTTTTGTCACGTATGTCTCAATGTAATCCCACAGTTCATCCGCCGTCTGGCATGTTGTATAATCTCCGCTCACTGCGACACCGAGTCGTTTCAAATAATCGAGTGATTCGTCATGTGACGCGACGAGATCGTCTTGCGACACCAAACCGTATGCGAAGAACGCCAAATTTCTTGACGCCGCAATTTTTGAGTCGAGTTGTCGAAGTGAACCGGCAGCAGCGTTTCTCGGATTTGCGAAAAGTGGTTCGCCGATACGTTCTCGTTCGTCATTCAATTGTTCGAACGAACGTTTCGGCATGTACGCCTCACCTCGCACTTCAAACGTCACGTCCTCATTTAATCGGAGAGGGATGGAACGAATCGTCTTCAAGTTTTGCGTGATGTCCTCACCCGTCGTCCCGTCCCCGCGCGTCGCACCACGGACGAGACGGCCATTCTCATATTTTAACGAGACAGCGAGACCATCAAATTTGAGTTCTGCCACGAATGTCGGCGTGTAGCCGAGATCTTTCTCGATTCGCTCCACCCACTCGACGAGTTCCTCTTTCGAGAAGACGTTGCCGAGCGAGAGCATCGGCGTGTCATGTGTCACTTTGACAAATGCGTCGAGCGGAGCCCCTCCGACGCGTTGCGTCGGAGAATCCGGTGTTCGAAGTTCAGGATAATCAGTCTCGATTTGAATCAATTCGTTCATCAATCGGTCATACTCCGAATCCGGCACGCTCGGACGGTCGAGTACGTAATACTCGTAACCATATTGATTTAACGTTTGACGTAGCTCTTCTACGCGTTCTGCCATCTCCATATTCTCACCTCACGCTTTTTCGATAGGGGCAAATTTAGCCAATAGGCGCTTGATCCCGACTTCCGGGAATGCGATGTCGACTTCGAGTTGGTCGCCTTCACCACGTGTCTGTACGACCGTCCCTTGTCCCCATTTTTTATGATTCGCTTTGTCGCCGACATTCCAGCCGACCGTTTCGGCACCGGATGATTGGGCGAGTTTCGGCTTCGGTTTCGAACTAAAGCCATTCACTGGTAACTTCCCTGGTGACTCGACCGGGTTCCATGGCATCGGTTTTCTCGCCTTACCGGACCGCTCTAACAACGTTTCCGGCAACTCATGCAAGAATCTCGACTCTGGGTTGTTTTGGAAGCGACCGTATAGCATTCGTGACTGAGCACGTGTCAAATAGAGACGCTTCTCGGCACGGGTGATCCCGACATACGCGAGACGACGTTCTTCTTCCATCTCTTCCTCGTCGTTCAAGGCACGGCTGTGCGGGAAGAGCCCTTCTTCCATTCCAATCAGGAAGACGACCGGGAATTCAAGTCCCTTCGCCGAGTGCAACGTCATCAGGGTGACTTGATGTGACTCATCGACCTCATCAAGTGAATCGAGGTCTGAGACGAGCGTCAAATCCGTGAGGAAGGCGACGAGCGTCTGTTCATCGCTCTCTTTCTCAAAGTTTTGGGCGACCGACAAGAACTCTTGCAAGTTCTCAAGTCGGCTTTCCGCCTCAAGCGTCTTCTCGATTTTGAGCATCTCTTCATAACCTGTCTTCTTCAACACTTCCTCAACGAGTTCTGAAATGGAGAGGTAGTCCGCCATCTGTCGTAAATCCATCATCATCTGACGGAAATCCGCAAGTTTCGTCGCAGTGCGTGGGGCGATGCCTGACAATTCGATGTCACGAATCGCATCCATGAGCGAGACGCCCTGCATGTCTGCAAAATCCCCTAGTTTATCAATCGTCGCAGCACCAATCCCACGTTTCGGCTCATTGACGACGCGAACGAACGAGATGTCCTCATCCGGGTTGGCGATCAATCGCAAGTATGCGAGGACGTCCTTGATCTCTTTTCGCTCATAGAACTTCGTCCCACCGACCATCTTGTAAGGGATGTTCGATTTGAGGAGCATCTCCTCAAGTCCACGTGATTGTGCGTTCGTCCGGTAAAGGACCGCCATCTGTCCGTAGTCCATCCCTTCCATCTTCAGCTCTTTCATCTGGTTCATGATGAAGAACGCTTCGTCGCGATCGTCTGATGCGACATGGAGCAACAATTTCTCCCCTTCGTCATTTTCAGTCCACAAGTTCTTCTCTTTCCGGGAAGCGTTGTTTTGGATGACGCCGTTGGCCGCCTCTAAAATCCGTTTCGTCGAACGATAGTTTTGTTCGAGCAAGATGACATGGGCGCTCGGATAATCTTTCTCGAACGTCAAGATGTTGGCGATGTCGGCACCGCGCCAACGATAAATGGACTGATCCGAATCCCCGACGACACACAAATTCTCATGTGCCTGTGCGAGAAGTTTGACGAGCGTATATTGGGCACGGTTCGTATCCTGATACTCATCGACATGGATGTACTTGAATTTCTTCTGATAGAACGCCAACACGTCCGGTGCTTCTTGGAATAAGTGAATCGTCTTCATGATCAAGTCGTCAAAGTCGAGCACATTGTTTTGTTTCAGCTTTTTCTCATACGCCGTATAGACGTCCGAGATGATTCGCTCGTACGGATTGTTCCCGACGAGGGCGGCCGCATCCTTCGCCGTGCGCAGTTCGTTTTTATGATTTGAAATCATCCCGAGAAGGGTACGCGGTTCGTACTTCTTCGGATCGAGGTTCAATTCTTTCAACACCTGTTTGATTGCTGTCAATTGATCCGAGGCATCTAAAATGGAAAAGCTCCTGTCATAGCGGATGCGATCGATATCGCGTCGTAAAATCCGGACGCACATGGAGTGGAATGTAGAAATCCAAATGTCTTCGGCGACACCACCCACAAGACGGGCAATCCGATCTTTCATTTCTCGTGCTGCCTTATTCGTGAACGTGATCGCTAAAATGTTCCACGGTGCCACTTGCTTCGCCGCCATCAAATAGGCGACACGATGGGTCAAGACACGAGTCTTCCCAGACCCTGCACCCGCCATGATCAACAGCGGGCCATCCGTATGCTTCACCGCTTCTGCTTGTTCCGGGTTCATGCCTTTGACTAATTCTTCGCTAAGATTATACATAATCGTTTCCTTCCTTGTTCCAAACGTTTGTTCTTATTTTATCGGAGTGCTCGGACAGTCGCAAGTGCTCCAGCTAAGTCTTCATAAATGATATTGCCGACAACAATCGTGTCGACATGTGCACCCATCAATCGCGCCGTCTCTTCTCCCTCAATGCCACCACCGTAAAAGAGATGTGCATCAGGCAACGCCAAACGAATCTCTTTGACGACATCAGGATTCCCGAGTCGTCCACTATATTCGATATAGAGCGAGGGAAGACGGAACAAGTGATGCCCGACTTCCGCGTATGCCACGGACTCTTCCATCGTCAAATCGCATCGCGCTGCCGTCACGTCAGCGACTTTCGCCTCCGGGTTCAAGACAAGATATCCTTGAGCCGTGACAAGACGGGCATCAAAGAAATGGCCATATCGTTCAAACGCACGCGCATGATGACCAATGATCCATTCCGGAGTTCCTGCATTCAGCACGGTGGGCACGAAGTAATGATTGAATCCGTGGATGACTTGACTAGGATGGCTAATCTCAAGTGCGATTGGAATCCCGGCATCTCGGACTCTCGCATAAAGCGCAAATGTATTCTCTGCATCAATCCCATCCGTTCCCCCGATCAAAAAGGCGTCGGTCCCCGAATGGATGAGCGCCTGGAGGGCCTCATCTGTGAGCTCCTTATTCGGATCTAGTTTAAACACATGTCGCCACGTCTGAAATTCCAACTCATTCCCTCCTATCGAATCCTTCTCTAGTGTATCGATTTTTTTCCTCGCGTGCATCTCCCCAACAAAAAAAGACTTGCCGAAGCAAGTCACGAACGTGCCGTACGATTCCGTTCCCGATCCGTCAGCCATTTCGCAACAAGCAGGGCGAATAGACCGTAAACGGGGACGAACCAGAGTGGATTCGCTAAAAAGAATCCGAGCACTGGAATGTCAAGGAGCGGTGAGTCTGGTGAACAAAGTGCCGTTCCATTGACGATGGCGATAAACGGAAGAACCGGTACGACAAAGACGTATCCGAAGTTGATCCAAAATGCTTTCATATGACAATCTCCTTATCCTAAGATGATTGATTCTTTCGGATAGTTATACATCCGCTTCGGTTGTCTCCGTTGCAGGATGAGAATGAAGGCGATGACGCCGATTCGGCCGATGAACATGAGAATCGTCAACACCCATTTTCCAACGTTACTAAACTCGGAAGACAATCCGACGGATAGACCCGTCGTCCCGAACGCAGAACACGCCTCGAATAAGATTCGTGTCAACGAAGCATCCTCAAAATAAGCCATGACCATGACACCTGATAGTAACACGGCAAGCGAAACCGTAATGATCACGAACGCTTTCCAAATATCTTCCAGGACAATCTCACGACCGAAAATTTTGATGGACGAGTCCCCACGAATGAATGCGACGACACCGAGCACGGCTACAGCGAACGTCGTCGTCCGAATCCCCCCACCAACAGACGATGGAGATGCCCCGATGAACATAAGGATCGACAAGAGCAACATGCTCGCTTCAGAGAACAAATTGACATCGACCGTCGATAGACCACCATTTCGTGTCGTCACGGACTGGAACAACGAATCCGATAGTGCCAACCAGAGTGGCAAGTCCTTAAAGGCGTTGTTGTATTCAAAGATGAACAAGCCGACCGTACCGACAGCAATCAAAATAAAGAATGTCGAGACCGTCAATTTCGTGAACAACGAGAATCGACTCGGGAACGTGTGACGTTTCCGTGTGATTCGGCTCACCAAGTACGTTCGAATCTCTACAAGCACCGGGAATCCGATGGCACCACCGGTCATGAGCGCGATTTGCGTAAAGATGACGAACGGGTCCTCACGGAATGGCGCGAGCGAACTTCCCGTAATGTCAAACCCGGCATTCGTCGTCGCACTGACAGACCCGAACAATCCTTGTAAGAAGGCTTCGCCGGCGGTATCAAAATAATTTAAGTAATGGACACCGAGCAAGACGGCACCGACCGCTTCGATGGCGATTACGGTGATCACGATTTCCGTGATGTATTTGACAATACCAGACATGGACGTCTGGTTTTGGTCGCGTAAAATCAGTTGCCGCTCCCTGAACCCAATCCGTTTCCCGAGTAAAATCCACATGATGACGTGCAAACTGATCAATCCGACACCGCTCACTTGGACGATGAACAGGATGATAAATAAGCCGAACGTGGAGAAGGTATCGGTGACTACAATCGGTGTCAGGCCGGTGACACTGACACAGCTCACCGCAAAGAAGACAAGATCGGTAAACGTGATCGTCACTCCGGGCTTATGGGCGATTGGTAAGGCGAGAAGCAAAACTGATAAAATCGCTGCCGCACTATAAATTAACACGAGTGTTTGAACCGGTGTTAAATTTCGAAAGAACAATTGTAAGTTCCGTTTCATGAATTTCTGTTGCATCTCGCCCCTCCCCTCCATCAAAAACAAGATGACTCTTACGAGTCACCTTTTGTTTGTTGTAGACGTTCAAGAGCGAGATCGTATCCGCCTGTCCCATAGTTCAAGCATCGCTTCACACGTGAAATCGTGGCCGTTGAGGCGCCTGTCGCATCCTCAATTTTGTGATACGTGTTTCCTTCACGAATTTGCCGCGCCACTTCAAGTCGTTGCGCAAGTGCTTGAATTTCATTAACAGTCGCTAAATCTTCGAATAATTGATAACAGTCTTCGAGTGTCTCGAGCTTCAAAATCGCTTCAAACAATTGATCAAGCTCTCGACCTCGTAATTTATCGAGTTGCATCCGCAAGCATCCTCTCTACTCATACTTCTTTATCATTCTAAAGCAGGGGCGCCTTGGACTCAACTATTCATCGCAAAATCGCAGGAAATAGTACTTGTTTCTTCATGACTTCGTAAATGCCGAGAGGTGTCGCCCGAACATACGGCAAATGGGTAGATGCTAAAAATAGTAATGTATAAATCGGATCTTCGAACTGATAGCCCCTCGCCATGAGCTCGTCTCGCAGCTGTTTCTCTTGACCGATGAGCGTTTCGAGCGGCTCCGTCGACGTCATCCCACAGAGTGGTAACGGGATCTCGGCAACGATTTCGCCCTGGTCTACGAGGACAATCCCACCTCCGAGCTCGTTCATTCGTTTGAACGCCAGTAACATATCCTGTTTGCATTTCCCTAGAATCAAGTAGTCCCCACTGATCGAGTACGAACTGACAAGTCCACCAAAATCTCGGGCGAAACCTTTCAGAACTGTGTTCAATCGCCATTTCCCTTCTTTATCAAGCAACATGAGAAACGATTCGTCTCCATCACGCGGTAATTCATCTTGACCCGTGTCATGCGTAATTTTAAACAGTTTCATGATGACCGAGTTGATCATGTCGAGTCCGACGGGCATGCTGAAAGATAGGTCTTGTGGCGTCAGCTCGATTGAAACGTCTGTCGACGGCATCTTATCGAGGACCGCTTCCACTAATTCGTTCGGGAAAAGCGATACCCCATCACGATAAATCCATTGCCCTTTCGCAATCACAGCCGTCGGACGCGGTTCCTCGATGGCATCTAGAATGTTCAAGTGCGCGATGCGGCCTGGCGCAATCGCACCTAAAATGTGATCGAGGTCAAAGTGACGGGCCACGTTATGAGAGACAATCCGGTAGGCTTCGATGGCCGGTAATCCCGCTTCGATTAAAATGCGGACGAGCGCATCCTGCATGCCGTCCTCATAAAAGCCCGGTGTCGAACCGTCCGTCGTCACCATGAGATGGTCGAACGCCGTCAGTCCATTCGCCAATAGGTCACGAATCATCCCCGGAAGGTCCGGACGAATCGAGGAATGTCGAAGCGTCGTCGTATAACCTAGTTCCAATCGATTGAACGCCTCTTCCGCCGTCATCGCCTCATGGTCGCTGTGTACTCCCATCAACGCCATTTTAGTCAATGTCTTCGGCGACGCTCCCGGAAAATGTCCCTCGACCGGCAAACCGCACGTCTCGGCGTCAAGCATCCACTGAAGCATCTCATCATCGCCCTTCAAGGCGCGCGGCCATGCCGTCAATTCACCTGCCATGACGACGTCCGGATGGTTAAACCACTCGTGAATGCGTTCCGAGTCGACAGCTACGCTCTCCCGGTCCAACTCCGTTTGCGTATCCAGACGGGCCCACCAATACGTACTCGTCGGCAATTGTTGAATCGCATCGAGTTGCGCAAACGCTTGCTCTTTCTCTTGTAAAAAAAGCAGCATGTTGTCATTGACGAGCGTCGTCGTTCCACGCTCTCCTGCATATTTTGACAACGTCGCCGGATTGTATAATTGAAACGGATGAGCGTGAGGCTCGATATACCCAGGTACAATATACTTTCCTGTCACATCGACCGTTTCGACCGCTGATTCTGGTAAGTCTGGACCGACATACACGATGCGATCTCCCTCAATCCAAATATTCGCGGTTCTCCATTGTTTTACGTAAACGTTCAAATACGTTGCATTTTGTAAGACGAGCGAAGGTGGCCGCAATCGATCTACGACTTCAAGTTGTGAACGAATCATCACTTTAGACCACGGTGCCCGCGCCGTTCTTTTTGTTGGCATCGAACCCAATCCTCCCTTTTCCCTTTCAAAGCTATAAAAGAATAGTTTTGAAAGCGTTTTCTTTCCCTGTTTCAAGTTTACCTTTTCTCTGAATGGGTCGCAAGTTATGTTCCCTATTGTAACAAATTTCACATATATTTTTCACAAAAAAGGCGACTCTTCCTATGAAGAGTCACCTACATCAAATTTGAGTCATGACGGTTTTACGTAAGTACAGGTGCAATTGATCGACCGGAATCGGTTTACTGTAATGATAACCTTGAATGAGCGAACCACTATATTCTAATACGAACGCAAGCTGTTCCGGTCGCTCGACCCCTTCCGTGACAATCTCGAGTCCAAGCGTCTGGAAAGTTTGATACAGCCCCTCTAACAGCGCGCGGTCAAACTTATTCTCCGGAATCCCTTTCACGAAATTCTGATCGATTTTAACGATGTCGAGACGTAGGGATTGCAGATATGACAGTGACGATGTCCCGACACCGAAGTCATCGAGTGAAATTTTGACCCCGATGGTCTTTAACGCTTGAATGAACTGTTGAAGTTCATACACATTCCCACCGACCTCACTCTCTGTGATTTCCACATGCAACCGGTGTGGGGGAAATCCTGTCTTAGCGAGCGTCTCCTCCAACGCTTCTAAAAACGAGTCGTCTAAAATCTGACGCTTCGATACGTTGATCGATAAAAATAAATCAAACTGCTCTGCGTACTCTTGAATCTCGGTGATGGCGCGCACAAGCACCCAGCGTCCTACATCTGAGATGAGCCCGAGTTGCTCCGCAACCGGAATGAAAACGCCGGGAGAGACGAACCCTTTCTGTGGATGGTGCCAGCGAATCAACGCCTCGACTCCTCTAACTTGAAACGGCTGCGGAGAGACGATTGGTTGGTAATAGAGTTCGAACTCATCATGACGCAGCGCATGACGTAAATCACGTTCCATTTCGAGCGCCTGCAAGTAATGACTCCCATCTTCAATCTCATGATAGGAAAGAATCTGATCTTTCCCGGATGCTTTGGCTTCGTGTAAGACGACATCGAGTCGCGCCATCATCACCTCATAGGAATGATGCGTCGGTCCAGTCAATTCGTCGATGCCGATACTCAAGGTCAAATGGTTCATCCCTTGCTTCAAACCCCATTCGCGCAAATCTTTCACCAATTGATTGGCAATGATCATGAGCTCCTCGGTCGTCCATTCCGGATGAATCAAGATGAACTCGTCCGCTCCGATTCTCGCAACGAAGCCATCCTCTTTATAAAACATCAAACGAGAGGCAAAGAACGTCAGCATCGCATCTCCCGTACGCTGACCAAATTGATCGTTGATGCGGCGGAAGTTGTCGAGATCGATTCCCATCACTCCAATCGATCGGGTCGTGTCCGGTAAGCTCACGAACATCTCTTCGACTGCCAAGCGGTTCGGAAGACGGGTCAAGGAATCGCGGAAGGCACGCGTCAACGATTCCTTTTGTGTCTGTTCGAGTGCATCGAGCACCTCGTTCATGCTGATGGCCATCTCTTCGATTTCGTCTTGTTGATTCGGATGCAATTGAATCCGTAACCGACTATTCCGTTCTTTCGTGATCCATTTCAGTTGGTTGACGATGCCCATCAATCGTTTCGTGACAATTTGATTCACCGTCCAAAACAGTGTCAACAATAGACCAAGACCGAGGACAAGAAGCCCGATCATCCCCGTTTCTAACATGGTCTGCGTGTTGGTATAGTACGTTCGCTTCACCGAGAAGTTGAGTTCCCAGTTCGCATCTTGATAGACGGATTGAAGCGGTAACGAGACACGGGCAAATTGATTGTCTTGATCGACCGTCAACTGCTGGTGAGAAAGAGGGCTGATCGATAATTTCGTTTTTGCTTGAGCACTCATCGCGGCCATGAAATCTGGACCGATTTTCTGAATGAGCACGAGCGTCCCACCGGGTTCTCCTGTCCCATCACTCTTCACAATCGGGTGACTCATGAAGACGACCGGACCGAAATCGGTGCCGTACACCGCACTTTGTTTGATTCCTGACGAGTTGACGTAACGGATCAAGTCGTTCGTGAAGATCTCTTTGTCCTCTTCACGATCCAATTCATAAAATTGAGTAAATTCCGAGTAGACGACCTTTCGATCACGGTCGAGGAAAATCATTGCGCCGACCCCTAAGTTTTCGAGTGTCTCTTCCCCCATGTTGTTTTCAATGAATGCTTCATTCTGATTTTGAACAAAATCATAGGCATTCGTCCAAACTGACCAATCGACAAGAATCCGCTCGAGCATAAGTCGGTGATTGGCGAACACTTCTGACACACTTTCGATTTGATCGCGGGTCATCGCCCTGTCCTGTTCAATACTTTTCTCTACAAAATACGGTTTGATGACGAATAAAATGACCCCGATGAAGAGTACGATGTTCACGGCTATCGCAATAAATAATTTTGTTTGAACACGCAGGCCGACCACCCTCCTTCTTCAAGCTACTTTATTATTGTAGAACAGGATATCGGCATTTCCTTTTTTTCGCATGAAAAAAAGGATGGGTTGACCCATCCTTCAAATAATCTGTGTGAACGCCCGTGACCCGATGTCCGTTCGGTGGAACGTTTCAGGTAGATCGAGTTGTGAAATTGCCGCATACACAGCCGTTTTCGCCTCAAGCAGTGTCGGCTTCGTCGCCGTCACAACGAGTAGACGACCTCCGCTCCCTACGACTTGATCGCCCTTCTTTGTCGTGCCGGCATGGAAGACTAGCACATCTTTCGGAAGTGACTCAAATCCTGACAACACCTGGCCCGTGATCGGTCGGTCCGGATACCCTTCGGCCGCAATGACGACACCCATCGTGTATCCGTCAATCCAGTCAACCGAATACGATTCTTGGCGAACGACCGCTTCAATCACGTCAAGGAGCGGCGATTTCAAGTTCGGCAAGATGACCTCCGTTTCCGGGTCACCGAAGCGTGCGTTGAATTCGATGACTTTTGGTCCATTTGCCGTCAAGATGAGACCGGCGTACAAGAATCCTTCAAATGGAGTACCTCGCTTGACCATCGTCTGTGCGAGCGGTTTTAATACGGTCTCGACGGCCTCCTCATACACGTCCTTTGAAAGATGCGGCATCGGGCTATATGCGCCCATCCCACCCGTGTTTGGTCCCCCGTCGCCGTCATAGGCACGTTTATGATCTTGCGAGGTGATCATCGGAATGACACGCTCTCCCGAGACGAATGCCATGAGCGAAAACTCTTCCCCATCGAGGAACTCCTCGATGACGACTTGTGACTGTTGGCCAAATTTATCCGTCGTGAAAATATCACGTACGGCAGCTTCTGCCTCTTCGACCGTGAACGCAACCGTGACGCCTTTACCGGCAGCCAATCCGTCCGCCTTGACGACGAGTGGTGCACCGAGCTTCTCGATATAGGCAAGCGCCGATGCCGCATCCGTGAACGCCTCGTATGCCGCTGTCGGAATTCCGGCTTCCATCATGACTTCTTTGGCGAATGCCTTGCTTCCCTCGAGTAAGGCAGCCGCTTTCGTCGGTCCAAAGATGTTCAGCCCTTTGTCGCGGAACGTGTCCACGACTCCTGCCATGAGCGACGACTCCGGTCCGACAATCGTCCATTCGATTTCGTTCTCTTCTGCGAAATGGGCGAGCGCCTCCACGTCTGTTTCATGGATCGACGCGCACGTCATCCCTTCCATGAAGTCGTTGCCCGGTGCAACGAAGACGTGATGCCCGTCTTGTTTCAACTTCCATGCGAGCGCATGCTCGCGCCCTCCTCGACCGATGACCAATACGTTCATGACGCAAACCCCTCTCAGTGTTTGAAATGTCTGACTGATGTGAATACCATCGTGATGCCATGGCGATTTGCCGCTTCAATCGATTCGGCATCGCGAATCGACCCACCCGGTTGGATGATGGCCGTGATTCCTGCAGCCGCTGCCGCTTCGACCGTATCTGCCATCGGGAAGAAGGCATCACTTCCGAGAGCCGCGCCTGACGCGCGTTCCCCGGCTTGTTCAAAAGCGATTTTCGCTGCACCGACGCGGTTCATCTGTCCGGCACCGATTCCAATCGTCGTCTCGTCTTTTGCGACGACAATCGCGTTCGATTTGACGTGCTTGACGACACGCCATGCAAGTTTCAAGTCTTCCCATTCCGCTGCTGTCGGGCGACGATCCGTCACGATTTGGCATGAGGCATCATCGAGTGTCATGTCATCCCCGTCTTGTACGAGCAATCCTCCGGCGACAGCCGTAAGGCGCATGCCTGTCATCTGTCCCATATCTAACGTCAACAACCGAAGATTCTTTTTCTCTTTCAATCGGTCAAGTGCTGCCTCACTAAAGGATGGGGCAATGATGATCTCTAAAAAGATGTTGCGAAGGGCATCTGCCGTCTCAAGATCGACTTCACGGTTTAAGGCGACGATTCCACCAAAGATGGAGACCGGGTCGGCCGCATGGGCACGTTCGAACGCTTGAGAAATCGTCCGTCCGACTGCAACGCCGCACGGGTTCATGTGCTTGACGACGACTGCCGCCGGCTCAGTCAATTCACTGAGTGCTTCAAGGGCTGCATTCGTATCTTGAATGTTGTTATACGAGAGCTCTTTCCCGTGAAGCTGTGTCGCCTTCGCAAGTGTCATCCCGTCATATAACGGTGTCTTATAAAACGCCGCTTGTTGGTGTGGGTTCTCTCCGTAACGAAGGTCTTGAACTTTTTCATACGTGACCGTCAACTGCTCTGGGAACGTTTCGCCGATTTGACGACCTAAGTAGTCGGCAATCAACGCGTCATAGGCAGCCGTATGTCGGAACGCTTTCGTCGCGAGACGTTGACGTGTTTCAAACGATGTACCGCCTCCACGTACTTCCTCGGCGACGAGTGTATAATCACTCGGGTCCACGACGACGGTGACACTCGCATGGTTTTTCGCAGCCGAACGCAACATGCTCGGTCCACCAATATCAATGTTTTCAATCGCTTCTTCGTATGTCGTATTCTCTTTCGCAATCGTCTCCTTGAACGGATACAGATTGACCACGACATAATCGATTGGTTCGATGTGATGATCTTTCATTTGTGCGACATGCGTATCGAGGTCGCGACGTCCGAGCAAGCCCCCGTGAACGAGTGGGTGCAACGTTTTGACACGGCCGTCTAACATTTCAGGGAACGATGTCACTTCCGAAATGTTCTTGACTGGCAATCCCGCCTGCTGAAGCGCAGCCTCGGTCCCACCTGTTGAAATGAGCTCGATGCCCGCCTCATGCAAGACGGTCGCGAGTTCGACAATTCCCGTTTTATCAGAAACACTTAATAATGCTCTCACTTGAAAACCTCCTGTTGATTCAACACTTGTTGTAATACGCGCGGATACAGTTGGTGCTCGATCGTCTGAATGCGACGCGTCGCCTCGGTGCGGTCACACCCTTCAATCTCGACAGACGCCTGTGCGATGATCGGACCCGTGTCCATCCCCGCATCCACATAATGAACGGTCACACCACTCGTCGGCACGTTGGCGTCAAGCGCCTGTCCGATTGCGTCTTTACCCGGAAAAGCTGGTAAAAGCGATGGATGAATGTTTAGAATGCGATTCGGATATGCGGATAGTAACACATTTCCGATCAAGCGCATATACCCCGCCAACACGATATAGTCTACACGAAGCGTACGGAGCAGGACGAGGATCTCTTCCTCGAACTCTTCTTTTGACGCGTACGCCTTCGGTGTAAACGAAAAGCTTGAGATCCCATAACGTTCCGCTCGATCGAGAACAGTGGCTTCTGGTTTGTCCGTCACGAGCAACACACATTCGGCAGACAATTGACCATCGGCGATCGCTTGCCAGATCGCTTCGGCGTTACTTCCCGATCCTGACGCAAAGATGGCAAATCGTTTCATTGGTCCACTCCTGAAATCCGGATGCCTGGACGACTCTCGACTTTCCCGATTCGGTGCGCAGTCTCCCCGACACGTTCAAGCGCCGCTTCGACGAGTTCCACATCTTCAGCTCGTACCGTGATCATATACCCGATTCCCATATTGAAGACGTTGAACATTTCTTGCTTCGAGATGTTCCCGACTTGTTCGAGCCAGTCGAATACAGGAAGACTCGGCCAACTCGACGCATCGAACGTGATGCCAAGACCTCCTGGCAACATGCGAGGCACATTCTCATAGAAGCCACCACCTGTGATGTGTGCCATCCCTTGAACCTTGCCTGTCGAAATGGCCGCTTTCGCCGCTTCGGCATAAATCCGTGTCGGCAACAGCAAGGCGTTCCCGAGTGTCGTATCGAGCATCGCAATCTCATCCGTATAATGAAGACCTTGCGCTTCCACGATATGACGTACAAGGGAGAACCCGTTCGAGTGGACGCCTGAAGAGGCAAGTCCGAGCACGACATCCCCATCCTGAATCGTCGAACCGTCGAGCAAGTCTTCTTTCTCTACGACACCGACCGCAAATCCGGCGATGTCATATTCGCCATCCGGATACATCCCTGGCATCTCAGCCGTTTCGCCACCGACGAGCGCACAACCGGCTTGGACACACCCTTCTGCAACACCGGCGACGATTCGCTCCAGTTTGGCCGGTTCTGCTTTCCCGGTCGCAATATAGTCGAGGAAATAGAGCGGTTCTGCTCCATGCACGAGACAATCGTTGACGCACATGGCGACGCAATCGATTCCAATCGTGTCGTGTTGGTCGAGCGCGAACGCCAATTTCAGTTTCGTCCCGACCCCGTCAGTCCCGCTCACGAGAATCGGGTGTTTCATGTTCATCGAACCGAGGTCAATCATCGCTCCGAAACTACCGAGTCCTGTCATCACTTCCGGACGCATTGTCCGAGCGACATGACGTTTCATACGGGATACGGCCTCGTACCCTGCTTCTAAATTCACACCCGCTTGTTCATAACGAACGCTCATCGCTTTTCCCCCTTAAGCCTTTGTCTCTGTCACGAGTTCTGCAAGTTCAGTCGGATAAAGTCCCGTGAAGCATGCAGCACACTGCCCGCGTAGTGCTCCTTCGAATGGACGATCGATGGCTTCGACCGTTCCATCCAATGTGAGGAACGCTAGTGAATCGGCACCAATCTCTTCTCTGATTTCTTCAATGGATTTGGTTGCCGCAATTAACTCTTCCTTGGTGGATGTATCGATTCCGTAGTAACACGGATGTTTGATTGGTGGTGACGTGATGCGCACATGCACTTCCGTCGCGCCTGCCTCTCGAAGTAACGTGACGATTCGGCGACTCGTCGTTCCACGGACGATGGAATCATCGACCATGATGACGCGTTTCCCGTTCACGACACCGCGTAACGCTGACAACTTCATCTTCACGCCGCGCTCCCGTAGTTCCTGGGACGGTTGAATGAACGTCCGTCCGACGTATCGGTTTTTAATGAGACCCATCTCGTATGGGATTCCGCTCGCCTCAGCGTAGCCGATTGCCGCGGAAATACTTGAATCCGGCACACCTGTCACGACATCCGCTTCGACCGGTGCTTCTTCAAACATCTTTTTCCCCATGGCTTTACGTGCCGTATGCACGTTGATGCCATCGATGATTGAGTCCGGTCGTGAGAAGTAGATGTATTCCATTGAACACATGGCACGGACTGCCGCTTCACTGAATCGCTCCGACGTGATCCCTTCATTCGTGACCATGAGCAATTCTCCTGGTTCAACATCTCGTACGTACGTTGCCCCCACGACGTCAAACGCACACGTTTCCGAAGCGAACACGTAAGCCCCGTCTTCGGTTTGTCCAAGTGACAATGGACGTAACCCATGCACATCAACACCGACGTACAGTGCATCTTCCGTCAAGAATAGGAATGCGAATGCCCCGACGAGACGGGCCAAGCTGTCAGCGATCCGTTCTTTCAACGAATTGCCGCGACTCCGCTTGATGAGATGGGCCACGACTTCCGTGTCGGACGTCGTCTGGAAAATCGCACCTTCCGCTTCGAGCATATGTTTCAACTCGTTCGCATTCACGAGGTTTCCGTTATGCGCCATCGCCAAATCGCCAGTCAACGACTTGAAATGGAGCGGTTGAACATTCTCGAGCGTGTTGCCGCCAGCCGTCGAGTAGCGGACGTGTCCAATCGCATGGTTCCCGGTGAGTGCGTCGAGAGATGTTTCGTCAAACACTTCGGTGACGAGTCCGAGTCCACGTTTCGCGTGGAGACGCTCTCCGTCTGCCGTGACGATTCCCGTTCCTTCTTGGCCACGGTGTTGCAAGCTGTGCAGTCCGTAATAGGCTAGGTGTGACGCTTCGATGTGACCGAACACACCGAAGACGCCGCACTCCTCGTTCATGCCTCGGATGTCATATAACATGGAATAGCTCCTTCCCATACACGTTCCAACTCTTGTACGTCCATTTCAATCAAGCGGTCGCTTGCACGAACGACAAGTGTGGATGCTTCTGTAACTGTCCCGATTGCTGTCCCGTTCGTCATGCGCGCAAATGCCTCGGCATGTGCCTTGTCGACCGTCACGAGGAAACGTGACTGGGATTCACTGAATAGCGCCGTCACGAGATCTGTGTCGATCGTCACGTCCACGCCGAACCCTGTTCCAAAGACCAGTTCCGGTAACGCTGCCGCAAGACCACCCTCTGATACATCATGTGCCGCCGTGACCAGACCTTCACGGATGGCGTGAAGCAATACCTTCTGTGTCTGACGTTCATTCTCGAGATCGAGTGTCGGTGCATGACCGCTCACTTTTCCGTCTTGCAACATCTGAAGGGCACTTCCGCCAAATTCCGCTTTCGTCTCACCGAGTAAGAAGACGACGTCTCCCGCTTGTTTCGCAAACGATGTCGTAATATGTTCTGGTTTCTCGATGAGTCCGACCATTCCAACGACCGGTGTCGGGTAGATGGCTTGTCCGTTTGATTCATTATAAAGCGATACGTTCCCACCGATGACCGGCGTATCGAGCGTACGACACGCTTCTGCCATTCCTTCGACGGCTTGATCGAGCTGCCAGAACCCTTCCGGTTTATCCGGGCTCCCGAAGTTGAGACAGTCCGTCAAGGCGAGTGGTTCTGCACCACTTGCGACGATGTTTCGTGCCGCTTCCGCGACAGCGATGGCTCCACCGACACGTGGGTCGAGATATACATATTTCGCGTTGCAGTCTGTCGTCATCGCGAGCGACTTCTCCGTCTCACGAATGCGAATGACCGCGGCATCACTACCTGGTGCGACGACTGTCGACGTTTGTACCATATGGTCATATTGCTCATACACCCAACGTTTCGAGGCGATGCTCGGCATCGCAAGGACATCTTTCCATGTCGCCATCATATCTTCGACGATTGGTGTGACCGGCTCCATTGCTTGGAAAGCTTCATAATATGCTGGAACTTTAGACGGTTTATGATAGACAGGAGCGTCTTCTGCGAGTGCGTCGACTGGTACTTCCGCTGCGACTTCTCCTTGATGAACGAGACGAAGTACTTTTTCTTCAATGACTTCCCCAACTTTGATTGCATGAAGTCCCCACTTCGTGACGATTGCTTCGATTTCGTCTTCATGTCCTGCTTTGACGACGAGGAGCATCCGCTCTTGCGATTCCGAAAGCATCATCTCGTAAGGTGTCATGCCTGTCTCACGTTGTGGGACGAGGTCTAGGTTCATCTCGATTCCCATCCCTGCTTTTGATGCCATCTCTGCTGACGATGACGTCAATCCGGCTGCGCCCATGTCTTGAATCCCGACGAGCGCAGGATGTTTGATGACTTCGAGACACGCTTCAATCAAGAGTTTCTCCATGAATGGGTCCCCGACTTGGACGGCCGGGCGTTTCTCGTCTGCGTCTTCTCCGAGTTCTTCAGAAGCGAACGTGGCACCATGGATTCCGTCGCGCCCTGTCGTTGCTCCGACGTACATGACCGAGTTTCCGACACCTTCCGCGATTCCTTTTTGAATGTCTTCATGACGGATGAAGCCGACACACATCGCGTTGACGAGCGGGTTGCCTGAGTAGGCCGGGTCAAAGGCGACTTCCCCACCGACAGTCGGGATGCCGACGCAGTTCCCGTATCCAGCGATGCCGGATACGACATGACCGAATAAATGTTTCACACGTGATTCGTTCAAATCTCCGAAACGGAGTGAGTTCAATAAAGCGATCGGACGGGCGCCCATCGAGAAGATGTCACGGATGATTCCACCCACCCCAGTCGCTGCTCCTTGATAAGGCTCGATTGCGGACGGATGGTTATGACTCTCGATTTTGAAGGCGACGGCTTGTCCGTCACCGATGTCGACGATTCCAGCCCCTTCTCCTGGTCCTTGTAAGACGTGCTTGCCGGTTGTCGGAAACTTCCGGAGCACCGGTTTCGAGTTTTTGTACGAACAGTGTTCAGACCACATGACCGAGAAGAGACCGATTTCTGTATAATTCGGTTCCCGGCCAAGCAGTGAGACGACGAGCGCGTATTCGTCGTCCGATAATCCCATCGTGGCATAGATCCGTTCATCACGGATTTGTGTAGCTGTCGGTTCAGTTGTAAGTAACATGTCGTGCCCCCCATTTTACGATTGACGTGAATAACCGTTTACCGTCTTCCCCACCGAGCAACGCTTCGACCGCACGCTCCGGGTGTGGCATCATGCCGAGTACGTTCCCTGCCTCGTTCGTGATGCCGGCGATGTTTTCGACCGATCCGTTCGGGTTCTCTTTATAGGTGAACGCAATCTGGCCATTTGCCTTCAATGCCGCAAGTGTCGCATCGTCACAGTAGTAGTTGCCCTCACCGTGTGCGATTGGCACGCGAATCGTTTCCTGTGCCGCGTACTCACTTGTGAACATCGTTTCGTTGTTTTCGACGACGAGGTCGACGGTCTTACACATGAATTTCAAATCGCGGTTTCGCATCAATACGCCTGGAAGGAGTCCCGCTTCGACGAGCACTTGGAATCCGTTACATACGCCGAGTACCGGGCGTCCTTCTTCCGCGAAACGCTTCACTTCAGCCATGATTGGTGAAAACTGGGCGATTGATCCGCAGCGCAAGTAGTCTCCGTATGAGAAACCGCCTGGTAAGAGGACCCCATCGAATCCTTCAAGTGAGGTTTCCGTATGGAACACGTATTCCGCTTCTTCCCCGAGCACATCTTTTACCGCGTGGTACATGTCGAGGTCACAGTTTGATCCTGGAAAGACGATGACCGCAAACTTCATGCGAGTACCCCCATCTCGATTTCATAATTCTCAATGACCGTATTGACGAGTAACTTCTCACACATTTCTTTGACCATGTCTTCTGTCGTGTCGTCCGCTACTCGAAGCTCGATGACTTTCCCGATGCGCACCGATTCAACTCCAGCGAATCCAAGATGTTCGAGTCCGCCTTTTACGGCCACTCCTTGTGGGTCGAGTACACTTTCACGTAATGTCACATACACATTTACTTTTTTCATTGTCCGTTTCCCCCTATGCGTGTTAACAATTGTCCATACGTCTCAGTCAAAGAACCTAAATCGCGACGGAATACATCTTTATCAAGCTTTTGTTTCGTTTCTTTGTCCCAAAGGCGGCACGTATCCGGCGAGATTTCATCCGCCAAGATGATCGTCCCATCCACTTTTCCGAACTCTAGTTTGAAATCGATCACGTCGATGCCGTGTTGACCAAAGAAATCGAGCAAGACATCGTTTACCCAAAGCCCGAGTTGTCGCAATGTTTCGACTTCTTTGTGTGTAGCAACTTGCAATAATCGGATATGATCCTCCGTGAGGAGTGGGTCCCCAAGCGCATCGTCCTTATAATAAAACTCGACAATCGGTGCGAGGAGCGGTGTTCCTTCTTCCCAACCGAGACGTTTCGCCAGACTACCGGCCGCGACGTTGCGGACGACCACTTCTAACGGAATGATGTCGACACGGCGGACCAACTGTTCCCGGTCTGAGATTTGTTTGATAAAGTGCGTCGGAATCTTGTTGTCATGCATCAATTCGAACAACTGGGTCGTGATGGCATTGTTTAAAATCCCCTTCCCATCAATCGACTCTTTCTTTTCTCCATTGAATGCTGTCGCATCGTCTTTATAGTACACACGAAGCACACCCGCTTCTTCTGTCTCAAATAACGCCTTCGCCTTGCCCTCATAAATTGCTTTCATCTGAACCGTTCCCCCTTAAAAGTGAGAGGGGCTTGTCGCCCCTCAACGATTACAAACCACAGCGTTCAAAAATCGTATCGACACGGCGTACGTGATAACGCGGGTCGAACAACTCATCGAGCTCTTCACTCGTAAAGAGTGCGCCCATCTCTTTGTCCTCTTCAATCAATGTACGGAACATCGTCTCTTCTTCCCATGCCTGCATCGCTTTCGGTTGAACCGCGTCGTATGCTGCTTCACGTGACCAGCCCTTCTCGATGAGACCGAGTAAGATCCGTTGCGAGAAGATGATCCCGAACGTACGGTCCATATTGCGGCGCATGTTGTCCGGGAAGACCGTCAAGTTCTTCACGATGTTACCGAAACGGTTCAACATGTAGTTGAGGAGAATCGTCGCATCCGGAATGATGATTCGTTCTGCTGATGAGTGCGAGATGTCACGTTCATGCCAGAGTGGGACATTCTCGTATGCTGTCATCATATGACCGCGAATGACGCGTGCAAGACCCGTCATATTTTCAGAACCGATTGGATTACGTTTATGCGGCATCGCAGAAGACCCTTTTTGTCCTTTCGCAAAGAACTCTTCCACTTCGCGTGTCTCTGTTTTTTGAAGTCCACGAATCTCGGTTGCCATCTTTTCAATCGATGTGGCAATCAATGCGAGTGTTGACATGTACTCGGCATGACGGTCACGTTGGAGTGTCTGTGTCGAAATCGGTGCAGCTTGGATACCGAGCTTGTCACAGACGTATGACTCGATGAACGGGTCGATATTCGCAAACGTCCCAACCGCTCCGCTCATCTTCCCGAATTCAATCGTTTCGCGAGCTGCCATGAAGCGTTTTTTGTTTCGTTTCATCTCTTCATACCAGAGGGCGAGCTTCAGACCGAACGTGGTCGGTTCCGCGTGAACGCCATGGGTACGTCCCATCATGATGTCATACTTATGTGCCTTCGCTTTTTCTGCGAGAATACCGATGAAGCGATCTAAATCGGCTTCTAAAAGATCATTCGCCTGTTTGATTAAGTACGAGAGTGCCGTGTCGACGACATCCGTCGACGTCAATCCGTAATGTACCCACTTTTTCTCTTCTCCGAGTGTCTCGGAAACGGCACGAGTGAACGCAATCACATCATGACGTGTCTCTTGTTCAATCTCTAGAATGCGATCAACATCGAACGATGCCTTGTCCCAAAGAACTTGTACATCTTCTTTCGGGATGATACCGAGTTCACTCCAAGCCTCACAGGCATAAAGTTCAACTTTTAACCAAGCCTCGAATTTGTTTTGATCAGTCCAAATGTTTGCCATCTCTGGGCGGGTGTAGCGTGAAATCATAAAACGGTCTCCTTCCAAATTGCCAGTTGTTCGATGGTATGAAGCGCTTCTTCGACCGTGTCACCAAGGACGTTCAAATGTCCCATTTTGCGACCTGTCTTCGCTTCATCTTTTCCATACAGATGTAGTTTAACATTCGATGGCAATGCTTTGACATGAAGTCGTGGCATATGCTCGCCGAGAAGGTTGACCATGACGACAGGCGATGTCAATCTCGTCCGTCCGAGGCGCATCCCGGTCACGGCTCGAATGTGTTGTTCAAATTGTGAGGTTTCACAAGCGTCAATCGTGTAGTGCCCGGAGTTGTGCGGACGCGGCGCAAGCTCATTCACATATAGACGGCCATCCGCCATGACGAACAGCTCGACAGCGAGCGTTCCCATTAAGCCGATATGGTCTGCAAGCTGGAGAGCGAGGTGTCTTGCATCCTCTTGAATCTCATTTGATACGCGAGCCGGTACAATCGATAAATGTAGGATGTTGTTGTGATGAATGTTTTCACTGATTGGGAATGTCGACGTTTCGTCATACCCTCTCGTCACAATGACTGAAATTTCTTTTTCAAATGGCAACCAAGCTTCGGCGACGTATTCCTGTTCGACAAAATGTTCAGCGAAGGTCTGAAGGTCATGTTCCGACCGAATGACCGTTTGCCCTTTCCCATCATAGCCGAAACGACACGTTTTGATGACAAATGGGTAGCCGAGCTTCTCATATGCCTGCCGTACATCTCGAACCGTACGTACCGAAACATATGGTGCGACACGTAGTCCCGCTGATTCAATCATCTGTTTCTCTAAGATGCGATGTTGCGTCGCCTTCAACACGTCCATACCTTGTGGGCATTTTTCTTCGATGGCTGCAATCATTTCCGTATCGATGTTCTCAAATTCATACGTCACAACGTCTGAACGAGCAGCGAGTTCTTTTGCGGCATCGACATCATCAAATGAGGCAACAATTGAATCTGCCACTTGAGCAGTCGGTGCATTGGGGTTCGGGTCAAGACAAAGTGTCGTGTATCCCATTGCACTCGCACTGAGTGACATCATCCGTCCAAGTTGTCCTCCACCTAAAATTCCGATTCTCATCAGACCAACTCCTCCGTTCCTCGCATCGCCATCTCTTGTTTCTTCTCACGAAATGCATCCAGTCGATGTGTTATGTCTGTGGAGTGGATGCTGAGGATCTGAGCAGCCAATAATCCTGCATTCGTTGCTCCCGCTTTTCCGATGGCAACAGTTGCTACTGGAACTCCTGCAGGCATCTGAACAATGGAGAGGAGCGAATCCATTCCATTGAGTGCTTTCGACTGAACCGGGACACCGATGACAGGAAGTGTCGTTTTCGCAGCGACCATTCCAGGAAGGTGGGCTGCCCCACCAGCACCCGCAATGATCACTTGGATGCCTCTGCCTCGTGCCTCTTCAGCATATTCGAACATAAGGTCTGGTGTACGGTGAGCGGATACGACTTGTTTTTCATATGGAATCTGCAACTCATCCAACACGTCACACGTATGTTTCATCGTCTCCCAATCAGATGAACTTCCCATGATTACTCCAACTGCTACGTTCATTCCCAATGTCCCCCTTACAAAAAGAAATCCCTAAACCGACAATCAGTTTAGGGTATAGGCATGACAAATACACGTCCGCTACACCCCATAGTCTGATCAGAATCGGTGATCAGGTAGAAACTTGCAAGCCATTTCCTTGCGATTATATGGAGCACTATTTATTTTTCTTATCTCACACGCCTATCGTACCTTGTTCTTTGAAAACATGTCAATAAACTGCGAACATTTTAATTGTCTGAATATTTATCGTTCGCTTTTTGGATGTTATCAGCACAATCTTATCCGATAATGTATGCTATTGAAAAGGGGGGAGTTCGATGAGTTACATATCGAGTCTTAGAGAAGTGGTTGGCAACCGACCGATCATCAGTGTGGGAGCAACCATTTTGGTCATCAATCAAAAGCAAGAGGTACTGATGCAATTCCGATCGGATACACTTGACTGGGGTTTACCAGGAGGATCGATGGAACTCGGGGAAACGTTGGAAGAAGTCGCTGCTAGAGAATTAAAAGAAGAAACTGGACTTCTCGCTGAGCAATTTGAATTAATCCAAGTCTTTTCCGGTTCAGATGGATACTTCAAATATCCAAACGGAGACGAGACATACGGTGTCATTCATTTATACCAGGCGAAAGGAGTACATGGAGCGCTCGTCATGGAAGATGGTGAAAGTTTGGCTCTTGAATACTTTAGTAAAGAGAATCTTCCTAAAAAGATAGAAAAACGAGCTCAAACTTTATTGGATGCGCTTGGAGATCGATGCTTTGAACGCGAGCATTCATTTTGAGACATAAAAAAGCCGTCACGCAGATTGTGTGACGGCTTGGCATTAGGATTCTTTAGAGACGCATTCAAATAAAATCGACTGATGGGAATGGACAGGTTCATCTTTGGCTCCCGTTTGCTCAAAGACGGGCTTTTCAATACGGCGTATAGGACGATAACCCATTTCATTGATTCGATCTAAACATTCACTGACCGTTTCATTTGGTTCGACATATACTTTGATCTTCTTAGCCATTGCTTCTTACGTCCTCTCTTCCACTAAGCTGAATCGATGATATGAAAAAACGGCGGCCCTTGAGCGAATGCTCCAGAACCACCGTTTGCCTGGCAACGTCCTATCCTCACAGGGGGAGATCCCCCAACTACTTTCGGCGCTGAGACGCTTAACTTCCGTGTTCGGCATGGGAACGGGTGTGGCCGTCTCGCTATCGCCACCAGACTCTACAGGGCTTGTTCCCTGAAAACTGAGGATTCATCAACACAAACCATTAGACTAGATCAAAGCCTCGACCGATTAGTATCATTCAGCTCCACGTGTCACCACGCTTCCACCCATGACCTATCTACCTCATCGTCTCTGAGGGGTCTTTCTTGATTGCTCAAAGGGAAATCTCATCTCGGAGGGGGCTTCATGCTTAGATGCTTTCAGCACTTATCCCGTCCGCACGTAGCTACCCAGCGGTGCTCCTGGCGGAACAACTGGTACACCAGCGGTGCGTCCATCCCGGTCCTCTCGTACTAAGGACAGCTCTCCTCAAATTTCCTACGCCCACGACGGATAGGGACCGAACTGTCTCACGACGTTCTGAACCCAGCTCGCGTACCGCTTTAATGGGCGAACAGCCCAACCCTTGGGACCTACTCCAGCCCCAGGATGCGATGAGCCGACATCGAGGTGCCAAACCTCCCCGTCGATGTGGACTCTTGGGGGAGATCAGCCTGTTATCCCCAGGGTAGCTTTTATCCGTTGAGCGATGGCCCTTCCATGCGGAACCACCGGATCACTAAGCCCGACTTTCGTCCCTGCTCGACTTGTAGGTCTCGCAGTCAAGCTCCCTTCTGCCTTTGCACTCTTCGAATGATTTCCAACCATTCTGAGGGAACCTTTGGGCGCCTCCGTTACTGTTTAGGAGGCGACCGCCCCAGTCAAACTACCCGCCTGACACGGTCCTCCAGCCGGATCACGGCTGCGAGTTAGAGACTCTATACGCAAAGGGTGGTATCCCAAGGGTGTCTCCACCGAAGCTGGCGCTCCGGCTTCACAAACTCCCACCTATCCTGTACATCGCGTACAAAGCCTCAATATCAGGCTGTAGTAAAGCTCCATGGGGTCTTTCCGTCCTGTCGCGGGTAACCTGCATCTTCACAGGTACTATGATTTCACCGGGTCTCTCGTTGAGACAGTGCCCAAATCGTTACGCCTTTCGTGCGGGTCGGAACTTACCCGACAAGGAATTTCGCTACCTTAGGACCGTTATAGTTACGGCCGCCGTTTACTGGGGCTTCGGTTCAGTGCTTCTCTTGCGATGACACATCCCCTTAACCTTCCAGCACCGGGCAGGCGTCAGCCCCTATACTTCATCTTGCGATTTAGCAGAGACCTGTGTTTTTGCTAAACAGTCGTTTGGGCCTATTCACTGCGGCTTATGTCGCCATAAGCGTCCCTTCTCCCGAAGTTACGGGACCATTTTGCCGAGTTCCTTAACGAGAGTTATCCCGCGCGTCTTAGAATTCTCATCTCGCCTACCTGTGTCGGTTTGCGGTACTGGCGCCGACCTCCTCACTAGAGGCTTTTCTTGGCAGCGTGAAATCCGGTGCTTCGCCCTACGGGCTCCACGTCACAGCTCAACCTTGTATGCCGGGCGGATTTGCCAACCCGACGGCCTCGCTGCTTGTCCGTGCACTTCCAGTCGCACGGTCACCTTATCCTTCTGCGTCCCCCCATCGTTCAAACGGTGGTACGGCGGTACAGGAATATCGACCTGTTGTCCATCGCCTACGCCTTTCGGCCTCGGCTTAGGTCCAGACTAACCCTGAGCGGACGAGCCTTCCTCAGGAAACCTTAGGCTTTCGACGGAGGGGATTCTCACCCCTCTTTTCGCTACTCACACCGGCATTCTCACTTCCAAGCGCTCCACGGCTCCTCACGATACCGCTTCACTGCTGCTTGGAACGCTCTCCTACCATCCCTTACGGGATCCATAGCTTCGGTGGTATGTTTAGCCCCGTTACATTTTCGGCGCGGCGCCACTCGACTAGTGAGCTATTACGCACTCTTTGAATGGTGGCTGCTTCTAAGCCAACATCCTAGTTGTCTGTGCAGCGCCACATCCTTTTCCACTTAACATACACTTGGGGACCTTAGCTGATGGTCTGGGCTGTTTCCCTCTCGACTACGGATCTTATCACTCGCAGTCTGACTCCCGAGTACAAGTTGCTGGCATTCGGAGTTTGACTGAATTCGGTAACCCTGTGGGGGCCCCTAGTCCAATCAGTGCTCTACCTCCAGAACTCTTCACCTCGAGGCTAGCCCTAAAGCTATTTCGGAGAGAACCAGCT